>JAZTWK010000038.1:0-9284 GCA_045635865.1 Victivallaceae bacterium
CGACGGCGACGGCAACGGCCGGATCCGTACCGACGAAGTGCGGGGGGCGATCCGTTTCCTGCTCGATCACCTGATCGACGGCAGCGGCATCGACGCCCAGTCGGATGAGCTTGCCTTTGCTTCGCTTGATCCCAATAATCCCGACACGCCGATCATCCGTCTCGCGGCGGAAAATCTGCTCGCCAAACTCGGCAAAACCGGCGCCGACCGGATCACGCTGGCGGATTTGGAAAGCGACCCCAATCTGCGCGAAAACGTCGGTCAGCGGCAAGACGGCATCGTCACCACGGCGGATACGGATGATCCGGAGTGCGCCGCATTGATCGAAAGGATCGGCAAATTCTTTGCCAAAGCCGGCATCAACCGGGATGACGTCGCCAAGTTTCAGGAGCAGGTGGCGCTCTATCTCGCCCACGAAGCGGAAAAAGTTTCCCGCGCGGCGGAAATTTTCCCCTTCGGCGCCGATACCGCGGCGATCTCCGCCGCCGTCGAGGAACTCGACCCGGCAGTGGAGGAGTATTTCCTCAACTGCGAAACGATCAACTTTTTGGATAGCGACCCCGACCGCCCGGTCAAGCGGGATCTTTCCGCCGATCCGTTGGATTCCGGCAGTATCGCCCAGGCGTTGGATAAACTTTCGCTCGCCCCGGCGCGCGCCGACGGCGCGTTGGATCTGAATGCGCCCATCCACCCCCGCTACCGCGGCAAACTCCTTGCGCTGTGGGGGATATCCCCCCTGCAGTCGCGGCTTGCCGACGGCAAATTCACACGGGATATCTGGCAAAAGTTGCGCGCGGATCTCGCGGCGTACCGCGACTGGTGCGCCCGCGCGGTTCCCGGCGCCGAACTGTTGGCGGAGTTGCCGGAAGATCAACTGCAAAACTATGCTTCCGGCAAGGGTTTCGAGGCGCTGGAATCGGCGATCCAGACCAATTCCGAGTTGGCACTGTTGCCCAACGGGCTCAGGCTGTTGTGCAAACTCTTGTTGCTCCAGCGGGGCATGATCGAATTCGTCCGCAACTTCGTCTCGCTGGCGGATCTTTTCACCCCCGCCAAGGTCTCGTTGCTCCAAACCGGCAAACTGGTCATGGACGGCCGCCATTTGTCGCTCATTACTCCGGTGACCGACCGCGCCGAGCACAAACGCATCGTGCAGGGCAGCAACATCTGCATCGCCTACATTGACGTCAATTTCGGCACGGATGCCGCGCCCAAGATCAAAACGATGGCGGTGGCGATCACTTCCGGGCAGATGCAGCGGCTTTTCATCGGCAAGCGGGGGATCTTTTTCGACCCGGAAAATCAGGAGTACGACGCCAAGATCATCGACTTCGTGGAACAGCCGGTGTCGATCGCCGAGGCCCTCAAGAGTCCGTTCCGCCGCTTCGGCAACATGATCGCCACGCAAACCGATAAACTTTTCAGCGCCCGCACCTCCAAGGCGCAACAGCAACTGGAAAAAGACATCGCCTCGGGCAACCTCGCCCCCGCTTCGTCCGGAGCGCCCGCCAACGGCGGCATGGGCGGCTTGCCGATGCTGATGATGGGCGGCGGCATCGGCATCGCCGCGATCGGCAGTGCCGCGGCATTCATCGCCAAAACGGTGAGCAATGTTTCCATCTGGTGCATTTTGAGCGTGATCCTGGGGATCATCGTCGTTTTCGGCGGCCCGTCGGTGGTGATCGCCTTGGTCAAACTCTACTATCGCGACCTCGGCCGTTTCCTCGAAGCGGCGGGTAATGCGGTCAACCACCCGATGCGCTTATCCCGCAAATTAGGTGCGGTATTCACCAAGAGACCGCCCCTGCCCCCGCAGGCGATGGCGGAATATCGCCACTCGGTACTGCGCAAAATTCTGATTTTCGTGTTGATCCTCGCCTTGATCGGGGCGGGAGTACTCGGTTTCCTGCGTCGGCGGCAAGCCCAAAAGGCCGCGGCGACCCCGGTGGCGGAAGCTCCGGCGAAGCTGGAAACCACAACGCCAGCGCCGACTTCCGAACCCGCTCCTGCCCCGGCAACGCCGGAAAAACCGTGATTTTTTAACAACGGGGGGTGCATTTTCACCCCCCGCGTGCTATATTAAGCGTATTAGGACTTTATCGCCAACATTTTCGTCAAGGAGTTTTTTATGCAAGTACCCCTGCTCGACCTCAAGGCTCAGTTCCAGAGTTTCAAATCGGAGATCATGCCGATCCTCGCGGATATCTGCGAATCCCAATACTTCATCCTCGGCCCCAACGTGGAAAAATTTGAGAAGCAAATGGCGGAGTATTGCCACACCGCCAGCGCCGTCGGCGTCACCAGCGGTTCGGATGCGCTGATCGTCGCGCTCATGGCGGAAAATATCGGTCCCGGCGATGAAGTCATCACTTCGCCTTTCACCTTTTTCGCCACCGTGGGGGCGATCGTCCGGGTGGGCGCCAAGCCGGTTTTCGCCGACATCGACCCGGTAACTTTCAACATCGATCCCGCCAAGATCGCGGAAAAGGTCACTCCCCGCACCAAAGTGATCATTCCGGTCCACCTTTTCGGTCAGGCGGCGGATATGGATCCCATTATGGCGATCGCCCAACAGCACGATCTCGTGGTGATCGAAGACGCCTGCCAGGCGATCGGCGCCGAATATCGCGGCAAGCGGGTCGGTTCGATCGGCGACTACGGCGCTTTCAGCTTCTTCCCGAGCAAGAATTTGGGTTGCTTCGGCGACGGTGGTGCGGTCTCCTGCCGCGACGCCGCCAAGGGCGCCAAGGTCAAGGTGTTGCGCAACCACGGTCAGAGCAAGACTTATTTCCACGAATACGTCGGCGGCAACTTCCGGCTCGACGCGCTGCAGGCGGCGGTGCTGTCGGTGAAACTGCCCTACCTCGACTCGTGGAGCGCCGCCCGCCAGAAAAACGCGGCGGAGTATAAAGAAATGTTCACCGCCGCAAATCTTACCGACGGCAAGATAACTTTGCCCGAGTGCGCGAGCTACCCGGTGCGCCACATCTACAATCAGTACTGCATCCGGGTCGCCGGCGGCAAGCGCGACGCGCTCCGGCAATATCTGCTCGATCACGGCGTCGGCTGTGCGATCTACTATCCGCTGTCGTTGCACCTGCAGCCCTGCTTCGCTTCGCTCGGCGGCAAAGCCGGCGATTATCCGCAGGCGGAAAAGGCGTGCTCCGAAGTGCTGGCGTTGCCGATCTACGGCGAATGCACCCGCGAGCAGCGCGAATACGTCGTCGAAACGATCAAAAACTTCTTCTGTTAAGGCTACTTAATGGGACACCACCACCACGAGGAGCTCGGCACCGGCACGCTGCAAAGCTATTGGCGGCTGCTTTCCTACGCCAAGCCCTATTGGAAAATGCTGACGGTCGGCATTTTATGCGGCATGCTGGTCGGCGGTTCGCTCTTTGTCGCGATGCTTTTCATCCCCAAGCTGATGAGTTTGGCGGAAAGCAACGTCGGGGCGACCGCTCGCCCGACCGACCGCAACGTGCAGGAGATCGTGGCGGCGCTGGATAAACCCGGTCTGTCCCACGACGAGCAGATCGCCGCGGTGGATAGCATTTTGCATCCCCAAGACGACGATCCGGAGTTGACCAAGCTGATCAAGCAGGCGAAAAAGACGATCCGGGATTTCCATTTGCCCTGCGAGATCGTCGATAATACCGTCACCGTCAAATATCCCGTCCACTACTCTTTCGATATCGTCGGCGTCGACGGCAAGGTCGCGTGGCAGTTGTTCGCGATCTACTCGATCGTAATGATCGTGGCGTGGCTGTTCAAGTGTCTGGCGAAATACCTCAACGGCGTGCTCACCCGCCGGGCGGGGGCGCACGTGGTGGCGGATCTGCGCGAGACGCTCTTTTCGCGTTTGACCAATCAGTCGTTGGCGTACTACGGCAATATGGATATCGGGCAAATGCTCAGCCGTTGCACCAACGATACCCAGGCGTTGGAAGACTCGGTTTCCCACTCCATTGAAGAGTTGACTTCCGCCCCGATCCAGATCATCGCCTGCATCGGCGCGATATTGATCGCCTGCAAGGAAAACAACAGCTACGCGCTGGCGATCATTCTTTTCGTCGGCATGCCGCTGATCTTTTTCCCGATCCGCATCCTCGGCAGAAAGATCCGCCACATTTACCGCGGCAGTTTCGCCAAGATCGCCATGGTGATCTCCCGGATGCACGAAACCTTTTCGGGCATCAAGGTGGTCAAGGCGTGCCATACCGAAACGTACGAGATCGAGCTTTTCCACAAGTCCAATCTCGATTATCTGCGGCAGATTTTCCGCGGCATCAAGCTGCAACAGCTGATGTCGCCTTTGATGGAATTCGTCTCGGTCTTCGCCATTTTGATCTTTATGATCTACGCTTACAGCGACGGGATCACGATCACCGAACTTATGGCGTTGCTCGCGCCGGCGTTTCTCGCCGCGCGGCCGATGCGCGACTTTTCCAAGGCGATCGTGATGATCCAGCGGTCGATGGCGGCGGCGGATCGTTTCTTTGAGATGCTCGACGACGACTGGAGCTTGCCGGAAAAAGCCGACGCCCGGGAAATGGGCGAATTCCGCGATTCCATCCGGCTCGATCATGTGTCGTTCAACTACGGTGAGCGCGACGTGCTCCGCGACGTCTCTTTTGAGATCAAGCGGGGGCAGACCATCGCGGTAGTCGGCGAAACCGGTTCGGGCAAGACGACGATCGCCAACCTGATCGCCCGCTTCTACGACGTCACCGGCGGCAAAGTGCTGATCGACGGCGTGGACGTCCGCGATTACACCATAGGTTCCCTGCGCAAAAACATCGGGGTCGTGACGCAGGAGCCGATCCTTTTCAACACCACGATCGCGGCAAACATCGCCTACGGCACGCCCGACGCCACCCGCGAGGAGATCATCGCCGCCGCCAAATTGGCAAACGCCCATGAATTCATCACCGGCGGGCATCACAGCGACGGCTACGATACCGTGGTCGGCGAAAAGGGTTTCAAACTTTCCGGCGGCGAAAAACAGCGGGTGGCGATCGCCCGGGCGATCCTCCACAATCCGCCGATTCTGATCCTCGACGAAGCGACGAGCGCGCTCGACACCGTCACCGAAAAGCTGGTGCAGCAGGCGCTCAATCAGGTGATGGCGAACCGGACGGTTTTCGCCATTGCGCACCGCCTCTCGACCATTCGCAACGCCGATCTCATCCTCGTCTTGGATAAGGGCGACATCGTTGAATCCGGCACCCACGAGGAGTTGCTCAAACTCAACGGCATCTATCGCCGGCTCCACGACACCCAGTTCAGCGAAAAATGATCCCCCGCCACTTGCATTTTGTCGGCATCGGCGGTGCGGGCATGGCTCCGCTGGCGGCATTGTTGCACCAAAAGGGGCGGACGATCACCGGTTCGGACGAGTGTGGCAACGCCAACACCGATCGCCTGCAAAAATTGGGGATCGCCGTCCACCTCGGTCATGCGGCGGAGCACGTTCCCGCCGAAGCGGAACTGCTCGTCTATTCCTCGGCGATCCCCGCCGACAATCCGGAGCGTCAGGAAGGCGCCCGGCGCCGGTTGCCCCAACTGCGGCGCGGCGAAATGCTGGCGGAGTTGTCGAAACTCTATCGCCGCGTGCTCGCGGTTTCCGGTTCGCACGGCAAAAGCTCCATAACCGCGATGCTCGCGCATATTTTGACCAAACTGGACTTCGCCCCCGCCTATCTGATCGGCGCCAAGGTTTACGGCGAACCGGATCACGCCCCCGGCGGCAGTGACGATCTTTTCCTCACTGAAGCCGACGAATCCGACGCCACTCATACGTTGCTGAAACCCTACTTGGGCATCGTGCCCAATTTTGACAGCGACCACGCCTGGAGCGTCGGCGGCGAGGCGCAACTGGCGGAAAATTTCCGCACCTTTGCCCGCAACTCCCAACACCTGCTTTGCGGCGACTCGCCCGAGTGCCGACAACTATTTTCGGCGCACGCGCGAGTTGACTTTCTCGCCGATCCGCCGGGAGATTTCGCCGGCTTTTCCGGCTTTCAGGCGGTCAACGCCCAGCTCGCGGTGGCGGCGGCGGTGAAATTGGGCGCCGACTTCGCCGCGGCGACGGAAGCGGTCGCGGATTTCCCCGGCGTGTTGCGCCGGATGCACGTCGCCGCGGCGACGGGGCAACGCGTGGTGATCGAAGACTACGCCCACCACCCCAAGGAAGTCGCCGCCAGTTTGGCGCTGATTCGCCAGAAATATCCGCACCACCATTTGCGGGTCGTTTTCCAACCTCACCGCTACGCCCGACTGGAAAAGTACTTTGCCGACTTTGCCGCGATCTTATCCACCGCCGACAGCGTGATCGTCACCCCGGTTTTCGCCGCGTGGAGCGAAAGCGGCAAAGTATGCGGCGCGGAACTGGCGCAGGCGATACCCGGGGCGCGTTACTGCCCCGGCAGCTGGGCGGAGATCGCCGCCGCGGCGAGCGCCGATCTGCCCGTACCCGGAGTGATCGCCGTGCTCGGCGCCGGCACGATCGACACGATATTGCATTATCTTGCGCCGTAACCGCCGGTTGCCGATTGAAAATCCGGCGATTTGGGTGTATATTATTTTTATATTAAATGATCACTAACCTCCAAATTTCAAAGGACAAGCGAGTATGAAGATCTACAATTTTGCTGCCGGGCCGGCGATGTTGCCGACGGAAGTCATGGCCAAAGCGCAAGCGGAATTCACCAACTTTGCCGGTAGCGGCAGCGGCATCATGGAGTTGTCGCACCGGGGCAAATACTTTCAGCCGGTGATCGACCACGCCGAAGCGAATGTCCGCGAGCTGCTCGGGCTCGGCGACGACTACGCGGTGCTTTTCATCCAGGGCGGCGCGAGCATGCAGTTTGCGATGATCCCGATGAACCTGCTCAACGGCGGCACCGCCGACTACGTCGATACCGGCGTGTGGAGCAACAAGGCGGCAAAGGAAGCCGCGATGTTCGGCACCGCCAACATCGTCGCGTCGAGCCGCGAGCAAAAATATGATCACATTCCCGCCATTTCCGAGTGGAAGCAGACTCCGGGCGCGGCTTATTTGCACATCACCAGCAACAACACGGTCGCCGGTTCGCAGTATCAGGTGTTGCCGACCGCTCCGGCGGGCGTGCCGCTGATCGCGGATATGTCCAGCGACATCATGTCGCGCACCTTTGACGCGCAGAAATTCGATCTGATCTACGCCGGCGCGCAGAAAAACCTCGGCCCCAGCGGCGTGGCGCTGGTGGTGATGAAAAAGGCTTTGGCGGAGCGCACCGACAACAGCAAAGTGCCGACCATGCTCCGTTACAGCACCTACATTGACAACGGTTCGATGTTCAACACCCCGCCGACCTTTGCCATTTACATTCTCGGTCTGGTCACCGACTGGATCAAGGCGCACGGCGGCATCGCGGGCGTCGAAAAGCTCAACAACGCCAAAGCGGCGAAACTCTATGACTTCCTTGATTCGGAAGAATTCTACCGCACCCCGGTCGCCAAGGCGGATCGGTCGCGGATGAACGTCGTTTTCCGCACTCCCAGCGATGAGTTGGATGCGAAGTTCGTCGCCGAAGCCAAGGCGGTGGGGCTGACCGAGCTCAAAGGTCACCGGTTGGTCGGCGGTTGCCGCGCCAGCATCTACAACGCCATGCCGATCGAGGGCATCGACGCGCTGATCGACTTCATGAAAAAGTTCGCGCTCGAAAACCGCTAAAATCCGGGGGTTTCGCCATGTTTGACCGCAAGAGTCGGAATTTTCTGGAAACTTTTCTCAACTGCTCGAGTCCTTCGGGTTACGAAGTGGAAGCGGCAAAATGCTTCCGCGAGTATCTTGCCGACTGTTGCGAAGTTTCCGCCGACGTGCTGGGCAACTCGATCGCCGTGCTCAATTCCGGCGCGCCGATGCGGGTGATGCTCGCCGGTCACTACGACGAGATCGGTTTCCAGATCGTCTATATCTCGGACGAGGGTCTGCTTTACTTCCGCCCCAACGGGGGGATCGACAAGCTCAACGTGCCCTCGACCGAGGTGGATATCCTGACCGCCAAGGGCCGGGTACGGGGCGTGATCGGCAAGAAGCCGATCCATTTGCTCTCGACCGCCGAACGGGAAAAGGCGATCGAACTCGAGGATATGTGGATCGATATCGGGGCGGAGAGCCGCGCCGAAGCGGAAAAGCTCGTGGCGATCGGCGATCCGGTGGCGGTGCGCTCCAACTTCCAGATGTTGGGCAAACATCGGTTCTTTTCCAAGGGTACCGATGACAAGATCGGCGCCTTTGTGGTGGCGGAAGTGATGCGGCGACTCGCCAAGCGCAAGCTCAACGTCGCCGTTTACGGCGTCGGCACGGTGCAGGAAGAAGTCGGTTTGCGGGGTTCCGCGACCAGTGCTTTCGGCATCGATCCGGCGGTGGCGTTCGTGCTCGACGTGGGGTTTGCGACCGACCTGCCGGACATCCCCAAAAAGAAATTGGGCGACGTCCAGTTGGGCAAAGGGCCGGAGTTGACCCGCAGTTGCGACAACAACGTGGTGCTGGGCGAATTCATCCGCAAGGTGGCGAAAAAACATAAGCTCCCCTATCAGGAAAGCGCGGCGCACCGGGCGTCCGGCGGCACCGATGCCGCCCGGATCCAGCTCAACCGCTCCGGCGTGGCGACGGCGCTTTTGAGCATTCCCAACCGCTACATGCACTCGCCGGTGGAGATCTGCGACCTGCGCGATGCGGAAGCGGCGGTGGACATCCTGGTCGAAACCATTTGCGCATTCAAGGGGAATGAAAAGTTCATCCCCGGCATTTAGTATGACGAAACCGCTGCCGCGCAGTCGGCGCAGTGTCGCCAGTCAATACGCCAACACCGGGAGTTTCAACCGCTTGGCGGGCAGATCGCTCGCCCGGGGCAGTGTTCGCCCCGCCAGTTACTACTTCCGCTGGAAAATCATCTTTTTCGGCATCGGCGTCGCGATTTTGGGCGCCGGCTTCCTCGCGCTGATCTTCAAATAAAAAACCGGGAGGATCGCTCCTCCCGGTCGATTTGTTTTTGACTTCAGGCGATCGTCGTCACCTTCAAACTCGCGGTGTAACCGTCGGTCTCGCAGTAGAGTTTGTAGCTGTCGCTCACATACATCTGCGCCGCGCGATCCCACACCGCATTTTCGCCGCCGATAATCACGCCGCCGGTCAACGCTCCATTCCAGCCGGTGACCGCCGTCGCCGAGCCGGAAAGGATCGTCCACTCCGAATCCAGCGTGCCGCCGCCGAGATCCAAATTGAGCGAGTCGCC
>JAZTWK010000039.1:0-24233 GCA_045635865.1 Victivallaceae bacterium
CGCTGCTGTTGGCGGAATAAGTGCCCGCGCCGGTGATCTGCTCATTACCGAAGAACTTGCCGGTGATCGTGACGTTGCCGAGTTCGACATCGCCGTTGCCGTAGTTCGTACCGCTGTAAGTACCGCCGACGACGGAAACCTCGCCGGAGTAGTCGGCATAAGTAGTGTAAAGTTCTTCAAACGTGGCGAACTTGCTGTAACCGTAGTCGGGCTCGGTGCCGGTGTAGTCGCTGTCGATGTAAACGATCGTCGGGGTACCGGCGACGCTGATGCTGAAAGCGCCCGCACCGCTCACGGTGGCGACATAACGGACTTCGTCAACGAAGAAGCTCTCGTTGAGGGTCACGGTGTTGCCGTTGACGACGACCTGTTGATCATCATCCATCGAAACCAACTCGGCGACCAGGAGACTGCCACTGGTGGGGAGCGTGCAGTTGACGGAAACCGCCACGCCGCTCAGATCCTGATTGCCCATGATGACCTTGGCGCCGTTGAACGCCACCGAAAGGAGCCCGTCGCCGGTATCCGTAATGGTCTGAACGGTAATGGTCGCGGAGTTGTTGAAGATCACCGAAGCCCCGTCCGCATACAACGTGGAACCGGCACTGCTGCTGATCTGACCGGCGATGATCGTACCCTGCAAGGTGATCGAACCGGCGTTGTTGTAGATCGTCTGCCCTTCGCCGAAGGTCACTCCATTGAGGATCAGGGTACCGGCGTTGTAGAGCGCCGTACCGGCACTACCGGTGTTGCCACTGAACGACACGTTGGTGAAAACCGACGTAGCGCTGTTGTAGACACCGCCGCCGCTGGTACCGGTGTTGTTGCTGATCGTCACGTTGGTCAACGTTGCCGTACCGCCGGAAATGTAGACACCACCACCGACCTTGCCGACGTTGCCGTCAACGACCGTATCCACAATGGTGAGATTGGCGTTGGCACCGTTGGAACGAATACCGGCACCGTTTTCGCCGTGGTTGTCGCTGATCGTACTGCCGGTGATGGTCATCATTGCGCCGTTGTAAATACCGGCGCCGGTACCGGAGGAACTGCCGCCGGTAAAGAGGACATTTTCCGCGGTGAAGGTGCCGCTGGTATGATCAATCAAGCCGCCGCGGCTAGCCACTTCACTGCTAGTGACCGTCAAATCCTTGAGCGCCAGAGTGCGATTCGACGCGGCGTAGGCAAGCCGCGCCGTCTGGTTGACGCCGTCGACCGCGACCACCAAGTTCTGCGAGTACGCCGCGGAAATGGTGTCATAGGAGTTGCCGTAGTAGGTCACGCCGTTGATCGTGGCAAAGGTGGCGCCGTTGGCGACGATGCCGGCGACAACGTCACCGGTGCCGATCTTGAGGACGCCGCTATCCTCATAGAGGAAGTAGCCGCTGCCAACACTGATCGTACTGGTGATCCGAGTGGAATCGAAATCGGCGATGACCGTGTCGCCGGTCGCGAAGCTCGCGCCGTCAACGGTGATCGCGCCGCCGGTGATCGAGCCACTGCCGAGCGTGAGGGTATCGTCGATAGTAATAGTGCTGTTGTTGATGATCGCCTCATCAATGGTGCCACCGCTCAGGGTGATCGCCGCCGCCACCGTGTAGTTACCGGTGTAGGTATCGTAGGCGGAGATCGCCGCATCGAGAGTGGCGAAAGTGTCAAAGCTACCGCCCACGCCGTCGATGGTCAGCGTCGAAGCGGTGGCGGTACCGAGCGTGTTGCTGCTGTAAGTAACCGCCTTGACCGTGGTGGTATCGCTGCCGACGAAACCGGTGTTGACCACGCGCGCCACGCCGTCATAGATGACGCTCTGGGTGCCGCTCAGGGTGACGCCGGTGGCGACCGTGCTGCTCGCGGTAGCGGCAATGGTGATATTCGCCGCGCTCAGGTCGAGGCTGGTGAACTGCACCGTCGCGCCGTTGAAAGTAACCGCTTCCACACCGTTGTTGTCAATGGAGAAGGGCTTTTGCCAGTTGGCAGTCGCCGTGTTGTTGAAAATGATGCTGACGTTGTCCAAGTGGTAACTGTTGGCAGCGCCGCCACCGCCGAGGCTGTCGGCGATGCTGAGGGTACCGGTGAAGGTCACACTCTTATTATTATTGTAAATAGTCTGACCGGCACCGAAAGTACAATCTTTAATCGTTATACTAGCATAGGCGTAGATGGCGTTACCGGAATCAGTGGCGGTGTTGCCGCTGAAAGTAACATTATCCAGCAACAATTCGGCATAGGTGTAAATGGCGCCGCCGTAGCGGGCATTGTGACCGCTGATCAGGGTGTTGCTGATCGTGCCGCCCGCGGCAGTAGATTCAAAGTAGAAAGCGCCGCCCGCCGTGGTGGTACCGCTGGAGACGTTGTCGATGATAACGCTGTCGTCAATAAAGAGCGTCGCCCCGTCTTTCAAACGGATGCCGGCAACGCCCGGCGAAGTGTTGTTGCTGATCGTACTGCCGTTCAAAATAATCGTACCCCCGGCGGCAAACATCGCGCCCGCGGTACCGGTCGAGGAGTTGCTGTCGACCGTACAATTTTCCAGATAGATCAGTGAGCCAGTGGAGATCTGGAAAGCGCCGCCGCTGTAACTGCCGCTGGCGCCGGTAAAGAGCGCATCCTTGGCGTACACCTGCTTGGCGGTGTAGACCCGGCCGTGAGTGCCGCCCTCGACCGCGGCGATGCTGTTGGCGTTCAACGCCGCGCTGATCGTCGCGTAGGAGTTGCCGGTGTAAACCGTGCCGTTGATCTCGACCATCGTCGCCCCGCCGGCGACGATACCGGCGGCAACCGCTTCGCCGATCTTGAGATCGCCGCTATCCTCATAGAGGTAGTAGCCGGTACCGACGCTGATCGTGCTGGTGATCTTTTCCGCATCGTAATCGGCAATGACGGTATCGCCGACGCTGAAAGCGCTGCCGTCAACGCTGATCGCGCCACCGGTGATCGAACCGGTGCCGAGCGTCAGCGTATCGTTGACGGTGATCGTACTGTTGTTGACGAAATCATTGTTGATAGTAATATCGCCCAACGTGGTGGCGACATTGAGGGTGACTTGACCGGTGTAGGTCGAGTACGCCGTCGCCATGGCGGCGTAAGTGGCAAAGCTGTTGTAATTGCCGCCCGTGCCGTTGATCGTAACATTGTCGCTTCTCCGGACGGAAATCGTGGTACCGCCGGTGACATAGACTTCCGCCACATGCTTGGTGTCGTCGGTGACCAAACCGGTGTTAAGGGTAGTATCGCTGAGGATACCAACCTGGTTACCATAGTACACCGTCTGCCCGGCGGTGGCGTTGACATACGCCACCACATCGCCGGTGATGCCGTCCGCCACTTTGATCGTCGCGTGGGTGATGTCCAACATCGCCGTGTTACGGAAAGTGACCCGACCGGTACCGTTGAAAGCGATCGAATTCACGCCGGTCTCGCCGACGCTCAACCCGATATTCCAGTTCAAAGCCTCGGTATTGTTGAAGACCAAGTCAACGTCATCGAAAATGTAACCGCCGCCCTGCCAAGCGGCAGCCGAAGTGATCGTACCGGTCACCGTGGTCGGCTTGTTGTTGGCGTAGAGGGTCTGACCAACGCCAAAGGTACAATCCTTGACCGTCGCCGAACCGCCGCCGATGTAGATCACGCCGCTACCGGTCTGCAAGGTGTTGTCGGTAAAGGTCGCGTTGTCCAAAAGCAGATAGGACCCGTAGAAGGAAATTGCCGCACCGTTACGGGCGGCGTTGTTCGAGAAAGTCGAGTTGCTGATCGTACCGCTGCCGCTGGTGACATAAATCGCGCCGCCGTCATTGTAACCGCATTCATACGAGGTACTAATGGCGGAGTTGCCGCTGAAAGTACAGTTGTCGATCAGGAAATACGCATTGGCGTTGTTGGTACGGATGGCGCCGCCGCTGCCGTTGGTGGTGCGGTTGCCGCTGAAAGTCGAATTGAAAGCGGAAAAGGTACCGGCAACCATATAAACCGCGCCGCCGGTGTTGCCGGAAGTCTGACCGGAGATCGTGACCTCATCGATCACCACGGTCTTGCCCGTACCCATATTGATACGAGCCGCGGTGCCGCCCTGAGCGGCGGTAACGGCGTTGGCACCCATCGCCGCCGCGATAGTGGCGTACGACGTGCCGGAGTAAGTGACATCGTTGATAGTGATTTCAGTTAGACCACCTGCTACGATACCAGCGGTAACGACTTCGTTGGGCATATTGACCTCCCCTGTTTTTCCCGGCGAACGCGTCCGCTCGCCGACTTTTGAGTTATTGAGTTATAAATTTATTTATAAGTTGACTACTTTTGCCGATAATATAGCGTTATTTCGATAAGTTTACAACCACCGATTTGCACAAATAACATTTATTTTGCATATTTTCCCCGTTTCAGACCCGCATTCGCAAGTCAAGCTGCGGCGGCACCGGGCAATTTTCCGGGTCGATCCCACGGCGGCGTTGGATTTCCAGATAGAGGTGCGAGAGCGAATTTTCCCCCTCGCGGATGTCGGGAATATCCAACCCGCCGTCGGCGAGCAAAACCTCTTCCGCCTCGTCAAGTTTATCCTGCCCGGTGAGGATCGCCGCATAGAGGAATTTCACCATGGGCAAAGCGGCAAGTTTCGGCGGGAGTTTCCGATAAAGTTCCGCCCCCCGCGCCCAATCCTTGCCGGCGACCAGCAGTTTGAGCGCTTCTTTGATCAGAAACGGATCGGTCAAATCGACGGCGGCGGCGGCAAAGATATCCGCCATCGCTTCCGGGAGCTGCCCGGCGGCAAATTCGATTTCGCCGCGCACATAGAGCGCCAGCGCGTCATCGGCAGGCACCGCCCCCAACGCATTGAGCGCGGCGGGGTAGTCGCCGAGGTAAAAATAATTGAGCGCCCGGTGCAGCTTCTGGTCGGGATCGGCGAAAATCGCTTCCCGCATCGCCGGGTGGACCATATAGCAGCCGTTGCGTATTTCCCCGATTTTTTCGCCGTCGAAAAGCCGTCGCCACGCCTCCTGCTCGGCGCCGAGATCGCCGAAATCCAGATGATCGGGCCAGAACTTGCCGGGATCGCCGTGAGAACGGCGGTAAACTTCCAACGCGCCCCACCCCGAACCGCGATGCAACACTTGCCCGGGTTTCGTTAAAAAGTCGGCGCGCGCCAAATTCAAAACCTTGTCCAACTCACTTTCCGGCAACGCCTGATAGACCGTTTCCCGCGCCAGTAGCGAAGCCGACTCAAAGTCGCCGGAAAGCGCGGAGTAGTCGGCGGAAACTTCGCCGTAGGCTTCGACATGCTCCCACACGGTACTGGGGGGCATGGGGCGAGACTCCATTTGCGTATGGGTGTAGCCGCCTTGGATTTCGATATACGGTTCGCACCCGGCGCCGACCAGTTTTTTCTGCCAGTGGCGCCCGCCGGTATTACCACCCCAAACCAAAAGTTTGCGCCCGACCAATCGGGCGGTCGAAGCAAACACAAAAAGCCGATCCCCCGCGTAGGCGACGGTTTCCAGTTCGCGTTCGCCGGGGTCGAGCCGGTAAAAATGGTCGCGGGCGTGCGGGAAGCGGGCGGGAAAGGTGGCGTCAAAGCCTTCGCCGTCGGGCAAAGCGACGTGCGCAAGCTGGTGGTGCCCCTCGTTATAGTTGTTGGTGTAGGCGTCGTGAGCGCGCACCAGCACCCGGCAATCGGGAGTTTCGGCGAGCGCGATATTCGCCCAGTAGTACATCGGGATCGTTTCCGCGTGGGGATTCACCACCCGCACCACGTTGTAGAGGAAGCGGGAATTTTCCGGCAGATAAAAATCCATTTGGAACGGCACCGCCCGATCGCGGTTGAATTCGTAAAAACGCAGTATCGGCGTGCCGTCGGCGGCGACTACCCGCGCGGCAAAGCGGGAATCCGAAGTCTGCGCATCGTGGCCGCGCCGCCCGAAATTGTACTCGATCCCGCCGGCTACCCAAGCGTTGCGGATCGCCAGATTGCAGGGCAGAAACTCCGGGTTGTAGTAGATGATGTCCCGCGCTTTTTCCTTATCCCAGAGCCGCCAGAGCCGACCGCCGACTTCCGGTAGGAATTCCGCCCGCAGATAGCGGTTTTCCAAAACGAAACAGCGGAAATTCAACTCTTCCGGCGCGCTGTCGTAGCTGTCGAACATGGTGTGCGGCAACGGCGAATCGATCGCCCCGAAGTTGACGAATAGTTCATCGTCGGGGCGCAGATCGGCGCCGATCCGGGTTTTTACGACTTCGCGCATCGCCGGGTAGAGCGACGCCGGAGCGACCCGGCGGCCGCGGAGCGTCAAAGTTTTTTCCGAAAGGGTAGTCATCTTACTCACACACAAATTTCACCACCGCGGCGCGGAAGTTATCCGGGAGTTTGACCACCGCTTCGGTGCCCGAAACCGGGGTAAACTCGGTTTCGCCCAAAAACATTTTTTCCACCTTGGTCACCCCGGGCAAGTCGCATCTCAGTTCGGCGTGGGGGTGGAGCCGCGATCCGGTCTGGATGAGCGAGACGATGCACCCCTTGCCTTCCGGCAGATCAAAGACTTCATAAACCACATCCGGTTCCGCCGGGGAAAGTTTGATCGGGTCAGCATCGAGGTAGATCCGGTGGTTGAACACCGACTTCACCAGCGGCAGATAATTCCGGAAAGTGTCAACGACTTCCGCCGACATTTCCGGCAGTTTCGACTCGCGCGAGGAGCCGCCGTATGACCACCCTGCCCCGGAAAGCAGGCAGTTGCGCAACCCCTTTTCCGTCTGCGTGACATCGGCGGTGTAACTGTGCACCAGCATCGGCTTGTCGATGCAGAGGTATTTGAGCGTATTGGAAATGCCGGAACACCCCTCCGCCATCACCGCGTCAACATAGCGCGACGCCCCCAAATCAAAGGGCCCATTGGCTAAAATCGCCTTGCCCTGACCGTGCAAAATATCGGCGAGCTTTTTGACGTGCACATCGTAACTTGCGCCATACTCGTAAATTTCCCGGCCGTCGTCGGCGCTCCTGCCGTCGCTGTGAGAGTAGTCGAACGCCTGATAGCAAAGCTGATCGAGAAAGACTCCGTCGATATCCTTATAGGCGGCGATAAAGCGATCGATCATCGCGTCAATGTGCTTGCCAAAGGGCAAACTCGGGTCGCCATTGAGGAAACAGCACTCTTTCCACGTCGGCATGTTTTTGCCGTTGATCTCGTGGGCGATCGACTCGGGAAAAGATTTTTCCGCAAACGGGATGAAGCCGTCGCCGTTGACCTGAATATAGAGCATGGCGCGGACGTGGTTGCGGTGCAAGTGCGCGATGTGTTCGTTGATCCTCGCCCGGCTGAAAGTGTAGTCCCCGGTACCGATAAGCTCGGGGTAGTCGTGCAAAATTACGCTTTCCCAAGTCGGGGTCTCGGGGGCGTACTCGCCGTAGTAAGGGAAGTGGTTGTGCACCTCGACCCAATCGGGGCGGAATTCCGGATCGAAATCCGGCACCTGCGAGGGGTTGGTGATGCCGTACGCCCCGCCCCACTGGCGAATCGCGGCAAACGGCGGGGCGAAACACTCCGGGAAAAGCTCAATGTACTGCTTCAAACCCGGTCGCCAGCAATCACTGTGCCCAAAGAAGTAAAATTCCTGCTCCACGGTTTCGCCCGGCGAAACGGCGAGCTTCGCCAAGTGGATATCCATGCCGTCGCTGTGATAGCTGTCAAAGAAAAACGAGAGCGAGCCGCCCGGCCGCCCCGGCTTCCGGGCGATGGTCAAACCGATTTTTTCGGTCGGGTTGAGCAACGACACCAGCGGCAGCACCGTGCCGTAGCAGACATCGCCATAAGCCAAGTCGGTGCCGCAGATTTCCACCAAATTTTTGGGGTAACCGTCACGCGCCGCCCAGACCTTCATCCGGTACTGCACCTCCACATAGGGGATGCGGAAGCGCACTTCCGCGCCGTCTTCCCGGCGACCCGCGGTGCGGGTGATGCGGAAACGACAGCGGTAAAACTTGCCGCAGTTTTCCCATTCCGCCTGAAGTTCCACCCCCGGCGAAGTCCAAATCCGCCCCGGATAGGCGTTGAAATTTCGTCCGTCAATGGCGATGCGGTCGATCGCGCCGCCCTTTTCTGCAGTAATGGCGATACTCATAATTATTACTCCGTTGGGGATTTCAAATCCGTCAGGATTTTGGTCAGCGCCGCCCGGCAGACGTCGAGCCACTCGGGGGCGAGGAAACACTCGGTGGTGTCGTAACTGCCCATTGAGTAGTAGAGCGGCACCGGACCATAGTGCATATAGCCGTCACTGAAGCCGGCGATCAACGTGTGCCGGAAAGGCGATTTTTCCTTGAGTTCCAGACCGACTTCGACCAGCGGCTCGACCGGCATACCGAGAATGATGTTGTCGCCGATCACGAGGCCGGAAACTTCGCCGTCGATCGTAATTTCCCCGGAATCCTCATTGATTTTGAGGTGCCGCCGACTGGTGGCGATGTCGTCCGCCAGTTTGGAAAGTTTTTCCATGCGGGCGAGATTTTCCTGATAAGTGGCGAGCAGTTGCCGATTGCGCGCATCCAAGTCGCGGTAGCGGGTATCCCCGCGCCGCTCGGCGTCCAAGTAGCGATAGGAAGGATCGTCCGGATGCTCCGGATCGATGAGATACTGGCACAAAAGCGGCAAGAAGGTCTTGAAATCCAACGCGTTATAACGGAATTCATCCAAAAGTTTTTCCCGTTCGGCGAGCAACTTTTGAATTCTGCCGGGGATATCCTGCCGCCGGGGAAACACCACCTTTTTGCGGAGCATCGCCAAGCGCGCATTGGGTGAGGTTTGCACTTTCGGCAGTTCGCGCAACACGGCGAACGCCAAGCGCATGCCGTTGTACTCCATGTGGTAGGGATAGCGGTAATCCTTGTAGGCGATCTCGTTGATGTTGCCCGCCGCCCCCTGCAAAAAGAGCGCGACCGCGCCAAAGCCGAGCGACTCCTCGATGAGCTGCGCCGCCACGCCGGGATAGTTCGCCGTCACCTTGCCCGAGGGGGTGCCGATGAGCGGGTGGCAGGCGAAATTGAATACGACCGCCACGGTGCAGTGATCCGCCACCGCCTCAAATTTGATGATGCCGACTTCGGGATCGGTGGGTCCGATCGCTTCGACCTCCTTTTCCGGCGGCAGGGGGTGCGCCTGACGCATCGTCCACCCCGAACCGTCTTTCATCCGCAAAGTGCGGTTGAGGGTAATGGTGTCCTCTTTGCCCGAAGCGCCGCCCACGGCGACTTCCACCGCCTGCGCCGAGGCTTCGCCCACCGCCTTGACCAGGCGATCGAGCAACTCCGGGATCGCGCAGAGCATCGGGGGAGCGGTGTGCGTATGACTTGCCGAAAGCAAGACGTTGCTCGCCCTAATGCCGTATTTAGCCGCGAGTTCCTGGCGATAGCGGTCGCGGAAATCGTCGGGGATCTCCTCAATGCCGCCGATCGCCACCGCGTCGAGCGCGGTGACGACCACGGTTTCGGCGGAATTTTTCAACACCAAAACGCGAGCGTAAAGGTCGTCGTTGACCACCTCGCGGCGCTCGGTGGTAATGGCGACCTTGGCGGCGCCGGCAAAGAGTTTATCCATCGGTAATTTCCTTATTTGATGCCCATGGTTTCGCAGTAGCGGCGGTAGAGGTTGCGCGCCGCACCGAACTCCGAATTGGGGCTCATATAGTGCGAAAACTCAAAGGTGATACCTTTGGAAAACCCGACCCGTTTCGCCGCTTCCAGTTTCATCAACAACGACTGATGCCGGATCGGCGGATGCGGGTTCATCAGGATCTCAAAGGTTTCCAAATTCGTCCAGCTGGTCATACCGTGCTTGAGCGCGAGGCGATGGTTGATCTCCATAAAGGTTTCCATCTGGGTTTCCAAATCGACATGAGCGTTTTGGAAGCAGACGATATCTATTGCACCCTCGATCTCGCCCAAGATCCAATCCCATTCGCTCTCGTGGCGTTCGGGGGTAGTGGCGATCTTGCGGCGGATCGCCGCCGAGGGAGTCCGGGCGATGCCGGTGTTGCACCCCTCGATGCCGGGAGAAATGAAAGTCGGCAAACCGCTGATCTCGTGGCAATGCCGGCCAACCTGCTGAAAACACTTGACCACGTTGAAGGAAATTTTACCGGCAATTTCCTGCGACATATACCAGCCGCCGAAAGCCGGGCTGGAACCGTATCTTTCCCAAATTTCGTCGCAGACGGCATTCATAAGCCCCACTTCATAGTCGACATTGTAAGCCGCAGAAAGCCAGTCGTTATAGGAAAAATAGGTGCCGACCCAAATTTTGATGCCGTACTTTTCGCCGAGCCGCAGGTAGAGTTCCAACAAATCTTTCGGCGGGCGGTAGGCATTGACTGCCTTTTTCAATACCGCCGAGGGATACATCGTCCAACGCGCACTGCCGCTCCGGATCACGGTCGCCATATCGATACCGATCGACTTCATCGCGGCGAAATCGCGATCCCACTCTTCCTCGCCCCAGTTGAAACTCAACACATTGTGACTGACCTCGTCGATAAAGGTCCCGGTGATAGGTAAATACTTTTCGTTCATCGCCCACTCCTTTTGGTGCGTTTTTTATAATCTATCTGCCCGAAATCGGATTTACAACGGTAATTTTGTTCCTTAAAGGGTAACTTCGTCACTCCCTCACCAAGATCAGCCGATAATCGTGCCGCGGGATCGTCAGTTTAATCTGGTTGCCGGTCAACTGTACCGCCGAATTCGGATTTTCCGCGTCGACCACCGAAACGGGGGTAAAGCCCAGCGCGGCGGTGTTGAGTTCAAGTTCAACTTCGCGCTCGTCGCCGAAGTTGCTCACCACCAACAGAGTCCGCCCTTTCTGGCGGTAGCCGGTAACGTAAAGATCCGGCACGCTCACTTCGGCGGCGCGATACTCCGGCGTGCCCCAATAAGGCAGAAGCCGCGGCTCCTCGTGGTAGAAATCCAAGTCGTTGACCACTTTGTGCCACGCCCGCACCGGTGCGCGGTCATAGATCGCCCCGTCCCAGATGCCGACGTCGTGGATGAGCATCACCGCCATAAAGGCGCGGCTCTGACGCAAATTGACTGCCGGATCGGGGTTTTTATGGGTGATTTCCGACAAAAAGATCGAGCGGATACCGTACTGGCGACCGAGAATGTGGGCGCGGAAATAATCCAGATCTTTCCACAAGTCGATGTAGTCTTCCTGCGGTTTGGTCACCCGCCGCCCCGGCTGTTCGCCGTCGATGTAATAGGTGCAAGCGGTCAACGGGGCGATATTCATTTCCGCGCTGGCGTGAGCGCCGGAAAGATTTTCCAAGCCGTACTTCTGATAGAGCCGGGCGATGTTGAAGTAATAATCCCGCAATGTCCAAGTATCGTACTGGAATCGAGCGTCGCCGTCGGCATCGAAGTAGCCGATGCCCAGCGCCGGTTCAAAGAATTTGCGAAGATGAATGTTATCCTCGTAGAACGAGAACTGCCCGATCGCCTTCATCTTCTGCTCCAAACACCACAGCCGATACTGCAGGAAGCTCGGCATGATGCGCCGCGCCCCGATCCACGATGCCTGATTGAAGTCGTAGGATTTACTGGGGCCGAACCAGTTGCTGGGGTTGCGCATGCCGTAGTATCCCAAGTTGCCGCTGCTCCACTCGCCGAAGTACATCGCCAACTCCGGAATCGAGTGATTGATATAGTCGCTGCAGTAGTATTCCATATAGGTACTGCCCAAATTGTCGCGCAGTTTTTCATACTCCTGCTTGGTAGCTTCGGCATCGAACGGCAAAATCGAACAGGTGCCGGAGGTAAAGAGTTTGTGTCCGGCGCCGATTTCCACGATCTTGCGCACGTTGGAAAGCTGATCGTAAAATTTCCGGTCAAAGAACATCCAGCGGGGAAAGATCGTACCGCGGAAGTGCGCCGGCGGATTTTTGACCGGGGTCGCGACGAGACCAAGCACCCAGCAGGCGTCGTTTTTCACCTTGCCGCCGTTGCCGCGATTGATAAGATTGATATTGAGCCGCACCACGTCGCCATCGCGTTCAATATCCTGCGCGGAAAATTCCGCATCCACCTGCCAAGAGCGATCACCCTCGGCGAAATAGGCGATGCCACGATCCTCGTTGCCCAACCAAATGTAGGGGTTGAAAGAGCCCTTGCCGGTGCGTTCACAATCGGCGCTCTGCCACACCCGATCGCCGGAGATTTTCTTTTCCGGCAAAAATCCGGTGTTGCCGCCGATGCCGGCGGCGATGCCGGTCTTGCTCAGATCCCGACGGCGATAAGTCACATCGGTCAGTTCGTGCAAAAGGGTCGCTTCGTTGGCGCGCAGCGGCACGCTCAAGCGCAGATTCCGCGCCGAAGTCGGGAAGTTCGCCAACGGGGAAATTTGCACTTTCATCACTCCGTCGGGGTAAAGCTCAGCTTGAAGCTTCAAAACCTCGCCCAACACTGCGGAAGAGTGCAGCACCGCGTCTTTAAGTTCAACACTCAAATCTTTGCCCGGCAACACTTTGCCGTCAAGTTCAACCGCGATCGGAGCGGCGAGGATATCGACTTTTTCCGCCCCCCGGGTGGGTTCCGATTGGGTGATGAAAATTGCGCTCGGCAAACCATTGTCGCCGATCACGTAATCCCGATTCACCACCTGCGCGGTGCGGTCGCGCCAAACGATCGGCGCGAAGCCGGGATAAGCCGCAGATTCGATCTTTTCCGCTTGAAAAGGATATTTCCCAAAGTAAAAGGTCGTCTGCCCCATGGGGTAAGGACGCACAATGTTGGGCAAATGGGCGTTGCGTTTGATCTCGCCTACCCTATACCAACCGCTGTTGAGGTCCTGAAACATCACTTTGGTAACGCCCCTGCCCCGCTGGATGACTTTACCGCGCGCATCAATGTATTCGCCCTCGACCCGGTACTCGCCGTTCAATCCGGCGGGCAGATCCGCGACAAACGCCTTGATCTCGCCAAAGGCGAACGGCGCCTCAAATACCAGTGCCGGGCGCTGATCGGCGAGCGAGATCACTTTCACCCGCAACTTGGCGATATCGTTGGCATTGGCGCAAAACGGCAACTCGACCCGGTCAAGAATCACTTTGCCGAAACTGGGCAGAAAGCGTACACCAAAGTCGCCGTCTTCGTCGGCCAACCGCTCAAAATACTTGGGGAAAGTCCCGCCGGTATTCCATTTGCTCTTGTCTTCGGGCGGCTTCTTGATCGACAACTCATAGCGGTGGATATTAAGTGTTTCGCCCGGATTGACCCGGATGAAGGGGCGGATCATGTAGACTTCGCCATTTTCACAGGTGGGGATCGGGAAATTGAATTCGGCGTATCTGGGGGCAACTCCGGAAATGGTGATCTCTTCGCTCTTGACCAGTTGCAGCCATTTGTTTTTCTTGTCGTACAAGTGGCAACCGGCGCAAAACTCCGCATTTCCGGAGATCGTCAGTTTAACCTTGGCGATACTGCCGCTCTGACATATTTCCGCGCGGAACCGATTTCCCTCGGCTACCTCGTCGCCGGTTTTGATCTCGACGACACCACCATCGGCGGAAAGCGCCGCCTGCGCCCCGCCTTTGATGCGCCGCAGATCCCAGCCGTTGAGCACCCCTTCCGGGTCGGCGGCGGAAAGCGCCGCCACCGTGACCAAAATGACAAAAGCCCAGATACGTTTCACGATCACGCCCCCATTACTAAAATCGAGAACTTACTTTTCTACTTTGCACTCAAAACTCTTGAGCGTAATAACTTCGCCCTCGCCGGCGGCAAAGTAGGGGCGGATCGCCGCGACCTCACCACGCGCGCCTTTGGGCAATACGATGGAGTATTCCAAAACCGCATCGCCATCGACCGACTTGACTTCGCCCCTGGCGATGCCGCACCAAAGGTTGTTTTTATCGTACAAATGGCAACCGGCGGCGAATTTGCCCTTGCCGGAGACCGTGAATTTGATCACTACGGTGTTGCCGGTCTGGGCCTTGAGCGATTTAAAGCGATTCAGCGAGGTGTCCTCTTCGCCCGCGCCGGTAAGTTCGATCCCGGCATCGGCGGCCTTGGCAGTCTTGCACCGGCGCAGATCCCAGCCATTCACCACCCCCGCGGGATCAGCGGCGGCAAGCGTAAGCGCAACTCCGGAAAGGATCCCCAACAAAATTCGGCTCGATTTCATAACTCTTTCTCCTTTTGTAAATGTGGATATTACCAAGTGTCGCCTGGGTTTTTATCCGGGCGCAAATACTCGATCGTCGTGGGCTGATGTGCCCCGTTGCTTTTTAACTCAAAGTCTTTGTAATTATGGCTTTTGACGTGTCCGGCAACAAAAAGGAAATTACTGTTGTCCTGATGCAACCAACCGCTTTGATCCTGACCGTAATTCGGGGTGTAGTAACGGACGAACGCCAGCGAAATGCTTTGGCGGCTGTCGGCAGCCAAAATTTTGGAAGTCGGCCGTTTCACATTGCTTATTTTGCAAGGCCGACAGGGCGCCCCCCACTGGACCGCGATCTCCTGATTGTTGCTGGTCAGCTTGCCGATATAAGTATTGTAGGAAAAAAGCGTGTAATCATCCTCGTTGGCGTAGTTGGGCCGCGACAACAAATCCGGGCGGGCGGTCGGGCAACCATTCTTTTTCCACATATCCTCGTTGATCGAATATCCCAATCCCTGCAGAAGCCGCCAGACGTAAACCTGACCGTGGCCATTGGGGTTGACAATATACGAGGGAGCCAATGCGTAATACAACGGCAAATAGCCCTGATAATCGTTGGCATATTGAATCGCCACGGCGCCAAGTTGCTTGAGCGTGTTGCGACAACTGATGCTCTTGGCCTGCTCGCGCGATCGACTCAGCGACGGCATCAACATTCCTGCCAAAACGGCGATGATCGCGATCACGACCAACAACTCAATCAAGGTAAAGCGCAATTTCATTTTTTACTTCAAGCCCCCTATCTTTCGAGTAGATTCTCGTACCACCAGTTCCGGAGTCAAGCAGACCGGGCAAAACTTCTTACCGTCGATCATATCCAAGAGCGCCGATGCCGCCCGACGCCCCAGCTCGGTGAACGGCAGCGCCACCGAACTCAAGGCGGGGGTAGTCAATGCCGCCAACTGCGAATCATTGCACCCGATGACGGCGACGTCCTGCGGTATTTGTTTGCCCATTTGCCGCAACTTTTCCATAACCTGCATCGCCTGCTCGTCGGCGAAACAAACAAAACCGTCGGGCGCTGCCGGCAAATTCATCAGATTTTCCACTGCACCATCCAGCGCCGCCGCCGATCGTACCGCCGCGTCGATTTGACACTCGCGCGACAGCCGCACACCATACTCCAAAGCCGCATCGACCACCCCTTGCCGGAATTCGGCGGAAATCGCCGGAGCTTCGCCGGAGTAGACCAGCGCCAGTCGGCGACAACCGCCTTGCGCCAGATGCTCAGCCGCCAAAAATCCGGCGCGGTAAAAATCGACTCGAATGGCGGATTCTTTGGCTTCCGGGCGATAATTTTTGACGAATAAATTGGGGATGCTCAAGTGCTCCAACTCGTTGACAGTAAGCTCGTCAAGCTGGTAAGCCCCGATCAGAAATCCGGCGTAGCGACCGCTTATCTGCGCCAGATCCTCCTCGTAAAACCCCCGTTTCCCGGCGAGGATATCCAATACATAACCGCGGGAGGAAAGCACCTCGTCGATGCCGCTGATCAACGCTCCGGTAACGGGATGTGTCATCAAACTGGTGTTATAGATAAGCAACGCTATTCGCTGGGTGCGAAGCGCCACGGTACTGCGAACAAACGTCCCCTTGCCCTGACGACGAAACAGCAACCCTTCCTGCTCCAATTCCCCGATCGCCTGCCGCACCGTGTTGCGCGACAGCCCGAAACGCCTCCCCAAAACCGGCTCGGATTCGATACGCGTGCCGTGAGAAAGCCGACCGGAGCGGATCTGCTCGACCAGATGATCCTTGAGATTCTGATACTTGAATTTGTCGTCAGTATGTTTCATTCAACTTGTACCTACAAGTTCGATAACACTATTAAAATACCACCGGCTTGTTGCGTTTGCAAGCACTCCGGTGGATTTTTTTACATTTTTTTATTGCCGGGTTATTTTCCCGCCGTGGCGATGCTCTGCAGGAACTTTTTCAGCGCCATGCCGCGCTCGCCGCAAACTTCGTCGGTGTAGAAGCCCATTTCCCAGGAAATGAGTTTTTCCGCCACCGCGCTCGCATGTTGGATCTGCATGGCGACCCGCGCCGGCTCCGCCGGGATCGCGGGGGTGCAGTTGCCGCAGTCGAGATCCTCGAAAAGTTCGACGTTGCTCCAGAAACGGATGTTTTTGGCGTCGCAGATCTCTTTCCAAACCCGGAACGTTTCCGGTTGGTGCGTCAGGGTGTTGCCGCAGCAACCGATCGAATCCTGCGGCGCCATGATGTCCAACTGCACGCCGTCGAGGATCGCGAGCCACGAATCGCGCATTTCGCCCAGTTTGCCGGGGTAATACTTGGTGGCGGGCGACATCAGAATGTCGTAGTTCGGATGCTTATCCTTGAGCCGGTCGCAGAAGTCGCGGTAGATCGAATTGAGCGCTTTTTCTCCGTTGAGGTCGCGCTCGCCGCGATAGGCGGTTTCGGGGGCGAAGTAGATGCCGGAAAACTGCCCGTCGTACAGCTCAAAAAGTTCATCCAGCGTGGCGAAGTGGTTGGCCTTTTCCTGCGCCACGAGTTTGGGGTCATGCCCCATGCCCCACCCTGCGGCGGAACCGTAACCGCCCATATAGACGGTGAGCCCCATATTCTTCGCCGCCGCCAGTACCGTACCGATGCAGTCAAAGGTGCGGTAGTTGGCGAAGCGACGACTGGGGTAGAAGACCGTTTCCAACTCGTTCCAGACCGCCGCCTGATAGATCACGGTATCCACGCCAAAGGTCTTGAACCGGGCAAAAAGTTTTTCCCACTCCTCCTGCGAGGCGTGGTGAAGCGCCAACCCCTTGTAGTTGGGGGGCTGGGCGCAGATGAAGGTGCCGGAAATCGGCATCGTCGGTTTCGCCGGAGCGTGAGTTTTCAGAAACTCGCGGTTTTCCGCGTTGGCGGCGGCGTAACGCTTGTTGACTTCCTCGATGATGTCATCGGAAGCCCGGAATGCCACATAATCGTCGATGTGACGGATCTCCCAATTTCTCTTGGGTCGGGTTTCCCAGTTTTTCTCTGCCATAATTTGACTCCTGTCTTTATTTAACCCGCAACGCGCAATAGTCGTTGCGCTTCATACTGATTTTGACTACGCCGTCGGCAAACGGCACTTTTTCGTGCGTTTCGGCATTGACCACTTCGGTCGTGCCGGCGGGGAGTTTGACCTTCACTTCCTGTGCCTTGCGCGCCGTATTGCTGACGATGACCAGCTTGTCGCCCCGCTTGTCGTAATAGCTGATGTAAACTTCTTCTTGCGGAGAGGTGATCAGCGTATTGTGCCAATACGGGGTGAATTCGACCGCCGGATCGCCGATATCATATTCGCGGCGGAATTCGATCGTCTTGAGCATCTCGTCGCGGTTGCACCACAGCGGCCAGAAAAGGACGTCGCCGTGCATGGCGCGGCTGAGCAAGTCGCGGGTCGGTTCGACCTTGTCCATGATGTCGCGCTGGTTTTTCAAGCAGGGCAGGAAAACCAGCACCGCGCCCCACGGCTTGTGGTAAAACTCGGTCTTGACCCGATCCATCGGCAAACTGTAACTGTAGTAGTAGAGCCGGTCGCTTTCGGGCGGGATCCACTCTTTGTGTTCCGGGAAGAATCCGGAGTAAAGATGCTCGGCGACCAGGAAGATCGGGAACGGCGTCAAAATATCCATCATGTAGGTGCCGGAACAATGAGCGATGCTCATCGGAATTTCGCCGCCGTTTTGACTGCGCACGATCGCATCCAAGCGTTTGTAAAGATCCCGATCCGAAAAGATCTGATAGGTCGGCCGGCGTTTGCCGTCGTAGTCGTCGTAACCGCCGTTGCTCTCTTTGCGAAGATTGGGAGTGTTTTCCATTTCGTCAAAGTAAACGCCGTCAATGGTGCCGTAGATTTTGCTGTAGGCGAGCACACAGCGGGCGAGATAATCAGCAAATCCGCTCGCGGAAGATACCCGCAAAGAATCCCGGTAACCATTCTGCGAATACTGGGGGAGATTTCCCCAATTTTCCTTGATGTATCTGGCATCGGGGTTGAAGTAGTTATTTTTGCAGACGCCGATGTGCTTATGATTGAAATAGGGTACCACCTTGCGGTGTTCGGCGTGATCCAGCTTGATGCGCTCCCGATTGCGCTCCATTTTGGTGGCGTGGTAGGGATCGGGGTCGAGCACCGGGATCATCATCCCCCAGTAATCCGGCCAGTAGACCAAGTGAGTGCCGCGATTCGCGCCCTGAAAACCGTCGTACTGGGCGGTAATGGTCCATTCGCGCCAGCGCTCCGGCATCGGCCGAACCGGGGTGACGATCATATTGAAACTGTAATTGAGTTTGCCTTCCGGCGCCGGAGTCTTGGCGGTGGCGTAGTTGACCTTGATCGTCGACTTGCCCGCCTCGTCGCGGACGACTTGGAAAGAATCCTTGCGATCCTTGGGGTAAAACGCCTCGTCGGAGTTGTGCGCCAACTGCACGCCGCCCTTGTCGCAACCGACCCACATGTGAACGAGCAGATCGGTATTGGGATTGTCGCTTTCGTAGACCACGCCCGGCTGGTTGTCGAGCGTCTTGCTGAAAGACATATCGGGGAAGACCGCCGTACGCAACCCGGTGCGGCCGCTGCCGTTGTAGTGGATCGCGTCGGAGTAATCCCGGCTCAGCGGGACATCCAACTCAAAGCGATCCGCCCGGTCGATGCCGACCAGAGCGAGGTCGAAATGGATATTGCCGTCATATTCGACCGCGGTGACCGCGCTGCTGCCTTTCAGATAGTCGGGCGAAACGACTTGGCGGCGGAACGCCTTGCGCCCGGCGCCGTCGATCGTCATTTCCAGATCGGTGCTCCACGCGACCTTTTCGCTCTTGCCGTCGCGCGTGGCGATGAAATTGATGCCGGAATCCAACAACTGATCGCCGCCGTTGGTAATGGCGGTCACGAAATCACTGCCGGAAAAGTCGTAAGTCCGATTCCAAACCGAAAACTTGTTGCCGTCGCGCTTGACCGGAGTCCACGGCGCCACCACATAGTCGTCGCTCAAGGCTTCCAGCCCCGGGCGGGCGGGATCGCGCAACAGCGGGCTGGCGGGGACCGCGATCCGCGCCGTGGCTTCCATATCCGCGAGATCAAGGGTCGGCACCCGAAGTTTGGCGAGGGCGTGAACTTCATTTTCGGTAAGCACCCGATCGTAGGTGGTCACGGTGCTGATCGTGGTACGACCCTGCCGACCGAATCTGCCGGACGGGCCGATCTCGAACGATTTGTTCCACTCGCCGAGTTCCGTTTCCGCATCCATGGTGCGGACCAGTTTGCCGTTGAAGTAAAGCTGGATCTCTTTCGGCGAATAAGTGACCAAAAGGTGGTTCGGCCCCCGACCGGAAAGATCTTTGACCAGTTGGCGCGGGAAAACGCTCCACTTGGGGTTGGTGTTGCCGATGTAGGCACCGCAACCGTCGCTGCTGTACTTGTAAATGTAGAGCGCGCTATCTTTGCCGAGGCACTGCATCAACACGTGGGTTTCTTTGTTGTCCCAGTCCCACTGGGTGTTCTCAAAGAGGATCTCGATCGTGCCGACCTTGGGATTGAGGTTTCCTTCGCTTTTGTAGCGAACCGAGCCGCACCCCTCGCCCACCATGATGCCGTGACAGATCGTTTCCATGGGCTCGACGTCGAAACGCAGCCGCGGTTCGTGCAACACCCTGCCCTTGGGCGAACCTTTGGCGAATTGGGCATCGGCAGGATTTTCGCTGGTTTGCAACAAGCGATAGTCGATGTCAAAGAGCCGGGCGGCTTTCGCCGTTTCCAACGGGGAGTCGGCGGCAACCAGCGTCGCCAGCGCCGCCACTCCAAGCAGGGTAAAAAGCTTTTGCATGTAAATGCTTCCTTATCGGGTTACTTCACGCGCAGTGCGCAGTAATCGTTGCGTTTCATGTTGAGCTTCACCGTGCCGTTGGCGATCGGGAGCTTTTCGTGCGTTTCGGCGTTGAAAACCTCTTTAGCGCCGGCGGGAAGTTTGACCTCCACTTCCTGCGCCTTGCGCGCCACGTTGCTGACGATGACCAGCTTGTCGCCCTTTTTGTCGTAATAGCTGATGCAGACATCACTCTGCGGCGAAGTGATCAGCGTATTGTGCCAATATGGGGTGTAAGTGACTGCCGGATCGCCGATGCCGTACTCGCGGCGGAATCTTTCCACCGTGTAGATCTCGTCCTTATTGCACCACAGCGGCCAGTAAATGACGTCGGCGTGCATGATGCGGCTGAGCAGGTCGCGGGTCGGTTCCGGCCGGGTCATGATGTCGCGCTGATTTTTCATGCAGGGCATGAAGCTGATCACCGCGCCCCACGGGCCGTGATAAAATTCCCGCTTCACCCGATCCATCGGCAAGCTGTAGCTGTAATAGTAAAGCCGGTCGCTTTCGGGCGGGATCCATTCTTTGCTGTCCGGGAAATAGCCGGAGTACAGGTGTTCGCCGGTGAGGAAGATCGGGAAATGCGACATAACTTCCATCATGTGCGCCGCCGAACTGTGGGCGACGTGCGAAGGCATTTCGCCGCCGTTTTGAGCGCGGACGACCGCATCCAGCCGCTTGTACATATCCCGGTCGGAAAAGACCGAGAAAGTCAGCCGACGAGTGCCGTCGTAGTCATCATATCCGCCATTGGTTTCCTTGCGGCAGTTGGCGATGGCTTCCATTTCATCCATGTAGAAGCCGTCGAGCTGACCGAGGTGCTTGCTGTATTCGGCGATGCACCGGGCGAGATAATCGGCAAATCCGGTCGCGGAGTAAACCCGCACGTAATCCTTGCCGCCGCTCAACGAGCGTTGGGGGATCGGCCCCCAATTATCTTTTATGTACTGATAGTCGGGATTAAACTTGGTATCGCTCGATACGCCGACGTGCCGGTGGCTCCAGTAGGGAATGACCTTGCGGTGCTCGGCGTGATCCTGCTTGATGCGCGCCAAGTTGCGTTCCTTTTGGGTCGCCCGAACCGGATCGGGGTCAAGCGTAAGCTGGCGCCCCCAGTAATCCGGCCAATAGATCAAATGCGTACCGCGCTCATCGCCGGTGAAACTGTCGTACTGCGCGGAAAGACTCCACTCGCGCCAGCGTTCCGGCATCGGCCGCACCGGGGTGGCGATCAAGCCGAAGCGGAACGCAAGTTTCCCCTCGGGCGCCGGAGTCTTGGCGGTGGCGAAATTGACTTTCAGCACCGACTTGCCCGCTTCGTCGCGGACGACTTCAAAATAATCTTTGCGATCTTTGGGATAAAACCCCTGATCGGAATCCTGATAGAACTGAATTCCGCCCTTATCCGTACCGACCCACGCGTGGGTGAGCAGACCGCCCTGATAGACCACGCCCGGCTGGTTGTCGAGCGTCTTGGTGTAAGAAATATCCGGGCAACAAATCGAGCGCAACGACATGCCGTTAGTACCGATGTAGTGGATCGCATCCGAGTATTCCCGACTCATCGGCACATCCAATTCAAATCTTTCCGCCCTGTCGATGCCGGTGAGATCCAAATTGAAGCACACCGCGCCGTCGTAGTCGATAGTGGTCAACACACTGCCGCCCAACCAACTGGGCGACACGATATTGCGGCGGAACGCTTTGCGACCGACGCCGTCGATCGTCATTTCCAAATCGGAACTCCAAGCGACCTTTTCGCTCTTGCCGTCAGCAGTGGCGATGAAATTGACCGGGGCATCCAGCAACTGGTCGCCGCCGCCGATGATCCCGGCAACCAGATCGTTGCCGGAAAAATCGTAAGTCCGGTTCCAGACCGAAAACTTGCTGCCGTCGCGCTGGATCGGGGTCCACGGCGAAACGACATAATCGTCGCCCAACGCCTCGATGCCCAGATGACCGGGATCGTGCAAAAAGGTCCCGGCGGGGATCATGGTCCGGGTCTCGGCTTTCATATCGTCAAAGTTCAAAGTCGGGATCCGGCTCTTGGCGAGGAAGTGGACTTCATTCTCGGTCAGCACCCGGTCATAAGTGGTGACGGTGCTGATGGTGGTGCGCCCCTGCCGCCCGAAAACGCCGGACGGGCCGATTTCAAAGGATTTATTCCAGTTGCCGATTTCGCCTTCCGGTTTCAAACTCCGCACGAGTTTGCCGTTGAAGTAGCACTCGACCGCCTCGGGTGAATAGGTGACGAGCAAGTGGTTCTTGCCCCGACCGGAAAGTTTTTTAATCGTTTCCCGCGGAAAAACACCCCACTTGGGATTCTTGCCGCCGATGTAGGCGCCGCAGCCGTTGAGCCCGGATTTGTAAATATAAATGGTCATTTCCGGGCCGACGCACTGCAACAGCATATGGGTATCCTTGTTATCCCAATCCCACTGAGTGTTTTCAAAGAGAATTTCAATCGACCCGGTTTTGGGGTTCAGATTGCCCTCGGTCTTGTAACGGATCGACGCGCACCCCTCGCCTACCATGATGCCATGGCAGATCGCTTCCATAGCTTCGACGTCGAACCGGGGACGCGCCTCGTGCAACACCCGCCCCTGGGGCGAGCCTTTGGCGAACTGAGCATCCACCGGCTTGGGGGAGTTGTCCAACTTCCGATAATCGATATCAAAAAGCCGGGATTCGTTGATCTTATCCAGCGGCGAGGCGACGGCAAACGCCGTCGACACCGCCGCTAGCATGGCAAACATGGTAGATTTCATATCTTAAACCCTTGATTTTAAGTTACTTGACTCGCAACGCGCAATAATCGTTGCGTTTCATACTGAGTTTGACCACACCGTCGGCAAACGGCAGTTTTTCATGCGTTTCGGCATTGACTACTTCGGTCGTGCCGGCGGGGAGTTTGACCTCCACTTCCTGCGCCTTGCGCGCGGTATTGCTGACGATGACCAGCTTGTCGCCTTTTTTGTCGTAATAGCTGATGCAGACATCCTTTTGCGGCGAAGTGATCAGCGTATTGTGCCAATACGGGGTAAACTCGACCGCCGGATCGCCGATATCATATTCGCGGCGGAATTCGATCGTCTTGAGTATCTCGTCGCGATTGGCCCACAACGGCCAGAAGAGGATATCGGCGTGCATGATGCGGCTGAGCAAGTCGCGGGTCGGCTCGACCTTGGTCATGATGTCGCGCTGATTTTTCATGCAGGGCAGGAAAAGGATCACCGCGCCCCACGGCTTGTGGTAGAACTCGGTCTTGACCCGATCCATCGGCAGACTGTAGCTGTAGTAGTAGAGCCGGTCGCTTTCGGGCGGGATCAGTTCCTTGTTGTCCGGGAAGTAGCCGGAGTAAAGGTGTTCCGCCACCAGGAAGATCGGGAAGTGCGAGAGTATCTCCATCATGTGCGTGCCGGAGCAGTGCGCGATATTCATCGGCATTTCGCCGCCGTTTTGGCTGCGCACGACCGCATCCAACCGCCGGTAGAGATCCCGATCCGAGAAGACCTGATAAGTCGGCCGCCGACTGCCGTCGTAGCTGACATAACCGCCCTTGCTTTCTTTGCGGATATTGGGAATGTTTTCCATTTCGTCGATGTAGACGCCGTCAATGGTGCCGAAAACCTTGCTGTATTCAAGCACGCAACGGGCGAGATAATCGGCATAACCGGTCGCGGAGGAAACCCGCAGATAATCCCGGTAGCCATTCATCGGCCGCTGGGGGATCGTACCCCAGTTTTCCTTGATGTACTGAGCGTCGGGATTGACCTTGGTATCGGTGCCGATACCGACGTGACGGTGATCCCAGTAGGGAATGATTTTGCGGTGTTCGGCACGATCCTGCATCAACCGCTCCCGGTTCTGCTCTTTTTTGGAGCCGCGGTTCGGATCGGGATCGAGCCCGATCTGGACGCCCCAGTAGTCCGGCCAGTAGATCAAGTGACTGCCGCGGTTTTCTCCCTGGAAGCTGTCGTACTGGGCGGTAAAGGTCCATTCGCGCCAGCGCTCCGGCATCGGCCGCACCGGGGTGGCGATCATGGCAAAGCTGAAATTCAGCTTGCCTTCCGGCGCCGGAGTCTTGGCGGTGGCGTAGTTGACTTTGATCGTTGACTTGCCGGCTTCATCGCGGACGACTTGGAAGTAATCCCGGCGATCCTTGGGA
>JAZTWK010000040.1:0-114082 GCA_045635865.1 Victivallaceae bacterium
GGTCACGCTTTCGCGCATTGCCCAAGATTCTCGACTGCAGCCTCCCGTAGGAGTCTGGACAGTGTCTCAGTTCCAGTGTGGCTGACCATCCTCTCAGACCAGCTACCCATCATCGCCTTGGTGAGCCGTTACCTCACCAACAAGCTAATGGGACGCGAGCTCATCCTCAAGCACATAAAGCTTTAGCCGTAAAATCATGCAATTCCACAGCCACATTCGGTATTAGCAGCCGTTTCCAGCTGTTATTCCCAACTTGTGGGCAGATTACTCACGCGTTCCTCACCCTTCCGCCACTGAAGTATTGCTACTTCCGTTCGACTTGCATGCCTAATCCATGCCGCCAGCGTTCGTTCTGAGCCAGGATCAAACTCTCCGTAAAACAAATTGTTTTATCAGAAACTCTGATCAAAGCAAAATTTAATAAGACTTACATCTTATCTCTTGTGAATTTTCAAGGTTTACATCGCACTATTCAATTTTCAATCAGCTCCGCCACCCCAATCGGGGCAACGGATTCTTAATATATCATGATTTTAGGCTTTGTCAAACCCGAAATCCATGATTTTTCAAAAATTTTTCAGCCCCGCCTTCCCCCCGGAAATCGCGTCCCGGAGGCAAAACGGTCTTATAATATAGACCCGGGAAAGAAACTTTGCAAGCTCAAAAAGCAAAATTTTTGCAACTTTTTGAACCGGGACGGGGCGCCGTCAGCGCCCGAGCAGGTAGTCGATCGCTTGGGTGTAGGAGTCGAAACCGCTTCCGGCAAAACGCTTTACGCACGCCATGCCGGCGTAGGAAATGCGGCGGAACTCCTCGCGGGAATCGACATCGGATAAATGCACCTCAACCGCAGGCAACGCCACCGCTTTGAGCGCATCGAGGATCGCGATGCTGGTGTGGGTGTACGCCGCCGGGTTGATGACGATCGCGTCAAAATTGCCCAGACACTCCTGAATTTTGGTGACGATCTCCCCCTCGCAGTTGGACTGGAAAATTGCCACTTCCACGCCGCGTTGGGCGCAAAATTCCCGGATATACTGCTCCAAGTCGGCGTAGGTGCGCCGACCGTAGATTTCCGGCTCGCGGATGCCGAGCATATTGAGGTTGGGACCGTTGATGACCTGAATTTTCATTTTGATCTCTCCACCAGTTGCGCCACGGCGGGCTCCACCCCCGCCGCGGTCGAGTTGTCGATCGTAAAATCCGCCGTTTCCTCGTAAAGAGGACGGCGAATTTCAAACATTTGCCGCAACGCTTCCGGCGAAGTGGAAAGCGGCCGGTTGCCGCCGCAGGCGAGTTCCGCCAAACTCCGGCGAAGGTAACAAACTTTGCCGAGTTTCCGCAAAAAAGCGCGGTTTTCCGGGTCGAGAATGATCCCGCCGCCGGTGGCGAGTACGAGGTCATCCATGCCGCCGAGCGCCTGCAACGCCGCTTTTTCCTGCCGCCGGAACTCCACTTCCCCGCCGGTGCGGAAAATTTCCGGGATCGGCACGCCCGCCGCCGTTTCGATGCGTTCGTCGAGATCGACGTACTGTCGGCGCAACAACTCCGCCGCGCGCTTGCCGAGCGTGCTTTTGCCCGAACCGGGCATGCCGATCAAGATCAGATTCATTTGGCAAATTTTCCTTCGCTCATCAAAAGATCGAGCAGTACCAGCGCCATGACCGCTTCGACCACCGGCACCGCCCGGATCGCCACGCAGGGATCGTGCCGCCCGGAAATTTGCAACTTTGCGGGCGCGAGCGTCCGGCGATCGACGCTCTCTTGAGTCAGCGCGATCGAGGGCGTCGGCTTGAACGCCACTTGCAGTACGATCGGCATCCCGGTGGAAATGCCGCCCAAAATGCCGCCGCAGTTATTGGTCGAAGTGCGGATCTCCCCGTTCTTGACCACGAAGGGGTCGTTGTTGGCACTGCCGCGCGCCGATGCCGCCGCGAAACCCGCGCCGAACTCCACGCCTTTGACCGCCGGAACGCCAAAGAGCGCGGCGGCGAGGCGATTTTCCAAACCGTCGAACATCGGCGAACCGACTCCGGCGGGGAAACCGACGGCGGCGCACTCGACTACGCCGCCCGCCGAATCACCGGCAATCGCCAGATCACGGATTTCTTTCTGCATGGCTTTGCCGCACTCGTCGTCGATGACCGGAAACGCCTTTTGCCCGGGACCGAGTACCGCTTCGGCAGTCAGCGCCGCCGGGTCGAAACGCTGATCCGCCCCGCCCGCCGCCGCCGCCAAGTGCGCGCCGATCTCGATGCCCCGGCGGCTCAAAATCTGCTTGGCGATGCCGCCGAGCGCCACCAGCGGCGCGGTCAAGCGACCGGAAAAGTGGCCGCCGGCGCGCCGGTCGGCGGCTTCGCCGTAGCGCAAAATGGCGGCGAGATCGGCGTGGCCCGGCCGGGGCACGTCGCGGCAGTTGTCGTAGTCGGAACTGTGGCAATCTTTATTGTAAATCGCTATCGCCAAAGGAGTTCCGGTGGTTTTGCCGTCATAAAAGCCGGAAAGGATCTCCGGGGTGTCCGGTTCGCTCCGGGGGGTGGTCAGCGCCTGCCCGGGGCGGAGGCGGGGGCAAAAGGCGCCCCACGCCGCCAAGTCGATCGTTTCGCCCGCCGGGAAGCTGTCGGCGACCCCGCCGATCGCCCGCCCGTGGGATTCGCCGAAAATCGTAATTTTCAAGGTGCTGCCGAATTGGGATGACATAGTGTAAATCCTTATATATTAAATGGTTAACTTTGCAAACGCCGCCCAAAAATCCGGCCAGGACTTGCCGACCGCTTCCGCGCCTTTGATCAAAACTTCACCACTCGCCGCGAGTGCCGCCACGCTCGCCGCCATCACGATCCGGTGGTCGTTGGCGCCGTCGACCACGCCGCCGGAAATGCGCCCCAAGCCGGAAATGCGCAGATAGTCCGCCCCGGTTTCGACCGCGACGCCCAGGGCACCGAGCATCGCCGCGATCGAAGAAATCCGGTCGCTCTCTTTGGCGCGGAGCCGCCCGGCGTTGGCCAGCGTCGTTTCGCCCTTTGCCGCCGCCGCCACGACCGCCAATATCGGGCCGAGGTCGGGGATGTCGCCCAGATCGATCTCGCCCGCGCCGCGCAGATCGCCGCTCCGGACGGTGACGCGATCCGGTTTCGCCTCAACTTCCGCCCCGAATTTTTGGAGCAACTCGACGATTTTCCGGTCGCCCTGCGGCGAATTCAAATCCAAGCCCGTTACCGCGACTTTTCCCGCCACCGCCCCGGCGCCGAGCAAAAAGGCGGCATTGGACCAGTCGCCCTCGACCGCCACGACTTCCGGCGAAACAAGTTGCCCAGTCACCGCAAAAACTTCCCCAGAGCGGGCGACTTCGACGCCGAACTGCCGCAAAACACCGCAGGTGATGTCAACGTAGCCGGAACTTTGCAGGGGGGTGGTCAAGCGCAACTTGCCGCCGCCCGATGCCGCCAGCGCGAGCAGAAAACCGGTGATATATTGCGAACTCACGTTGCCCGGCAGGGCGATTTCCCCCCCCTGCCACGCGCCGGATAAACGCAACGGCAGATGCGGACTGGTCGCCGTCACCCCGTGGCGGGCAAACTCGGTCAGCAATTCGCCGATCGGCCGCTCCGGGAGCCGTCCCCGCCCGGTGAACTCGCCGGGCAAGCCCAGCATCGCCGCCACCGGCAGTAAAAAGCGCAAGGTCGAACCGCTTTCGCCGCAGTCAAAATCGCCGCGCCGAAGTGCGGGAGAGAGCTGGATCGCTCCGGCGGAAACTTCCGCCGTCGCGCCGAGCGCGGGCAGGCAGTGCAAGGTCGCCGCGATATCCGCACTCGCTTCGCCGCCGAGCCGGATCCGGCAGGGCGTGCCGCCGAGCGCGCCGCAAATGAGTTTGCGGTGCGCATCCGACTTGGCGGGCGGCGCGGAGATCGTGCCGAAAATTTTGCCGGGAGCGAGCGTCTTATCCATAATACCTATTATATATATTTACGCGAAAAATTCCCCCAACGCGGAAACTTCCAGTTTTTCCAATCGGCAGACGCCGAGAGCTTCCGGCACGACGAGATTGATCATCGCCCCGGAGCGTTTTTTGTCGCTCGCCGCGGCGGCAAGCAACTCGGTGAGTGAAAACGGGCACTCCGTCGGCAGCTCAAGTGCGGTCAACGCCGCTTCGAGTCGGTTCGGCAACTCGGGCGGGCAGATGCCCCGCCGCGCCGCCGCCGCCGTCACCAGTATCATCCCGATCGCCACCGCGTGGCCGTGAGAGATGGCAAAATCACTGCACTTTTCCACCGCGTGGCCGAGGGTGTGCCCGAAGTTGAGCAACTGGCGGCGGCCGCGGTCAAATTCATCTTCGGCGACGACTTCCGCCTTGATCTCGACGCCGCGGGAGATCACGGTTTCGGTGGCGCGGTGCAATCCGCCGGAAGCGAGAAGTTCAAAAAGTTCGGCGTCGGCGATCATCCCGTACTTGACCGCTTCCGCCGCGCCGTCCGCCCACTGGTGCGCGGGCAGAGTCCGGAGCGTTTCGGTGTCGCAGACGACCTGACTGCTCTGGTAAAAGGCGCCGCACAGATTTTTGCCGCAACTTAAATTCACCCCGGTCTTGCCGCCGACCGAACTATCCAGCGCGGCGAGCAGAGTCGTCGGCACCTGAATAAATTTCACCCCGCGCAAGAAGGTCGCCGCCGCAAATCCGGCGAGGTCGCCGGGGATGCCGCCGCCCAAGGCGATGACGAGATCGCTCCGGGTCAACCGGCGCCGGGCGAGGAACTCGATCAATTTTTCGTAAGTTGCCAGCGTTTTGGAGTTTTCCCCCGGCGCAAAGGTAAAGACCTCGACGCCGATCCCCGCCTCACTCAAGGCACGGCGCAGATCATCGAGGTAAAGCCCCGCCACCGTGGTATCGGTGACGATCGCCGCGCGCAGTTCGGGAGCCTCGCCGCCGATCGCGCGGGAGACTTTGCCGATCTCGCGGCGCAGACCGGCGCCGATCCAGACTTCATAAGGGCGGGCGGTGCGGACGGGAATTTTTTTCATGAAAAAGCTCCTATTTTTTGAGCGCGACTTCGGGTTTGACCGCCCGCTGGGCGTCGATCTTGCCCTTGATCTCCGCGCTTTCGCGGATCAACTTGATCAATTTTTCGCGATCACCCGCGCCGATCGCGGCGCGGAAAAGCTGCAGATTTTCCACCAAGCGGTCGATTTCCGCGGTCAGGTTGTCGGCGTTGGCGAGAAAGAGTTCGCTCCACAATTCGGCATCCATCGCGCCGACCCGGATCATGTCGCGGAAGCTCCGGGCGGCGAAGCCGGCGTGGTCGAGCGCGGCGGGATTGCGGACGTACGCCGCCGACAGTATGTGCGCCAACTGCGAAGTGTGGGCGATGATCCGATCGTGTTCGTCGGGGCGGCTGAGCACCACCTTGCCGAAGCCCAAACTCAAGAAAAACTTTTTCAGCTCCGCCACGTGCGCCAGCGCCGGAATTTCGGCAAAGGCGAGGATCATCGACGCGCCGGAAAAGAGCGTCGGGGCGGCATTTTTGAAGCCGGATTTTTCCTTGCCCGCCATCGGGTGGCCGCCGATAAATTCAAAGCCGTGCTGTTTGGCGATCTTCCACGCCGGGTCGCAGATCATCCGCTTGACGCCGCCGATGTCGATCACCGTACTGCCGGGAGCAAAATCCGCGGCGTGAGCTTCCAAAAACGCGAGGATCGCGTGGGGCGGAAGCGCCAGAATGACGAGATCGCACTCGCGGAGTTTTTCCGGCGTGCCGACTTCGTCGATCGCCCCCTCAAGCTGGGCGAAAAGCGCCTTGGCGGGATTGCGGGCGAAGCCGATCACCCGGTAGTTCGCCTTTTTGAGACTGTAGGCGAAGCTCCCGCCGATCAACCCCAAACCGACGACGCCGACGGTGGAAATATCACTCATTTTTCCAACTCCAACGCCTGCCGCACGGTATGCACTTTGCCGGAAATCCGGGCGAACTGCTCCGGCAGGATCGACTGCTGACCGTCGCACAGCGCGTGCGGCGGATCGTTGTGGACCTCGATGATGATGCCGTCGCAACCGCACGCTGCCGCCGCGATTGACATCGGCTCGACCAGCTTGGCGATCCCGGTCGCGTGGCTGGGATCGACCACCACCGGCAGGTGGCTGAGTCCGTGGAGCACCGGCACCGCCGCCAGATCGAGCGTGTTGCGAGTGGCGGTTTCAAAGGTGCGGATGCCGCGTTCGCAGAGCGCGACGTTTTCGTTGCCGCCCGCCATGATGTACTCGGCGCTCATCAGCAACTCCTTGAGCGTATTGGCGAGCCCCCGCTTGAGCAAAATCGGCTTGTTGCTGTGGCCCAACTGCTTGAGCAATTCAAAATTCTGCATGTTGCGGGCGCCGACTTGGATCATATCCACGTCGGCAAAGAGATCGAGTTGAGAAATATCCATGATCTCGGTGACGATGGGCAACCCGGTCGCCTTTTTCGCTTCGAGCAGCAGCTTGATGCCGTCCGCCCGCAGCCCCTGAAAGGCGTAGGGGCTGGTGCGGGGCTTGAAGGCGCCGCCCCGGAGCATCTGCGCTCCGGAAGCCTTGACCGCCTCGGCGATGCCGATGATCTGCTCCTCGGACTCCACCGAGCAGGGGCCGGCGATCAGCGCGAAGTTGCCGCCGCCGAGTTTGGCGCCGCCCACGTCGATCACCAGATCGAGCGGGTGGAACTTGCGGTTGGCGTTTTTGTAGGGTTCCTGGATCCGGACGACGTCGCTGACGATATCCAACGCCTTGAGCAAGTCGATGTCGACTTCGCTGGTGTCGCCGACCAAGCCCAGCACCGTCTGCTGAACTCCGGCGGAAGTGTGGATCTTCAGCCCTTGGCTTTCCAGCCACCGGGTGAGATTTTCCAACTGACGCGGATCGGGATTTTCCTTTAGGATGATGACCATGATTTCCTCCTTGATATATTTGGTTTTGTTTGACTCATAAAAAAACTCCGCGGCGCGCTTTCGGCACTGCGGAGTTGTTACTCAATCGAATTTCCGTAAATCGGTGTTTTGCCCGGAATCATTGCGCAACGCCGCAGCTCTTGCCGTAAAAGCGGTAAAAGTAGCTGTAATAATTGGCAAAAAACCAACGGCGCATGATGCAAATCCTCTCGGCAGTGCCGATCTCCTTTCAGTTACGAGAGTTTAAAATATCACCGCTTCAGCGATTTGTCAAATATTTTTTTGCCCCAGCGCGGCGCGGATATCGCCGTGCAGATTGGCGAAAAACGCCCGCGGCGGGAACTGCGCCGTCAGATCGCGGGTAAAACTCATTAAGTGATCGACGATCCGTTCTTTCCACACTTCCCCGGCGAACGGCAATATCCAGTTGCTGGTTTCGGCGACGCTTTTGAGCAGCGACAACCGGAATTGCTCGCTCGAAACTTCCCCGAGGTGCTCGCGCTCCGGGTCGCGCAACAGCAACAGCAGTTGCGACACCGGCAAACTCCGGGCAAAATCGTAGCAGTCGAGATTGGTGCCCGCCGCCACCGCGCTCCACGTCGGCATCGGTCGGGCGTAGAGTTTTCCCCCCTCGAAGTAGGCGAAAAAGAGATCGTCCGCCACCGCCTGCCCGCCCGCGGCGCGGTAACGCCGTACCGAAGTGCTCTTGCCCACCCCGCTGTCGCCAAAGAGCAACGTGCAACTGCCGTCGGGATTTTCCAACAGCGCCCCGTGCATCAGATTGAAGCGGTTTTCCGGGCGGGTCAGCGCCATGGCGTGGCCGAAAAGCATCAGTTTCTGCGCCTCAAAGGCGAAGTACCCCGGAGTACGCCCGACCGGAGTGCGCACGTAAAAGCCGTACTCCGCATCCCGGTAGTAGGCGATGCGCCGATATTTTTGCGGCACCATCAGCTGCGTGGCGCGGTCGGGTACGCCGGTACTGGTCAGGATCGCGTCGGGAGTCCCGGAACACGCCGTCGCCGGGATATTGCACAACTCGCCCAGCTTCCGCAACGAGCGCGCGGTGATCTCATCCTGCGCCCGGAGCCGGAAACCCGTCGCCCCGTCGCCGGAAAAGAAAAGATCGGCGATCGGCACCGGGTTCACAGCACACCTCGCCCGACCAAGTATTTCCGGATCTCCTGCCGGCAGTAGGTGTCGTAGTGCCACAACGGGCAGTATTGACTGCAGTAGTAGCGGTACTGGCACCCCCCGCAGGCGGCGCGATGCAGTTGCGGCACGCCGGTAATGATCTTTTCGCGCATTTCCTTAAGCTGGTCGCACTGCCACACGTCGCGGAGCTTATCCTTGCCCATCCACCCCAAAATGCCGCAATCGAGATCCTCGCAGGAAAAGATCGCGCCGTCGGGGCGCACTGACAGCGCCCGGAACGGGGTGATGCACCGCTTGTTGCACCGTTCGGGGACCCCGATGATCGGGTTGACGATCGAAGTGAAGTAGTTTTTGGGCGCGGAGCGCGGATTCATGTGGGGGAACTCCGCCAGACGCGGGCCGAATGCCGCCACCACCTCGCAGAATTGCTCCAAAGTGAGCATTGCGCTTTCTTCCGGCAGTTTGGCGTCGTGATCGTGCACCGGCACCATGCGGTAGGTATCGACCCCGGTGGTTTCCAGAAATGCCGCCAAATCCACCATATTGCGGTAGTTGCCGCTGGAAATCACCGTGTTGACCACCACCTTGAGCCCCGCTTCGCGCAGATAACGGATCGCCGCCGTCGCCCGGTCGAACGCCCCTTTGCCGCGCAACGAATCGTGATATTCCCGGGTGCCGTCGAGCGAGATCTGCACCTGCTGACAGCGGTGATAAGCGCCGAGCCGATCGGCGATTTCCGGGGTGATCAACGTGCCGTTGGTGAGGATGTTGAAGCGCATCCGCGCCGTCACCACCTTGTCGATCAGCTCAAAAAAGCGCGGGTGGGCAAAGGGCTCGCCCCCGCAAAAGGTGATGAGAAAGACCCGCATTTCCTCCAGCTCGTCGATCAGCGCGAGAAAGTCGTCGAAGGGGCGCTCCGGCATCTGCCGGCGCTGATCCTGCTGATAGCAAAACGGACAATGGAGATTGCACCGCCAGGTGAAGTAGATTTTGACCTGTTCCGGCGCCGCCTGCGGCAAGGGATGCATAATTTTTGACCTCGTTCAGCGCAAATAAAAGCGCAGTTTATAAAATTTTTTGACCCAAACCACCGGTTCGTCGCCATGCTGTTTGGCGATCAACACTCCCCGGTGGAAATAACAGCGGTCGGCGCCGAAAACTTCCGGCGCGGGCAACTCCCGCTTGCCGGGGACAAGTTTCACCAGTACGGCAAAAAGTTTCCCCGCCGCGACGCGCAGCTTCCGCCGCAGGCGGTGCCGGTAAAAGCGCCGCATTCCCGCCGCGCCCCCGGCGACCGGATGCACTTTGCCCGACCGATCCCGGCGCGCCACCACCCGGAGCAACTTCGTTTCGGCAGTCAGCACCCACGCGTCGCACCGGCAGTTGTTGTCGCCGGCGGTCATCCACCCGGCGGCGCCTTTTTTCACCACCCGGTGCACGACCAATTCGCCGCCCGCGGGGGGCGTGAATACCACCACATCCCCCCGCTTTACGGCGGAAAACTCCACCGGTTCCACCTCGAGCACCTCGCCGACGGAAAATTCCCGGAACATGCTCGATCCACGATAGAAAACCGGTTCGGTCATAACTTTCAATCGATCAAAAAGGCGTTGTCCCGCAGTTTCTGCAAAAACTCGTCGACGTCCGATGCCAGATTTTCCGGCGCGGTGTCGCCGCAGGCGGCGCGCAGATCGGCGACGATCTCGTCGCGGCTCCGCGCTTTTTCCAATTCCTGCCAGATGAATGCCCCGGTGCGGTTGAGCCCGAGGATCCGGCCGTCTTCCGGATTGAAAAGCACCGCGGAGTTTTCAAAATCTTCGCGGAAAACGATCAGCGGATTGAGTTTCATCGCCCTCTCCTTACGGTTCGCGGGCGCTTTCATCCAGCGCCTTGATCAATGGATACAGTACATAAGTGATGACCCGGCGGCGCCCGGTCTTGACTTCGCCCTGCGCCTGCATACCGGGGATCAGCCGGAAGTTGGCGCCGACGTTGCGCAACTTGCCCGAAAGCGAGATCATCACCCGGTAATAGACCGGCACCGAACTTTCGTCGTTGCCCGGACGCGCCGCGCCGGAATCCTGGATCGTGTCTTCGGAAATGTTGCGCACCACGCCCGAGAGCGTGCCGTGCTTCTGGAACGGATAGGCATCCAATTTCACCCGCACTTCATCGCCGATTTTCACCCTGCCGATATCCTGCGGCCGCAGGTGACCCTCCAACTCGATCTCGCCTTCCAGCGGCACGAGCGTGATCAGCGCTTCCGCTTCGCGCACCGCCGATCCGGGCGAGAAGGAGGCGATCTCGTGCACCACCGCGTCGCAGGGCGAACGCAAATAGACGTACTCGATGAGTTGCCGCACCTTTTCGTACTGCTTGCTCGCCGTGGTCAAGTTGCGCTCGGTGGTGACCATATTTTCGGAAATCGAATTGCGCCACTCCTGCACAAAGGAGTTTTTTTCCGCCAGCGTACTGCCCCGGCGGTGCGACAACTCCAGCAAGCGGTTGCGCAACTCGTCGACGGCGGCTTCCATTTCCATACGGGTGATCTGCATTTCGATCAATTCCTTGAGCGAAGTGATGTTTTTGCTGTGCAGATTCTGGAACATTTCCTCCAGCTTGACCACCGCCGCCAAGCGCTCCTGCTGTTTCGCCAGCGAGTCGCTGGTGCTCTTGTAGGAAGCGTCGATCTGCTTGAGCGACTCGTCAAAGTAGTTGATCCGCTCCCGATAGTACTCGGAACGCTGACTGAAGATCGCCAGCTGCCACCGCTCAAACTGATTTATCCCGCCGGCGGAGTAGGTTTTGCCGTTGAATTCCGCCTGCAGACGGTTGAATTCGGCGCCGAGCGCGTCGATCTCGTTTTTGAGCTTATCCGCTTCCGCCCGGCTGTCGGTGGGGTCAAAGGTGATCAAGACCTGATCCTTTTTCACCACTTCGCCGATCCGCACGTCGATGCTCTTGATGACCGTCCTTTCCAACGGCTTCATCACGATCGTCGGGCGACCGGTCACCAACTTGCCGTTGGCGGGCACGATGACGTCCACCTTGGCGATGCTCGCCCAGATGATCGCCACCACGATCACCGCCGCCGGCGCCCACACGCACAGTTTCACCGGCAACGGCAGGCGCTCGTTTTTGATTTCCAACGCATCCGGCTGGAATTCGATCACTTCATCCGGTTCCAGCTCCCGGACGAAAAAGTACCGGTAGAGACGCTGGAAGATATTCCGGCGAACGGGAGTCTTATTCTCTTCCATAGCTTAATTATCCCCTCTCATTTGCTGGTTCCAGAATTCCTTGTAGATGCCGTCGCGGCTCAGGAGTTCGCGGTGAGTGCCGCGATCGCTCATCTTGCCGGCGTCGATCACCACGATCTGATCGGCGTGGCTGACGATCGACAGCCGGTGCGAAACGATCAGCACCGTGCGCCCGCGGGCGATGGCTTTGAGGTTCTGCTGAATGACCGCTTCGCTTTCCGGGTCGAGCGCGCTGGTCGCCTCGTCGAAAATCAAAATCGGCGGGTTGGTCAGCAACGCCCGGGCGATCGCCAAGCGCTGTTTCTGACCGCCGGAAAGGTTGGAGGCGTTTTCTTCCAAAACCGTATCGTAGCCGCGCGGCAACTTTTGGATGAATTCATCGGCGCCCGCCAGTTTGGCGGCATAGAGGATCTCTTCCAGACTCGCGCTCTGCTTGGTCAAGCTGATGTTTTCGCGCACCGTGCCGCTGAAAAAGTAGTTTTCCTGCAACACGACGCCGATACTGCTGCGCAAATGCGCCTTGTCGATCTCGCGGATGTCGATGCCGTCAATCTTGATTAACCCCTGCGTCACCGGGTACAATCCCTGCAGCAACTTGGTCAAAGTCGTCTTGCCCGAACCGGAGCGGCCGACGAAACCGATCGTCGAACCTTCCGGCACGCTGAGCGTGAAGTTCTGGATCACCTGCGGCAGATCCGGCCGGTACTGGAAGGTCACCGCCTCGAAATCCAACCGCCCCCGCAACGGGTTGCGCACGCCGCCGCCCGCCGGTTCGATCGGGGAATTCATCACCACCCCCAACATCCGCACCGACAGCGCGATCTGCTGATATTCGTGGATCAGACCGACCATTTTCACCAGCGGCCCGGTCACCCGGTTCGCCAGCATCTGAAAGGCGATCAGCGCGCCGATGGTGATGACGTGGTCGAAAACCAGATGCGCCCCCACCCAGATCACGCAGATGCTCATCGCCAGTTCCAAAACCTGACTGATGCTCTTGGCGGTCATCGAAATTTTGCCCACCCGGAAGTAGGATTTGATCGCGTATGCCGTGGAGTTATCCCAGAATTTGCGCTCCACCGGCTCCAGCGCCAGACTTTTCACCGTGCGGATGCCGTGGATGGCTTCGACCAGCATACTCTGCCGCTTGCCTTCCGCCTGATACAGCTCGTCGAGCCGCCGCTGGAAGGGGCGGATCAGCGTGGCGATCACCAGCGCCATCAACAGCGAGAAGCCCAGCACGATCAGCGTGAGCTGTACGCTGTAAAGCAACAGGAAGGGAATGAAGATCACCAGCGACACCAGATCCAACACGGTAAAGAACAAATTTCCGGAAAGGAAACCGCGGATCTTTTCCGTTTGCTGCATGTGCTTGAGCAGTACGCCCGACGGGATGCGCTCGAAAAAGTCGATCGGCAACCGGATCAGGTGCAAAAAGGTCTTGGTCGCGGTGGCGATGTCGATCTTGTTGGTGGCAAAGAGCAACAGATAACTGCGGACGTATTCGAGGATCCCGTTGAGCAAGATCGCCACCAGTACCGCCGTACCCAACACGTTGAGCGTGTTGTAAGACTGATTGACCAGCACTTTGTCGACGACGATCTGGAAAAAGAGCGGCACCGCCAAACTGAGCGTGGTCAGCATGGCGACCATGAGGGCGATCATCCCGAATATGCCCTTGAGTTTGAGGAATTCCGGGATGAACCAGAAAAGCGAAAACGGCTGATTTTCGTCCGACAGCCGATAGCTCTTTTTGAGGAGGATGAATTGATCGGTGTAGTCGGCGGCAAACTGCTCCTTATTCAGGAAGCGGAAATGGTCGCCGCCCTGACTTTCCAACAGCGGATCGACCACGACCGCGTCGACTTCCCCGTCTTCCCGCGGCCGGATGCCGCAGAAAATGGCGAACTTGCCGTCCTGCCGCTTGACCACCGCCGGGCAGGCGGAAGCGCTCTTGAGCATCTTATCCCACGGGAGCGTGACCGCTTTCGCCTTGAATTCGTAGTCGGAAGCAATCTGGAAAAAGAGCGTTTCCTTGACTTCCTCGTCGTCGATCGCGTAATCGTGCATCACCCGGCGCAGGTCGATCTGGGTGCCGTGGTGATTGGCGATCACCGACAGCGCGTAGATCCGGGTGTGCCGGGAAACGTCCACCTGGGCGAGGTTGCGGAAGACCACCACCGCGCCGCCGAAGCGTTGCACGATCTCCGTCTTGGGTACGACCGCACCCTTGTTGGGGGTGTTGAGTCTTTCGTCCAAAATGGCGACCTGATTGGTTTTCTGATACTGGACCGAGTTGAGCATCAATATCCAGTGGCCGTCGGCAAGTTTGAGCAGCGCCGGACCGGCATAGGAATCCAGCAAGCTCAAATTGTCGCCGCTTTCCGGGCGCAGATTTTGCGCTTGGGCAAGGTCGAGGATGACCTCCAAATTATTGGCGTCGTACCGCTCGCGCACTTCGGTCGTCACCAGCGCCGCAAAATTGACGTTGCGCCGGAATTGACCGAAAAGCGCCTGCAGACAACTCAACCCACTACTGTCTTGGTTGTTGGGCATTGATCGCCTCCTGTATTATTAACTGCACTTTCCTTCTTGCTTTGTCGAGTTGACCGTTCGGCAGATATGCCCGGGTAAAAACGGTAAAACTCAATCATTGCGATAACTTTCCAACTTGGAATACTGAAACTTGCGGATCATTCTTCCGGTCGGGAAGGGTTCGCCCTTGATCGCGATCCGGTTGATGTAGATCGTCCGGTCGATGCCGCCACCGGGCAACATGGTGTAAACGGCACTGGCGCCGAAGTAGTTGCGCAGGCTTTCCAGATTGCGCGTGAACGCGTTGATGGTCGCCGCCCCGTTCAAAGAGGAGCAGAGGATCTTCACCGCGTCAAACGTCTGGGTTTCGCAACACCCCGGTTCGTAATTGAATTCTTTGAGGAAATCCTGCCGGAAGGCGCGATATTCCTCATCCTGATTGCCATCGGAAAAGAACGAAACAAAAATGCACTCGCCCTCGGCTTTCAAGCCGCGCAGGGCGTCAAAGAGCTGATCGTCATCCCAGTTGTCGGCGCCGCAGATGATCCCGGTGTAGCCGGCTTCGCGCAACGCGATAATGATCTTCGCCGCGCGGACCCCGCCCGCCGGCACCACGATCGCCTGCGGATTGTAGGGCAACAATTCCCGGATCGCCTGATTGAAGTCGTCGCCGTGAAACTCGGCGCTGTGCACCACCTGACCGCCCAGATCGCGGAAGCCCTGCGCGGTGCCGCGGGAAATTCGCCGTTCGTAGTGCGCATCCGTATCCATATCGACCATGACGCCGATCCGGAGCAACTGCCGCCAGTACCACAAGTAAGCGGCGAGCGCCCGCGACTGCTGACTGTCGGTGTAGGCGGTGCGGAAAATAAAACCATTGGCGCCGAGTTGCCGATCGTCGGTCGCCAGCGGGATGACCCCCGGCAACGCGTGCATCGGCAACTGATTTATGTAGCCGTCGACTTCGGCGGAACTGTACCCGGCGATGACGCCGACCGCCCCCGCCGCCGCGGCGTCGCCCGCGGGATCGGGGCTTTGGGCGAGGTCGATTTCCACGATCTCCACCGGACGGCCGTTGATGCCGCGCCCGGCATTGACTTCGGCGGCGGCGATGTAGGCGCCCCGGAGCATCTGCAGACCGTAGTGAGAATTTTCCCCGCTATAGGGCGCGATGACGGCGATCTTCGCCGATTCATAGGTGCGCATTTCCGGCGAGATCCGCAACGGCGCGGAATCGTCGGTCTGGCACCCGCACAACCCCAGCAAAATTGCCGCAAAAATTCCCGAGCGATACTTCATGACACCACCGTTCCGAGCGAGAGATCGCCCTGCAAGATCTGCAACAACGCGCCGCGCTGGGCAAAATTGAATACCACGATCGGCAGATCGTTGTCGCGGCAGAGCGAAAACGCCGCCGCATCCATCACCCGCAACTGCCGTTCGAGCGCCGCGTCAAAACTCAATTCCGGATAGCGCTCCGCATCGGGGAAACGCATCGGGTCGGCGGAGTAGATGCCGTCGACCTTGGTCGCCTTGAAAACCGCATCGCAATCGGTTTCGAGTGCGCTGATCACCGCGGCGGTGTCGGTGGTGAAATAGGGCTTCCCGGTGCCGCCGGCAAAGATCACCACCTGCCCCGATTCCAGCGCCCGGAGCGCCGCATCGCGGTTGAAGCGCGGCAACACCCCGGCGATCTCAAACGAACCCTGCAACAAAACTTCGCGGCCGGAGGCGCGGAAATATTCCTTGAGCGCCAAGGCATTCATCACCGTCGCCAACATGCCCATCTGATCGGCGTTGACCCGCTCCATGCCCGACTGCTCGCCGGCAACGCCGCGCCACAGATTGCCGGCGCCGACGACCACCGCCACCTCGACTCCGGCATCGACCGCCTGCGACACTTCCTCGACCACCCGCCGGATCGCCGCGCTCTGATAACCGGATTCCTGACTGCCCTTGAGGGCTTCGCCGCTGATTTTCAGCAAGATGCGATTAAACCGGAAACTCATTGTTTTACCTCCCTGCCTGACGGCTGTCGCCGCGCTTACCGGAAAACTGCCGCCGCCGCCCGGAACCCGGGCGCGGAGTTTTCGATCACTTTTTCATCCACGCAAAAGGCGATCCGGATATAACCGGAACAACCGAAACCACTGCCCGGAACCACCAGTACGCGCTCGTTGAAGAGCGCCTCGACGAACTTCGCCTCGTCCGCCGTCGGGGACTTGGCGAAAAAGTAGAACGCCCCCTGCGGAAGCGAGTAAGCAATGCCCGCCTCGTCCAAAACTTTCGCCATCGCCGCGCGGCGACGGCGGTAAATATCCAGATCCACCTGCGCGTCGAGGCACTCGAGCAAAATCTGCTGACCGAGCGCCGGAGCGTTGACGAAACCGAGGATCCGGTTGCAGAGGATCAGCGCATCCACCAGTTCGGTCGCCGCCGCCATTTTGGGCGACACGGCGATGTAGCCGAGCCGCTCGCCGGCGAGCGAGAGATTCTTGCTGAAACTGCCGATCACCACCGCGTGGTCGAAAACTTCCAGCGCCGGGGCGATCTCCAGATTTTCAAAGTTGAGGAAGCGATAGGGCTCGTCGGAAATGACGTAGATCGTGCGCCCGAAGCGCTTTTCCATCTTGCGGATGACTTCCGCCAGAGCCGTAAGTTCGCTCCGCGAGTAGATCCGCCCGGTGGGATTGTTGGGGCTGTTGAGGATGATCGCCCGCGTCTTGGCGGTAAACGCCGCTTCGAGCGCCGGGATATCCAACTCAAAGGTGAAATCTTTCGCCGGCACCGGGCGGAGCGTACCGCCGTGGTTGGCGACGTAGAAACCGTATTCGACAAAGTAGGGCGAGGGCACGATCACCTCGTCGCCGAAATCCAGCACCGCGTGAAAGAAGACGTTGATGCCGCCCGCCGCACCGCAGGTGAGGACGATATTGCCGCCCGGCACCGGGCACTTCTGCTCGGCGGAAACGACCGCCGCCAACTTTTCCCGCAAAGCGGGATAACCGGCGTTGGGCATGTAGCCGATGGCGAAATCCCGATCGGCGCGCCCGGCGCAATTTTCCAGCGCCGCCTTTACCTGCGGCGGCGGCGGCAGATCGGGATTGCCCAAGCTGAAATCGTAAACCTGGTCGGCGCCGTACTGCTTTTTCAGCTCGATGCCCGCTTCAAACATCCGGCGGATCGCCGAGCCGCGCCCCAAATAACCTTGCATTGTGCTGTTGACGGTATCCACGACCACTACCCTCGCTTATTTGGTCGGCGGTTCGATCTTGTCGAAGCCGGTGAAGGGGCGCAACACTTCCGGCACGATGATCGAGCCGTCGGGTTGCTGATAATTTTCCATAATGGCGATCAGCATCCGGTCGGTGGCGGCGGTGGCGCTGATGGTGTGCACCAAGCCGCGCTGGTCGCCGTCTTTGTAGCGGATGTTGAGCCGCCGCGACTGGAAGTCCAGCAAGTTGGTGTTGCTGGTGACTTCGCGGTAGCCGTTGAAGCAGGGGAAGAAGGCTTCGATGTCGTATTTCTTGTAGCCGGGCGCGCCGAGGTCGCCGACGCAGACGTTGACCACATGATAGGGCAAGCCCAACTGCTGCAGGATCATTTCCTCGTTTTCGAGGCAGAACTCATGATACTTGACCGATTCTTCCGGGCGGCAGAAAATGATCTGCTCGACCTTGTGGAACTGGTGCACCCGGAAAATCCCCCGGCTCGCCCGACCGTAACTGCCCGACTCGGTGCGGAAGCAGGGGGTGTAGGCGGTGTAGCACAAGGGGAGCTTCGCCCCGTCGAGCACGTCGTCGGCGTGGTAGCCGACCAAGGTCTGCTCGCTGGTGCCGATCAGCGCCAAATCCTCGTTGGCGAGGTTGTAGGTCTGGTCGGCAAAGAAGGGCAGATAGCCGGTGCCGAAAAGGGTGCGCTCTTTGGCGACGCAGGGGGTCATAAACATCGTGAAGCCCCGGCTGACCAAAAATTTCTGCACCCAAAAGAAGAGCGACTGCGCGAGGATCGCCCCCTTGCCTTTCCAGTAGTAGAAGCCGGTCTGGGCGACCTTGGCGCCGCGGGCGATATCCAAAATATCGAGGAGTTCGCCCAGTTCCTGATGATCGCGCAGCTTGAAATCGAACTGGCGAATTTCGCCGACCTTGCGGATCTCCTGATTGTCAGCGTCGCTCTCGCCGTCGGGCACGTCGGGCGACAGCAAGTTGGGCATGAACGATATCGCTTCGTGAATTTTCGCCTGCAGATCGGCGAGTTTTTCCTCTTTGCCCGCGATCTCGCCGCGCATATTTTTGACCTGCTCCCGCGCGGCGGGATCCTGCGCACAGCACTTGCTCAAGCGGTTGCGCTCGGCGCGGAGATTCTCGATGTCGGCAGTAAGTTCGCGCGCCTCGGAATCCCAGTTCAACAGCTGGTCGATATCGACGTCGCAACCGCGTTTGCGGCAATTTTCCTTGATCATCGCGCTCTCGGCGCGGATGAGTTTGATGTCCAACATGATTTACGCTTCCTTTCGATTAAAACTGCGGCATCGGGAACGCCGCCATAAATTCCTTGACCTCGTCGCCGATCTTGCGGAGCGCCGCTTCGTCGTCGCGATTGAGCACGCCGCGCTCGATAAAATCGGCGATCCGCACCATTTCCGCTTCTTTCAACCCGCGGGTGGTGACCGCCGGAGTACCGATGCGGATGCCGCTGGTCACAAAGGGCTTTTCCGGGTCGAAGGGGATCATATTCTTGTTGACGGTGATGCGCGCCAGATCCAACGCGTTCGCCACCGCCTTGCCGGTCGCGCCCTTGGGGCGCAGGTCGATCAGCATCAAATGGTTGTCGGTGCCGCCGGAAACGATCCGGAAGCCCCGCTTCGCCAACTCGTCGGCGAGCTTGGCGGCGTTGAGTTTGACCTGGTGCTGATAAGCGCGGAATTCCGGCGTCGCCGCTTCTTTGAAGCAGACCGCCTTGGCGGCGATGACGTGTTCCAACGGGCCGCCCTGCAAACCGGGGAAGACCGCCGAATTGATCGCCTTGAGATACTGCTCGCGGCAGAGGATGAGTCCGCCGCGCGGGCCGCGCAAAGTTTTGTGCGTGGTGGTGGTCACGATGTCGGCGTAGGGCACCGGGCTGGGATGTTCGCCCGCCGCCACCAATCCGGCGATGTGCGCCATATCGACGAAAAGTTTCGCCCCGACCTGGTCGGCGATCTCCCGCAACCGGGCGAAGTCGATCACCCGCGGATAGGCGCTCGCCCCGGCGAGGATCATCTGCGGATGATTTTCCAGTGCCAGACGCTCGACTTCGTCGTAATCGATCATCTCGGTCTCGCGGCTGACGCCGTAAGGCACGATCTTGTAGAGCTTGCCGGAAAAGTTCAGCGGATGCCCGTGGGTCAAATGGCCGCCGTGATCCAGACTCATCGCCAACACCGTATCCCCGGGCTGGCAGAGCGCGGTGTAAACCGCCTGATTGGCGCCGCTGCCGGAGTGGGGCTGGACGTTGGCGGCTTCGGCGCCGAAAAGCGCCTTGACCCGCTCAATGGCGAGCGTTTCGACTTCGTCGATGTGTTCGCAGCCGTTGTAGTAACGCTTGCCGGAGTAGCCCTCGGCGTACTTGTTGGTCAGCACCGAACCCTGCGCGGCGCGGACGGCGCAACTGGCGAAGTTCTCGCTGGCGATCAATTCGATGCCGTCATTCTGGCGGGCGGCTTCGCGGTCGATGATCTCCGCCAGTTCCGGGTCGCCCCGGCGGACGGCGGCGATGTCGTCATAACTTGCTTTTTCCAAAGTTTCCAGCCGGCGCTCGTGGCGGGCTTCGCCGGAAAACGGGGTGGCAAGCCACGCGGCGAGGATCTTTTTCAACTCGTCGGCGGCGAGGAAATCCGCCGGGAGCACCAGCAGATTGGAAGCGTTGTGTTCTCTGCTCTTGCGGGCGACCGCTTCGCTGTAGGCGACGCAGGCGCGCACGCCGTGGAAGCGGTTGGCGACGATCCCCATGCCCACGCCGGAGCGGCAGATCAAAATCCCGGCGTCGGCGACTCCGGTCGCCACCGCCCGGGCGCCCGCCGCGCCGAAAATGCTGTAATCATCCTGCGGGTCGAGCGTAAAGGCGCCGCAATCGATCACCGTGTGCCCGGCGGACTGCAAAAATTTGACCAGATCGGTCTTGATTTCAAAACCGCCGTGATCGGTGGCGATGGCGATTTTGATTTGGGCGTTGGCGATCTCTTTGAACTGGGACATTTTCGTCGCTCCTCGTTTAAATAAAGTGGTAAGAGATTACTATCGTCTATAATATATACCACCTTTGCCGATTTTACCACCTTTTCGGCAATAAAAAAACGCCCGGATCTTTTCCGGGCGCCCGACGAGGTAACGCGAATTATTCGGCGCGGATGCCGTCGGCGGAAATATCCACCTTGCCGGCGAAGAAATTTTCCACCACCGGCGCCACGCCGGAAAAGTTGCCGTCGCTCCGCGCATTGACCAGCGCGGTTTTGCCGCCGGCGAAGCGACCGACCACGCCGGGAGTGAAACCGCTCCCCGCCGTCGCGCTCATTTCCCAGCCGATGTAAGTGCCGTCGATCAGCACCAACTGACTTTTCTGATTGGTGCCGTCCATCATCCGGCTGAATCCGGAAATCTGCTCCTCGTGAAGCAGTTTGCCGTTTTCGTCGTAACTGCGGATCGTGCTGCTGCAGCCGCACAGCGCCGCCGTCAGCATCGCCCAAATCAATTTTTTCATTTTTTTACTCCTTTGGTCAAGATTTTTTCCATGCCGCATAAGCGGCGATCAAGGTCGTGATGCCCCACGCGAGCACCGCCCCGTACTTGCGCCCGAAACGCTCGGATTGATCGCGGCGGGTCTCCAACTCCTGCACCCTTTCGATCAACCCGGGGCGGCCGTTGCCGTGGAGCGCCTGATAGTCGCGCGCCAACGCGGCTTCGACGTGCTCAAGCCGCTCGTCGATGCGAATGAGCAGCGCGTCGCGCTCTTTGGGGGTCAACATTTTTCCTTCCCCCGGCGATAGGCGGGATAGCCGAAGATCGTGCAGAGCAACGCCGCCGCGCCGCCGGCAAAAAAGCGCCGGAGTCGGGCGGAGTTGTACCAGAGCCGCAGGTTGGAAACCAGAAAGCGCCAGACGCTTTTTTTGCGCAACGACCACTCGTAGTCATGCACCAGCGCCGCCGACTCCAGATCCGTCAACAGCCAAGTCAGCATCCGGCGGATCATTTTCGGCATCCACTCCGCGCCGATCCCGTTGTAGATATTTTGCAACTGCCGGTAACTCCGGCTCCGGAATCCCGCGGGAAAGCTGAAGTTTTTGGCGAGGGCGATCGTCCGAAGCATCTGCAAGTGAGGTATTGAGTAGCACATAAGATCACTCCTATCCAAACAAAAATTCGGCGCCGCTATCCTGATTGACGAAGAGCTTGCCGCTGATCGTGTCGTACATACCCGGCTTGGCGGCACTCGGGGTGACCGTCGCGCCGGTGTTGCCGTCGATGTACGGGGCACCCGCATTCCACAGCACCGGGATCAGATTTACCTCATTGTGGTTAGCCTTGAGGTGGTGAAAACTCTTTATGCACCCATTGGGGGTGAGGTTGTTGTTGACCGATTTGAACAGTGCGATCGGGGCAGACGACTGGGCGGCAAAGGTCAACGCCGAAGTGTCGCCAACTGATCCCCGGCACCCGAAGTTTGCGTTGGCATAAGTGGCAGTTATTTCCTCATTGGTATTGCCGATAACGACCTTGGGCAACAACGTTGCCGCCCCCGAACCGAAGTATCCGCAGACCGACATGGGATATGCACCGCTCCAGGAAATGCCGCACAAGGCAAAGCGCGTCTTGTCCGGGCTGTTCCAAGTATTCGTACCGACCAAATACCTATCCCCGGTCGGCGCCCCGCGGAAAAACCCGGTAACTTCCACCTCGTCGGTCGGGTCGAAGCCAAAGGGCAGCACGATGTACTGCGAACCGGTGGATTCGAGATAGCCAAGCGGAGTGTACGGGCGATCCGCCGCCAGCATCAGAAGCGAGCGAAAGAAACTCATGGGGTCACCACTTCCGGGATGTACTCGGCGACGACGCCGATGCCGTTTTTGACCGACATGAGGTAGCTTTTGCCCGGTTCCAATTCCGGAGTGTTTTTCACCCACGATATCCCGGTGCACAAGTCGGCGGGGTCCCCGCCGGTCGCCGTCGAGTCAAGGGTAAAGACCGCGGTGGCTTCCAGCCCGACTTCGCTTTCCACGACGCCCTCCAAGGCGATCGCGGTGATCGGCTGGGTGAAGATCCGGTATTCCCCGCCGCTGAGCATGCCGCCCAACTGCGTCGTCGTGCGGTCGTAAACTACCGTTTCCCGGAAATCCTCCAGCACGTCGGTAAAAAAGGCGGCGATCACCTGACTGAGATAGTTGTCATCGATGCTCAAGTTGTGGTCGTATTCGAGCAGGCCGGTCCCGACGGTGAAATTCAACGGCGCCAGAAGCGCCCGGACTTCGGCGGCGGTGAGATAGGCGGCTTCGTCGCCCGCGCTCGGCGCGGCGCCGGTGCCCAAGTAAATGCGGTTGTTGACCGTCACCTTGAACTGCCAGACGAAAACCGCCAACCCCGCGGGATCCAACCCGCTGATCTCGGCGGTGAAACTCGCATTCGCCTTGCCTGCCAGCGCCGCCACCAGCGCCGCGCTCCGGGTGTCGGGCAACTCCACGCTCAAAAACGTGCCGGCGGCGGTGGCTGCGAGCGTGATCCCGCTGGTGCGCAAATAAAGCGGAGCCGTCGCGCTGTCCCAGTGGTCGGAAAGGGCGAAGTAGTAGTTCACGCAGCCGGAGATCTCGGATAAATCAAAGGGCAACAGGATGCCGTCGCCGCCGGCTTCCTGCCGCAAATCGAAATCCAAGGTCAGGTGTTGGCCGAGCGAAAAACTCAACGACTGGTTACTGCGGTCGCCGCGCTCATCGCAAAGCCAGGCGCCGCCGGGTAAGATCTGCAAGATATTCATAAATTGCATTCCCTCATAATGTTGGTAATTGATCAAATCAGATATTGCAAGCCGGCGGTCATATCCAAGTAGCCGCAGGCGGTAAGGGACTCGTCTTCTTCCGCTTCGGGCAGGGCGAAACGCTCGTCGTAGATCGAGTAGCTCCCGGGCTCCAGTTGCCCGGAAAAGAGCGATCCGCCGCGCAAAAATTCCCCGGTATGGAGCTCTTTGCCGACGTAAAATAGTTCGACCCGCGATCCCGGCGGCGTCGCCGCGGGGATCTCCAAGTGACTGCGGCGCACCGGGAGCAAGTAATAGCAACTTAAGTGGATGAAGCCCCCCAGTTGGGCGGCGAGTTCGCCGTCGTAAGCCGGACGAAAGAAAGCGTGATTTCCGGTTATTTTATCCCGGCGACTGACACTGCCGCCGGCGCCGAAATAGTGGCGCCAGAACTCCCAAGTGCCGTTCCCCGAGTACGGCGACCGCGGCACGATAAGCTCCGTATTCAACTGCGCCGCCGCCCAAAACGGGTCCGCGACCGGGATCACCCAATTTGCGCAATTTTGCGGGGTGAAATCCCCGGGAGCGCAGGCGAAGTCCGTCGCTGCCGACCACGCGTGCCACAGCGCCCACAGCCGAAACTGCCAACTTCGCTCGTTGACCGCCGTCGACCACAAATCGGGGCGGCGATCGGCGTAGGCATCGACCAGTCGCTCCGCGAGCGCCCGCCGCAGGATCTCCAAGCTCTCCTCGCTCGGCACCGGGCGCAGATCGGCAATAAACTCGGCAAGGCGGATCATACGGTGTAGTACTCCGACCAGTGGATGTAACCGATGGTGTGATCCTGCACGATCTCGCCATCCGGCGAAAGGTGCGCCAACTGCAACTGCCCGAAGCTCCCGGAACTCGGCCGGGTGAAGCTCAAGGCGTAACTTCCCCCCGTCCACCGGGCGTAGAGGTAAAAGGTGCGGGAAGTCGGCGCGATCTCCCCCGCCGCCACCGCGCCGAGATCGGTCTGACCCGCCGTTTCCGAGTCGGGCGCCGTGCCGTCGATGCACCGAAAAGTACCGGGCGCGGCGCCGCGCACCACCTTGAACTGCCCGGAAAATTGCGTGATCGGTTCGCCGCCGAGCCGGATCAACGGCAACGAGTCGGAGTCGCCGGAACTCTTGCGCAGTACCGGATAACCGTCGCCGCAGTAACGCAACATTCCGGAATCGGGGCGGACGAAATCGGTTTCCTCGCCGGAGATCCGGGCGGGGCAGACGCCGGAGATCTGCACCCGGCCGCAGCCGTTGGGCGGGATCACGTCGATCGCCACCCCCCAGACCCGGGTGTCGGCGGTAAGGCGCGACAATTCGTGCGGCACCCGGAGCGGGTCTTCCGGGCCGATCGCGGCGCGCAGTGCCGCCCCCACCCCCACGCCGCTGCCGACGAAAAAGGTATATCCGGTGGGGTTGCCGCCCCAGATCCAAATGCCGGGGTAAGTTTGCTCAAATTCCGCCATTTTACTGCTCCTCGTCGCGATTTTCCACGCGATTTTCCTGAAGCCGTTGGCGGAGCGCCGACGCGGCGTCGCCCCGCGCGATCTCCAACTGGGAAAAGTCGCCGGATTCATAGACGGTCGCGGCGTATGCCCCGGCGAAGACCGCGTTGAAGTTGGAAAAGGAACTCCCCGGCAACACCCAAAGCACTTCGTGCCCCTTGACGTTGGTGGCGGTCATGCCGCCGGGCAACTGCACCCGCCCCCGGTTGGGCGAAATGGAAAATTCAAAGGTGACGTCGGTCAGCCACTCGCCCCGCTCGTTGCGGAATTCCCGCGACTGCTCGATGCCGACGAGCAACACTTCGCCGGCTTCCCAATGGTGAAACGAAGCGTTGTTGACCTTGCCGACCAACTCGGAAACCCGGCGCTTGTAGGTGATCGAGAGGCGGTCGGGGTGAAAGGTCCGGATACATTTTTCCCGGATCTCCGGCACCCGGACACCGCACCCCAAAGCGCGGAAACCGCCGCCGGAGATGCCGTTCCAGTTGATCCAGTTGCCGGGGTCGGGCGCGGTCGCGCCGTCACTGCCGGGGAAACTGCGGGTACTCAACGCGGTGAAGCGGTGTTCCCGGCGGGTGTCGGCGCTGAAGCTCCACACTTCGTCGCCGGCGCGTTTGACGATTTGAGTGTCGTCGTCGGTTTTCCACTTCAGCGGGGCGTAGGCGATCTCCACCTCGCAGGCGCCCGAAGCGGGGCGACCGACGATCCGCGCCCCGGAGCGGACGGCGAAACCGAGATTTTTCGGGCTCTGATCGACGGCGGCGAGCATGATCTCCTCACCCGCGGTGCCGGCGGGAATGGCGCTGACCAGATAGACCAGTTCGGCGCCGGATACCCGCCCCCGGGCGTTGAGGGTGCGGCGGGCTTTGCCGCTCAAATGAATTTCCATAACTTTTTCTCCTTGCTGGTTACGAAAGGAAAGGGTCGCTTTCCAACTAAAGAACCGATCGTCAACCCCGAAACACCACAATATTATATTTTTTTCTTATTTTTATGCGCCCACCCGGGCGAACGGCTTGATTTTACCCCCTTTTGAGTGTATATTAGGCAAACGGATTTTGAGATCCGAAAAGCGAAATTGCAACTCGATCAAAACTCATACCAACCAAAGGAAAGGTAAAAAAAATGATCAAAGTCGGTATCAACGGTTTCGGGCGCATCGGTCGGATGGTCTTCCGGGCGGCGGTGGAAAACTTCAGCAAAGACATTCAGGTCGTCGGCATCAACGATCTGCTCGACGTCGATTATCTGGCGTACATGCTGAAATATGACTCCGTCCACGGCATCTTCCAGCACGACATCCAAGTCGACGGCAACTACATCATCGTCGACGGCAACCGGATCCAGGTTTTCGCCGAAAAGGATCCTTCCGCGATCACTTGGGGCGCCCTCGACGTCGATGTGGTCGTCGAATCCACCGGTTTCTTCCTGACCGAAGAGCTGGCATCCGCCCACCTCAAAGCCGGCGCCAAGAAAGTCATCATGTCGGCTCCGAGCAAAGACGCCACCCCGATGTTCGTCTACGGCGTCAACGACCAGACCTATGCCGGTCAGAAGATCATTTCCAACGCCAGCTGCACCACCAACTGCCTGGCGCCGATCTCCAAGGTCCTCAACGATAAGTTCGGTATCAAGCGCGGTCTGATGACCACCATCCACGCCGCCACCGCCACCCAGAAGACCGTCGACGGCCCGAGCAAGAAAGATTGGCGCGGCGGCCGCGGCATCCTCGAAAACATGATCCCCTCCAGCACCGGCGCCGCCAAGGCGGTGGGCAAAGTTCTGCCCGCGCTCAACGGCAAACTGACCGGTATGTCGGTCCGGGTCCCCACCAGCGACGTTTCCTTCGTCGATCTGGTCGCCGAACTCAACACCGAGTGCACCTATGAAGAGATCTGCGCGGCGATGAAAGCCGCCAGCGAGGGCGAACTCAAGGGCATCCTCGGCTACACCGAAGATGCGGTGGTTTCCACCGATTTCCGCAACGATTCGCGCACCTCGATCTTCGACGCCAAGGCGGGCATCCAGCTCGACAAGACCTTCGTCAAGGTCTGCGCCTGGTACGACAACGAGTGGGGTTATTCCAACAAGGTTTTGGAAATGGCCCGCGTCATCAGCAAGTAAGGGTTTTTCCCACTACGCTTCTCAACGGGGCGGGCAGTAACGCCCGTCCCGTTTTTTAACGGTAAAAAATTTAACGGAGTTTCAATTATGAACAAGAAAACCTTGCGCGACGTCGATTTGAAAAATCAACGCGTCATCATGCGCGTCGATTTCAACGTGCCGGTCAAAGACGGCGAGATCAAAGACGACACCCGGATCCGGGGCGCGCTGCCCTCGATCCAGTACGTGCTCGATCAGGGCGGCAAGCTGATCTTGATGAGCCACATGGGTCGTCCGGACGAAAAGGGCATCACCCCCGATACCAGCATGAAGATCGTCGCCGACTACTTGAGCAAACTGCTCGGCAAACCGATCACCTTCGTGCCCGACTGCGCCGAAGCCGACGCGGCGGTCGCGGCGATGCAACCCGGCGACATCGTGATGCTTGAAAACACCCGCTACCACAAAGAGGAGCAGGCGAAAATCAAGCAAAAAGAGGGGCAGTCCGACGAGGAATTCAAAGCCGCCAAGGCGGAACTCAAGGCGAAACAGCAGAAACTCGCCGAAAAGCTCGCTTCCTATGGCGACATCTACTGCAACGACGCTTTCGGCACCGCCCACCGGGCGCACGCTTCGACCGCGGTCATCACCAAATACATCAAAACTTCGGTCGCCGGCTTCCTGATGGAAAAAGAGATCGCCTACCTGGGCAACGCGGTGGAAAATCCGGTGCGTCCCTTTGTGGCGATCCTCGGCGGCGCCAAGGTTTCCGACAAGCTGGCGGTGGTCAATAACCTGCTCGGCAAAGTCGATACGCTCATCATCGGCGGCGGCATGGCGTACACCTTTCTCAAGGCGCGCGGCATGCAGATCGGCAAGTCGCTCTGCGAAGACGACCAGCTCGACTACGCCCGCGAAATGATGGCGAAAGCCGAAAAGCAGGGCGTCAAACTCCTGCTCCCGGTCGACAATCTCGCCGCCGACGCCTTCAGCAACGACGCCAATATCCAGGTGTGCGAGGGCGACATCCCCGCCGACTGGATGGGTCTGGATATCGGTCCCAAGACGATCGCGCTCTATTCCGACGCGATCAAGAGCGCCAAGACCGTCGTCTGGAACGGCCCGATGGGTTGCTTTGAAATGGAAAACTTCAGCAAGGGCACCTTTGGCGTGGCGCAAGCGGTCGCGCAGGTCAAGGCCAACGGCGGCGTTTCCATTATCGGCGGCGGCGACTCGGTCGCGGCGGTCAACAAGAGCGGACTTGCTCCTCAAATGTCGCACATTTCCACCGGCGGCGGCGCCTCGTTGGAGTACTTGGAGGGCAAGGAACTCCCCGGCGTGGCAGCGCTGAGCGACAAATAATCCGGGGATTTTTCCGGATTTTTTGGCAAGGGCACTTGAAAGAGTGCCGGGCGCGAGCTATATTAAGTAACACGCTGAAAGGTTGTTCAGCGGGGGAGTAGCTCAATTGGTTAGAGTACCACCCTGTCACGGTGGGTGTTGCGGGTTCGAGTCCCGTCTCTCTCGCCATCTTTTTGCAGGAGCTCCGGAGTGATCCGGAGTTCCTTTTTTTTATGCTGCAAAATAGGTCTTATTGCGCCTGATCAAAGCCACTCTAATTCCGCCCCGGCGTAAAAATTATGCGAATTTTTATTTGCATTTTCGTTTTCCGGTGATAAATTATCCGTCCGGTCAGTCGGTTCGCCCTGGGGATTTCCCGGCTGATTCGCCTCCGCGGTTGCCAGGTACAACGGGACATCCATCTTTTCTCCGCTTGACTTTTGACCAAACGGATTTATATTATCACCGGCTTTGGAATTAGCTTGTGCGGTAGCATCTGCAACATTATCGGTGCTGACCGTAGATTTTGTTCGACTCGTTGCTTGTCGGATGGCGTTTGTAGTTACAGTCGAGTCTGCAAGTGAAAACTTCGCAGAGTGAGACGCGGGGCGCCGCCAAACCACTACTTGAATCGCCAACTTTCGGCTTGCTGCTCCAATAAGATCGCGTACAATAAATATCAAGGGCGTTCGCCGGTACGGATCTTCTTTTGAAGATCAGAACGTGCATACGTGCCGCCCTCATTTTTTATCGCTATGTCCTGAAAACTCCCTCGTTTTCAATTCCTCTGCACGTGTTTTGCCCGAAACTCTCAAAATCCCAATTTCATACCCCGGCGGTCGAAAAACCCCAAAATTCTCCCCAAAAATCCGAAAAAAAGGAAAATTCCGCTTGCAAGGCTTGCTATATTATGCTATATTATGCTATGAAAAAAGGAAAGCCCGATGTTCATAGTCAACGAAAAAAGAAAAGTCGGTAAAATGCTCCGCAAACTTCCACGGGAAGTTCAGTCACTTTACCGCGCCTTGTTGAAAGATTTGGCGGAGTCTGGACCGGAGCAACCAAGTTGGCAAAACTATTCGAAATTGGGCGAAAACAAATACCACTGCCACTTGAATTATCACTATGTGGCATGTTGGACATACGAAAAGGAAATTGTAACAGTGGAGGTCTATTATGTTGGCAGTCGTGAAAACGCCCCGTATTGAATTGTCGCTTGCCGGAAGTGAATCGGCAGTTGCGGATTTGCTGAAGTATCTTCGCGCCCGTTATTCCGTTGCGGTCTTGTCGGAAAGCGAAGATGAATCGGTCAACGCCTTTACTACTCCGTTCTGGCAGGAAACGACGTCCGGGGATTTGTTGCAGGGATTTCGCTTGAAGCATGGATTGTCGCAGGCGGAATTGGCAGAAAAAAGCGGTATCGGTCAGACGGTGATTTCCGCTTACGAAAACGGCAAGCGCAAACTGTCCCGCCGCGCCGCTATCAAGATTGGTGCGGCATTGGGCGAAGCTCCGGAAAAATTCTTCGTCTGACCTGTTTTCGCCCGGCAATTCACCGGGCGTTTTTACGCCGAAAAATAAGTCATATAGGTCGTATAGGTCTTATTTTTTGTATTTCCCGTTACTTGGGTGTATGTTAAGTAAACGAGGAAAAATATGCGATACTTTGCGGAACGAAAACGGCGGAAATATTTCCGGGAATTGCGGAGCCTGCGGCGCAGCGAAGACGATTTGCTCAACGCGGAAACCCGCAGTAACTTCGATGCGCTGTTGGCGCAACTGCACTCCGACAGCGATCCCAAGCGGGCGGTCGCCGAGGCGCAAAAGCGCTTTTCCGCCCTCGTTTTGCCCGGCAATCACGGCTGGTTGCGGAATTTGCTCGACCTGTTCCTCGTGGTGGGCGCGGTGGCATTCGGCTTGCGGGGGTTGTTTTTCCAGCCCTTCCGCATCCCGACCAGCTCGATGCAGCCGACGCTTTACGGCATCCATTTTCGCGCCGACACTCCGGAACTGCCGGGGCTGCTCAATGCGGCGCTTTTCGGCGGGCGGAGCGCGCGCGCGACGGTGGCGCGGGGCGGCAAACTCGATATTTCGAGCATCGTCTACAACTCCGGTTGGAGCGACACGACGAGCTTTCGCATCGGCGGGCAAACCCTCACCCTGCCCGGCGAACCCAACAAGGTGATCGACTACGCCCGGCTCGACCCCGACAAGATCTACGCGCCCGGGGAAAAACTCTGCTCCGGACTGCTGGTGCTCGGCGATCATCTTTTTGTGGAAAGATTTTCGATCTACCTCAAAGAGCCGGCGCGGGGCGACGTGATGGTCTTCAACACCGAGGACCTCTACAACTCCGACGGTTCGCCGTTGAGCGAGACCGGGGGATTTTACTACATCAAGCGGCTCGCGGGGTTGCCGGGGGACACGGTGAAACTCGTCGATCACCAGCTGTGGGTGAGGCCCAAGGGGGCGGAAAAATTTTTCCCCATTCAGAAACTCGCCCCGGAATTTGCCAAAGTTTACTCCGGCAAGGGCGGCTATCAGGGGCACAACTCGGAAATGCCGACGCTCTTTCCCGCGCCGGGCGCGGAGTACACCATCCCGGAAAACTGCTACTATATGCTGGGCGACAATTCCCGCTTCAGCGGCGACAGCCGCTTTTTCGGGGCGGTGCCGCGCAAAAATCTGGTCGGGCGGGCGTTTTTCTCCTTTTGGCCGTTTTCGCGCCGCTTCGGGCTGGTCGATCGCCAAGCGCCGCTGGACTTGCCCACCGGCGACAGCGGCTACTACACCTTCCCGGTGATGTTTGAGCAGTAAAAATAAGACTTATAAGACCTATAGGTCCTATTCCCGCTTGACTTTTGCGCTTGCGAGGATATATTATTGGCGTTCCGCGCAGGTAGCGGTGCACCGCGTTGACCTGTACCGGCTCCCGCTTGGAGTGTGCGACTGCTCCAAGAGGCACATTTATCAAGCTTGACTTTTCTTGCTCGGAAAATTCATTTTTCCAGCCTTCCGGATCAAACTCGTCAAAACGATTTCCGCAAGGATCAACCGCGTTGAGCGAATCCTGCAGCGCGATTTTCCGTCGAGCATCCAAATCACTCTGCTCGATTTCACTTTTTTCGGGAATTTTTAATGCCACCGTCAAGTTTTCGCTTGACTTTTCACCAGAAGGTGCTACATTACCATCGACAAAGCCGGATGTCTTCTCTGCGGATTCGCCGGCGGCGACTTTAGGTGAAGCAGGGCTCTTGTCACCTATCTTCCACTTTATATCCTTGTCTTTCAGCAAATTCGATAAGGTCGCGTACAGTAGTTGTAGAGGGCGTTCGCCGGTAGGGAGATCCGTTATGGAGGCTCAAACCTACATACGTGCCGCCCTCTTTTACTTCTCGTCGCGGCGGACGATGCGCTCGATGAAGTAGGCGGGCCGCGCCCGCACGTCGTTGTAGATCTTGCCGATGTACTCGCCGATGATCCCGATGCCGATCATCTGAATACCCATCAGGAAAAAGATCACCGCAAACATCACGAAGTTGCCGAAGTTCGCCCACGCATCGCCGTGCGGCATGAAGCGGCGCACCAAAATATACAAACTCAGCAAAAAGCCGCCGATACCGGAAACGATCCCGAAGTACGCCAGCACCCGCAGCGGAAAAGTCGTCATGCAGGTCAGCAAGTTGAACTGCAAGTCGATCAGCTTGCGGAAAGAATACTTTGACTCACCGACGCTCCGGGCGGCGTGCGCCACCGGAATTTCGCAGGTGTTGCGGGCAAAGCTGTTGCCCAGCACCGGGATAAAGGTCGAGTGTTCGTGGCACTGCAGCATCGCATCCACCACGTGCCGCCGGTAAGCCCGGAGCATACAGCCGTAATCATTCATGTGCACCCCGGTCGCCGCCCGCGCCGCGCAGTTGACCATCTTGGAGGCGTAGCGGCGGAAAACGGTGTCGTGCCGGTTCTGCCGGATCGTGCCGACCACGTCGTTGCCCTGCTCGGCGGCGGAAATCAGATTGGGGATCTCCTCCGGCGGGTTCTGCAAGTCGGCGTCGAGGGTGATGACCAAGTCGCCCCGCACCTGCGAAAAGCCCGCCATGATCGCCGAGTGCTGACCGTAATTGCGGTTGAGGATGACCCCCACCACTTCCGGGTTGTTTTGCGCGTACTCTTCGATGATCTGCCCCGAAGCGTCCCGACTGCCGTCGTCGATCAGGATGAACTCAAACTTTTTGCCGGTCGCGCGCATCACGCTGAGCGTGCGATCCAAAAGTTCCCGGAGACAACCTTCCTCGTTGTAAACGGGCACGACGACCGAAATGAAGTCCAGTTGATGAGGGTTTTCCATAATTATTCTCCTTGGTTTTGGCTATCCCAGTAATAGATCAAATTCAAACTCCGATCGGCGCGGGAAGTTTCCGAGCGCGTTTCCACCGCCTTTTTCACCGGTCTTGGCGGCAACTCATCGAGTTCGGCGACAAATTCGGTGTCGCTGACCGCCGCCGACCGCCCCTGGCACCGCCGCAAAAACTTTTCCAACTCCGCCCGGCGGGCTTCCGGAGTCGGTGCCACGATCTCCGCCACCGGCCGGGGCAAGCGCGCGTAAAAGAGCATTTCCGCCCCCGCGCGGTCGCCGTAGCTGATCAGCTGGTTTTCCTGCGCCGCCTGCCGCAACGCCGCGCCGTTTTGCCGCCAGAAGTTCCGCCCCTGCCGGAAATCGTTGAGCGCCGGGTAAACAAAGGCAAAGATCGCCGTCATCAGCACTACCGCGGAAAGCACCGACCCGCCGAACTTTTCCGGCAGATCCACCCGGTCCGCCGCCACGCGGTCAAAAAGCAATATCCCCTGCGCCACCAATCCCGCCAGCGGCACCGCCAGCTCGATGATCAGCGGCAAGCCGATCGTCGGCACGAAAACATCCCACACCGGGATCATCACCGCGAAGCCCAGCGCCAAGGCGCCGCACAGCATCGCCAAAAAATACATCAGCTTGCCCGCCCAGTCGTTGAACCGGGCATCGCCGAAATCATTTTGCGTCAACGCTCCCGCCAGACCGACCGCCGTGAGCGGCAACAGCGGCAACGACACTTCCCACGAGCGCGACCGCATCAAAGTCAGCATCACCAGCATCCCGGCGATCCCCAACGTCAGTCCGCGCCGCTCGGGGGCGAGGCGCCGGTAGTTTCGCGCCACCCCGGCGATCGCCGCCACCAGATAGATCCCCCACGGCAAGGTCAGCCGAAACCAGTGATACGGCACGACGTAAAAGGGTTCGCGGCCGTCGGCGTGGGTGATGAGCCCGCGCACCATGTGCCACCAAAAAGTGCCGACCCGGTAATCCCGGATCAGCTCCGGATCGCCCCAAAGTTTCGGCGCCCAACTCAAGAGCGCCAGCAATCCGCCGACGACGAGCACCGCCGCCGCGAGAGTTTTCCACCGCCGAAAACTGCCGGAAACGATCGTGTAGGGCAACAGAAAGCCCAGCTCCGCCAGCACCGGGAAAAACCGCCCGACGAGCACCGCCGCTCCCCAGAGCAGCGCCACCGGCAAGGCGCGGAAAAATCCCGGCTTGTCCTGCCACGCCAGATAGGCTTCGATGCTCCACGTCGCCAACATCGCCGCGGCGATCTCCGGTACGGCGGTGCGGCTGCAAAAGAGCAACCCGTAACTGCCAAAGAGCAACCAGCCGCCGAAGAGCGCCGTCCGGCGATCGAAAAAGCGCCGCCCCAAGCGCACGCCCGCCAGCACCAACAGCCAGCCGCAGACGATCCCCGGCAAGCGGCAACTCCACTCGGTGATCTCCCACACCCACCAGACCGGGTAGCGCAACCAGTTGAATCCCGGCGCGGCGTAAGTCAATTTCCAGTTGATCGTCGGGTGCCAGAAATCTTCGCGCCAAGCCATTTCGCGCACCATTTCCGCCCACTTCGCCTCGCCGCCCCAAAAGGCGTTGCGCCCCAAGTAGATCAGGAGTACGGCGAAGACCGTTATCCAGAAAAAGCGTTCACTGCGCCGGAGCGCGTCGGAACTGACCTTGTCTTCGCCGTAAATGGTCATCGAGTTTCCGCCAACACCTGTTTGATCGCCGCCACCACGTCATCGACGTCGGCTTCGGTCATATCCGGGAAAAGCGGGAGCGAGGTGATCCGGTCGCTGTTGTACTCGGTGTTGGGCAAAACGCCCGGCGCGAAACCGTAGCGCTCGCGGTAATACTTCTGCAAGTGGATACAGCGGAAGTGCAACCCGGTGCCGATGTTGAGCTTTTTCAGCTCCGCCATCATCTCGTCGCGGGTGATTTTGGGGGTGTCGATCCGCGCGACCAAGAGGTGCCACGCCGATTCAAATTGATACCCGGCGGGGTCGCCCAGCAGCCGGACTTCCGCGACGTCGGCAAATTTTTCCCGATAGCGGAGCGCGAGCGCGCGCCGTTTGGCGTTGATTTCCGGATAACGCCGCAACTGGCTCAAGCCCAACGCCGCCTGCATGTCGGTAAGGTTGTACTTGTAGCCGGGCGAAAGCACTTCCGCCTGCGGCGATCTGCCGCGATTCTGGCGGTCAAAAGCATCCATGGCGATACCGTGGAACTTCCAGCGGCGGATCGATTCCGCCAGCTCGTCGTCGTTGGTGACCAGCATGCCGCCCTCGCCGCAGGTGATGTTTTTGATCGCGTGAAAACTGAAAACCGTCGGATTCGTGCCGCCGACGTGCCGCCCCTTGTAAGTGGTGCCGAGCGCGTGCGCGGCGTCTTCCAACACCGGGATATTGCCCGCTGCTGCCTTGATGCCGTCGATATCGACCGGGACCCCGGCGAAATGCACCGGCACGATCAGTTTCGTCCGCTCGGTGATCGCCGCTTTGATCGCTTCGGGCTGGACCAACAGCGTTTCCCGATCAATGTCGACGAAAACCGGCTTGGCGCCGACCAACTCGATCATATTCGCCATCGATACCCAAGTGAGCGACGGGGTGATCACCTCGTCGCCCGGTCCGATGCCCATACTCTTGAGCAACAAGTGCATCCCGGCGGTCGCGCTCGCCAGCGCCACCGCGTGACGGTTGCCGGAAATTTCCGCCACCGCCGCTTCAAAATCGTGATTGACCGGGCCGTTGGTGATCCAACCGGATCTCAACACTGCCGTCACTGCCGCGATGTCGGCGTCGGTGATGGCGGGGCGGGTGAAGGGCAGAAAATCTTCACGCATGATGCTTTTCTCCAGCTTTGATTTCGTTCCAAAGTTCATCCATCGCTTCGAGCGAGAGTTCCGAGAAGTTCATTCCCCGCTCGGCGGCGAGTTTTTCCATCGCCCGGAAACGGCGGTCGAATTTGCGATTGGCGCGCCGCAACAACTCCTCGGCGGTGTCGCGGCGGCGCAGCCGGGTCAGATTGACGATCGCAAAGAGCAAGTCGCCCAGTTCCTCGTCGATCGCGTCGTCGTCGGCACTGCGGAGCGCGGCGGCGAGTTCCGCCGCTTCCTCCTGCACCTTGGCGGCGGCGCCGGAGGGTTCTTTCCAGTCAAAACCGACCTTGGCGGCGCGGCTCTGCAACTTTTCCGCCCGATCCAGCGCCGAGAGCGAGTCCTGCACGCCGTCCAGCGCGGATTCGCGCTTTTTTTCGCCCTTTTCCCGGAGTTTCACCCGGTTCCACAGCGCGAGCACCTCCTCGGGAGTCGCCGCGCTCGCCGCGCCGAAAACGTGTTCGTGGCGGCGGATCATCTTGGCGATGACGTGGGCGTAAACTTCCCGGAGCGTGAACTCGCCCTTTTCCTCGCCGATGAGGATCTGCAAATACAGATTCATCAGCACGTCGCCCAACTCGTCGAGGATCGCCGCCGGTTCTTCGGCGTCGATCGCTTCGATCAGCTCGGCACATTCGCCGCGCAGACAACGGCTCAAGGTGTGCCGGGTCTGCACCCGATCCCACGGGCAACCGTTGGGGGAGCGCAGTCGCTTGAGCAACTGCATCAGCGCGGCGGAGTCCGCACTGGAATAGACCGTCATATCTTCCATAATAACACTTTAGAAAGTGAAGCCCACGTTGAAGTGAATCCGCAATTTGCGGGCGTGATCCCGCCGGGTATCCAGGATCGGGTACGCCAGATCGAGTTTGATCGGCGCGTTGATGCCCGGCAACTTGATCCGCAACCCGTAACCGGCGCCGATACAGATATCCGCGAAATCCATGCTCCAGGAGTTGCGCCAGGTGTTGCCGGCGTCGACGAAAAACGCGCCCCGCACCGGTCCCCAGATCGGGTGGGTGACTTCGGCGGTCAACAGCAACACCGTCTGCCCGCCGACGTTTTCCCCGCAGGAGTGCGGACCGATTTCGCGGTAACCGAAGCCCCGGAGCGTGTCGCCGCCGCCGAGGAAATAGCGCTCGAAAACCGGCACGTCGTCGCGGTGGGTGCGGTTGAAGGCGCTGACCGTGCCGATCTTGCCGCCGATCATGGCGACGATCGCCTTATCCCAGAAGCTGATGTAGTAACTGCCCTTGGCTTCCAAGCGGTAGTAGTCGGAACTGGTGCCCAGCGCCCGCGGCGAAACGGCGGCGTAAAGGTTGATGTTGTAACCCTCGGTCGGGTCGATCAGACTGTCGCGGGTATCGCGGTTGATCGACAGCGAAAGCTGACCCACGGTAAAGTTGCCGTCCAAGTCGTGATCCTTGAAGTACTGGCGCAGTTTGTGCGAAATTTTGTGCACCCGCACCACTTCAAACTTGTACCCGGCGGAAATGCTGGTGAAATCGTCGAAGATCTTGCGCTGCAACGAGGTGCGCGCGCCGACCCGCCACTCGCGCCAGTGGTCGTAGTCGGTGAAGTTCATAAAGCTCGACAACTCGAAGCGCAACGGCAGATCAAAGAGCCACGGCTCGATGAAGTCGATGTTGTAACCGGCGTTTTCCACGCCCAGAATGCCCTGAATACGCATCCGCTGACCGCCGCCGTAGAACCAGTTGCCGGGGTTGAGAATGTCGAAGTTGTCGGTGGAAATTTCCGCCATGCCGAAAAAGCTGTTGACGTCGGAAACGCCCGCGCCGATGCGGAAATGGTAGCGGTCGGGCTTTTCCTCGACCGTGATGTGGACGTCTTTTTCATCCAGCGCGTCGGCGTTGACCGCGTTTGCCTCGACCTTGGCAAAGTAGCCCATGCCGATCAGCCGCTGCCGGCTGACCTCGATCCGGTTGCGATCGACCGGGTCGCCCGGCTGGATCGCCAGTTCCCGGCGCAAAACCTTATCCTTGGTGCCGGTGTTGCCGGAAATGATCACGTCGCGCACGTGGTAGATCCGCCCCTCGCTGATGACGAAGTCGATCGCCACGGTGTGGTCGGCAAAGTTTTCCCGCCGCACCGGGCGGCAGTTGACGTCGCAGTAGCCGAGCGTCTCATAGAGCGAAACGATGTTTTGCACGCTCTTTCTTTCCGCCGAAAGCGAAAAGAGTTCGCCCGCTTTGAGCACGACGAGGTTTTCCAGATCCGCCACCGGGTACTTTTCCGCCCCGGAAACCGTGATCTTCGACACCGTATAGGGTTCGCCCTCGTCGATGGTGAAATCGATATTGACGTACTCGGGATCGCTCGGATCCGGCGTGGTCTCGACCTTGGTCACCTTGGCGTCGAGATAGCCGATATCCTGATATTTTTCGATGATCCGCGCCCGGTCGAGCGCCAGTTCGTGGCGGTCGAGCAGGCCGTGATTGAGAAAATCGTTGATAAAGGGCAACCAGTTCCAATAGCTGTACTGGTTGGCGACGCTGTGGCGCAGGTCGTATTGAGAAAACTTGGTCGCGCCGTCGAATTTGACGTCGTTGACTTTGAGGCGCAAGTTTTCCTTGATCTTGAACATCAGGTGGACACCCGCTTTGCCGTCGGAAACGATCACCGGGGTAATTTCAGCGTCTTTGTAGCCCCGGTTGAGATAGAATTTGCGCAAGTTGGAGGCGCTTTCCTGCAACTTGCGGTCGTTCATGATCTCGCCTTCCTGCAAGGTGAGTTCGCGCGCCAAGTCGTGGGTGGCGAATTTGACGTTGCCGGAAAACTCCAGTTTGGAGATCCGCGAACGCGGTTTGAGGTGAAAAACGATATCGACTTTGCCGTCCTGCTCGGGCGAAGCATCCGCCACCACGTCGGCGAAGTTGCCGGTCTGCTGGAGCCGCTTGATGTCCTCGTCCAAAGTCCGGCGATCGTACTCCGAACCGGGATGCAGTTTCACCAGCGGGATCAGACCGGATTCCGGGTAGTTTCCGCCCTCGCTCTGCAAAAACTTCACCGTCCCCACCTGCGACGCGGCGCAGAGCGACCCCAGTGTCAGCACGAGCGGCAAGATGATGAAAAGTTTCCGCATAACCCTGACCTTACTCCTGTGAATACGCCGAAGTTTCCGGCGGCGCCGGCAGGAACACCATCCGCGCCGGATAAAACACCAACTTGCAGTTTGAGGTACTGCCGTTACGATTCTTTTCCACGATCCACTCGGCATCGACGCCGACATCGGGAGGGAGGTTTTTCGCCTTTTCCCGGTCGCGGTGCAGGAAAGTTACGATATCGGCATCCTGCTCGATCGTACCGGATTCGCGCAGGTTCGCCAGTTTCGGCCGGACGTTCTGCCCGGTCGCCTTGTGCACTTCGCGGTTGAGCTGGGCGAGCACCAGGATCGGAATGTTCAAATCTTTCGCCAACTTCTTGATGCCGCCGGAAATCTGCGCCACTTCGCGTTCGCGGTTTTCCAGTTTGACGTCGGCGGTCATCAACTGCAGATAGTCGATGACGATGAGCTGGATATTTTTGTCCTGCTTCAACCGGCGCGCCTTGGCGCGCAGCTCCGCCAGGCTCAACCCCGGAGTCGGGTCGATGTAAAGCGGCGCCTTTTTCAACTCGTCCATCGCCTTGGTCAGCTTGGGCATATCCGCAAGGTTGAAGGTGCGGTTGAGAAAGGTGGATTCCGAAAAGCCGCTGTGCATGGAGATCATTCGGCGGGTCAACTGCTCGGCGGTCATTTCCAAACTGAAAAACGCCACCGGGCGGGGATTGTTGCACATCACCGTAATGTTGCGCACCACATTGAGCGCGAGGGCGGTTTTGCCGATCGCCGGGCGGGCGGCGATGACGAACATTTCCCCCGGCTTCAAGCCGCCGGTGCATTCGTCCACCGGGGCAAACCCGGTGGGGATGCCGGCTTCGATTTCCCGCCGGAGAATTTTCATCAGCCACTCGACCTGCTCCCCGAGCAGCGAGCTGAGCTCCACGATCGACTGCCGGGCCTCCTCGCCGCGCACGCGATAAACGTCGCTCTCGACCTGATCGATCAAGGCGGCGGTATCGAGTTCGCGGTCGTAACAGCGGGTGAGCGACGACGCCAAAGCGTCGATCATTTTCCGCCGCAGGGCGTACTCCTGCAGTTTGCGGCACCAGGATTCCAGATTGACCGAAGTCGCCACCGCCGAGTAGAGTTCGGCGAGGTAAACCTGCCCGCCGACTCCCTCGAGTTGATGGTGCTCGACCAAGTATTGCGCGACCGAAACCAGATCGACTTCGCCGGGATGCTCCCGGTGAAGCGTCAGCGCCGCGTCAAAAATTTTCTGGTGCGCCGGCGAGTAAAACAGCCCCTTGGTCTGGCACTGTTCGATAACGACGTCGAGACAATGCGCCGGATCCCGCAACACGGCGGAAAGCACCGCCCGTTCCAGATCGTCGGCATGCGGGCGCTCCTGATCGGGGAAGACCCCGACCGGATGCTCGCGCAAAGTTTTTTTCGACTCCGCCATCAATGATCGCCGTTATTTTCTCCCGCTCAGTTGCGGTTGACCGAAATTTTGACCTTGGCTTCGACTTCGCCGTGGAGTTTGACGTCCGCTTCGAATTCGCCGATCGTCTTGATCGCGGGTTCGATCTTGATGCGGCTGTGCTCGACCGCGAGACCCTGCGCCGCGAGTTCCTCGGCGACCATGCGGGGCGAGACCGAGCCGAAAAGCTGACCGTCTTCGGTCGCCGCGACCGCGATGTTGACCGTGACTTCCGCGAGCTTGGCGGCGAGATCTTTCGCCTTCGCCAGTTCTTCGGCGCGCCGCTGGGCGATCAGCGCCTTGCGGCTCTCGATCAGCCGAAGCGTACCGGGAGTTGCCTTGGCGGCAAGACCCCGGGGCAGCAGATAGTTGCGGGCATAACCCGGAGCGACGTGGACCTCATCCCCGGCAAGACCGAGTTTTTCCACATCATCCAACAGAATAAGAGTGACATTAGCCATAGTTAAAACGCTCCGCAAAAATTAGTAAACCAGGGCGATGATCCGCGCCCGCTTGATCGCGGCCGCCAACATTTTCTGGTGATCCAGACAGTTGCCGGTGATGCGGCGGGGCATGATCTTGCCCTTTTCGGTCTGGAACTTCATCAGCGTCTCGGCATCCTTGAAGTCGATGTAATTGATCTTGGCTTCGCAGAAGCGGCAGATTTTCGGTTTTGCCGCGCTGCGGCGGCGACCCTGTCTTTTCGGTCCTTGCATAATTTTATCCTTTCTCAGCTTATTTTTACTGAATTACTGCTTCAAACTTAAAAGGGAATATCATCTTCCGGAGGCAGTTCGCCGGGGGCGCCGGCATCGGGCATCGGGGGCATCGCCGCCGGAGCGCCCGGACGCACCGAGCGATTGAAAGGCGACGGCTCGGCATTTTCCGGAGCCGGAGCAAAACCTCCGGCAGGAGCGCCGGGAGCGCCCTCGGTGGGACGGCGGCTCATAAATTGAACCTGCTCCGCCACCACCCGCAACCGGGAACGCTGGCCACCGCCGTTGCGGTCTTCCCACGTATCCAGCTGCAGCCTGCCCTCGACCATGACGGACGAACCCTTGCTCAAAAACTGCTTGCAATTATTGGCGCTCCGCCCCCAGACGATCACGTCGACGAAACAGGTGTCGTCCACTTCCTGACCGCTGCTGTTGGTGTAACGGCGGCCGACCGCCAAACGCAACTCACACACACTCTGCCCGCTGGGCAGACCGCGAAGATCCGGATCACGGGTGAGATTGCCCAACAAAAATACCTTGTTCAAACTAGCCATTGATAAACTCTCCCGACCAAAATGATTGATGATTGTTTTTCCCGTTTAATTTTTAAGCGTCGCTTAACGATCTTCCAATTTGCCGCCGCTGATGACTTCCGGGCGGTCGCAAACCAGGATCATGTTGCGCAGCACCCGCTCGTCGAGCCGGTACTTTTCCTTGATCGCCTTGACGCCCGAAGCTTCCAACTCGAAAATGAAGTCGAAGTAGAGCCCCGCCCGCCGCTTGTTGATCGGGTAGGTGAACTGCTTGCGGCCCATCGGGGTCACTTCCACGTCGCTGCCGCCGATCGTTTTGAGGAATTCGGAAAATTCCTTGACAAACGCGGCGCCCTCGTCATCCGCCTTGCGGATGTCCAGAATAAACACTGCTTCGTATTTTTTCAAAATAAACCTCACTTGTTTTGGTGGTTTTCTTCGCTCGGCTTTTCGCTCAAATCCGGCGCGGCGTTGAAACGATTCATCGCTTCCGCCATTCCGGCTTTGAGCACCCACTGCACGGCTTCGACCGCCTGTTCAATCGCCCGGTCAAACGCGACTTTTTCCTCGCTGGAAAAATCCCCCAGCACGTAGTCGATCTGACTTTTTTGGTCGCTCCGGCCGATGCCGATGCGCAACCGATTGAACTGCTCGCTCTGCAAATTCTCGATGATCGATTTCAAACCGTTGTGCCCGCCGGAACTGCCGTTTTTCCGCAACCGGATCCGCCCGATGGGGAGATCCAAGTCGTCGACGATCACCAGCACTTTTTCCGGCGTCAGGCCCAGTTTGCGACAGAGCGGGCCAACTGCCTCGCCGCTGAGATTCATGTAGGTCTGCGGCATCTGCAAAACCAGATTTTTACCGCGGTACTTGCCGCAAAAAACCCGGCTCTGCGCCACGCTGCGTTCCTCGAACCGCCCGGCGGGAAATGCCGCCAACAGCTTTTCGATCACCATGAACCCAGTGTTGTGACGACTGTGCTCGTACTCCTTGCCCGGATTGCCGAGACCGACAATCAGATAAGTGTTGGCATCGCCGTCACCATTGGCCATAATCGCTTACTTTCCCGCTTTCTCTTTTTCGGCGGCACGCGCCTCAGTCTTCTTTTCGTTGATCGCTTCCGGCTCGGTGGCGGCGCCCTCGGCGGGTTCAGCTTCCTCGACCTCTTCCTTGGGGGCTACCACATGGAAGACCAGCGTGTCGGCGGCGACTTCGGTGCGCACGCCCTGGGGCAGAGTCAATTCGCCGACCGTCAGACCGTCGCCGATCTTGAGGGCGGTGACGTCCACCTTGATCGACTCGGGCAGATCCGCCGCGTGGCAGATGATGTCCAGCTCGAAAAGATCCTGCTCGAAAATACCGCCGTGCGCGGCGCCGTAGGATTCGCCCACCGCGTGGATCGGAACGCTCGCTTCCAGTTCCTTTTTCATATCGATTTCCTGGAAGTCGATATGCACGACGTAGTTTTTGAGGTGATTGAACTGCACCTCGCGCACCAGCGCCGGAATTTCCTTTTTACCGTCGACCAGGGTCACCAACTGCAACCCGGTGGCGGAAAAGACCTTCCACTCGTCGGCATTGACCGTGTAGGCAACCGAGGCTTTGCCCCGGCTGTAGACGACCGCCGGAATATCTCCGGCCCGGCGGCTCCGGCGCGAAGCGTTCTTGCCGAACGTTTCCCGCTTCTGAACCGCGATTTTGTGACTTTCGTTGCTCATGAATTCCCTTTCGTTAGTGGTTTTTCATTCGAAGTCAGGTTGAAGTTTATTTACCCTATCACTTTTGGATATAGAATAGCGAAGAGACCGACTTTCCTTCGTGGATGCGGCGGATCGCTTCGCCCAACAGCGGTGCGATGGAAACGACCTTGATGCGGCCATTCATCGTTTCGGTGACCGGCACGGCATCGGTGGTGATCAGTTGTTCGATCTCGGGGGTGTCCACCAGTTTCTGGCGGCCGGCGTCGTTGAGCAGGCAGTGCGAGACCGCCGCATAGACCTTGGCGGCGCCGTTGGCTTTGAGGATTTTCGCCGCGGCGCAGAGGGTGCCGGCGGTGCTGGTCAAATCGTCGGTGATGACGCAGATGCGGTCTTTCACCTCGCCGACCAGGTGGCTCGAAGCGACGTGGACCGCGTCGATCCGGCGCTTGGTCACCACCGCGAAGCCCGCCTGCAGCATATCGCTGTACATCATCGCCATTTTGGCGCTGCCCGAATCCGGGGCGACGACCACGCCGTTATCCCCGATCAGCTCCTTGAGCTGCGGCACCAGCACCGGGCGGCAGTAGAGGTGATCGACCGGAATGTCAAAGAAACCCTGGATCTGCTGGGCGTGCAGATCGACGGTCAGCACCCGGTCGGCGCCGGCGGCGGTGATCATATTGGCGACCAGCTTGGAAGTGATCGGCACCCGCGGCCGATCTTTGCGATCCTGCCGGGCGTAGCCGTAGTAGGGCAATACCGCGGTGATGCGGGCGGCGCTCGCCCGGCGGGCGGCGTCGATCATGATCAGAAGCTCCATGAGGTAGTCGTTGGGCTTGATGCAGGTCGGCTGGATGAGAAACACGTCGGCGCGGCGGACATTTTCCTCAAATTGGACAAAAATTTCCCCGTCGGGAAAGTGGGTGATGTGAACCTTGCCCAGCTCTTCGCCCAGATATTCGGCGATGTGAGTGGAAAGCTCCGGATGCGAAGTGCCGGAATAGATACGGATGTGCTTGGCTTCTTCCATGTTTTGCCCCTTCCCTTTGCGTCAACCAAAATCCCGTAATTTCAAGGACTTTCGGAAACACCTGACGGTGAAGAGCATATCCGCCGCCACCCGAAAAAGATGCGGGCGACGACCGATCCGGAACCTCACGGTGCCACCGGAACTGCCGCCCCCCACAAAAGAAAGCGCGCCCCCGGTTTTCGATCCCGGAATGGATGATTCCGGCATCAAGGATCCCAAAAGCCGATCATATAACTTATATAATATAACCCCGCCCGGGCGATTTGTCAAGCCGCGGGCAAGGGATCAACGCCCGGCGAGCAACCGGTCAAAGTAGGAAATGGTGCGCGTCAAGCCTTCGCGCAACGGGGTGGTCGGGTGCCAATCGAGCAATTCTTCCGCCCGGCGGATATCCGGGCGGCGCTGCCGGGGATCGTCGGAGGGCAGTTCGCGGTGGACGAGCCGCGACCGCGAACCGGTCAGCTCGATCACCAGTTCCGCCAGTTCCAGCATGGTGAACTCCGCCGGATTGCCCAAATTGATCGGACCCATTTCGCTTGGCGGCGTATCCATCAGCCGGATCAATCCGTCGACCAGATCGTCGCAGTAGCAGAAACTCCGGGTCTGCCGCCCGGTGCCGTAGATCGTGATCTCGGCGTTGCGCAACGCCTGCACGATGAAATTGCTCACCACCCGACCGTCGTCGGGGAGCATATTGGGGCCGTAGGTGTTGAAAATGCGGGCGATCTTGGTGTCCGTGCCGTACTGGCGGCGGTAGGCGGAAAAGAGCGTTTCCGCGCACCGCTTGCCCTCGTCGTAGCAACTGCGGAAGCCGATCGGATTGACGTTGCCCCAATACTCCTCGCTCTGGGGGTGGATGTTGGGGTCGCCGTAAACTTCGCTGGTGGAACTTTGCAGGATCCGCACGCCGCGGCGGTGCGCCAGATCGAGCATATTCATCGCCCCGTAAACGCAGGTGCGGATCGTCTGCACCGGGTCGCGCTGATAGTGGATCGGCGATGCCGGACAGGCGAGATTGTAAATTTCGTCGCACTCGATATCCAACTGGTCGGTGATGTCCGCCTCGACGAGCTGAAAGTGCAGATCGTCGCGCAACTCGGCGATATTGCTCCGGCTGCCGGTGTAAAAGTTGTCGACGCAGACGACTTCGCCGCCCCGCGCCAGCAACGCCCGGCACAAGTGCGAACCGAGAAATCCGCCGCCGCCGGTAACCAGAGTGCGCCGCGCCATTATCGGTCTATTCCGCGCGGCTCAACCATTCGGGGTCGGCAAGTTTGCGCTTGCGCAGCCCCTGCAGGATCGCCGCCGCCGCCAACAGTACGGCGACCGCGACGCCGATGACATCCGCCGTTTTGAGCTCCAACCCGAAGCCGACCGGCCCGCGGTGCGCGGGGGAAGTCCAAAAGATGAAGCTCGTCACGATGAACGTCATGAACATCGCCGGGATCAGGGTGATGATCGCCGGCTTTTTCAACGAGATCAAATAGACCGAACAGCCGAGCAGCGTCGCCGCCGACAACACCTGATTGCCCCAGGCGAAGTAGTTCCACAATTTGTTGAACGCGGTTTTATTGGTGTTCGACCAATAGAGCAGAAACGCCACCAAAACGATCAGCGGCAGACAGAGCAACACCCGGTTGAGGAGCTTGCGCTGATCGACCTTGAACATTTCCGCCAGACTCAGCCGCATGCTCCGCATCGCGGTATCGCCGCTGGTGATCGCCAGGATCACCACGCTCGCCAGCGTGATCCCGCCCACCCACGAGCCGAGAAAATGCTCGGTAATTTTCGCCAACACCAAGTTGGGGTGTTCCGCCATGAGTTCCGGCACGAGGTTGTAGATCGCCAATCCCGCGCCCGCCCAGATCATCGCGATCACGCCTTCCAGCACCATCATGCCGTAAAAGCAGGGGCGGGCGAGGCGTTCGCTCGACAGCGTGCGGGCGACGATCGGACTCTGCGTGGCGTGGAATCCGGAAATGATCCCGCAGGCGATCGTCACAAAGAGCAACGGAATGACCGGGTGATAATTTTCCGTAGTGAACCTCGCCGCCTGAAATTTCGCCGTTTCAGTCAAGAGCACCGGATCGGCGGCGGCATCTATCACCAGTTTGATGAAAATCGCCACGCTACCCAAAATCAAGATGCCGCCAAAGAGCGGATAAAAACGCCCGATGATCTTGTCGATCGGAAAGAACGTCGCGGCGATATAGTAGAGGAAAATTAACGTCACCGCGATCCAAAAGGCGGGATAGCGCGGGAAAAATCCGTGGTCGATCAAGTTCGCCGGCACGTTGATGAATACCGCCACCACCAACAGCAGCAGGAAAATCATGAAAGCGGAAAAAAGCCGATACACCGAGTCGCCGCAGGTGCGGCGCACCAGTTCCGGCAGATTGGCGCCGCCGGCGCGCATCGACATGAAGCCGGAAACCAAATCGTGCACCGCGCCGCCGAGCAGATTGCCGAGCGGAATGATCCAAAAGACGATCGTGCCGAACTTGATGCCGATGATCACCCCGATCACCGGGCCGATACCCGCGATGTTGAGCAACTGAATGAGCATCGCCTTCCACCCCGGCAAGACCATGAAGTCGACGCCGTCGCCCCGGGCGGTCGCCGGGGTCGCCCGGTCGTCCGGAGCCAGGACTTTTTCCACCAGTTTGCCGTAGGTGAAATAACCGACGACCAACACCACAATTCCGCCAATGAAACTTAACATTTTTCCCCTTTTTTATCTCGCATATCGTCAATTCCGGGCGGATTCGGCATCGAAATCCCGCCATTGAGAATTGTCGCGCTCTTTGCCGGTCAGCACCTCGATCTTCTGCTCCAGCTTATCCAGTTGGGCGCGGCAATGCCGGGCGAGGACGCCCCCGCGCTCGTAGCAGGAGATCAGCTGGTCGAGCGGAAGCTGACCATTTTCCATTTTTTGTACCAATTTTTCCAATTCCCCCAACGCCGCTTCAAAACTCAAGTCGGCGACGTCGGGAGTCGATTGCTTTGCGTCCGCCATGATCACATCCACTTTTTGAGGAGCTCGGCGCGGTCACAGCGCGAGAAGTACGCCGGCGGAATATCCAAAATGGTGAAGGCGCCGGTGCGCTTTTCCTGCGCGAGGCGATAGACCGCCCGGGCGTGGGCGACCAACACGTTGCCGGTCGCTTCGGGGTTGCTGCCCCACTGACAGCGATATTCCGCCAAGGCGGAGTTGCCCGCACCGGTCTTGCCGGCGGTGATCACCAGTCCGTCGTGGGGGAAGCCGGCGCACTTGGCGTTGAGTTCCTCTTGCGAAATGAAATTCACCTTGGTTTGGTAGGGGGCGAAGTAACCGGGCATGGTGACGATCTGCTCGCGCACCTTTTCCGGATCGGCATCGGGCGAGAGCACCACGAAGCACTCGCGGGTGTGCATGTCGCCGGGGCCGAAATCGGGATTTTCACCCCGCCGCACCCGCTCGACCGCTTCCGGAATGGCGTGGGTGTACTGCCGGGCGTCAACCACGCCGGGGATCGTCCGCAACGCGTCGCTGTGCCCCATGCTCAAGCCGCCCGCCGGACCCAAGCCGTAGAAGCCGTAGGCGCGACTGCCGGGCAAAAAGGCGCCGCCCAGCACCCGCTCAAGCGAGAAAATACCGGGGTCCCAACCGGTGGAGATCACCGAAACGTGCCCGGCTTTTTTCGCACTTTCATCCATAAGGGCGAAGTATTCCGGGATGCGGCTGTGATTGTCGAAGCTGTCGACCGTGTTGACCAGTTGGCAGAGCGCCGGGCCCTGCTTGGGCAGATCGTCCTTGGAGCCGCCGCAGAGGATCGCCACGTCGGGGCGCAATTCGCGGAGCCAAGTTTCCGAATCCGCCACCGGGAAAACCGGCAGATCGGTAACGCTTTTTTTCACCCGCTCCGGACTCCGGCTGACGATGCCGACCAGTTCCATATCCGGCTGATTTTTCAGCGACGCCATCACTCCGCGGCCGACGTTGCCGTAACCGACGATCATAACTCTGATTTTACTCATTTGCCCGCTTAACTCCTCCATATAAAGAATAGTTGGCTTTTTCACGCCTGATCTACAAATCCGGGATCGGCTCTTTATCTTCCTCGGTGTACTGCGCTCTGCCGCGCCGGGACGAACCGATGAATTTTTCCTTCAACAAGTCATAAGTGATCTTTTCGCACCGCTGCACCCGACCGTCGCCGCGGATGCGGCACAGATTCGGCTCGTCGCTGGTGATGACAAAGCGCTTATCCGCCACGGTGTAAAGCCCGTGATCGCCCTCGGCGCGAACCAGTTTGCCGTCTTCCTGCCGACTGGTGATCCGGACATTTTGGTCGCAGACGATCTTATCCAAGTCGCTGCGGTCGTTGATGACCACCCGACTGGGAGCGTAACTTTCGGTATCCACGATCGCAAAGGGATCGGCGTCGATGTCTTCCGCCGTACTCGGCGCCACCGAACGGCGACTGACGATCGCCATTTGGTCGCACTCGAGCTTGGTGTTGTCGTCGCGCACCGCCACCTTGCCGAAAAGTTCGGTCAAGTCGGTTTCAAAGTCGCTGACCAACCGATCGCACGAGAAGCGGCGTCCGCCGGATTTGCGTTCGCCCAGCGCGCCGAAGATCGCCCCGGCGGCGCCGGATTCGCTGGTCGCGCCCCGGGTGTTGCCCTCGCAGATGACCTTGCGCATCTTGGATGTACCGGAATTCATCATGCCGGAAGCGGTCTTTTCCCCGGCGGCGGCGGGGCGGAAGTAGATCGTCATCCGATCCGTCCACAACTCGGATTTCGGATCGACCATGTGGACGCGGCCGATCGCGACGGCGTGATCCAGTTTGCGCCCGGAACCGACGCCGATCACCCGGTCGTCGGCGGTCGCGCCCTGACTGGAAAGATAGAGTTCCAACCGGTCGCAGTCGAGTTTGCCGGCGTCGTCGGAAAGTTTGACGTTGCCGGTGAATATCGCCTGATTTTTCTGCTCGAAAAATTCCGCTTTATCCGCGATCAGCGTGCCTTCCGCCTTGCCCGAAACCGGGTCAAAGGACATCAGCCGCACCCTGCCGCCGGTGCAGAGCACCCGGTCGACCGCCTGTTTGCCGCTGGATCCGTCGCGGCTGATAAATACCTGCATCTCGTTGCAGTCCAAGCGGTTGCTCTGATTGAAAAGTTTGACGTTGCCGTTGAGATCCATGCGGTTTTCCCCGCGGTTGTAAACGCCGCGGTCGGAATCCAGCGTGAAGCCGTCGCGCCCCTTGTCGACCACCCGGACCGTCCGGGGAAAGATCACCCGTTCCAACTGGCGCGAACCCGCCGGACTGCCGCCCAACACGCCGCTGGACGACACCCCGGAGGAGCCGGAAAGTTCAAAATCCATGGTCGGTCCGGTGAGCCGCACCGCCTCGTCCTCAAGTTCCACTTTGCCATCCAGCTTCCCGACATTTTTCATCAGATCGAGAAAGCCGTGTTCGGCGGACATCCGCCGCTGGCGCGCCTTTTCGACGCCGAGGAAATTGCCGTCGATCATCACCTGCTGTTCCGCCTGCAGATAGTGGATGCGGTCGCCGGAAACCTCCTCGCCGGAGCGCGACAGCACCCGCGGCACCTTGCCGTCGTCGCAGTTGAGCGTCGCCTTGCCGGTGTTGAGGTCGTAGAGCAAATGATCCGAAAAAATTTGGTTGCCGTTGGGATCGGTCAGCACCACGTCGCCGTCGGCGAGCAGCGCGCGCATACCGTTGTTGTCTCGTTCGCGGTTGGATTGCCCCCGATCGGTGAGAAAGGCGGTCAATCTCTCGCTGGATATATTCATGCCGTTGTCCTGCGCCCGGACTTCGCCGATGAGCATGATCTGCTTGCGGGCGGTGTCGATCAACAGCGAATCGCCGGAAGCGGTGGCGTATTCGTATTTTTCGGGCATCGGCTGACCGTCAAAGATCCGCGCCGGACTGGCGGCGTCTTTGCGCATCACGATCTCGACGTCGGAGTTGACCCGGATCGTGCGCCGCTTGAAGTCCGCCTCAAAGCCGATGCCGTTGAGATCGACTTCGGGGGCGCGGAAATAGACCCGGTCCTCGCCGGAGGCGCGGTTGTTCGGCTGATCGACTTCGCCGGTGCGCGAGACCATCACGCCCTCGCAATAAGTGATCCGCCGCCGCCAGAAATCCAACACCTCGTTAAATTCCGCGCCCAGCTGGTAGGGACGGAGCTTCCAGTCGTCGCCGATCAGATCCACGTCGGAGTTGTCGCGGATCATTTCCAGCACCACGCCTTGCCCCTTGATCAGCCGCCCGACCCGTTCACCGGTGTCGGCGAAGATCACCATTTCCAAGTTGCCGCGCTGATAGATCGGCACTTTGGCGTTTTGGAAAAGGAGTCCCCGCAAATCGTCGGCGCGCCCCTCGCCGCCGGCAAAAGGCGCCGCCGTCGCCGTCGCCAAAACCGCTGTCAATAAGGTGCGAATTTTCATTTTCGATACCGTTCGATCGCCGCATCCAATTTATTCTGCCCCGACAAGAGCCAGCGGATGGTTTCCGCCACCGCGCCGTGACCGCCCAAATTTTGGGTGCGGTAGTGCGCCGCCTCGTCCAGTTCCGGCATGGCGTCGGCGACCGCCACCGCGACGCCGACCCGGCGCATCACCGGCAAGTCGACCAGATCATCGCCGATGTAGAGGCACTCTTCCGGAGCAACTTGAAACTCCGCCAGAATTTCCGCGAAGCCCGACAGTTTGTCGCGCACGTCTTCTTTCAAAAAGTCCAGCCCCAACTCCTGCGCCCGGACCCGGTTCGCCAGACTCGACCGCCCGGAAAGGCACCCGACTTTCAACCCGGCGCGCATGGCGATTTTCATCCAATGGCCGTCGCGGTAGTGAAAGAATTTGATGAATTCCGGCGCGCCGTAGCCGACGCGGCCGTCGGTCAAAACGCCGTCGATGTCGCAGATGATGAGCCGAATTTTTGCCAGTTGTTCAGTCGAGGTCATAGATATCCCTCACTTTGGTTATCACCGTGCGGGCGGTGTTGAAGTCCAACGAGTTGGGCCCGTCGGAAAGGGCGTGATCCGGATCGGGATGCACCTCGCAAAAGAGCGCGTCGATCCCGACCGCCGCCGCCGCTTTCGCCAACGGATAGACGAATTCCCGCCGCCCGCCGGAGCAGTTGCCCAAGCCGCCGGGCAGCTGCACCGAGTGGGTCCCGCCAAACACCACCGGCACGCCGAGCGCGCGCATGGTGACGAGACTGCGCATATCCACCACCAGGTTGTGGTAGCCGAAAGAACTCCCGCGCTCGGTGAGCAAAACTTTTTCATTTCCGGTGGAGCGCACCTTTTCGACCGCGCCCGCCATATCTTCCGGAGCCATGAACTGCCCTTTTTTGATGTTGACCGGCAAGTTGCTCCGCCCCGCCGCGAGCAGCAGATCGGTCTGGCGGCAGAGGAACGCGGGGATCTGGAGCAGATCGACCTGCTCCGCCACCTGCGGCACTTCCTCGCTCTCATGGACATCGGTGATGACCGGCAAACCGAGGGTGTCGCGCACCTTGCGCAAAATTTTCAAGCCGGCGACCAGCCCCGGGCCGCGCACGGAAGCGCCGCTGGAGCGATTCGCCTTGTCGTAAGACGCCTTGAAAATGTAGTTGATCTGCAACTTTTGGCAGAGTTCGGCGAGGAACTCCGCCGTGCGCAGGCAAATTTCTTCACTTTCCGCCATGCAGGGACCGGCGATGAGGGTCAGCCGGTCGGCGCCGATCTCAAAATCCCGAACGCGAATCGTATTCATTGCCGATTGAACTCCCGAAGTTTGGCTTCCGCCTTGGCGAGATCGGCGGGGGTATCCACCCCGATACTTTCCAACTCGGAAACGATTACCTTGATCGCAATGCCGTTTTCCAGCGCCCGGAGCTGTTCGAGCTTCTCGGAATTTTCCAAGATCCCGGCGGGCAACCGGACAAATTTCTGCAACGTATCCCGGCGGTAGGCGTAAATTCCCCAGTGCAGATAGATCGGCGCCGCCACGCCGCCGGTGCGGACAAAGGGTATTTCCGCGCGGCTGAAGTAGAGCGCCCGACCCGAATTATCCATCACCACCTTGACGTTGTCGGAAGTCATTTTTTCCCGCACGCCGGGCACGGCGACGGTCGCCATTTCGCACTCCGGGTCCTGCCGCATCAAGTCGATGATCCCGTCAATTACGCTGGTGGGCATCAGCGGTTCGTCGCCCTGCACGTTGACGATGATGTCGGGGTCGATGCCGCACTTTTCCACCGCCTCGGCGATCCGGTCGGTGCCGGAGGGGTGGTCGGCGCGCGTCATCACCGCCGTACCGCCGAAATTTTGCACCGCCGCGGCGATGCGCTCGTCGTCGGTCGCCACCAGCACCACGTCGGCGTGCGAAGCATTCGCCCGCTCCCAGACGTGCTGGATCATCGGTTTGCCCAAAATCTGCGCCAAGGGCTTGCCGGGGAAACGACTGCTCGCATAGCGAGCCGGAATGACCACTGCGCTTTTTCTAATCATTTTTACGCTCCAATTCCGCCACCAGTTCCGCCCGCGTGATCGGGGCGGTGCCGACTTTGCCGACCACCACTCCGGCGGCGGTATTCGCCAACTGCGCCGCGATCACCGGGTCGGCGCCCGAAGCGATCGCGAGCGTGTAAGTGGCGATCACCGTGTCGCCGGCGCCGGAAACATCGTAAACTTCGCGCGCCCGGGTCGGGATGACTTTCATCCCCCCGTCGCGGGAAAAGATCGCCATGCCCTGCGCCGCCAGCGAGATCAGCAGCTGTTTCGGCTGCCACTTTTGCATCAGCTTGGCGGCGACCGCTTGGAGCGCTTCATCCTGATAGGGATCGGCGACCGCGCCGGGGTCGCTCATTTTCGCCATGGCAAACGCCTCACTGCGATTGGGCTTCATCACGGTAAGGTCGGGCACCGGCTCCAGCCGCCCCGGTTTGGGGTCGAGCGCGGTGATGATGCCGCACGAATTGGCGAGCGCCGCCAGTTCCGCCACCAGTTCGGTCGAGAGCAACCCTTTGGCGTAATCGTCGAAGATCAGCACCTCGATCTCCCGCTTGCGGATCAATTCCTTGACCGGCGCGGCGACCGCCGCGCGAACCGCATCCGGAAGCGGCGAATTATCCTCGAAATCCACCCGCAACAACTGCTGACTGCCGGCGAGCACCCGCCGTTTTTCGGTGGTGCAGCGGTCGGGAGTCACCACGAGGAAGCGGGAATCGATATTCTGCGTTTCCAGATCCCGCCGGATCTCCGCCGCCGATTCGTCTTCGCCGATCGCACCGAACGCCACCACCTGCGCCCCCAAGGTCGCCAGATTGCGCATGACGTTGGCGGCGCCGCCCAGACAGGCGGTGCGGCGGCGGACGTTGACCACCGGCACCGGCGCCTCGGGCGAAATGCGGGTCGCCTGACCCCAGAGATAGACATCCAGCATCAAGTCGCCGACCACGGCGGCACGGCGGGCGGAAAACTTATCCACCCAACAGGTCAAATCACTTTGCGGCATTGGCGGGAACTCCTGATTTCGGAATTAGTTGGTTGATGTAATTGCTGGTGTTGAGCTTATTCACCCGCGAAAAACTCTGCCCGGCGCGGATCTTGCCGACCCAGATGCCGGTGGAGCGCACCACCTTTTGCAACTCGGCGATCTCTTCCGGGGTCAAATACTTGGATTCCTCGCGCAGATATCCGGCGAGCTGATTGGAGTTCCACGACAATATCTGCAACTCCGCCTTGGCTGCCTCGCTGGCGGGCTTGGCGGAGGCGATCGACCGCCGCAACGCGTCGAATTCATCCAAGAGCCGCAAGCGGGCGACCTGATGCGCCATCGAGGTCGATCTCTGCAAATACCACGGGATGCTGACCGCCAGCGCCACTTCGCCGAGCACGATCAACACAAAGGCGATGCGGGCGGCGATCGCGATGTAGTCGCGCTTGAATTCCGCCGTCATCATTTCACTGATCGGGATCCGATTGTTGTCTGCCATTACGGTCACTCCCAATTAACCACTTTCCAATTCCGCGCTTTTGCTTCCGCCGCCAAGCGCACCGACGGGCTGACCGCCACCGCTTCGCCGCAGGCGCCGAGCAGCGGCAGATCGTTGATGCTGTCGCCGTAAGCGCGGCACTCCGCCAACGTCAAACCCGCTTGTTCCGCCCAGTTTGCCGCGAGCGCGACCTTGCCGGCGCCGCAGGGATAAACGCCCTGCAGCTCGCCGGTCAAGCGACCATTTTCCACCGCGATACCCGCCCCGCAAAACTCGGCAAAGCCGAAGTATTGCGCCACCGGTTCCGCCAAGATCCGGGCGGTCGAAGTGAGCATAAAAAGCCTCACCCCGGCAGCGCGGAGCGTATTCACTTCTTCGAGCGCCCGCGCGCGACAGCGCGGCAGTACGCAGGTGTTGAAGTGATCCGCCGCCAGTCGGCGACACTCCGCCTCGCTCCTGCCCCGAAACTCCGCCCACTGGAAGCGCAAAAACGCCGCTTCGTCCAAGGTGCCGGCGTCGTAATCGCGCATAAACTTTTCCGCTTGCGTCACCGCGTCGGCGGGGGCGAGTCCGGTGGCGGCGGCATAACTTTTCCACGTCATGTCGCAATCGCAGGATAGAAGCGTCATATCCATGTCAAAGATCGCCGCTCGGAGCATTTTTCTCCTTTCCGCCGCCTATACCTATACTCTTGATAGTTAATATACCCCGGTTGGCGGAACTTTTCCAGTAAAAAGGCAAAAAAATGCGGGACGGCAAGATCCAAAGGGGTAAGATCGCTCCGGAAAGTGGGCTCCGGTGCCGTCCCGCCGGGTGTGGGGGCAAAAAAAACTCCGTCCGCGCCGGAAAGATCCGGAACGGACGGCGCTCTTCCCGCGAACACTCCTCCCTGCCCGCGGAAAGCCTCTTTTTTTCAGCGACAAATCGCTCCGCCGCTTTCACTTTACATATTCGCTTGGGGGGTAAAAGTTTATGCAAGCGCCCCGAAAAAATTTGGACTTTTTTCGGGGCGCAAGTAAGAAAAATCGGGGCGGCGACGCTTAAATTTTCAGCGGCGGCAGGTTAAAGGCGTAGCGAAATTTTTTCTGCCGCGCCGATTCGGGCAAGCTGTCGACCACCCATTGGGGCGGCGTCATCAGGAGCTTGCGAAGCCGATTGTACTCCGCAAAGATCGGTTTGCCGTCGCGGTGCTCCGCCTGACAGCGGAGTGCCGCCGTGCGGTAAAAGGTGTGCAGCGCCCAGTCGTTGCCGGCAAAGAGTCGGCACGCCTTGGCCATCCGCGCGTCGAAGTTCGGCGTGCCGATCGACAGGGTGAGCAAAACTTCCCACGCGCCGTAGTCGTGCGGGTCGCGCTCGGCGGCGCGCTGGCAAATGCGCAACACCCGCGCCCGATCCCGGCGCTGCAGCAAAAATGTCGCCAGCCCGGAGTACGCCTGCACCAAAGGCAGATTTTCGGGCGAAGTCGGGATCTCCACCTCGCGGCAGATTCGGTCATACAGCTCCGGCTGGCGGGCGATGAAGTACTCGCCCATAACTTCAAAATCCGCTTGCTTATCCAAGTGTTTGGAGTACTGCTCGGCGTGGTCGCGGTAGAGACAGCGCGGCTCGGCGATATCGAAGTAAATTTCCCGGTCGTAGCTCAAGCGCATCATCAGAAAGACGTCGTCGTTGATCCTGCTCCCCGGGCAGGGCAGAAAACTCTCGTGGGCGATCAGCTCCTCGCGCCGGATCAACATGGCGTTGATATTCATTTTCGGCGAAAAGAGCATGGTGAAATTCGACGGCCAGTCGCCGTGGATCATCCCGGTCAAGCCCAAGGAGTTGAAAAGGAACTTGTGGCTGTAACTTGCCGCGTATTGCGGGTGGTCGTCGAGGAACTTCACCGCCCGGTCGAGGTCAAATGGCAACATGACGTCGTCCTGATCAAACGAGGCGACGTACCGACCGCCGGATGCCTTGACCAGTTCACAACGCGAAGCGCCGACGCCGAGATTTTTCCCGCCCGGCACGATCCGGATCAAGTCGGGATTTTCCGCCGCCACTTTCGCCAGAAGTTCGGCGGACGCCCCGTCGTCGGTGTCGTCGCGGAAACAGATCTCCGTGGTGCAACGGCTCTTTTTGCCGAGCCGCAACACCGAATCGATCATTTCGTTGAAGTAGGCAAAATTCGGGTGATATACCGAAATGATGAAACTTACGTCCACGCCCGCCATGACGAAAAAATCCGCTTACTTTTTGCCGAAGCGATTTTCGGTGCCGTTGCACAGCCGCCGGATGTTTTCCCGGTGCCGGTAGATCGCCACCGCGCCCAGCACGGTGCAAAAGATCGCGCTGACGAGACTCTGCGCCACCGGACTGCCGATTTGGAAAATGCGCCCCAGCCAGACCCCGGCGATCAACGCCAGCGCCGCGGCGATGCTGCCGACCGAAACATAGCGGGTGACGCCGAAAAAGAGCAGCCACGCCGCCACCGCCACCAACAGCGGATAAGGCACGATCGCCAACGCCGCGCCCGCCGAGGTGGAAATGCCCTTGCCGCCCCGGAATTTGAGGTAGCAGGGAAACATGTGGCCCAAGATCGTCGCCGCCGCCACGCCGAAGACCGCCCCGGGGTGCCCGGGAAAGAGCCAGTGGGCAAAGAGCGTCGGCAAAAAGCCCTTGAGGAAATCCGCCGCGAAGCAGAGCCGACCCGCCAGTTTCCCGACCGAACGGGTGACGTTGGTCGCGCCGATGTTGCCCGAGCCGACGGTGCGGATATCGACGCCGTTGTACTTGCCGATCAGCCACCCGAAGGGGATCGACCCGATCAGATAGGCGACCAGCACCGCGACGATCAGCAAGGGGATATTCATTTATTCAGCTCCGCATTGAGCGCGGCGTCGTCCGCCAAGACCTTTTCCCGCTGGGCGGCGCGGAAAGCGGCGAGTTTCGCCGCCAGTTTTTCATCTTTCACTGCCAAGATTTCGATCGCGTAGAGTGCGGCATTCTTGCCGCCCGCCTTGCCGGCGGTGACCGCCGCCACCGGGACCCCGGGGGGCATCTGCACGATCGCCAACAAGCTATCCAAGCCGTCGAACGGCGCCGAGGGCACCGGAATACCGATCACCGGCAAGGTGGTGTGCGCCGCCACGACGCCGCCCAAATGCGCCGCCATGCCCGCGGCGCAGATGATCACCTCCACCCCGTTGCTCCGGGCGGAAGCGGCAAATTCCGCCGCCTCTTCCGGCGTGCGGTGGGCGGAAAGCACCCGCGCCGTATACTCCACGCCGAATTCGCGCAGGGTGTCAAAGGCGCCCTTGACGACATCCAAATCACTCTTACTGCCGAGAATTACTGCCACGCTCATGGATAAGTCTCCTTTTTTTCAGTAGCGGAAACCCGCTTTTTTCGCCAAGTACAGCAACGCGAGCGTCACGCCGACGCCCGCGATCTCGCCGATCAGCCGGGGCGCGCCCAACGCGGTCGCCAAGCGCTCCAGACCCAGCACGATCACGGTAAACAAACTCGCCCACAGCCACGGATTGCGCCGGGAGATCCGGGCGATCTTTACCACCAACACCAGACACAGCGCGAAAATTAGGAGTGCGACCAAATCCATACTTCGCCCCCCCGCTTATTTCGCCGCTTCCTGCGCCGCCTCCTGCTCCAACCGTTCCCGGGTGTGCTGCCGGCGGCGCTCCAATTCCGACAGATAGAGTTTGCGCAAGCGGATGCTCTGCGGCGTGATCTCCACCAATTCATCGTCGTTGATGTATTCCAGCGCCTGCTCCAGCGACATTTTCCGCGCCGGAGCGATCTTCATATTGCGGTCGCTCCCGGCGGCGCGCAAGTTGGTCAACTGCTTCGCCCGCTGGACGTTGACCACCAGATCGCCCTCTTTGCAGTGCTCGCCGACGATCATACCCTCGTAGCAATCGACCCCCGGCTCGATGAAAAATTCCCCGCGCTGCTGCAAACCGTCGATGGCAAAGGGGATCGCCTTGCCGCCCGCCATACTGACCATGACGCCATTCTGCCGCGAGGGGATCGCCCCTTTGAGCGGTTCGTAGTGGTCGTAAACGCTCGAAACGATCGCTTCGCCGCAACTGGCGGTGAGCGCCCGGCTCCGCAGGCCGATCAGCCCCCGGGTGGGGATGAAAAATTCCAAAAGCTGCCGGGCGCCGCGGGATTCCATTTGAAAGAGTTCGCCCCGGCGCAGACCGACCAACTCGATGATCTTGCCCGCGTAGTCGCCGGGCACGTCGATCGAGAGCCGCTCCACCGGTTCCTGCTTGACGCCGTCGATCTCGCGGTAGATGACCTGCGGCTTGGCGACGGCAAATTCGTAGCCCTCGCGGCGCATGGTTTCGATCAGCACCGCCAGGTGAAGCACGCCGCGCCCGGAAACCTTGAACGCGTCGCCGCTGGGCAGATCCTCGACCCGGAGCGCCACGTCGCGCTCGGTTTCCTTGTAAAGTCTTTCCCGCAGGTGGCGACTGCTGACGAACTTGCCCTCTTTGCCGAAAAACGGCGAGTCGTTGATGCGGAAATTCATCGAGATCGTCGGCTCGTCAATGGCGATCTCGGGCATTTTTTCCGGGTGGTCGGAGTCGCAAATGGTATCGGAAATATCGATGTCCTCGATGCCGACGATCGCGCACAAGTCGCCGCACTGGACTTCGCTCGCTTCCTGCCGCCCCAACCCCTCAAAGGTGAAAAGCTGTTTGAGTTGCACCGGCCGAGTGGCGCCGTCGCGCTTGATGATCACCAGTTGCTCGTCGGTGCGGAGCGTGCCGCGGTAAACCCGCCCGATGCCGATCCTGCCGACGAAGTTGGAGTAATCGAGCGTGGCGACCTGCGCCTTGACCGGACCCGCTTCCACTTTCGGCGCCGGCACAAATTCCAAAATCGCATCCAATAGCGGCGTGATGCCTTCGCGGGGATCGGCGAGATCGCGCACCGCCCAACCGTCGCGGCCGCTGGCGAAAAGCGTCGGGAAATCGAGCTGCTCGTCGCTGGCGTTGAGTTCGCAAAAGAGGTCGAAAACCTTGTTCTGCACCGCTTCCGGGCGGGCGTCCGCCTTGTCGATCTTGTTGATGACCACCACCGGGCGCAAGCCGAGCGCCAGCGCCTTATCCAGCACGAAGCGGGTCTGCGGCATCGGCCCCTCGGCGGCATCGACCAAAAGCAGTACGCCGTCGGCGAGTTTCAGCACCCGCTCGACCTGACCGCCAAAGTCGCTGTGTCCGGGGGTGTCGATGACGTTGATCTTGACGTTTTTGTACTCGATGCTGATGTTTTTGGATAGAATGGTGATCCCCCGTTCACGCTCCAAGTCGTTGCTGTCGAGGAAGCAGTTGACCACTTCCTCGTTGTCGCGGAAAAGTTTCGACTGGCGCATGATCTGATCGACCAGCGTGGTTTTGCCGTGGTCGACGTGGGCGATAATGGCGATATTTCTGATCTCTCGCATAGTGTACTCTCTCTGACTTACGTGCACATCATATAATATAGCACCAAGAACCGCTTGCTTCAACTCCGCGGGCGTGTTATATTATGCGCGAGGAAAAAGCACCACCAACATTTACACATAAGGAAATTGCTCAATTATGGCTATCGGCAAAATTCAAATCCCCGCGGGCGATAAACTCGTGATCGGCAAAGACGGCAAAATTCAGTCGGGCGATCGCCCGATCATCGGCTTCATCGAGGGCGACGGCGTCGGCCCCGACATCACCCGCGCGGCGATGCACATTTGGAACAGCGCGGTGAAAAAGGCTTACCACGGCAAGCGCGAGATCGCGTGGATGGAGCTTTTCGCCGGCGAAAAAGCCAACCGGGTCTACAACGAAAACATCTGGCTCCCGACCGAGACCGTCGAAGCGATCCGCGAGTATCTCGTGGCGATCAAGGGGCCGCTCACCACCCCGGTCGGCGGCGGGATCCGTTCGATCAACGTCGCGTTGCGCCAACAGCTCGATCTCTACGCCTGCGTCCGCCCGGTGCGCTACTTTGCCGGCGTGCCCAGCCCGGTGAAAAAGCCGGAACTTACCGACATGGTGATCTTTCGGGAAAACACCGAGGATATCTACGCCGGGATCGAGTGGGCGGCGGGCACGCCCGAAGTGAAAAAGGTGATCGACTTTTTGCAGAATGAGATGAACGTCACCAAAATTCGCTTCCCGGAGTCTTCCAGCATCGGCATTAAGCCGGTTTCCGAGGAGGGCAGTACCCGATTGATCCGCGCCGCGCTCGACTACGCGCTCGCCAACGGCCGCAAGAGCGTGACGCTCGTCCACAAGGGCAACATCATGAAGTTCACCGAGGGCGGCTTCAAAAACTGGGGTTACGAGTTGGTCAAGCGCGAATACTCCGACGTCGCCATCAGCGCCGAGGAGTGCGGCGGGGTCGCCCCGGCGGGCAAAATTTTGGTCAAAGACTGCATCTGCGACGCCTTTTTGCAGCAGATTTTGACCCGCCCGGCGGAGTACGACGTCATCGCCACGCTCAACCTCAACGGCGACTACGTTTCCGACGCGCTCGCCGCCTGCGTCGGCGGCATCGGCATCGCGCCGGGGGCGAACATCAACTACACCACCGGCCACGCGCTCTTTGAAGCGACCCACGGCACCGCCCCCAAATACGCCGGTCTGGACAAGGTCAACCCCTGCTCGCTGGCGCTTTCCGGGGAAATGCTCTTGCGCCACATCGGCTACACCGAAGCGGCGGATCTGGTGATCGCCGGCATCGAACGGGCGATCGCCGACGGGCAGATGACCTACGACTTGGCGCGCCTGGCGCAAAACGCCACCGAGTTGAGTTGCTCCGGCTTCGCCAACGCGGTCGTCGAGCGGATGTAAGTTCAGCGCAGCAATTCCAGCGCCGCCGCCGCGACGGCGCAGCCGAACGCCCCCACCACCGGGGCTCCCGAGGGCAGACCGACGCCGGGTTGCTCTTTTACTTGGCGCTTTTCCGAGGAAAATACCACGGTGACGCCGCGCTCAATGTTTTCACGGCGCAATTTCTGCCGCAAACTCTTGGCGAGCGGGCAGTTGTAGGTGCGGGAAAGATCGGCGACTTCCACCGCGGTCGGGTCGAATTTGCCCGCCGCGCCCATGCTGGAAACCAGCGGGATGCCCAATTTTTTGGCGGCGACGATGAGCGCGCATTTGACCGGGGTATCGTCGATGCAGTCGACGACGAGATCGAAATCGGCGAGGAGTTTTTCCGCTTCATCGGGAATTATAAAGCGATCCACGGCGACAAATTCCCCCGTCGGATCAATGTCGCGCGCCCGGCGGCAGGCGACTTCCGCCTTGAACTCGCCCGCGGTGGAATCCAGCGCGACCAACTGGCGGTTGAAGTTGCTCTTTTCCACCCGGTCGCCGTCGACAATGGTGAGCTTTTCCACCCCGGAACGGACGAGGCACTCGGCGGCGAAGCCGCCCACCCCGCCGACGCCGAGCAAGATCACCCGGGCGGCGGCAAAGCGCTCCACCGCCTCAACACCGTAGAGCGCGGCACTGCGCTGACGTTTTTCCGCTTCCATAAGGCTTTCCTTTCAAACGAGATGCACGATCACCGCTTCGCGGGGGCAGTTGACCCGCCACGGCACGGTGCCCTCGCCCAGCCCGGCGGAAATGAAAAGTCGGGTATCCCACTGGCGGTGGCGGTAAAGTCCGTAGTCGAGCCGCCGCCCGTAAACGCCGATGCTGATCAGCGGCCCCCACAGCGGCAGCCGGAACTGCCCGGCGTGCAAGTGGCCGCTCAACACCAGATCATAAGCGGAAAGCGTCGCATAATTTTCCACCCAGCCGAGCGCATCCGGGCGGTGGATGCCGACCAGATTAAAGGTTTCCGCCGTCGGCGGCGTTTCCGGCAGCGCCGGGATCACCGCCTGATTCCAGACGTCCGCCAACGCCGCCAGAAACAACTTGCCGTCGCTCCACGTTTCGTTGCTCAAGTAGCGGAAGCCGCCCCGGCCGTAAAGTTCGCGGTAAAAGTCGGCGTCGAGCCAATCCTTGCCCAACTCCCAATTTCCGGGCAGAGCGAGGGCAACCGGCACCCCGTCGCTCAAGCGCCGCCACAATTCCGGCAGTTTGGGGAAGTGCACCGCGTCGCCGACGCCGTCGCCGCCCACGAGGAGATAGTCGGGCTTTTCCGCTTGGATCAAGGCGGCAAGCTGCCGGAACCGCGCCGCTTCCGCGGGGCGGAATTGAGGATGCAAGTCGCTGATGAAAAAGAGTTTGCGCCCCGCCGCTTTCGCTCCGGGCAGGGCAAGTTCGCTCACCGTCAGCTCCCCGGCGCGGCGAATTTGCCAGAGGGGAGCTCGCCGATCCCGCTGAAATTGCGCGATCCGGTCCCAGCGGGGCGGCGGCGTCGGGGCGGGATGATGTAAGATCAATCGTCCAACTCCGCCGCCAGTTCCGCCGGCAACGCCCGCACCGCGGAGATCTTGCCGTTACGGTCATCGAGCTGAAAACTTTCCCCGACCCGAAGATTGAGCAATGCCCGACCGAGTTTGGTGCGGTAAGAGAGCATTTTCCGATCGGGATCGCCGTCCCAAGCGCCGAGCAGATAGCAACTTTGCTTGGCGCCGTCGGAGTAGGTGATCTCGACCTCGCTGCCGATGACCGCCGTATCCTCGACGACTACGTTTTTCATCTGCATCGGCTGGATCATCGCCAGATCGCGCTCCAACTCGGAGCGGCGGCGGTTGAGGTGACGGCGGCGCTCCTTGGCGGCGTCGAATTCGGAGTTTTCCCGGAAGTCGCCGTGGGCGCGGGCGACCTTGATCGCCTCGCGGTTTTCGGGGATCTGCTTGTTGATCAAATCCTCCAACTCGGCGATCAAGCGGCGGTGGCTCCTGATACTGGTGAAGAACGGTTCGTTGCCCGCCGGAACTTCCGGAGTCTTGTCGCGGTTGCCGATGCCGGCGGAAAGGATCTGCCGGGCGGCGCCGCCTTCCAGACACGCCTGCAACTCCGGCGACACCCGCGAGAGTTTGACCAAGAGGCTCTGGCGCTCCGACGAACTCAAAAAGAGCGCGCCGCACAAGGTGGCGGCAAAGAGCCGCAGATCCTCGCGCGAGCGATCGATCAATTCCGCTTGGAAATCCGCCTTGTCCATCAGCAGCGCCCGCAGTTCGCGCACCGCCGCGCTCCACTCTTTGGGCAGTTCGCCGACGCTCAGCACCCGGACGACGTTTTCGATATTGATCAATTTGTCGAGCGTTTCCATATCCGGCTTTTTGCGGTTGCGCCAGATCCAGCAGAGGAGATCGGCGCTGCAGCTGTGCCGCTCGCTGATCGAATTTTCCAAGTCGAGCGGGTCGATGAGCGAAGTCAAACTGTTGAGCGCCTTGAGCGGCAGTTTGAGCAGCAAGGCGGCGAGATACTCTTCGCCGCGGGCGAGGATCGTCGCCGTGCCGAGATTGGTCAACACCTTGGCGGGCAGCTCGCCCCAGATCGCCAAGTCCGCCAGCGGCACCGCGCCGGGATTGGCGGGCCAGAAGATCGCCTTGCCGGCAAGCGGGGCGATGCACTGGGCAAACTTCCCCGCCTCGGCGCGTTCGCTCATCGCGGCGAGAATGGTCGCCAAGTTTTTGACTTCGCGGCGGGCGATCTCCGGCTTGAGCCGGGTGAAAAAGGCGGCAAACGCCGCATATTCGTCGTCGGCAAAGGCTTGGGCGCCCTCGCGTTCGGCTTCGATAAGCAACGCCATTTCCTGCAAATTGCGCCCCTCGCAGGCGCGGCGCTTGCCGGAACTCTGCACCGGGGCGGTGGTGTTCCACCAAGTGTTGAACGAGGCTTCGGAAAGTTTCCGGGCGCACCCGGCGAGGGCGATCGCCCGCATCTGCATCGCGCTCACCGGCAATTTCGCCCGGCGGGTGATGATGTCGCGGAAGCGCGCCGACGGGATCGGCGCGGCGGTGCCGGGATCCATCACCTGCGACAAATCCGGATCGGCGGCGAAGACCAACGCTTCACCGAGGACGCTTTCCAGCGGCACCGAGATCATACTGCCGTTGCCCCGGAACGCCCCCAAGACCACACTGCCGTTGACCGAGTCGATCGTGCTGACCGCGCCCCAGCGGCCGGAACCGGGCAGGAAGATCACCACGCCGCTTTTGAGGGCGAAGAGGCGCTCCAAACGCGCGGCGATCTCGCGCACCGGCATTTTGTCGTTGCGCGCGCCGATCGCCCGCATCACCGGGCTGTGGCCCTGATCGCGGGGGAGCATCAGCCGGGCGGAATCGCAGAGCAGTTTGCGGAAGACCGCGCCGGGCTCGTCGGAAGTTTTGCCGGCGAAAGTGTAAGCGAGCCGGGCGATCTCGGGGGTGATGGATTGTTTGGCGAGCACTTCCCACAGCATGGCAAAGGCTTCCGCGCTTCCGGGGGCGAGTTCCGCCTCGGCGGCGAGGGCACGCTGCAGGAGCTCCAAGTTGCCTTTTGCCGGATTGTCGACCGCCGTCAACACCAAATCATCGAAATTTTTTTCACCCGCCATGATCGCTGATCCCCTTTTCTTAACCTTTTGATCTTTCTCGCTCTTTAATATAGTGGAGCGTGCGCGCTTTTGCAAGGGTTTTACTTGTAAAAACCACGCGGTAATGCTACTTTAATTGGCACAGACGACAAACCTGATCAAAGCTCGGCAAAAGCACGATGAAAAAAAGTTTACTCACCCTTCCGGCAGCGGCGGAATTCCGCCCGGTGGCGTTCTACTTTCTCAACCACTATCTGGAAGAAGCGCCGTTGCGGCGGCAGATCGCGGAAATGGCGGCAAAGGGTTTCGGCGGGGTGATGCTCCACCCCCGCGACGGGCTGAAGACCCCCTACTTGAGCGATGCCTTTGCCCAGGCGATCGGCGTCGCCATCGACGAAGCCAAAAAGCAGGGGCTTTCCGCGTGGCTCTACGACGAAATGCACTATCCGAGCGGCCCGGCGGGCAAACTTCTGCCGCTCACCGACCCCGACCGCACCCAAAAGAGCCTCGGTTTGGTGCGGGAAAAATTCCTCGCGCCCGGCGAAGAGTGCCACTGGGAGCGCCCCGATCACTTCACCACCCCCGGCGGCGAAGTCCGGCTCACTCCGGACAAATTCTACGCCGTGATCGAAACGAGTCTGGTTTCCGGCAAAAGCGCCCGCTACCACGGCAAGCGCAACTTCCCCGCCGACCGGGCGTACTTGTGCGCGCTGGCGGAGTTTTCGCTTTTGGATGCGGCAACCCTCGCCGCCCCGATCTACTCGGGCGCGCTCAACCCCGACGGCTCCGACCAGGAGCTCACCGACGAATTCATCGACCTCACCCACCGCTTTTACTTTGAACGCTTCGGCGCGGAATTCGGCAAGACGATCCCCGGCATTTTCGGCGACAACTTCTGCCCCAATTTCGGCATCGTGCGCCGCTCCGCGCCGTGGGGCAAAAACTTCGGGCGCCGCTTCCGCTCCGCCGTGGGCGAGCCGATCATCGATTTTCTGCCCGCGCTCTTTTGCGCCGAGATCCCCGACGCCGCCGAAAAGCGGATCGTTTTCTGGCAGTGGTTCGGGCGGGAATTCCTCGCTTCCTACTACGGGCGGATCGCCCGCTACTCGTCGCGCCACCATTTGCTCACGACCGGGCACCTCTGTCTGGAAGACGGCATGGCGGAACACGTCCGCCAGATCGGCGATTACTTTGAAGTCATGCGCACCATGACGCTCTGCGCCGTCGATCAGCTCGGCCCGGTCACCCCCGGCGCGCCGCTTTTGGGCAAGGGCGAGGGCGAGATCGAAGACCTCACCGGGTGCATCCGCAACACCGCTTCGGCGGCGCTCTGGCAACACCGCCCCCGGGTGATGTGCGAGTGCTTCGGGCTCGCCGCGGAAAACTGGAAACTCTCGCTGCTGGAAATGCAGCGGATTTCCGGTTGGCTTTTTTCGCTCGGCGTCAATCTCTTTGTGCCGCACGGGCTCTATTATTCCATTTCCGCCCACCGCAAGTGGGAGTGCACCCCGGATCATCTGCACAACAGTATCCGGCACCACTACCGCGCCTGGAGCGACTGGATCGGCAAACTCTGCGAACTTGCCGTCGGCAGCGTGCCGACGAGCAGTGTTCTGGTGCTCTACCCGGTGCAGTCGTTGCGCGCCCACCTCGAGTTGGGCGCCGCGCCGACTCCCGACGATCGCTCGCAGTTGGGGCACGGGGCGAAAGCCGACCGCATCCAGAGGATCTTCCGCCAAGTGCTCAATCTGCTCGTTGCGCACCACATCCAGTACGAAGTGATCGACGAGGAAACGCTCAAGCAACTTGCTTTTGACGGCAAGTTCAAGCCGGAGGGTCGCCCCGGAGTGATGAAATTCGACACCATCATCCTGCCCGCCATGGATGTCGTCAACGAGTCGACCCGCCGCTTCCTCGGCAACTACCCGGGGAAGATCCTTTTCGTCGGCGGCGCGCCCCAGTGGTGCTTCGACTGCCGCAAACTCAACCCGGTCAAAGTTTCCGGGCGGAGCGTCGATTTGGCGGAGATCCCGGCGGCGGTGAAAGCCGCTCCTTTGCTCAAGCTCGCCCCCGACGGCGAGATCATCGCCCGGCAGTTCCGGCGCGACGGCGCGCTCTTTACCACCGTTTTCAATGCTTCGACCCGGGCGAAGCGGGTCGAGGTGGAAATTCCGGGCGGCTTCTGGTTCGACCCGGCGGACCGCACCTCGCGCCCGGCGCAGTCGGGCAAACTCCAACTGGAAGCCGCGCAACTTCTGGTACTGGTGGAAAAAAGCGGCCTCGCCGCCCCGGCGGAAGAAGTCAAATTCCGCACTTCCGCCACCTTGCCGGTCGCGTGGCAGTGGCGGCGGCTCGACCCCAACTTGTACCGTTCCGACCGCTGGGAACTGAACTATCGCGGCATCGAAAAGATCGCCCGCACCACTTTTAACTGCACCGCCGCACCGAAAAAAATCCGGCTGCTCTGGGATCGGGATTTTTCCGCCAACGAAATGGCGGCGGGCCGAAACCTCTACTCGCAAGTTTCGGTCAACGGCGCAACGGTAAAGAACTTCGCCCCCGGCGCCACGCTCGACCACGCGATTTGGGAAGCCGAGATCGCCCCGCTGGTCAAAACCGGGGTCAACACCGTGGAGATCCGCCAAAACGGCTACCTCGAAATGTTTGAGCGCCCGGTCTATCCGCTGTTGCTCGCCGGGGAGTTCGCGGTCAAATTGGATAAGATCGCGCAAGAGTCGCCGCTTGCCTGCGGCGACCTCGTCGGTCAAGGTTTGGAGTTTTACAGCGGCAGGATCGCCCTCGACGCGGTCGTCGAGTTGCCCCCGGCGCGCCGCATCAAGTTGACGCTCAAGTCGATCGGGATGTCGGTCGAGTGCCGCGTCAACGGCGTTTCGGCGGGCTTTGCGCTCGGCAACCCGGGGGAATTCGATCTTTCCCCGTGGGCGGGGAAGCGCGCGGAAATTTCGCTCGTCGGCGCCAACTTGCCCCACAACCTGTGGGAAAGCGGCGAGGAAAAACTGCCTTTCGGCTTCACCGAGGAGCCGCAAATCAAAATTATGGAGTAATATGAAAATCGCCGATCGCCTTTTCGCTTTTCGGGTGCGCTTCGACCGGTCGCCTTTGCCGCCGGAAGAACTCGCCGCCACGCTCGATATCGACTTCAACACCTACGACGACTGGGAAAATCACACCTGCGTCACCACCTTTTACGCCGAGACCGAGCCGGAGCGCGAGTCCGCGCTCGCCAAGTTTCGCGCGGCGCGGGAAATTTGGGAACCGGAATTGGGGGTGCTGGTTTCCGACCCCGAACTCACCGAAATTCCCAAAGAGGAGTGGTCGGAAAGTTGGAAAAAGTACTTTCACCCGATCGAAATTTCCGAGCGACTGCTGATCTCCCCCAGCTGGCTCGATCCGGCGTTGCTTCCCGGGCAGAAAAAACTCGTCATCGACCCCGGCATGAGCTTCGGCACCGGTCAGCACGCCACCACGCTCTACTGCCTCAAGTGCATCGACCGCTTGAGTGCGGAAGCGATCCCCGACTCCCTGCTCGACGCCGGGTGCGGCTCGGGGATACTTTCCATCGCCGGGGCGTTGGCGGGCATACCCCACATCGACGCCTTTGATCTCGACCCCGACGCGGTCAAGATCGCCGCCGAAAACCTCGCCCTCAACGGCTTTTCCACCATCACGCCCACGGTGGGCGACGCCGCCGTCTATCCGGGGCGGCCGGAAAAGTACGCGCTCGTTTGCGCCAACATTTTGGGCCACTTGCTGATCCAATTCCGGCGCAATATCGCCAGTTGGGTGCGGCCGGGGGGGCATCTGGTGCTGGCGGGCATCCTCAACCGGGAATTCGACGAGGTTTCCGCCGCCTACGCCGAGTTGAATATGCGCGAAGTCGAGCGCTTCACGCTCCGCGAGTGGACGGGCGGACTTTTCCGCGCCCTTTAAACGAGTTTCGCCAGTAGCTCCGCCACCGCGAATTCAGTGCGCAACGTCCTTTCCCCCAACGAGATCGGGGCAAAGCCGACGTCGATCAGTTTCTGCTTTTCGTAATCGGTGAAACCCCCTTCGGGACCCACCGCCAGCGTGATCTTGCCCGAAGTCGCCGTGGCGGCAACTCCCGCCGGATCGCCGAACAGCGCGGTCGTACCCGCCGTCAGAGCAGGCAAAACGTCTTCGACAAAGGGTTTGAAGCGATTGAAAAAGTGCACCTGCGGCATCAGTGTATCCCCCGCCTGCTCCAAGGCGAGCAACAACTCCTCGTGCAACGCCGCTTCGGCGAGGCGGGGCGCCGACCAGTAGCTTTTATCCACCTTAAAAGTCTGGATGAAATAGAGTTCCTTCACCCCGTTTTCCACCGCCGCGTGCAACACTTTGGTAAAACTTTTTGGGCGGGGCAAGGCGCAGACGAGCTTGACCGGCGAGGGAGCAAGCGGCGGAGTTTCGGCGAGGAAGCGCACCACGGCGCGCTCGCGGTCGATCGCCAATATCTCGCCGCGCCCGCGGTCGCCGTTGAGCACCCCCGCCTTGCAGAGTTTGCCCGGCTCGGCGTGGATGACTTCATTCAACTGCCGGAGCCGCCGGTCGCGCACGACCGCCGTATCCGGGGCGATGAAATCCGCCGGGGCGAGCAAGAGCAGATTCACTTGACCGAATAGACCCAGTCGCCGTCGGCCAATTTGCGCTCGACGGCGGCGGTGTTGGCGCATTCGCGGTCGAGCAGTCCGGCGATCTCCGCGGGCACCGCCCCGGGCAGTTGCGCGGCGAAATCGGCGGCACTGCCGGTAAATCCGGCGTGAGCGGCGCAGAATTCGCGCAACGCGCTTTGAATTTCCAACACGCCGTTGGCGGCAAGTTTGTACGCCTGCACGCCCGGCTGGTGAAACGCGTTGATATGGATGAATTCGGCGTAGATCGCCACCGCCCGCTCATAGAGCGCGATGAGTTGCCCCAACTCGTACTCGGTGAGCCGCGGCAGTTGGATCATAATGGTGCGCCGCCCCTTGGCGAGCAACGCCCGGTTCAAGCCGGTGAGGAAGCAGTGCAGATAATCGCCGATCACCAGGTTCTCGATCGGAATGGACTTCGCGTCTTCCAGCACTTCGATAAAAGTGAGGAAAAAGTCGTCGCGGCCGTCGTTGAGCTGTTGGATAAAGGCGTGGGCGTCGGTGCCGCCCTTGTTGCCGAAAACGCTCAACCCCTGATGCACGACCTTGCCGTCGAGATCAAGTTCCTTGCCGAGACTTTCCATCACCAACTGCTGCAAGTAGCGCGAGAGGAGCACCAGCCGATCGCTGTAAGGCACGATCACCATATTGCGATCGCCCTTGCCGTTGCCGGCGATGTACCACGCCGCGGCGAGCCGCATGGCGGGATTTTCCAGCGGCGCGGCGTGGCGCGTCCACTCGTCCATGGCGCAGGCGCCGGAAAGGAAGCGCTCGAAGTCGATGCCGCACAAAGTCGCCGGCACGTGGCCGACGATGCTGGTCTCGCTGGTGCGGCCGCCGATCGATTCCGCCATTTCAAAGACTTTCAGGAAGTGCTTTTCCTGCGCGTGGCGGTAGAGTTGGCTGTCTTTCATGGTGACCGCCACCGCGTTGGCGCCGAAATCCAAGTTGCGCGCCGCGTAAAAGTCCTCCATGGCGATCATATTGTTTTTGGTCTCGCGGGTGGAGCCGGATTTGGAGATCACCAGTTGAAGCGTCGTTTCCGGATCCATCACTTCCCAGAGATCGGCCAAGCCCGCCGAGTCGGTGTTGTCGAGGAAGTAGATCTTGAGCGCGCCGCACCGGCGCTCGTCGGATAATTCATTCCAGTAGGGGCCGTTGAGGGCGAACTGCATCAACTGCGGACCGAGCGCCGAGCCGCCGATGCCGTTGACTGCCACCGCGGTAAATTTCTTGCCGGTGCCGGAAAGCAACCGCCCCTCGCGCACCGCGGCGGAAAAGTTTTCCACCTCGGCAAAGAGCGGGCTCGACGTGTAGTCGATCCGGTCGGTGAAGTGAGTGACCTTGCGCTTTTCGTCGGGATTTTTCACCATGCCGGCTTCGATGTCGGCGATGCCCTGTTGCGCCCGGGCAAACAACGGCGCCATCGCGGCGAGTTCGCCGGCGGAGATCCCCATGCCGGCGAGGTCGAGCGAAAAACCGCTGGCGCGGTCGATCAGATGATCCATTTTTACTCCTCGATCTGGTCGGCGATCGCGTCGTCGATCTCGTAGTTGGCGGTGACCCGCTGAACGTCGTCGAGTTCTTCCATTTTGTCGATGAGGCGCATCACCTGCGTCGCCACCTTGGCGTCGGTGATCGGCACGGTCATTTCCGGCCGGCGGGTAACTTCCGCCTCGTCGGTGGGCACGCCCTTGTCTTCCAGCGCCTTGGCGATCGCTTCAAAGGCATCGGGGGCGCCCCAGATTTCGGCGACGCCGTCTTCCACCACCAGATCCTCGGCGCCCGCGTCGAGGACGATCTCCATAAGTTTTTCCTCGTCCGCCCACTCGCCGGAGACCACGAAGTGCGCCTGCCGGCTGAACATCCGGGCGACCGCGCCGCTGCCGGCGAGGTTGCCGCCGTTGCGGTCAAAGACCATGCGGACTTCGCTGATCGACCGGTTGCGGTTGTCGGTGAGGCAATCGACCAGCACCGCCACGCCGCCGGCGGCATAGCCTTCGTAAACGATCTCTTCAAAGACGACGTCGCCGAGTTCGCCGACGCCCTTCTTGATCGCCCGCTCGATGTTGGCGTTGGGCATATTGACCGCTTTAGCGGCGGTGAGCGCCGCCCGGAGCGCCGGGTTGGCGTTGGGATCGCCGCCGCCGTTTTTGGCGGCGACCATGATTTCCTTGCCGATGCGGGAAAACGCTTTGCCTTTTACCTTATCGGCGGCTTCTTTTTTGTGCTTCATATTCGCCCATTTACTGTGTCCGGACATTTTGATTTCTCCTGTGTTGGATATAGTTGCGTACAATCGTAGTATAATATACCACCGGAAGTAAATTTCTGCAACCCCCGCCCCGAGTCGCTTGCATTTATCCGCATCTATGGGTATATTATTACCGACCGAATGCGCGACAGTTTTTACTTGACAGCGGCAAAAAAGGGTGATTTTGTCTCGATGATGACGGAAAACAAATCGATAACCAAATGGGTCTTGCGCCCGACGCGCTCGCCCGGCGTGCCGCTGCCATTTGCCGCCCGCAGTTGCGGGCTCTTCACCAAGCCCGGAAACTTCCGGCAAGACGGCGGCAGGCGGGATTTTCTGGAACTTTTTTGGCTCTGCACCGGCGTACTGGAAGTCAACCCGCAACTGACGCTCCGCGCCGGCGAAGTCGGCTTCCTTTTCCCCGGCGACGAGCACGCCTACCGGGTGAAAAGCGAGCAGGCGAGCTGGTGCTTTGTTACCTTTGACGGCAAACTGCCGCTGCTGTTGGATTCCTACGCGCTCAAACGCGGCCCCTACCACGCCGGGGAGTGCCCGGTGCCGCTTTTTGAAAAACTCTTTGCCGAGTTGCGCCAACCCGGCCCCCGGAGCGAATTCATCGCGGCGGCGACGGCGATCCAACTGCTCCACTTCGCCCTCTGCGGCGCGCCGCCCGAAGTCGAGCCGACCATGGTGCATCAATTCAAGGAGTTGGTGCGGCAAAACTACTCCGACCGCGGCATTTCCATCGAGGGTCTGGCGGATGCGCTCGGGGTCCATCGCGGCTCGTTGCACAAAAAATTCACCGAAGCCACCGGACTTACGCCGCAGGAGTATCTCGCCAATTTGCGGTTGCAAAAGGCGATCGAATTGTTGGGCAATTCGCAGTTGAGCGTCAACGAGATCGCGGCACGGTGCGGATTCCGCTCCGGCAATTACTTCGCCAAGGTCTTCCGCCGCCGCATGGGGCGCCGCCCCTCGGAGTTCCGCCACTGTCTGGGTTGAGCGCTACGCCGCGCCGCCGCGCAGGAGCACCCCGAGCCGATAAAAGGTTTCCACCGCCACCTGATCGGGGCGAATTTCCAGCGGGATGCCGCACTCGGCAAAGGCGGCGGCGACATTTTCCGCCCCGTAGCCGCCCTTGGCGAGCACCTTGCCCAACTGCTTGCGCCGCTGGCTGAAAGCAAGTTTCACCAACTTGTCGATCTTGTTAAAGAGCGCCGCGCTCAACTCGAAGCGGTCGTGGCGGCGGAACTCCACCAGCGCGGAATCCACTTCCGGAGCCGGATAGAAAACTTCCGGCGGCACGACCCGCGCGATCGCGACGTCGTAGCGCAGTTGACAGCGCACCGACAGCGCGCCGTAAGCCTTGCTCCGCGGCGCCGCCGCCAAACGCTCGCCCATTTCCTTTTGCAACATAAAGAGCATCGTTTGCGGCGGGACTTCCGAGTTGAGCAGTCGGGAAATAAAAACCGTGCTGATCGCGTAGGGCAAGTTGGCGATCGCCCGGTAGTCGGTGCCGACCGGGAAAAGTTGGGCGTAATCGACCTTGCAGGCATCCGCCTCGATGAGGGTGAATTCGGGCGACGAGATCTCGTTGCGCAGATACTCCGCCAAGCGGTGATCGAATTCGATCGAAGTGAGGATCGCCCCCGCCGCGAGGAGTTTGCGGGTGAGCGCGCCGAAGCCGGGGCCGACTTCCAGTACCCGCTCCCCCGGCTGCACCCCGGAAGCGCGGACGATGAAATCGAGCAAGTTGCCGTCGAGCAGGAAGTTCTGCCCCAAGCCTCGCCCCGGGCGCATCCCCAGCTTTTCCAGCTCCGCCGTCAGCTCTTTTTTATTCATCGGGACTTTTAGTGGTGGTGATGACCGCCGCAACCGCAGCCGCAGCCGCAGCCGGAATCGGCATGGGGGCACTCCGCCGCCGCCGGGCAACCGGGCGAAGCGGATCTCGCGGCAAAGGTGGTCTGCTCCCGCTTCAATTTGGCGTTGCCGCACGTGGGGCACTTCGCCGGAGCATCGTAGCGGGGGAGCAACAACTCAAATTCGCGGTCGCACTTGGAACAGAAGTATTTGTAGATCGGCATAAATCAAACTCCAAAAAAAGGGGGGCGCATCGCCCCCCGAAGCGGGTTCAGCTCTTACTTGTGCCAGGTGCCGATGTCGTCGGCGCCGTTGGTGCTTGCGGATCCGCAGGTATCGGTATCCTTGTTGGTGCCGTTGTTGTCCGTCCCATTGGGCCCCGCCGAGTAGATCGCAAAGTCGGTGGAAAGCTTGTGGTCGTCGTGCGGCTCAACGACGTTGCTGCCGTCGGTGCAGAAAAGCAACCGGTAACGGGAACCCCACGGATCGCGCCACAGGGTGTCCGGCTTGCCGGTCTTGTAGCCGGGCTGATATTCCGGCCTGGGATCGAGGAAGCGGATCTGGCGCTTGTTGACCCAGAGCTTGTCGCTGTCGCCGGGGGCGCTCAACTCCACGATCGCGAAATCGTAGTTGTCCGCCGCCGTCGCCGTGAGCGCCGTGGCGCTGGTGGCGGAAGTCGAATAAGTCGTGTTTTTATATTTCGTAAACTTGTTCTTGTTCAAGCCTTTTTTAGAGGCGGCAGAGGCGGTGTCGGTGGAAAAGAGTTTGCCGTAAACGCCCTCCATGGCGCGAAACGCCTGGGTGATCGTCGCCATATCCGACTTGGCTTGAGTGATGCGCGCCTGATTCTGCGCCGAATTGACCGCGGGGATGAGCAAGCCGGCGAGAATGGCGATAATGGTGATGACCGCCAAAAGTTCGATCAAGGTAAAGCGAGTCCGATTCAGTTTTTTCATCTTGCGATCCTCCGTAACAAGCATTTGTCCATTCTGTTTATAGTATAGACCGGATTTGCGCATTTTTCAATCCGATCCGGGCGTTTTTGAGAAAAAAAAGCCCCTTATCAGGCGGAAAAACTTGACAAAAGCGCACTTTGTTGCTATTCTATACTGACGCACAAACAAGTTGTATTCAACTTTCTGTACTTGGAGAAAATTATGAAAAAACGTAACTTCACCCTCATCGAACTGCTCGCCGTGATCGGTGTGATCGCCATTCTCGCCGGCTTGCTCATCCCCGCGGTCAACTCGGCGCGCGCATCCGCCCGCCGTACCGAGTGCGCCAACAATCAGAAGCAGGCGATGGCGCTCATCACCCAGGGCATGCACAAAAACGGCGGCTATCTCCTCAACAGTGCGGGGTTGCCGTGGACGGAGTGGCTCTACAACTCCGGCTTGCTCTCGGATACCAAAGTCGTGCGTTGCCCGGCGACCGCCTATGACGCCGGTTCCGACATTTCCACCGGCAATTTCGGCGATGATAAAAAGCGGCTGATCGCTTTCGGCGTCGCCAAGGCGGGCAAAAAGGTCTCGATCCGCAAGGGTGCCACCGTGGATGAGCCGTTTGCTTTCGATTTCCGCGGCACCAAATATCTCACTTACAACAACAACTTGGTCTCGCCGTCGCAGTTGGTGCTGGGCGGTTGCTCCGGCACCGCCGCGATCGACAACAACACCGCGATCGACCTTTCCGGCTCCAAAGTGCTGAAAGACTACCACGGCGACACCGTCAACGTCTTCCACCTCGACGGCCACTCGGATGCGCTCAACGGCGACGAACTCGCGACCCGTTACGCGCCCAGCAGCAGCGACGCCAAGGCGATCAAGCTCGCCAACACGGTTTTCGATCACAGCTACAGCAACTAACTTCGAGGGTAAACCATGCGCAAGGCGGAAATTGCCCGGAAAACGAGCGAAACCGACATTCGGCTCTCGCTCGTCATCGACGGCACCGGCAAAAGCGATATTGCTACCGGAGTGCCCTTTCTCGACCACATGCTGGAGTTGTGGAGCCGCCACGGGCTCTTTGATCTGACGCTCCGCGCCAAAGGCGATCTGGAAGTCGACGGTCACCACACCTTTGAGGATATCGGTCTGGTGCTGGGCAGCGCGATCGCGCAATCTCTCGGCGACAAAAAAGGCATCGGGCGCTACGGCAACTTCCTGCTCCCCATGGACGAGGCGCTGGTACTGGTCGCACTCGACCTTTCCGGGCGGCCGGGACTTTACTACGACGTCGAACCGCCCGCCGAACTGGTGGCGAATTTCGACGCCCGACTCTTTCACGAATTCTTTCAGGCGCTCTGCAACACCGGCGGGATCAATCTCCACATCCGCCAACTGGCGGCGGCGGAAAATCACCACCTCTTTGAGGCGATCTTCAAGGGCTTTGCCCGGGCGCTGGATGCGGCGACCGGGATCGACGCCCGGAGAGCGGGGGAGATCCCCTCGACCAAAGGCAGTCTGTAAGCACCTCGCGCTCCGGCAATTTGCGCCGGAGCTTTTTTGTTGATAAAAAATTAAGTAATTTCTTAACTTTTCGCCTTGACAACCCCCTTTTATCGTGCTATACTAAACACCAATTCAATGGGGAGCTTGGTCATGAGTTTCACCACGCATCAAAGCATATTAAGCGAAGCCAGACTCCGGCAAGACGAGGGTTGCGAGCGCTTTTACCACACTTACGCGCCGTTGATCCGGTTGCACGGCCGGGATTGCGGGATCACCGGCTCGGACTTGGACGATCTGGTGCAACTGGTGCTGATCGGCTTTTTCCGGCAGTGCCGTTTTCACTACGACGCCGCGCGGGGGAACTTCCGCAACTATTTGCGCAAGCTGATCCGGGCGAAATCGTGCGATCTGCTCCGCACCCAGTACCGGCGGCACCAACTGCTGGCGACGCTCCCGCCGGAGGCGGAGGCGCAGACCGACCGGCGGTTCGATCGGGAGTACCGCCGCTGTCTTTTGGAGCGGGCGCTGCAGGAGTTGCGAGCGGAATCGACGGCGGTGCACTATCAGATTTTGGATTCGCATCTCCGCCAAAATCTCGATCCGGGGGAACTGGCGGCGCGCTACTGCCTGCCCAAACCGACGGTCTACTCGATACTGCGGCGGCAGGAACTCAAACTCATCGCCAAAATTCGCTCGCTCGCCGCCGACCCGAACTACTGACGGCGGGCGGAACTGGGCGCCGGCGGCGGTGCGGAAAATTCCCGGTGAAATTCGACGCTCTGGCGCAATTCGGAAATCAACGCGTCGTCGTCATCCAACTGCGCCAGGGCGCGGCGGCACTCCGGACAATTTTTCAGGTGAGCGCGACAGCGGATCGCCCCCAAAACGCTCAATTTACCGTGGCGATAAAGTTCCAATTCTTCGGTTGAATAATGAATTTTCATGATAAGCTATCCAAGTTGGCAATGATTTCTTTGAGTCGGGCGATGCAGCGGCTCCGGGCGGTATAGACGTTGGCGATCGACAAATTGAGGAAGTTCGCCACTTCCTGCACGTCGCGGCCGTTGATGGCGTAGAGTTCAAACGCCTGATAGGTGGTGGGCCGGACTTGATTTTTCAACTCCTCCAGCGCCTGCTTGAGCAAGTGACTGCGCCACTCGGCGTCCCAGCGGGCGTCGTCGTCGACGAGTTCCTCCGCCGGGAGATCCGCGCCGATGGCATCCAGCGAAACGGCGCCGGCGCGGCGCTTGCGCAACAGCTTGCGGGCGTGGTTAGCGACGACACTGCGCAGATAACTGCGGAAGCGTCCGGATTTTTGCTCGTAGCGGAATTTCAACTCCTCGGGCACCACGTCGGGATCGAATTTGCCGCCGATCAGGTCCTTTTGGAAAAAATCCGCCATGACCAGCGACAGCAATTCCTCCAACTCGGGGGCGCGGAGCTGAAAATCCATACCCCGGCGCAGGATCAGCGGGCGGTAAGTTTCGTAAAACTTCTGCCAGCCGATCTCGTCGCCGTCGCGGACCTGCCGCAACAAAGATTTTCGGGTGGTGTAACTCATGATCTTTTTCGCTCCTTCGGCAATCTACTGCCGGAAGCGGTGGATTTCTTACACGCCGGCTCGATCAATTAAGGTTGCGAATGTTCTTGACCAAATAGTGCGATGCCTTGCGGATCTCGTCGCGATCACCCCAAAACAAGCCGAAATAAGCGATCCAGATGATCTCGCCTTTTTTGGTTTTGATGAACCAATCCCGGCGCGCCGTTTCGGCGTTTTCGCAGGAAATGACGCTCACGGTATTTTTTCCGGAGTTGAGATCGACTTTCACATAACTGCCGGGATAGAGGGCGAAGCCCTGCGGGGAAAACATCAGTTTTCGCCACGCATCTTCATTTTTCCACGCATCGGGGGCGTTTTCCCGGAGCCATGCCGCCAACTCCGGCAACTTGGCAAAGGTCATCACGTCGCGGAATTCCCGGCAACTGGGGTCGTCGATCAGCAGGATATCCACCCCCGGCGGCGCGGATTTTGCCGGGGTGACCGGGACATCCACCAGCCAGTTTTGCGGATATTGCAGCTTGCTTTGCGGCAGGACGTCGCTTTCCGCCCTGCCGAACTTAAATCCTTCCCACCACAAGGTGGAGCCGTGATTTAGATCCAACCATTTGGTAAAATTCCCCAACGGTTCCACCCGCGCCAGTTTTTCCTGCAGGGCGGGATCGACGGCGGCGTCGAGCGCCGCCCGGCGCACCGACCAGATCTTATCCGCCAACGCCCCGGTGCCCGGCGCGGTCTTGGTCAAGGGATAGTATTCAAAGTTCCGCTGGGGGTATATCGGCTTGGCGGTTTTCCCCGCGCGGGCGATCACCTGCCGCTTTTCGGGTAAAACGTGGATCACCTTTGGGCTGATCTCCGGCACATGGGTATAATCATCGACCCGGACGATCTCGTATTTAGAGAGGTCCTCGTCATCATCTTCCGTTTTCGACTCGGGTGGCGCGGGTTGCGCGGGTTGCGCGGGTTGCGTGGGTTGCGTGGGTTGCGTGGGTTGCGCGGGTTGCGCGGGTTGCGCGGGAACCACGCTCACCGGCGGCGCGGGCGGCGCCGGGGGAGTTTGGGGCTTCGAGTGCGCCCGATACAGCCAAAATCCGCCCGCCCCGAGCGCGACGACCGCCGCCGCGGCGCCGAGCGCGACCCACCGGAACTTCCGGCGCGGGGGTTCGTCGCCCGCAGTTGCGATGCTCTGCAATTCGGCGGCGATCCGCGCCGCCTCGGTCAACCGCCGCCACAAATGCCGGTCGCACATCCGCAAGATCAGGCGGTTGAGCCGGGAAACGGCGGGTTTGCCGACCAGATCCGCCGGCAGCGCGGGGAATTGCTCCGGAGCGTTGCCGGTCAGCGTGCAGTACATCACCATACCGAGGGCGTAAAAATCGCCCTCCGGACCGATCTGCCCGGGGGAGCGCGTGCCGGAGCGGATCTCCGGGGGGATGAATCCGAGCGTGCCGGCGAGCGAGAGACTGAGCGTCGCCGACGCCGCCATGCCGACGTCGGCAAGTACGGCGCGATCGCGGATAAAGAGAATGTTGCCGGGCTTTAAGTCGCGGTGCACCACTCCGGCGGCGTGGAGCGCTTCCAGCCCGGCAAGCAACTCCAGACCCAGTTGGACGACGTCCACCGGGCGCTTCCGCAGGATGCGATTTTCCAGAGTATCGGGCAGATAGTGGTCGTCGTTGCCGAGGTTGTCGGCGATATCCATGGTGTACCAGAGGAATTCCTCGTCTTCATCCACGTGGTGGATCTTGACCACGTTGGCATGGTCGATGCGGGCGGAAGCGCGCAGCGCCGCCAGCCCCTGCAGTTCAAAATGTTCCCGTTCCTTGCGGACCAGTTTCAGGGCGAGGAACGCCCCGGTGATGTCCTGACAGCGCCAAACTTCGCCGAAAGCGCCGCCGCCGCAACGCTCCAGCAAGCGCAAGCCGTGAAAAATTTCTCCGGTTTTCATGGTTTACCTGATATTGTCAAAGGGCAAAGAGCAAACCGATCGCCGCCGCCCCCTTTTCCGGGGTAAAATACCACCCCCCGCCGCAAAAGTCAAGCGTTTGTGCGCGAGAAGTGGCGGCTGATTTTTAAGCGGCGGCGGTCGCGCAGTTAAATTTAACACATCAGCCCGCCGGAGGCGGAAACTTCACAAGTGGAGCGAAGCGAAACGTCTTCACAAGCGACCAATGGGAGCGACTTAACAAGCAAGGCAAAACACAGTGAAGTGCGGCTGGCGCCGCGTGAAGATGTGAAGTGCTTTTGCTTGATCGCAAAAGCGTGAAGTGAAGCCTTGCGGCTTCGTTTTTTTTGCCCGTTGGGCAAAAAAATGGCAGTCCTGCAAGGATTCGAACCTCAACTAAATGAACCAGAATCACTTGTGCTACCATTACACCACAGGACTGCGTGCGGATATAATATATCCTCACCGGGCGATAAAATCAAGTGCCCCGCGCGAAAAAGGCTCAAATCAGAAGCAGACTTGAGTTTTGACGCAACTCCAAAAGGCGCTGTCGAGATCGATTTTCTTGCGGCTACTGGTGGCGAGCGGAATCGGCACGTGGGTAAAGGCGCCGTTGCAGTAGCCGACGATCATATCGGTGCGCCCGCTGAATGCGGCGTGAGCGGCGTGATTGGCAAGGAGCGAACAAAAGACCGCGTCCTCGCCGTCGGCGGCGACACTGCGAATGGCGTAGCCGCTGTCGAAGTATTTGATCGTGGTGTCGATGCCGTGTTCGCGCATATAGCGTTGGATCTCGTCCTTGAGGAAAACGCCGATGTCGTTTTTGAGGATGTTGCCGGAAGCGTCGCGGCGCTCGGGGGCGTTCTGGAAAAACTCCTGACCGGCGCCCTCGGCGACGATGATGACCGCGTGGTGCTTGCGGTCGAGCCGCTCGGCGAGGTGGGGCAGCAAGCCGCCCTCGCCCTCAAGAGTGAAAGGCCGTTCCGGCACGAGGCAGTAGTTGACAAAGGGGTTGGCGAGCGCGGTGTAGGCGGCGATCCAGCCGGAATCGCGCCCCATAACTTTCACCAGACCGATGCCGTTGTAAGCGCCCTTGGCTTCGTTGTGGGCGCAGTAAATAAAATTCCCGGCGGCGAGCACGGCGGTCGCAAAGCCGAAACTCCGGTCGATGAAGCTGATGTCGTTGTCAATGGTTTTGGGAATGGCGACCACGCTGATCGCAAGTTTGCGGCGCTTGATCTCTTTGGCGATGTCGTGGGCGCCGCGGGCGGTGCCGTCGCCGCCGATGCAAAAGAGCATATTGATATTCATACGCACGAGGGTGTCGACGATGACGGAGCTTTTTTCCTCACCGCGCGACGAGCCGAGAATGGTGCCGCCGCAGGAGTGGATGGCGTCAACCACGTCGGTATCGAGCATGATCGGCTGGAGTCCGTGCTCCGGATTGAGTCCCCGGTAGCCGTAGGGGATGCCGTAGATGACCGGCACCTGGTAGTCCTGCTTGAGCGACAGAACCAGTGCGCGGATGACGTCGTTCAATCCGGGGCAGAGTCCGCCGGCGGTGAGGATCGCCGCCTTGCTCCAGGCGGGATCGTGAAAGATTTTGCGCCGACAGCCGGCGCGCTCAAAGGCGGGCGGCTCCAAATTATCCCGGAGATAGCGGGCGATCTCCCGCGGATCGCGTTCGTAGGAAACCAGTGCCTCGTCATCGACAAAACTCATGCCGCGCACCGGGTTATCCAGCGTGGCGGCGCCGAGCCTTTCAACCTTGAAATCTTTGGCGTCAAACATGATACCGGATCTCCTGCAAAAAGGGGTTAATCGACCGGATTGCCCAGTCCGCTTTTCAAATAGGCTTCGATAAATTTATCCAGATCGCCGTCGAGCACGCCGGCGGTGTCGCTGGTTTCGACCTCGGTGCGCAAGTCCTTGACCATCTGGTAGGGTTGCAACACGTAACTGCGGATCTGACTGCCCCAGCCGTTTTCGCTCTGCTCGTCGCGGGCGGCGGCGGCGGCGGCGCGGCGCTTATCCATTTCCGCTTCGTAGAGGCGCGCCTTGAGCATTTTCATCGCGGTGGCGCGGTTCTTGTGCTGCGAGCGCTCGTTCTGGCAGGAAACGACGATGCCGGTCGGCAAGTGGGTGATGCGCACCGCGCTGTCGGTGGTGTTGACGTGCTGACCGCCCGCCCCGCTGGAGCGATAAGTGTCAATGCGCAACTGCGACTCGTCGATCTCAATGTCGATGTCGTCGTCGATCTCGGGGAAGACTTCAACGGAACAAAAACTGGTGTGCCGCCGGGCGTTGCTGTCAAAGGGGGAAATGCGCACCAGCCGGTGCACGCCGCGCTCGGCTTTGAAGTAGCCGTAGCCGTACTCGCCGACCACGTGGAGCGTGACGCTTTTTACGCCCGCTTCCTCGCCCATTTGGATGTCGATGATCTCGTCTTTCCAGTTGCGGCGCTCGAAGTAGCGGCGGTACATGCGCATGAGCATGCTCGCCCAGTCGCAACTTTCGGTGCCGCCCGCCCCGGCGTGGATCGAACAGTAAAAATTGCTCCGGTCGAAGCGGCCGGAAAGGAAACTCATCACCTCAAGTTTATCCATCTGCGCGGTGATGGCGGCGACTTCGGCGTCGGCATCGTCGAGCAAGGCGGGATCGTCGGCGGCAAGTTCGATCAGCGCGGCGATATCCGCCAGGCGATTTTCCAGCGCTTTAAAGGGCTCAATAAGATTGCGGCAACTGGAAAGTTTGGCGACGGTATCCTGCGCGGACTCCTTGTCGTCCCAAAAATTGGGGTCCGCCATTTTGGCTTCGAGCGCGGCAAGTTCGGATTGCCGCTCGTCGATTTTGAGGTAGCGGTGCAAATTGCCGATGCGCTCGTGAAGATCCCGATCCAGCCGGGTAAGTTCATCCATGGTCATTTGTGGAACCCTTCCAACTTCCACATGTCGTCCAAGATCCGCTGAATGGTGCCGAGGCAACTGCCGCAGGCGCCGCCGGCTTTGCAGAAGTTGGTGACTTCCTGCGCCTTGTGGAGCCGGTTTTCGCGGGCGACCTTGAGGATCTTCACGTCCGTCACGCCGAAGCAGTGGCAGACGATCTTGCCCTCGTGGTCGGCGTCTTTTTCAAAGGGGTTGGGTTCGCCGCGATACTTGGCGATCGCCACCTGCAGCGCTTCCATGCCCATGACCGAGCAGTGCATTTTGGCTTCGGGGAGACTGCCCAGCTCGTTGGCGATGTCGGTATTGGTGATCTTCGCCGCCTCGTCGAGCGTCTTGCCCTTGACCATTTCGGTCATCACCGAGCTGGACGCGATCGCGCTGGCACAGCCGAAGGTCTTGAATTTGACGTCGGTGATCCGGTCGTTTTCGATTTTGAGCGTAAGTTTGAGCGCATCGCCGCAAGCGGCATTGCCGACTTCCGCAGTGGCGTCGGGATTTTCGATCTCGCCGACGTTGCGGGGATGCATGAAGTGATCCATCACTTTTTCTGAATAGTTCCACATAAGGGGATGCTCCCTGAAATTACTTGAATTTTTTCATTTCTTCTTTGATTCGCGCGGCGGCGACGGCGACGATCTCGTCGATCGACACGAGTTCGGCGTCGCGGCAGGCGCGGGTGCGGAATTCCACCTTGCCCTCGGCGATGCTCTTGGGCGAAACCACCACCCGGAGCGGGATGCCGAGCAAGTCGGCGTCGCTGAACATACTGCCCGCCTTTTCGCCGCGATCATCGTAAAGCACCTCGATACCGGCGGCAGTCAATTCCGCATAAAGTTTTTCCGCCGCCGCGCCGACTTCGCCCTTTTTGGGGTCGAGGGCGCAGAGCTGCAGCTGGTAAGGCGCGATCGACATCGGCCAGATCGGGCCGTAGTTGTCGTGGCTGAATTCGATCACCGCCGCCACGGCGCGGCCGACGCCGATGCCGTAGCACCCCATGACCATGGGGTGGCTCTTGCCGTTTTCATCCAAATAAGCGCAGTTCATCGCTTCGGAATACTTGGTGCCGAGCTGGAAAATGTTGCCGACCTCGATGCCGCGCATCATTTCCAAGGGTTCCCCGGTGAGCGGACAGGGGTCGCCCGGTCGCACGGTGGCGATGTCGGCGACCACATACTCCACGCCCGCTAAGTCGCGGTCGGCGTTGAAGTTGCGGTAGTGGTAACCCGGCTCGTTGGCACCGACCACGAGATTGCCGGATTCCGCCGCCGAACGGTCGAGGACGATCTTGACCTTTTTGCCGTCGATGCCGAGGGGACTGGCGTAACCGGGCACCGCGCCGGCACCGAGGATCGCCGCGTCGTCGGCGAACTTGAGTTCCGGCACTTTAAGCAGATTCCCGAGTTTGCTCTCGTTGACTTCAAAATCGCCGCGGATGAGGGAAAAGATCAGTTCCCCGGTCTGGGCGTTCTGGTAAAAGACCGCCTTGCCGGTCTGTGCGGCGTCAACGTGGAGGAAATTGGCGACCTCCTCAATGGTCTTGCACTCGGGAGTGGCGACTTTCTCCAACGGCAGGGCTTCGCCCTTGTCGAACTTCCACGCGGCGACGGCGATCTCGCGATTCGCCCGGTAGGTGCGGTCGGGCGAAGCGAAAATGGTGTCCTCGCCGCAGTCGCAGATCGCCATGAATTCGTGGGAAACCTTGCCCCCCATCATGCCGGAGTTGGATTCGATGCTCAAGACGTTGTCGAGGCCGATGCGGCGGAAAATCCGCTCATAGGCTTCGTGGGCGCGCTTATAGTACGCTTCCAGATCCGCCTGATCGGTGTGGAAACTGTAAGCGTCTTTCATGGTGAATTCGCGGGTGCGGATCAGACCGGCGCGGGGGCGCGCCTCGTCGCCGTACTTGGTCTGGATCTGATAGAGCATCACCGGCAACTGTTTGTAGCTGTTGACTTCGGTGCGCACCAGCGCGGTGATGCACTCCTCGTGGGTCATGGCGAGGATCATCGGCTTGTCGTTGCGGTCACGGAAGCGGAGCAACTCCGCCCCGACGCTCTCGTAGCGGCCGGATTCCTGCCACAAATCGGCGGGGAGCACCACCGGCATTAAAACTTCCTCGCCGTCGATGCGGTTCATTTCCTCGCGGATGATGTTTTCGATTTTCGCCGTGATGCGCTTGGCGAGCGGCAAAAGCGAATATATCCCCGCCGAAACCGGGCGAATGTAGCCGCCGCGGATCAAAAACTGATGACTGACGGTTTTGGCGTCTTTGGGCACTTCCTTGAGGCGACGCCCGACCAACTGACTCATTCTCATAATGGCAACCTTTCCGGATTACTTCTCGTTTTCCACGAACTCCCGGTGCAGCGCGATGATCGCCGCCTTGAAGTCCTCGCGCGCCAAGACGAACTGCATATTGACCTGCCGCATGGATTGATCCAGCGCGAGGATGTTGATGTTGCTCTGCGCCAACGCTTTAGCGGCGCGCGACAGAAAACCGGGGAACTTCATATTGGTACCCAGCACCGAAACGATCGCGATCGGCGCGGTGCGGATCCGGGCGTTGGGGAGCATTTGCCCCAACTCGGCGACGCATTCGCTCAACTCGGCGGATTTTTCCGGCACATAGTGCGTGATCGTGTTGGCGTTGGTATTTTTGGCGATGTAGGTCACCTGGTGCCGGGCGAGCGCGCCCAAAAGTTTGTAGTCGTAACCGCTCTGCCCGACCATTTCCGGGTCGAAAACCTCGATGGCGATCAAGTCCTGCCGCCCGCAGATCATATCGACCCGGGGCGTGGGCGAAACGTAGTCGGAGGAAATCAGCGTGCCGGGATTGCCCGGGTCGAAAGCGTTGTCCACCCGGATCGGAATGCCGTTGAGCTCCATCGCTTTGCTCGCTTTGGGGTGGATCGCTTCCATCGCCATATCCGCCAACTGGTCGGCGATGTCGAAATTGGTGTGGCCGATCTGGCGCACCTTGTCCAGCCCGATCAGCTTGGGGTCGCCGGTGGAAAGGTGGAACTCCTTGTGGATGATGCCCTCGCGCGCCTGGGTGACCACCGCCATTTTGCTGAACGTGATCTCGCTGTACCCCCGGTCAAACTGCGCCATGACCCCCTCGGCGCACTTGGCGTAACCGGTAACGATCGGCATGCACTTGGCAAAATCCAAGCCGTCCATGTGGCTGGCGATGGTTTCTTCCATACTGCCGGTTTCCCGGTCTTTCCAGCCGGAAAGGTCGACGAATACGGCGTTGATGCCGTGCTTTTGCAGTATCAGCGTCGAGTTGAAAGCGCTGTGCGCCTCGCCGATCGAACTGAGCAATTCGCGGGTCGGCGGCAGATAGTCGCCGGTGTTGAAGTGGCCGAAGCCCCGCAACTGCATCAAATGCAGCAGGCAGTTGCGGGCGCCATCCATGCGCTCGTTGACAAAAGCATCCGCCTTATCCTGATCCAAGCCGATCGAGGCAAAGGAGCGGTTGAGCTCGATCATTTTGGCGCGGGTGGCTTCGAGTTTTTCCTGCCAGCCGCGGTTGTCGCCGGCAGCGAAACTGCCGTAGATGCCGGGGGCGGCGGTCTTCTTGTTTTCCAAGAGCAGATCGGTGATGCCGCCGTAGGCGGAAACGACGAAAATGCGGTTGTAAAGTTCCGCGCCCCGGCGGTCGCCGAGGAAGATATTTTCCAGCAACTCGCCGAAGCGGGTCATGCTGGTACCGCCGATTTTTTCCACTGTATGCGCAGCCATAATCGCACCTCCCCCGATCACTCAGAGCGATTCCACCCGGAGCAGTTTCACCTGCTGCCGGTTGAAATTCCGGGAATTGATCTCCGCCACCGCCTTGAGCATCGCGCTCTCGTTGGCGGGGTGGGTCAGCACGACCACCGACGCCGCGCCTTCGACGGCTTCGGGCTGGATGAGACTGGCGACGCTGATGTTGTGGTCGGCGAGCACTTGGGCGACTTGGGCGATCACGCCGGGGCAGTCGTCCACGGTCAGCCGCAGGTAGTAGCGGCTCTCGATCTCCTCGGGCTTCGCCAGCCGGTCAAAGAGCTTGCCCGACTCAAAGGCGGGGAGCCGCCGGAGCGAATCGCTCGCGTAGTTGCGGGCGAGGTCGATCAAGTCGGCTACCACCGCGCTCGCGGTGGCGGCGCGCCCGGCGCCCCGGCCGTAAAAGAGGGTGCGCCCGACCATGTCGCCCTCGACCATGGCGCCGTTGAAAACGTCGGAAATGTTGGCGAGCATCGACGACTTGGGCACCAGCGTCGGGTGGACCCGCATCTGCACCGCGCCGTTGAGATTTTTGATGATGCCCAAAAGTTTGATCCGGTAACCGAGTTCCCCGGCGTAGCGGATCTCGCAGCTTTCCAAATTGCGGATGCCCTCGACCTGCACTTCGTCGGCGTTGAACCACTGGCCGTACGCCAAACTGGCGAGGATTGCCGTCTTGTGGGCGGTGTCGAAACCGTCGATATCCAACGAGGGATTCGCCTCGGCGTAGCCGAGTTTCTGGGCGTCGGCGAGCACCGTGTTGAAGTCGGCGTTTTCCTTTTCCATACGGGTCAGGATGTAGTTGCAGGTGCCGTTGAGGATGCCGCAGATGCGCTCGATGCGGTTGGCCGCCAGACCTTCGCGGAGCGCCTTGATGATCGGGATGCCGCCCCCGACGCTCGCTTCAAAGAAAAGATCGACGCCGTTGCGGTCCGCGGCATCAAAAAGTTCCTTGCCGAAGTGGGCGAGGAGCGCCTTGTTGGCGGTGACCACCGCTTTTTTGGCGTTGAGCGCATCGAGGATCACCTGCTTGGCAAAGGTGGTGCCGCCGATCAATTCGACCACCACGTCGGCGGCGGAAATCGCTTCGGGAACGCTGGTGGTAAGTACGCCCTCCGGCACCGCCACCCCGCGATCGCGGACGATATCCAGATCGGCGATCTTGACCAAAGTCAATTTCAAGTTGGTGCGGGTGGAGATCACCTCGGCGTTGCGCAACAAAATATCCGCGACTCCGGCACCGACCGTGCCGAATCCGACGATGGAAATTTTTATCTCTTTCATACCGTTTTCCTCTCTCTTGGATAAAAAAAGACACTTCCGGTGCTTAATATAGCACCAAAGCAGAGCAATATCAACGGATTAACCGGGGGAAAGCTACGCTTTTTGCGCTTATTTTGCCGGAAAGAGGGGGGCGATCACCCGGTCGAGGACCCCGGTGCAGGCGGAAATCGCCATGCCGTAGTTGGTCATCGGCACCCCCGCCGCCGCCGCCCGCGCCGAGCGCACGAGGAATTCCCGGCGCGAGATCATACAGCCGCCGCAGTGGACGATCAGTGCGAAATCGGCGATATCCGCGGGGAAATCGTGCCCGGCGCAGACGGTGAAATCGAGCTTGGCGTTGCTGGCGCGCTCCAGAAGCCGGGGAATTTTCACCCTGCCGATGTCTTCGCAGGTGGGGTGGTGGGTGCAACTTTCGGAAATCAGCACCCGGTCGGTGTCTTTGAGCTCAAAAATCTTTTTCGCCCCGGCGACGAGGGTCGCCAGATCGCCCTTGAGCGCCGCCATAAGGATCGAAAAAGTGGTGCAGGGTATTTCCGGCGGAGTCGTTTCGATCATCAGTTTTACCGCCTGACTGTCGCAGACGACGAGATCCGGCGGCGCGGCGAGCTTGGCAAGCGTTTCCGCGTAGCGATTTTCCTTGACCACGCAACCGATGCCGTCGCCGTCGAGGAGATCGCGGAGCACCTGCACCTGCGGCAGGATCAGCCGCCCCCGGGGCGCCTGGATGTCGATCGGCACGATCATCACCACCACGCTTCCCGGCTTGACCAACTGCCGGATGATCGGCGGCGGGGTGAGCGTTTCTTCCGGCAACAGCGGCAACGCCGCCGCCTTGAACGCGTTAAGAAAACCGTCGCGGGCGGCGGGATCGCCCGCCTGGACCTGCAACACCGGCAGTTCGGCGGGCAAGTTGCCCGGCGGCACTTCGCCCGGTACGCGGTTGACCGCGATGATGACGGGAATTTTTGCCGCCTGCAACGCGGCGAGGATCTCGGTTTCCGGCGCGCCCCACTCGCGCACGACGAGCAACGCCAAATCAGTGCGCTCCAAGACTTTGAAACTGCGCTCGATGCGGGATTTGCCCAACTCGCTCGCGTCGGCGAAACCGGCGGTGTCGACGAGCTGAACCGGGCCGAGGGGGTAGAGCTCCATCGCCTTTTCCACCGGGTCGGTGGTGGTGCCGGGCACCGGGGATACGAGCGAAACGTCTTGCCCCGAAACGAGGTTAAAGAGCGTCGATTTCCCGGCGTTGGTGCGCCCGAAAAAGCCGATGTGGATCCGCAAGGACTTGGGGGCGTCGATCATCGCAAAGCGCTTTCACTTAAAATGGCTTCGACGAGGGCGGGGAAATCCGCCGCGATCGGCGTTCCCGCCGGGAGCTTGTCCTGCTCCTTTTTGCCGTAGCCGGTCAAAACGAGGTAAGCCTGCCGACAGCCGGCGTTGCGCCCCGCCACCACATCCGCCGCCTTGTCGCCCGCCATAAAGGAGTTGGCGAGGTCGATATCGTGCTCGGCGGCGGCGCGAAAGATCAGCCCCGGTTTGGGCTTGCGGCAGTCGCAGTCGCCGTCGTACTCCGGGTGGTGGGGGCAGATATAAAAGCCGTCGATATCCGTGCCGAATTTCTGCAGTTGGCGCCGGATCTCCGCGTGTACCTCTTCCACGTCCGCGAGGGTGAACATCCCCCGCGCCACCCCCGACTGGTTGGTGACGACGAAACAGCCGAAGCCCGCGTCGTGGAGTTTTTTCAATCCGACCCCGACCCCGGATTCCAACTCGACGTCGGCGGCGCGATGCAGGTAGTGCACCTGCTTGATCACCACGCCGTCGCGATCCAGAAAAACCGCTTTTTTCATTTCTGCTCCTCCGCCAATCGCCACACCGAGAGCGCGGGGTCCCGCATCGCCGCTTCCGCCGCATTTGCCGTCGCATCGTCGGCAAAGAGCGCCACCAGCGAACTGCCGCTGCCGGAAACGATCACCCGCAACGCGCCCAATGCGGCGAGCTTTTCCCGCAACCTCACCAACAGCGGGAACTTTTCCCACAAGGCGTACTCCAAATCGTTGTGCATAGCGCGCGCCAGCGCCGGATAATCGCGCTCCCGGAGCGCGGAAATGAGCGCCGCCGCTTCCGCCGGGTCGGCAGGGCGCTTGCGGAATGCCTCCACGTGGTTGTACGCCCATTTGGCGCTCACCGGGAAGCGCGGGTAGATCAGCAACAAGGGCGGCAACGGCACTTTCCCCAACGGCACCAGTTTTTCGCCGCGCCCGGTCGCCAGCGCCGCTTCGTTGCCGAGGAAAAAGGGCACGTCCGCCCCCAAACCGACGGCGATTTCCGCCAACTTTTCCGGCGAAAGGCGGTGATAGATGTCGTTGAGCATCCGCAAAGTATGCCCGGCGTTGGCACTGCCGCCGCCCACGCCGCCGGCGACCGGCAACTTTTTAGTCAGATCAAACGCCCACGTCGGCGCGATCTTTGCCGCTTCGGCGTAGGCTTGCGCGGCGCGGACGATGAGGTTGCGGCCGTCCAGCGGGATATCGGGGTGATCGGCAGTGAGCGTGATCCCCGGGGGGGCGGCGGCGTCCAGCTCCAGCGTGTCGGCGGGAAAGCCAAAGGGCAGAAAGACCGTGACGATGTCGTGAAACCCCGACGGCGTTTCCCGCTCCACGCGGAGATAAAGATTGATCTTGCCGCCGCAAGCTGCCCGGTAAAGCGCCATAAGTTCAGCGTTTCAAAAGTTTTTCGATTTCCCCGGCGACGCGCAACGCCGCCAGACCGGATTTGCCCGGGCAACGGCAGACGCCGCCGGTTTGCACGGCGGCAACGAAATCCGCCAGTTCATCCGCCAACGCGTTGCGCTCCGGCAAGATCACTTCATTGCGACTGAGCGCGCCGTTTTCCCTGCTCGCCACCACCGCGCTGTGGGTATTCAAGTTGAGCGACAAATAACGTTCCGGCTGATAGATGCGGAAAATGCGCCTCGGCTCCGCCGCGATCCGGCTGGCGGTCAAGTTGGCGAAACTGCCGTCGGCAAAGCGGAGCCGCACCGAAACCACATCGTTGCTCGGACTCAACACCGGCGCGCCGACCGCGTCGATCGAAGTTATCGGGCGGTCGATGAGCGAGAGCACCAAGTCGATGTCGTGGATCATCAAGTCCAGCGTGACGCTCACTTCCGTACCCCGCGGCGGCAAGCCGGGGCGGGCGGGCGGATAAGGCGCCAGCCGGTGCGCCTCGATGCCGACGATCCTGCCGGGGAACTCTTTCAGCACCGCCAGACTGGGGTTGAAGCGCTCCACCTGCCCGACGCCGAGCACGAGGTGTTTGGCTTCGGCGGCGGCAACCATTTTTTCCGCCTCCTCGAGCGTGGCGGCGATCGGTTTTTCCACCAAAACGTGCTTGCCCATTTCCAAAAGCGGCAAGACGGTGTCGCCGTGGAAGGTCGCCGGGGTGGCGACGCTCAAGGCGTCGCACTTTTCGGCGAGGGCGCGGAAGTCGGCAAAGACCGGCAATCCGAATTCCGCCCCGACCTTTTCGGCGGCGGCGGCGTTGACATCAAAAATCCCGACGACTTCGGCGGCTTCGTTTTGGGCGTAGAGCCGCGCATGGTGGCGGCCGAGCGCGCCGACCCCGATCACTCCGACTTTAACTTTACTCATAGATCACTCCCGCTTTTTGGCGTTTGATTTAATATACACTTTTAACCCGCCTTTTGCCACCTGCCCGATGCGAGATCAAAACTCGCGTTTCCACTCAAATCCTTGGGCGCTGTAGTGCGGTTGCGCGGCAAAACTTTCCCCCGCCGAGGTCCGACCCGAGATCCGCCACCCGGCGGAAGTCGGAGTCAAAACCAGCTCCACCTTTAATTTAGAGCCGGGAAAGAAATATTCAAGTCGATAGGGCGCTCGGGGCGACAAAATCCGCCCGCGGCGGGGCAGGATCGAGTTGCGGCCGATGATCCGCGCTTCGTCGCCGATCTTCGCCGATTTCCCGGGCAGGATGACGCTTTCCACCCGGCTGATGCCGTGGCGGTGCAAATAGTCCATCACTTTTGGACGGTTGGCTTGGGCGTCAAAGAAAAGCGTAGCTTCGCCGGCGACGCCGGAAAAGCAGATCACCGTCGGGGAAGTCGTCGCCCCGGTGCCGACCACCGCCACCTGATCCGGCTGACCGGCGGCGATCCACCACAGCGGCACCGCCAGCGCGACGGCAAGCGCCCAATAGCGAAGTTTGCCGCGCAACGTCAAAACGCCGAAAGCGGCAATATAAAAGCCGACCGCCGCCGCCGGAAAGAGCTGGGCAAAATGCTCCGGCAGGATCAGTTGGCTGATCACCCCGCACCAACTGCGGGCAATATACAGCAGTATTTCCGCCGCTTTGCCCAACGCCGGGCAGAGTATCGCCATTCCCAGCGCGAGGAATACGAGCGGCGTGATCAAGCCGAGCACGACATTGGCGATCACCTGGCCTGGAGCAATGACATTGCCGTGAGCGAGCGCGATGCCGAGCGTGAAAAACGCCCCGATCGCGCACAAAATCAAATAGTTCCAAGCCGATCCGGAATGCGGGATGAACCGCTTTTCGCCCAACGCCCAAAAGCGCGCTTCGGCGGCGCGGTGCTGCCCCAAACTTTCCGCCCCGACGATCAGCGCCGCGGTCAGCACCAGCGAGTACTGCGCCCCGAAATCCGTCACCAACGCCGGGTTGACCAAAAGCAACGCCAGCCCCGCCAGACCCAGGGCGTCGAGCCGCCGGATCCCCCAGTTGGCGCCCCGGAGCCAGACGTAGAGCGAGATCATAAAGCCCGCCCGGAGCGCGGGCGGGTTCGCCCCGGTCATCGCCACATAGAGCGCGCACCCCGAGATCAGAAACGCCGCCCGCTTGCCCGGGGAAACGGCGCGCAACGCCAAAAGCAGCAGCGCCGCCACCAGCGCCACGTGCATACCCGAAACGGTAAAGACGTGCACGGTGCCGGAGTTGACGAAACTCTGGCGCAACTCGCCCGACAGTCCGCCGGAAACGCCGAAAAAGAGCGCCGCCGCCAGACTCCGCAACTCCGGATCGGTGAAGTGCCGCGTGGCGCGGGCGATCCCCCGGTCGCGCAAGCGCAACAATTTGCCGTACCACCCCGGTTCCTGACCGACGACCTGCACTTTTTGAGGATATATCCTGCCGAAGATCTTTCGGCTTTGGTCGGCGGTCGCCGGAACCAGTCGGCCGCGGACTTCGAGCAGAGAACCGTAGGAAATTTCGGGGGGCGCGAAATATAGCCGCACCCGTCCCCGCCACGGGGAAGTCGCGGTCGCCAAAACCGAATTGGGGGCGGGGATCCCCGGCGCGGTCGTGAGCCGGGGGTCGTCCACGCGCAGTCGATAGACCCCGAAGCTCGCCGGCGGCAGGGAGCGATAATAGTTCCACTGCGAAACACCCGCGCCCAGCGCGCCCAAAATGACGGCGACGGTCACGGCGGCGCCGCCGCGCCAGTTGCGGAGCCAGATCGCCGCAAGGAAAATGCCGCCGAGGAGCGCGATCCCCCCGTCGGGGCAAAAGAGTTGCCCCGCCCCGGCGGCGAAGCCGAGGGTCAGCCACCAGACCCGGCAGGGCGGCGGGGCGCAGGTGAATTTCAGGGTTCGCACTTGACCAGTGGCAGGGCTTTGCCGGAAGCGGAATATTCGACCGTCAGCACCGGAGCGCCACGGTAAAAGAGTTGCCGCCCCGCGCGGGCAAAATTTCCGGCGGCAAAATCATCGACCGCCCGGGGAAAGACGACGTGATCGCCGGCAACTTTGAGTTTTTCCACGTACTCCATCGCCGTCTGCCGCAACAAGTCGGGCATTTTTTCCGGCGTGCGCAGTTGCAAAGTTTTCGCCAAAACTTCCCGTTCCGCCGCCGTCAACCCTACCGGCAACGCCGGGGAAACCCCCAGCACCGGGCCGGAATCGATGTCGTTTTTGCCCCCGGTGTAGGGCTGGACCAAAATGACGCTGCTCCGCAGGGTGCGGTGCCCGGCGAGGAGCGCCGTTTCCACCGGGCGAAAGTGGAGCCCGGCGAGCATCCGCGCCCCTTTTTCATCCTCGATCGTCAAATTTCCGGGGTGGACGTTCAACCCCGGCAAGGTCAAATTTACGAGCGGCACGAAGCCCGCGAGCAAGACCAATTCGATGCCGCGCTCGCGCAAAACCGCCTCGACTTCGCGACTCCACTGGTTGCGGATCTCGCGGCGGCGGGGAGTATCCAGCGTCACGCGCTCTTCCCCGCGCTCGGCGTAAAACTTTTTGAGGTCAAAGAGCCGATGATCCAAGCCGTTTTCCCGCGCCAAACTCGCGGCGCGGCTGGTCGGCGTATCGCTCAACAGCAACTCGGTGCGAAAGTGCCGGGGCGCTTGCTTTTCGTAGCGCAAAATCGCTTCGGCGTTACTGCCGGAGCCGCTCAATAAGATCGCGGTGCGGGCGGGGTGCGCCGCCGAGTGAGGAGCAAAGAGAGTTTCCACCATTTAATCCTTTTTGGTCGATTTCGGCGGTTCGGCGGGGGCAAAGTGCGGGCAGTCGCCCATCGGATCGACCTCGTTGCCGGTGCGGGAGCAAATGGCGCGAAACGGATGCGCGACGAACTCCCGGCAATTCCGGCAATCCCGGCGGAAAAATTCGCCCTTGTCGATCGTCACGGTCTCGAGCTTCTCGCCCAAAAGCGCGGCGAGCGCGTCGCCGGCGGAGTTCTTTTTCTCCGGCTCGGTTTCCGGCTCGGGAGTTCCCAACTCCGCCCCGCAGAGCGAGCAGCTTAAAATTTCCACGAAGCTCCCGAACTCTTCCCCCGGCTTGCGCCCGGCGCGGAGCAAGGTTTCCTCGCCGCAATGCGGGCAAGTGAGGTGTTCCCCGGCTTTCATTTTACCGAAGCGCCGACCCGGCGGCGGGCGACTTCCGCCCAGACGATCCGGTCGCCCTGCAACTGGGCGCGCAGAGCGCGCGGAGCCCCGCCCATGGCGAGGACGGCTTCCGCCAACGGGTCTTCCAGCTGGCTCTCGACCGCCCGGCGAAGCGGCCGCGCCCCGTAGTTGAAATCGTAATCGCCGCCGAGCAGTTTTGCTTTGACCGCGGCGTCAACGGTAAGTTTCCACCCCTGCCCGGCGAGCCGGGAAGTGAGTTTGGCGATCTCGAGATCTAGAATGGCGCGGAGTTTTTCCCGATCTAGCGGGGCAAAGACGACGATGTCGTCGATCCGGTTGAGAAATTCCGGTTTGAAGACCTTTTTCGCCAGTTCCAGTTGCCGGCTTTCCTGCCTTTCGGCATCGAGCGCGGCGGTCGCGCCGAAGCCGAGCGAGGCGGTGGAATACAACTCCCGCGCCCCGGCGTTGCTGGTCATAATAATGATCGTATTGCGGAAGTCGATCCGGCGGCCCAAGGTGTCGGTGATGCGCCCCTCTTCCAAGATCTGCAAGAGCATGTGCATCACGTCGGGGTGCGCTTTTTCCACCTCGTCAAAGAGCACCACCGAGTAGGGGCGGCGGCGCACTTTTTCGGTCAGTTCGCCGCCCTCGCCGTAGCCGACGTAGCCCGGCGGACTGCCGACCAGCCGCGAGACGTTGAATTTTTCCATATACTCGGACATGTCGATCTGGATCAGCGCCTCGGCGTCGCCGAAAATGAATTCCGCCACGCTTTTCGCCAGCAAAGTCTTTCCCACCCCGGTCGGCCCGAGGAAAAGGAAGCTCCCGATCGGGCGGCGCGGGTCCTTGATCCCGGCGCGACTGCGGCGGAGCGCCCGCGAAACGGCGGCGATCGCCTTTTCCTGACCGATGACCGCCTTGCCGAGGAGTTCTTCCATACCGAGCAACCGGCGGCTTTCCGCCGCTTCCAACTGGCGCAACGGCACGCCGCTCAACTCGGAGATCACTTCCCGGATCGCGTCGGCGTCGATTTTTACGCAATCTTCCCGGTTGGCGCGGTGCCAGTCGGCAAAGCGCTGGTCGATCTCCTTTTTAAGCTGTCGCTCGGCGTCGCGCAAGTTGGCGGCGCGCTCGAAATCCTGCTCCGCCGCCGCCGCTTCCTTTTGGCGGCGCAACTCCTGCGCGCGCAACTCCAAGTCGGCGACTTCGGGGGCGGGGATCATCGCGTCGATCCGCGCCCGGGAGCCCGCTTCGTCCATCAGATCGATCGCCTTGTCGGGCAACTGCCGCCCGGAAATGTAGCGGTCGGCGAGGTGCGCCGCCGCTTCCAAAGCGCCGTCGGTGTAGAGCACATGGTGGTGCTTTTCGTAAGCCTTTTGGAGTCCGTGCAGGATCGCCACGGTCTCTTCCACGCTGGGGGGATCGACGATCACCGGCTGAAAGCGCCGTTCCAGCGCGGCATCCTTTTCGATGCCCTTGCGGTATTCGTCGAGGGTGGTCGCGCCGACGCACTGCAGTTCCCCGCGGGAAAGCGCCGGTTTGATGATGTTGGCGGCGTCCATCGCGCCCTCGCCGCCGCCGGCGCCGACCAAGGTGTGAAGCTCGTCGATGAAAATGATCACCTTGCCGGAGTTGCGGACTTCGTCGATGACCGCCTTGATCCTTTCCTCAAACTGTCCGCGGTACTTGGTGCCCGCGACCATCAGCGGCAGATCGAGCGCGTAAATTTCCTTATCGGCGAGCGCTTCCGGCACCTCGCCGGAAACGATTTTCTGCGCCAGCCCCTCGAGCACGGCGGTTTTGCCGACCCCGGCTTCGCCGTTCAGCACCGGGTTGTTTTTGGTGCGGCGGCAGAGCACCTGCACCAAGCGGCGAATTTCCTTTTGCCGCCCGATCACCGGGTCGAGTTCGCCCTGCCGCGCCAGTTCGGTGAGGTTGCGGCCAAAGGCGTTGAGCGCCGGGAGCGGATTGCCGGAAGTGGATTTGAAACTTTCCGCCGGAGCCTCCTCGGCTTCGGGCAGATACTCGGGATCGAGCGCGGAAACGACCGCCTGACGCAACGACTCCGGGTCGAGTTTGAGATTCTGCAGGATCCGGGCGGCGGCGTTGCCGCCTTCGCGCAGGATCGCCAAAAGTATATGCTCGGTGCCGACGAAGTTGTAGTTCATGCTCTGGGCTTCTTCGCCCGCGAGCTCCAACACCCGGCGGGCACCGGGCGACAGCGGGCGCTTGCCCTGCACCCCGGCGCCGCCGGGATCGCCGAAGCACTTTTGAATTTCCAGCTTGAGTTGATCGAAGTTCAGCCCGAAGCGCCGCAAAACCTCGACCGCCACCCCCTCGCCGAGGGCGAGGATGCCCAACAGCAAATGTTCGGGGCGGATCTCGTCATGGTTCAACTGCTCCGCCTCCTGGTTCGCCAGTTGCAAAATCTGGCGCGCCCGGGGAGTGAAGTTGCTGAATTCGGATTTTTCGTCGCTCATATTCCACCGTCCCTTTTAGTAGTCAATACACTCATCATAATATACCATTCCCCGCGGGCAAAGTCAAAAATCCGCTTGCGCTTTCGCCGGAAAAAGTGTATATTTAGGGCGTAACTATGAATACTTTGCACCACATTTTACTGCTGGGGCCGGGGGCGATCGGGCGATTGCTCGCGGCGCCCTTGGCGCGCCTGGGCGGGATCGACTTTCGCGTCGGCGTCACCGGGGAGCGGCTTTGCCGCTATCGGCGCGAGGGGCTGCGCCTCAACGGGGAAATGCTGAATCTCAACTACCTCGACCTCGCGGATCACGGGGATTTCCGCCCCGAACTCGTTTTGGTGGCGACCAAGGGCTACCAACTGCCGGAAGCGGCGGCGGAAGTCGCCCCGCTGATCGGAAAAAATACCATTTTGCTCCCGGTGCTCAACGGCATTTCCGCCGAAAAGTTTTTGGCGGAGCGCTTCCCGGCGGCGCGGGTATTGTCGGGGTTTTTCCGCGGTCACGCCAGTCGCCGCGCGGGCAACGACGTTCGGCACGACGGCGCGGGCGAATTCGTGTTCGGTTCGCCATCGGGCGACAACGACGCCTGCCAAGCGGTGCAACAACTTTTTGCCGCCGCCGGGATCGCCGGCTGCGTACCGGAAGATCTGCTCCGGGAAGTGTGGAAAAAATTCATCCTCAACGTCGGGGTCAATCAGGCGAGCGGGTATTTTCGCTCGACCTACGGCGAGCTGCAGCAACACCCCGAGCAACTTCGCTTTGCCGAAAGTTTGATGCGCGAAGCCGTGGAAGTGGGGAAAAAAGCCGGTTTCCCGGTCGAAGACAGTTTCATCGCCGCCGCGATGCAGGTGATCCTCACCATGCCGCCGGAGGCGCAGACCTCGATGTATCAGGATGTGGTCAATAATTCCCCCACCGAGGTCGATCTCTTTGCCGGGGAAATCTGCCGCCGCGCCGCCGATTTGGGTATCGAAGTACCCAACAACGCTTTGGTACTCAAGGCTTTGAGCTAATTCCAGCTCTCGATCGCCGCTTGGATGGCGGCAACTTCCGCCATTCTGCCGACGCCGTCGGCGCCGCAGGCGACGTGCCCGGACTCGGGTCCGCAGAACTTCACCCCGCGCTCCACCAGTTTGGCGACATTTTCCCGGCACGCCGGATGCGCCCACATTTGGGGGTTCATCGCCGGGGCGAGCAAGGTTTTGCCGCTGAAAGTCGCCCCCAACGTGCTCAAGGCGTCGTCGGCGATGCCGTTGGCGAGTTTGGCGATCATATTGGCGGTCGCCGGGGCGATCACGAGCATTTCGATCTCGTCCGCGAGCGCCACGTGCTCGGGCTTCCACTCCGGGGCTTCCCAGAGCGAAGTGATCACCGGTCGGCGCGACAAGGTCGAAAAGGTGAGCGGCGTCACAAAGCGCGTCGCGTTTTCGGTCATCACCACCTGGACTTCATAACCCGCCCGGGTCAAGTTACTGCACAGTTGGGCGCTCTTGTAGGCGGCGATGCCGCCGCAGATGCCGAGGGCGATCTTTTTCATTTTTCCACCTCAAAGGGAGCTTCGACGATCACCGAAGTCCGGGCGCGAGCCGCCGTCAGGATCGCCAAGAGTTCGCGCGTCGCCGCTTCGAGGTCGTCGTTGACGACCAAATAATCATAGATCCGATAGCCCGCCAACTCCCGGCGCGCCGCCGCGAGCCGCTGGGTGATCTGCTCCTCGCTGTCGCTTTGGCGGCCGCGCAGGCGTTGCTCCAAAACTTCGAGCGACGGCGGGGAAATCATCACCAAAAGCACCGAAGCGGCGAGTTCCGGATCGTTGGCGGCGGCGGCGCGAATCTGCTTCGCCCCCTGCAAGTCGATATCCAACAATACCCGCTTGCCCTGCCGGACCCGCTCCAAAACTTCGCTCTTGAGCGTACCGTAGGCGTGAGAAAACACCCCCGCCGACTCGAGGAAATCCCCGGCGGCGCGGTGGGCGGCAAATTCCGCTTCGGTGAGGAAATAGTATTCCCGACCATTGACTTCCCCCGGCCGGGGAGCGCGGGTGGTGCAGGAGATCGAAAACTCCAACTCCGGAATTTGGGCGCGCACCTTGCCCACCAGCGTCGATTTGCCGACGCCGCTCGGACCGGAAATGATGATGATGTCGCCTTGCTTTTTCACTTTTGTTTCTCCGCGGGCGGGGCGCAAACTTTTTCCCAGCCCGGATAGTTCCATTTGTGGGGGAAGTCCCGGCACTGCGCCGGCTTGACCGGCTGGATCCGGCAACTTGCCACGCCGCCCGCCATCGTCAGAAATCGGCAGGGAGCGCCGGGGTCGCCCGCCAACACCAGTTGGCGCCGGTCGGCGGAAAACGCCACCGCCTCTGCCATAAACTTTTCCCGATCCAGTTGCAAAAAGGCGCTGATTTTGTCGCACTCCGCCGGGGTGACGACCACTTCCCCCTCGACGCGGCAACAGTTGCCGCACCGGCGGCAAATTTTGCGCTCCATGATCCCGGCTTACCGGAAGTCGTCGAAAGTCAGATCGTCGTTGCGGATGTCGATGAGGAAAAATCCCAACGCGAGGTCGACCCACTCCACCGGGTGGATATACAAATTTCCGTCGAGCACGAGGCCCAGACTGCCGCCGATCGCCCAGTAGTCGCGGGTGCCCTCAAAGAAGTCGTAGGTGCGGGTCCGCAGATCGGGCACGCCGAGGCGGTCTTCCTGATACTTTTTCATCAACCGGGTGCCGTCGGTCATCTCGTAGCTTTCCTCGCCGACAAAAATGAACGACCAGTACCAGTATTTTTCCACGCCGAAACCGTACTGGCGGTCGAAGTCCTTGGCGCCCTTCCAAGTGTAGCCGATGCCGGCGCCGACGTCACACGCGCGGGTGAACATCAACCGCGCCTGCACCGAGGGCCCGACGCCGAGCGTCACGCTGAAAATATCCAAGAGATCGATGATCCGGTTGGGCAGATACATCAGCGCGATCTCGCCGACCCGGTTCTTTTCGCACCAGGATTCTTCCTTTTTTTCTTCCGCCGGAGCATCCGCGGCGAAAACACTCGCCAAAGTACACAGCGACAACATCAACGCCAGATATTTTTTCGTCATTTCTTTTCTCCCGGTTTTCCGATCACTTATATCTAAACTACTATTGGGTCGAAACTTTTTCAAGTCGGTGCGCGACAAAAATCAAATCAAAATTTCATCGCAGTTGTACGACAGATCGGAACAACTGGTTTTCGGCGCGCCGATGTAGATCTGCCGCGGCCGCACGATCTTGGTGTCGTTGCCGATCATTTCCTTCCAATGCGCCACCCAGCCGGGCAACCGCGCCATGGCGAACATCACCGTGAACATATTTTCCGGAATGCCCATCGCCCGGTAGAGAATACCGCTGTAGAAATCGACGTTGGGGTAGAGGTTGCGGTCGATGAAATAGGGGTCCGACAGCGCGATCTCTTCGACCTTGCGGGCGACGTCCAGCAAGGGGTCGTGGTGGTTGATCAGCCGCAGATAACGGTCGCACTCGCGGCGGATGATCACCGCGCGCGGGTCGTATTTCCGATAGACCCGGTGGCCGAAACCCATCAGCCGGAAGGGGTTGTTCTTGTCCTTGGCCATTTCGATAAATTTCTTGACGTCGCCGTCGGCCTGGATCTGCTTGAGCATTTCGATCACCGCCTGATTGGCGCCGCCGTGGAGCGGCCCCGCCAGCGCGGAAACGCCGGTGGAAATGGTCGAGTACAGATTCGCCTGCGCGCTCCCCACCACCCGGACGGTGGTCGTCGAGCAGTTCTGCTCGTGGTCGGCGTGCAAAATGAGCAAAATGTTGAGCAGGCGCACCGTTTCCGGCTTGATCTCGTAGGGGTGCACCGGCGAGTCGAACATCATATTGAGGAAGTTCGCGCAAAACGAGAGGTCGTGCCGGGGATAGACCACCGGTTCGCCGATCGATTTTTTGTAAACGAATGCCGCCATGGTCCGGATGACCGACACCACCCGCGCCGTCGCTTCCTCAATGTTGTCGTTGAGCGACATCAGGTCGACGTTGGGGTAAAACGCCGCCATCGCGCCGAGCATGGAAGAAAGAATGTGCATCGGGTGCGCCCGCCGCGGGAAGCGGTCGAAAAAGTGGCGCATATCCTCGTGCAAGAGCGAGTAGTAGTTGAGCCGCTGCGAAAAGGATTTGCGTTCATCCTTGCCCGGCAAGCGGCCGTTGACCAAAAGATAGACGACGTCGATAAAGAGCACGTGTTCGACCAGCTCCTCAATCGGGATGCCGCGGTAGCGCAAGATGCCCCGTTCGCCGTCGATGTAGGTGATCTGGCTCGCGCAGCTGGCGGTATTCGCCAGACTGGGGTCAAAGGTCACCAGCCCGGTCGTCTTGTAGAGCTTGGAAATGTCGATCGCCCGCTCGCCTTCGGAGCCGACAACGACCGGGAGCTCGATCCGGCAATCCCCGAGGGTAAGCGTCGCCTTGGTCGGGTGATCATTCATCGCATGCTCTCCTGTAAAAAAAGTTGAAAATTAACCAACTCTTAATATACTGCCAAAAGTGCGGTTTTACAAATTACGGCTTTGCCGCGAAGCTCCGGGCGTAATCGCTGAGCGAATTATCCCGGGCGCCCATAATGACGATCGTATCGTTTTTCCCGGCGGCGGCGAGCAACTCCTCGCGCAACGATTCGCGGCTCCCGACGGCGCGGTAAAGCTCCGGACGAGTTGACTTTTCGCGCCAGCGCGCCAACACTTCGGCGGCGGTGGGACGCAAACTGGAAGTGCCGCCCGCGTAATAGGGTTCGCCGAGATAGAAAACGTCGTCGTCGCCGAGGAACTTTTCCAACATTTCCAACAGCGGCGCTTCCATGAAGCCGAAAGGACCGTAGCCGTGGGGCTGAAAGACCGCCAGAATTTTGCCCGGGGTGATCTCCCGCAACCCGCTCAGGCAGGAAATGATCTTTTCCGGATTGTGGGCGTAGTCGTCGAAGACCCGCGCCCCGGAAGCGGTGAGCCCGGCAAAGTCGCACCGCCGCCACACCCCGCCGGAAACGCTCAACGCCGGGGCGATCGCCGCTTCGGCAAAGCCCAGAATTTTCAGCAAGGTCAACACCGCCAAGGCGTTGAGCGCGGTGTGCCGCCCCACCTGCGGCAGGCGGACGACGGTTTTCGCGTTGAATTCCGCCACCGGCTCGCGAGCGACGATCCGATAATCGGTCAGCGTCGAGGTGCACTGCGCCGGATCGGCGCCGAACACCGCCACCGGAAGATCGGGGCGCAGCTGCGATCTTACCGCGCGATAGACCTCCTCGCCCAGCACCGCGCCGCGCCGGGCGCGGTTGATAAAGGTGGAAAAGACCCGGATCAATTCGCTTTCCTCGTAGTGGTCGTGACCCAAGTTGAGCACCACCGCAAAGTCGCATTGATAGTTGAGCAGACTTTTGTCGCTCTCGTCGGATTCAAAAACGAGATATTTGCCGTCGCCGGGGCGATAGTTGCCGGCGAGTTCCGGAGTGATGAAGTTTTTGATCAGCGCGCCGTTGAGACAATCGACGTCCACCCCCAACGCGAGCAAGGTCTCGGCGATGTAGGCGGTGACGGAACTTTTGCCGCAACTCCCGGTCACGGCGATACTTACGCCGGGAAACGCGTCGATCAGCTCCCGGAGCAGTTCCGAACGGTGGAGCCGGGGGATATCCGGCGCGGCGAGCAGATCGGGGTTGTCGGCTTCGATCGCGCTGGAAACGACGAGGAAATCCGGCTTGCCCGCCTCGATAAAGGAGCCGTCCTGCGGGAAAATTTCGATCCCGGCGCGGATCAGGGGGGAAAGGATGCGGGCGTTTTCCGGCTTGCCCGCCGAACGGTCGCTCCCCGTGACCCGATCCCCCCGGCGGACGACCGCGGCGGCAAGTCCACTCATGCCGATACCGCCCACGCCGACAAAATGATAATGTGCCATACTATGCCTCTTTACTCAAATATGCCGCCCCCGCGCCGTCCCGGCAGTTTTCCGGCAACCGGATCTCCGCCTGATTCAAGCGGAATTCGGGGTGTTCGGCAAGAAATTTTTCCACTACCGCGGTATTTTCCGCTTTTTCGATACTGCAAGTGCTGTAAACGAGTTGACCGCCGGGCGCGACCGCCGCCGCCGCCGCCGCGAGGAGTTCCCCCTGCAGTCTGGTAAGTTTTTCCAGTTGCTCCAAATTGTAGTTGAGCATCGCATCGGGCCGCCGGCGAAAGACCCCGCTGTTGCTGCACGGGGCGTCCAGAAAGACGAGATCGAATTCCCCGGTAAACTCCCGGATGTCGCCGACCACCACTTCCCCGGGGCAGCGGGTGCGGGCAAAGTTTTCCCGGGTGCGCTTTTGCCGCGCCGCCGAACGATCCAGCGCGACCAGCCGGGCGTCGGCGGAAAGTTTTTCCCAGAGCATCAGACTTTTGCCGCCGGGGGCGGCGCCGACGTCGAGCACGCGCTTGACGTCAGTAAAATCCGGCAACGCGACCGCCCCCGCCGTCGCCGGGTCCTGAAAGTAAATTTCGCCGCGTTCGACCATTCCACCGGCGAGAAAATAGTCGGGAGCGTCGGTAACCAAAAAGCGGAATCCGCCCGGGGCGGGCACCGGCGTCGCCGGAGCCTCCGGCGGCAGTTCCGCATCCCCGATCAACCGAAAGGTGACCGGGCTGGGGGTCTGGATCAATTCGGCAAGATGCGCCACTTCCGCCGGGGAAAATTGCGCTTCCCAACTTTGCCGCAACGCGTCGGGCAACTCCGCCACCGGGTTTTCCGGGCGGGGCGCTTCGCGCAAGACCCGGCGCAACACCGCGTTGAGCAGCTTGTCGCCGCGGCAACGCTTGGCGCATTCCACCGCCACGTTGATTGCCGACTCCGGAGCGCTCCCGGTTTGAAAGAGGATGCGGGTCAGCGCGGCGAGGAGCAGGGTTTCCACTTCGCGGCGGGGGGGATGCGTCAAACAGTCTGCCGCCACGCCGTTGATAAACCGGCGGTGGCGAAAATAGTTAAAGAGCAAGTGGCTGACGATCCGGCGGCGATCGCCGGGCACTTCGCGGTCGAGGAAATCGTCGAGGGTCGTGCCGCCCGCTTCGATCCGGGCGATCCCCGAAGCCGCCGAAAGCAGGCTCCGCCCCGAAACTCCGTCGTTCATTCGTCGCCCAAGTGCCGCCCGGGGGCGAGATAGTTGCCGACGTAGTCCGCCGCCGCCGCTTCGAGCGTCGTCGTCGGGGCGGAATATCCGAGGGCGCGGAGCTTATTGATCTCCGCGCAGGTGTAGTACTGGTAGCGGTCGCGCAGACTTTCCGGCATGTCGATATAGTTGATCCGCACCGGTTTATCCATGGCGGCAAAGACCGCCTTGACGAGCCGGTTCCAGGTTTCCGCCTCGCCGCTGCCGATGTTGTAAAGCCCGGCGGCGCCGGATTTGCCCAAGAGAAAATAGACCATTTCCACCGCGTCTTTGACGTAGAGGAAATCCCGTTTCTGCTCGCCGTCGGCGTACTCCGGCCGGTAGGAGCGGAAAAGTTTCATGGTCCCGGTGGCGGATATCTGCTCAAAGGCGCGCATCATCACCGAACGCATTTCCCCTTTGTGGTTTTCGTTGGGGCCGTAAATGTTGGAAAATTTGCACCCGACGAGCTGATCCAAGTAGCCGCGCCGCCGGGCGTAGAGGTCGAAAAGCTGTTTGCTGTAACCATACATATTGAGCGGCCGCAACTTGTCGATCGTGCTTTCGTCGTCGCGGTAGCCGCAACTGCCGTCGCCGTAAGTGGCGCAACTGGAAGCGTAAACCATGCGGATCTTGCGCGCCACGCAAAACTCCGCCAGTTCGGCGGTGTAGCGGAAGTTGTTGTCCACGAGGTAGGAAGCATTTTTTTCGGTGGTGGATGAGCAGGCGCCGAGGTGGAGCACCCCGTCGATCTTCGCCCCGGCAAACTTGCCGGCGCGGAGCATTTCCCGAAATTCCCCCTTTTCCCGGTAGTCGGCAAAGCGCAACGGCGCCAAATTTTTCCACTTGTCGGATGTTTCGCCGAGGTGATCGACCACCAACACGTCGTCGATCCCGACCCGGTTGAGTTTCCACAGCAACGCACTGCCGATCAGTCCGGCGCCCCCGGTCAGGATGAACATTTTTTGCGCTCCCAGTTAAAAATCAATAGACATTGCGGAAATCCGGAGTCCGCAACGTGCCGTTGGCGCCGCTGAGCATGGAGTTCCCGGTGAATCCTTCCGGCGACTCCAGCCCCACCAGTTGCGCCTGGATCGAGTACGCGGTTTCCCAACGGTTTTTGTCGAAATCGCGGCTGAAACCCAAATTGAAGCTGACTTCCAGGCAGTGGAAGCGCCGCGCGATGAAAAAGTCGATCGTGTCGATGTTGCCCTTGTAGATATCGTAGCGGATCCGGGCGGAACCCATCGTCCGGCGATCCGGAGTGAGCGGCATCGAGATCGACGCGGAGATCGATTCGTTGTGATCGTTGCAATACTTGTCGAAGAAGCCCCCCGAATCCAGCTCGGTCAGCGTCGAACCCATCGAGTAGGCGCTCCGGGCGGCGTAGGGGCGGTTGTAGTTGTACGCCAACGTGATCTTCACGTCGTCGATCGGGGAGTAGCTGATCGACACGTACCAGCGGTTGAGCCAGCGGCAGTTCAAACCGGTCTTGCCGACGTTGCGGCCCTTGCGCACGGTATCCGGCACCTCGCCATTCTGGTTGGTCGGGTCGATGGCGAAGCCGGTGCTGATGGTCAAATTCTTGATCGGGTTGGCGGTCAAGATGGTGCAGAAGTTGCCGATCTGGCTGAAGCGCTTCACCCCGCCGAAACCGGGCGAACGCTCAAAGTGGAAGTCCCAGTAGTTTTCCATGGTGAACCAGTCGCGCATGCTGCTGCCGTCGCGGGTTTGCAGGCGGTTTTCCAAGCCGAAGCGGAAAAAGTGCTGACGCCGGATCCGGTCCTCGTCGTCAAAATAGTAGATGTGGCGGCGATCCGCGCCCCAGACATCCAAATAAGTGTAGTTGACGTAGGGGCGCATGATGTGCCGCAAGCCGTCGATCCGCAGGATGCGGTTGCGGGCATTCAGCCAGGTGTTGTGGATCTTGGTCGACGCCTCAAAGCCCAACTCGGCGGCGAGCCGGGCGCGGGCGCCCCCGCGGTTGTCGTATTGATTGAGGACGATCGGCCGGGTGCCGTCCGGACTCGCCGCCCGGAACATATTGAGCAGATCGTCGGTCGAAACTTTGTTTTTGCTGGAGTTGCTGTACGCCAAAAACTTCACGCCGGCGCGCGGCACGATGTTGATGAAGTTGAAGTTCAGCGGATAGTAGAGGAAGTGGGTCATGCTGAACCGGAAACTCTGATAGTTGTGCAACCGGGTGTCGGGAATGTCGAAGTTTTCGTTGAATTTGATCCACCGCATCTGGTCATATCCGGCGGTCATCCCGCCCTGATAGTAGATGTTGGTGTTGAAAAGCTCCTGCCGATGAACGTCCAGCCGGACTTCCGGCACCTTTTCCACCACCGTATAAAAGGTGTTGATCCGCGGCCGGTAGTAGATCGACGCGCTGAAGTGGTCAAACTGTTGCTCCAAGGCGGCGTAGGTCGCCGGCATCGGGTTGCTCGTGTAGCGGTCGCGGAAATAGTCCCGGGCGACGTAGGGATCGCTCGAATACTCGATCGCGCCCCGGAAATCCAAGCGCGGAGTGATGTGGGTGACGTTGCTCAAGCGCAGGTCGTAGCGGAAATGCGGCACCCGGATCCGGTATTTGTCATAGTCCACGTCCTCGGCGGGCCGCAGGTCGTAGATCGTGTAGGCGAAAAGATCGGTGCGGCTGTTTTCCAGCGCAAAGCGCCCCGTCGCGCCGAAGCCCCAGCCGCGGAGGTTGTAGTAATCCGCCATCAGCTTGACCGAACTGTTGGGATAGTCCGTAAAGTTGAAGCGCCGCGACATCATCACATAGTAGCCCCAGCCGCTGCTCTTACCCATTTGGATGCTGAACAATCGCAACGATTCGTCGCGGGGCTTGTAAAAGGCGGGCAGCCACAACAGCGGCACGCCGTAAACCTTGACGAAGCCGTTGAGCATGGTGATCGCGTAATCGCCCGTCCCCACCCGGATATCCTCCACCCCGGGCAGATCCGAAGCGTAGGGGGTCAGGGTCGCCCGGTTGGCGGATATCGAGTAGTGCGCGTTGTCGTCGTGCAGATATTTGCAGGTACTGAATTCCGCGTCTTCGACGATGATCGTGCCGTTGGGCAAGCGTTCGCCGGCGCGCGCCCGGCAGGCGGTGCTTTCCATGCGCAAATTCAAATTGTCGAAGCGGAAATAGCCGGTTTTGTAGTTGCCGACCGCCCGGCGGGCGGAAATCTGATCCTGCATCACCAAGCCGGTGACCTTGAGGTTGCGCGTGCCCCAGATGTCGCCGGAAATGCCGGTGGCGTTGACGATGATGTTGTTTTGGTTTTTGAGCATGGCAAGTTCCGCCGGAGTCACCAACCCCTGGGTGGTTTTCCAGCGGTAGAGCCGGACGTTGCCGACCGCCTCGACGTCGCCGTTTTCCAAGTTGACGACCGCTTCGTCGGCGTAGAGTTCCAACTCGCCCACCGGCACGTGGACCCCGCCGGACACCATGATGTTTTTGCCGACGATCGACCACTTGTCCGCCTTGAACTGCTTGACGTCGTCAACGCTTATTGCGGAAAGGATCGTCGCCGTCAACAGCGCGATCGAGGCGATCAGTATTCGCTTCATTGACGCGGCTCCTTTTCCAATTCCCGCCACAAGTTCAACCTGTCGGCGATGAAGTCGGTGATCTGCTTCTGGTGCGCGGCGGCATCGTCGGAAATTTCCTGCGCCGCGTCGAATTCAAACCACACTTCTTTTTTTATGTCGATCGGCCCCAAGTCTTTAAGTTTGCCGCGGCCGTTGCCGACGATGTCGGTCTTGAGCGCGAGCGGCAGGATCGGCACCTGCGCCCGCTGGGCGAGTTTCACCCCCAGCGAACTGAATTCCGCCGGGTTGAACTCCGTGCTCCGGGTCGCCTGCGGGAAAATGATGATCGACCGCCCGCCGGCAAGGATCCGCTTGCCGTGGGTCAGCACCGCCTTGAGGTCCTCGCGCGGATTGCACCGGGTGACCGGGATCGCGTCAAAGGATTTGAGGATGTCTTTCATAAACGCCGTGTGCATCAACGATTCCTTGATGACAAAGGAAAAGTCGAGGTACTCGCGGCAGATCGCGTGGAGTATGCCGGTTTCGAGCAGACTCATGTGGTTGGCGATCACCACCACCGGGCGATCGGCGACGGCGCGCAAATTATTCAGCCCCCGCAGGTGGAGCTTGCCGCCGCACCGCTCGATGAGGTCGATGTTGCGGCTGGAAAGGCGGATCTGCGCATCCTTATCCAGCTTGCCGCGGCGCGCCGCCATGCCGGAAATGGCAAAGGTGTAAAAGTTATCCCAGTAAAAATAGGCGCGGCAATGCCCCAGAAGGGGAAAAAGCCAGGACTTTTTCACCCCCTCCGGAGTGTCGTAGCGATCTACGTCGTGAAACCGGTAGTACGAACTCATGCCGACTGCGCCCTGTTTACCTTAAATCTGCTCAAACGCCTGCTCGAAGTCCGCGATGATGTCTTCGGGGTCTTCCAGCCCGATGCTCAACCGGATCAAGTCCGGCGAAACACCCGCGGCGACAAGTTCGCTATCCGAGAGTTGCCGGTGAGTCATGCTCGCCGGGTGCAACACGCCGGTGCGGGCGTCCGCCACGTGGACGACGATCGCCGCCAACTGCAGGTGATTCATCAGACTCTCGCTGGCGGCGCGGCCGCCCTTGGCGCCGAAAATAATCACGCCGGAAGCGCCGTTGGGCAGATACTTCTGCGCCCGCTCGTAATCGGCGTCGCCGGGCAAGCCGGGGTACTTGATCCACGCCACTTTGGGGTGGTTCTGCAAATACTTCGCCACCTGCAGCGCGCTGTCGCTGTGGCGGCGCATCCGCAGGGGGAGCGTCTCGGTGCCCAGGTTGGTCAAAAAGGCGTTGAACGGCATCATCGGGATACCGTAGTCGCGCACCAGCTGCACCCGGAGCTTGACCGAAAACGGCGCGGCGGCGAAATCGCGGGTATAGATCAAGCCGTGATAGCTTTTATCCGGCTCGGTGAATTCCGGGAACTTGCCGCACGCCCAGTCGAAACCGCCCTTTTCCACCACCACGCCGCCGACGCTGGTGCCGTGACCGTCGAGGTACTTGCTGCTCGAGTGGGTGACGATGTCGGCGCCGAATTCAAAGGGCCGGCAGAGCGCCGGGGTCGGGAAGGTGTTGTCGACCACCAGCGGCACCTGATTGGCGTGGGCGACCTTGGCGAAAAGCTCGATGTCGGCGACGACCAGCGCCGGATTGGCGAGCGTTTCGATGAAAACCGCCTTGGTGTTGGGGCGCATCGCCGCCTGAATTTCCGCCTCATCTGCGGTGCCGGAAACGAAAGTGAATTCAATGCCCGCCTTTTTGAGCGTATTGGTAAAGAGCGAAACGGTGCCGCCGTAAAGGGTGCTCGCCGCCACGATGTGATCGCCGCACTTGGCGATGTTGAGCAGCGAAAAGGCGCTCGCCGCCTGACCGCTCGACAGCGCGACCGCCATCACGCCGCCCTCGAGCGCGGCGACTTTCTTTTCAAAGACGTCCACGGTCGGGTTGGCGAGCCGGGTGTAGAAAAAGCCCGCCGCCTTGAGGTCGAAAAGATCGGCGACGCTCTGCACGTCTTTGTACTTGTAGGTGGTCGCCTGCACGATCGGGGCGATCCGGGAATCGCCGTTGGCGGGATCGTAGCCCGCCTGCACCGCCAGAGTATCGAATTTCCAGTTTTTATTCATCGTTTATCCCTTAACGGTTGATTACTTGCCCATGGCCTGACGATAGGCCTTGATCGTGATGTCCAAACCTTCGGCGAAGGTATATTTGCGCCGATAACCGGCGTCGTCGAGCTTGTCGACGCACGCCATCGAGTGCTTGACATCGCCGGCGCGCTCGGGCAGATGCAGGATCTCCGACTTGGAGCCGGTCAACCGGATGATCTCTTTGGCGAGATCATTGATGGTGATCCGCCCGCCGCAGGCGACGTTGAAAACGCCGGTGTGGCGGCTCCGGGCGAAAAAGGCGTTGGCGCCGACGACGTCTTTCACAAAAACGAAATCGCGGGTCTGCTCGCCGTCGCCGAAAATGGTGATCGGGTCGTCGTTGAGCGCCTTGGCGATGAAAATCGGCACCGCCGCCGCGTAAGCGCTCTTGGGGTCCTGCCGGGGGCCGAAGACGTTGAAATAACGCAGACAGGCGGTCGGCAGGCCGCGCTCGGCGGTAAACATTTTGCAGTAGTATTCGCCGTCGAGCTTGGTGACGGCGTAGGGGCTCTTGGGCTCCGGAAGCATGGTTTCGAGTTTGGGCACGATCGGGTTGTCGCCGTAGATCGCCGCCGAAGTGGAAAAGCAGAGTTTTTTCACTTTGTTGGCGGCGGCGGATTCGAGCACGTTGATCAAACCCTTGCCGTTGATGTCGATGCACTCGGTGATCTTGGTCATCGACTCCGGCACGCTGATCATCGCCGCCAGATGAAAGACGTAATCGACTCCCTGCATGGCACTGTCGACGGCGTCGCGGTCGCAGATGTCGCCCTCGATGAATTCGACGTCGAGATTGTCGAGGTTGCGGCGATAGCCGCTGCGCAGATTGTCGAGCACGCGGACGTCCGCCTTGCCCTGAAAATGCTCCGCCAAATGACTGCCGATGAAGCCGGCTCCGCCGGTAATGAGTATGCGCATAGCCACCAACTCCTGGTTAGGATTTTAAAATTTCCCGACCTAATATACACCCAAAAAGATTTTTTGACAATTTTTTTTGTAGGTAATTGGCGGTTTTTTTTGCTTTTTTCGGGGATTTCGTTGATTTTAGGGTGCGTGCGCATTATATTAGAAGCGTAGAACCGAAAGTGGTTTCAACCGAAAAAGAAAGGATCCAGTTATGTTCAAGTACACTTTGAGTGCGGTCTTGGCGCTGGGCGCCGTGGCGCTCGTCGCCGAAGATGCCCCGGCAGCCGTCAAGGAAGCGAGCGAGCAGGCTCCAGCGGCGCAAGCCCCCGCCGATCCGTGGAAAAAGTTCCCGGAAGTCGTCGCCGAAGTCAACGGCACCAAGATCACCAAGGCGGAAGTCGTTGCCGGCATCACCAAGATGCTGGGCGGTCAGCTGCCCGCCGACCTTTCCGAAAAGGATGCGGAAATGGCGATCGGGGCGCAGACCAAGTTCATGGCGCTCAATCAGCTGATCGCCGACGCCGCCGCCAAGGCGAAGTTTGCCCCCGGCGACGCCGAAGTCAAAGAGTTCATCCGCAAGCAGATGGCGAACTGGCCGCAGCAGCAGCTGCAGCAGTTCCTCGCCACCAAAAAGCAGACGATGGATCAATTCATCGATGAGCTTTTCAGCAACGAGGAGTTGCGCAAGGGCGCGATCCAGCAGATGTTCCTCGAAAAGGAAGTGAAGCTGGAGGAAGCCACCGCCGACGAAGCCAAAAAGTTCTACGACGACAACCCGGCGATGTTCGTCAAGAAAGGTTCGGATTTCTCCGCCAGCCACATTTTGGTCCAGCTCAAGGCAAATGCCGGTGACGACGAGCGCGCCGCCGCCGAAAAGAAGGCCGCCGACATTCTCGCGCAGGTCAAGGCGGAGCCCGCCAAGTTTGCCGAGATCGCCAAGGCGCAGAGCGACTGCCCCAGCAAGGAGCAGGGCGGCACGCTGGGCGGCTTCAACAAGGGCGACATGGTGCCCGAGTTTGAGGAAGCCGTCGCCAAGCTGCAGGAAAATGAAATTTCCGGCGTGGTCAAGACCCAGTTCGGCTACCACATCATCCGCCGCGACGTCGCGCCCAAGGACGAGAAGATCCCCTTTGAAGTGGTCAAAGACAGCCTGGTCAATTTCCTTTCCGGGCAAAAGGCGCGTCAGGCGCTCAACGCCTACTTGGATAATTTGGTCAAGACCAACCGCGTCAAGTACTTCGTCACCGTTCCCGGCGACGAAAAGTAAGCGCGATCGCGATCATCGCTCCGCCCGGGGGGATTTCCCGGGCGGAATTTTTTTTGCCAAATCGCCCCACCGGCGGTATATTATCCCGAGGCAAAAATTCAGCTCAACAGGAGGTTTTTATGAGTGACGAATCGACCAAAGTCTGCCCTTCCACCGGCGCGGCGTGCCCGTCCGGCGGCAGTTGCGAATCCTGCTCCGCCAACAGTCAAAATCAGGAAGAGTTGCGCCTGCAGGAAAATCTCGCCAAAATCGACCGGAGCATCGTGGTAATATCCGGCAAGGGCGGCGTCGGCAAGAGCACCGTCGCGGTCAATCTGGCGCTCACGCTCGCCACCGAGGGCAAGCGGGTGGGTCTGCTCGACGTTGACGTCCACGGCCCCAGCGTGCCCAAAATGCTCCACTTGGAAAACGCCGAAGCCAGTCTCAATGATGCCGGGAAGCTGCTCCCGGTCGAGATCGGCACGCTCAAGGTGTTGAGCATCGGCTTCTTTTTGGAAACGCCCGATGCGGCGGTGGTCTGGCGCGGTCCGGTCAAGATCGGGGTGATCCGGCAGTTCCTCGCCGACGCGGAGTGGGGAGAACTGGATTTCCTCGTGGTCGATGCGCCCCCGGGCACCGGCGACGAGCCGCTCACCGTCTGCCAAGTGCTCGGAAACGAAAAAACGCAGGCGCTCATCGTCACTTCCCCGCAAGACGTGGCGGCGGCGGACGTCGCCCGCTCGCTCACTTTCTGCCGCGAACTGGGGCTGCCCGTCGCCGGGATCGTGGAAAACTTTTCCGGCTTCGTCTGCCCGCACTGCGGCAAACTTACCGAAATTTTCCCCGGCGGCGCGGGCGAAAAACTGGCGGCGGAGTACGGCGTGCCGCTCTTGGCGAAGCTCCCGATCGACCCGGCGATCTGCCGGGGCGGCGACGCGGGCGCGCCCTTTTCGCGCACCAGTACCACCGCGGCAAAAATTTTTGGCGCGATGGCGGCAAAATTCCTATGAGCTTTGGCGACAAAAAAGCAGGTTTGATGGACTAAAAGCAGTTTTGCCATCTTGAAAATTGCGCCTCGCGGCAGTAAGGTAAGGGCGTAAACCACCCAAATAGGAGAATTTGGTTATGAAAGCAGGATTTGCAGTCACCGACATCACCCCGGAACTGGGAATTTACCTCACCGGTTACGGCCGCCCGGAGCGGTTGGCGACCAACGTGCATTCGCCCTTGCTCGCCTCGGCGATGTACCTCGCCGACGGCGACACCGAAGCGGCGGTCGTGAGCCTCGACTGGTGCTTTGTGGATGAAGTTCTTTCCGCCGAGATCCAGCAGGGCGTCACCGCGGCGACCGGTATCCCCGGCGACCATATTTTGCTGTGCTGTACGCACACGCACTCGGCGCCCAACACCACCGTGGCGATCTGCAAGTGGCGGGGGGCTTACGATCCCGACCAGACCGGCGCGGCCTACGCGCGTGCCTCGATCCCGGGCATCGCCGAAGCGGTGAAAAAGGCGAAAGATTCCGCCCGACCGGCGGCGATGGCGATCTCGGCGGGCAAGACCGAGACCGGGGTTTCCCGGCGCAGCACCCACACGACGGGTCGGATCAATCTGCTCCTCGAAGACCCCCATATGATCCACGACGATTATCTCACCGTCGCCCGCTTCGTCGACGTCGAAACGCAAGACACTTTGGGGATTTTCGTTCACTTGAGCGCGCACAATACCGCCATGGGGATCACCACCGATATTTCGAGCGACTGGTGCGGCGCAATGCGCGACCGGCTCCACACTTCGCGCTACCCGGATATTCCGATCGTATTCATCAACGGGGCGCTGGGCGACTCCGGGCCGCGCACCAACCGCTATATGGTAGACGATGACGGAACCGCCTGCGGTTTTTCCGCCGGTTGCGGCGACGGCATCTACTCGGTTTTGGAAGTGGGTTTGCGGGCGGCGACCGACGTGTTGCGGCTTTTGGAAGCTCAGCGCGACTTCCGCACGGATCTGCCGCTCAAAATATTGACGCACACCATCACCTTGCCGCAGGCTATCCACATGAGCGAAGCCGAAGCGCAGGAAATTTTGGCGCGCAAACCCTCGCCCGACGAATGCAACATGGCGGATATGGTAGTAAAAGCCTATCAGGAGCCGCCGCGCCCGGAGCGGAGTTTTTCGCAGTCGATCGTGGTTTTGGGCAGTCTGGCGATCGTGCCGTTTCCGATGGAAATGTTTTCGATTTTCTCGCTGCGGCTGCGCAAATACGGCAAATTTGAGTACACTTTGTGCGTGAGCAACGTCAACGGGCACTTGACTTATATGCCCGACCGCTCGGCGATCGCCGCCGGCGGCTACGAGTACTCCTGCCGGAAAATGATCAATCCCTACGTTTTCAAGCCCGAAGCGGGCGATATCGCCGTTGAGCAGTCGCTGAAAACGCTGAATCAGCTGTAAGCACAAGCTCATCAAAAACCAAACGGCAGGGAAAATTCCCTGCCGTTGTTTTTTTGCTCTTGCTGTCGGGGAGCGTTAAATTTCGTCGTCGCTGGTGCACAACTCATCGCTGGTGCAGTCAACGAAGCACGACGGGGTGATGCCCTGCGCGGCAACAAAGGTGTAATCCACCAATTCCGGTTTGCTGTAAGTGAATTTCATTTCCGCATAACCCTTATGTTTTAATCATTTGTCGTCTTTTAATATATATCCGCATTAACTATTTTTCAAGGGCGATGCCGACGCGGAGGCAAAAAAACCGGCGGGAATCGCTTCCCGCCGCTCGGGGTAATTGAGTTGACTTCAGATCTCGTCGTCGCCGGTGCACAGCTCATCGCTGGTGCAGTCAACGAAGCACGACTCGATGCCCTGCGCGGCAACGTAGCTGAAATCATTCAGCT
>JAZTWK010000041.1:0-7258 GCA_045635865.1 Victivallaceae bacterium
CTACGACATGCAGGATGTTCTGCACCTCAAGTAAGGCGGAAAAATGGCGTTTTCTCCCGCACCCATATTCATTTTGGAACCGGATGGCTCGAAAGAGGAGTTTCGCATTGAGGAACTCAAGCAACGGCTCTATGGTTGCTTCCTCGCCGTGGGGCGCCCGGACTCGGCGCATTTGAGCGCAGATATCGCGCTGGCGGTGGAGGTGAGCTTGCGCGATGTCGCCCGGCCGGAACGCATTTTCGGGCGGGGCGAGATCGATGCCGCGATCGTCCGCTTTTTGGAAAACAGCGGCTTCCCCGACGTCGCCCGACGGTATGCCGCCGGCGGTTCGATGTCGGTCATCACCGTCAGTACGGGTTCCCGCGACGTGTTGGAAACCTTGCTCCGCCGCCACATCGCCTGTTCGCCGGAACGATTTGAACGGATCTTGGACGAGGTGATGGCGGCGACCAAAAAGTTGGATATCCCCGAAGCCACCCCGATGTTTCTCTTGGAAATGGCGCGCCATTACGAGCGAAAAATTGCGGATACGCCGCTGGATATTTCCGTATTCGAGCCGCCGCAATTCAACCAGAGCGACTGGGTGCCGCTGTTGTCGCCATCCGGCGCGGATTTGGTGGAAAACGGCATTTTGCGGGTAGGGGGGATGAATACGATCGTGCCCTCGATCCGCTTCTATTTTCTGATAATGGATTACGCCAAGTGGAAGAACTGGCAGCCGCCGCTTACGGAAATGATGGTCGTGCCGGATCTGATCCAAGTCGGGCGGGTGATCGAGGAAGTTCGCCAAGTCATCGACCGGGCTTTCGGCGCCAAGGAGTCCTTGCCCTGCACCTTGGCGTTTCCCGATATGCACAGCTTTTTGCGCGACTATTTTCAGGTGGAGTGGAGCGGCATGAATTCCATCGCCACCGAATTGGCGGGCGCGATTGTGCCCCCGCTGGGCGATCATTTGCACGAATGGAGTTTTTAGGCTAAACTTACGGAGGATATCATGGGAAAAAGATGGTTGTTTCAGGGTGACTCGATCACCGATTGTTGCCGGGTGCGCGACGTAGAAAACGTCGCTAATCACAATCTGGCGTTGGGGAGCGGTTATCCGGATTTATTTGCTGCGCGAGTGCTTTACGATCACCCGCGGGCGGGCTGGGAATTTTTCAACCGGGGAATTTCCGGTAACCGGGTCGTCGATCTATTGGCGCGGTGGAAACGCGATACGCTCAATTTGCAGCCGAATTATTTGTCGATCCTCGTCGGCGTCAACGACACTTGGCATGAAGCCGAAAACAGCAATGGGGTGTCGATCCCGCACTACGAAGAAGCCTATCGGATGCTGATCCAGTGGACGCTTGAACAGTTCCCGGAAATCAAGATCGCTTTGCTGGAGCCTTACATTTTGAATTTCGGCGTCGTGACGGAGTGGGACGAGAAGTTCCCGCGGGAAGTTCCGGAGCGGGCGAAAATCGTCCGTTCGATCGCCGCGGATTATAATTTGACGTTTGTGCCGTTGCAGGAAAAACTTGATGCCGCCGCTAAAATTTACGGCGAGGATCAGGTTTTGCGCGATGGAGTGCACCCGCTCCCGATCGGTCACCGGGTGATCGCCGACGCCTTGTTTGAAGCGACCAAAGAATGGATGTGAGCGCCATGGAAGATTTGATCCGCAATCTGTTGCGCGAGATCGGCGAGGACCCGGAACGCGAAGGCTTGCTGAAAACTCCCGGCCGAGTCGCCCGGAGTTGGCAGTACCTCACCCGCGGTTACTCGATGAAACTTGACGAGGTGGTCAACGGCGCGCTCTTTGACGCGACTTCCGACGATATGGTGATCGTGCGCGACATCGAGTTTTTCAGCATGTGCGAACACCATTTACTGCCCTTTTTCGGCAAGTGCCACGTCGGCTATATCCCCAACGGCAAGGTGATCGGGGTGAGCAAAGTTGCCCGGATCGTCGAAATGTTCGCCCGGCGGTTGCAGATCCAGGAGCGACTGACCAGCGAGATCGCCCAAAGCCTGCTCAAGGTGTTGAATTGCGAGGGCGTGGGGGTGGTCATCGAGGCTCAACACCTGTGTATGCAAATGCGCGGGGTGGAAAAACAGCACTCGGTGATGACCACGAGTTCCATGTTGGGCAGTTTCCGCCGCGAACTTGCCACCCGCAACGAGTTCACCCGGCTGATCCGATGAGGGCGTTGATCCAGCGTTGCCGGGAAGCCCGGGTGGAAATTGCCGGCGAGGTGGTCGGGCAAATTCCGCACGGGTTGATGATTTTGCTCGGCGTCACCTTGGGCGACACCGAGGAGACCGCCGCGAGTCTGGCGAAAAAATGCGTCAATTTGCGGATCTTTGAGGACGATAACGGCAAAATGAATTTGAGCTTGCCGGAAACCGGCGGGGAAATTCTGGTCGTGTCGCAATTTACGCTTTATGGGGATACGCACGGCAGTGGTCGGCGGCCGTCCTTTACCGCCGCCGCCCGGCCGGAAGTGGCGATCCCGCTGTATGAAAAGTTTATTGCCGCCCTGCGCGAGCAGGGGGTGACGGTCGCCACCGGGAAATTCGGCGCCGATATGCAGGTATATCTTTGCAACGACGGCCCGGTGACGCTGATGGTGGAAATGGATTGATCAACTCAAAACCTACGAGGGAAATGGTTATGCAACTGGATAAACAACTGCAGGAAAAAATCATCGCGGCAGGTCAGGAACATCTGCTGAAGTATTGGGACAAACTGGATGAAGCCGCGCAACGGCACTATGCCGAACAGCTCGGCGGCGTCGATTTTGCCGCGCTCCCCGAATTGGTGGAAAAATATGTGCTCAATCGCCCGAAAATCGAAATTCCCGCCGATCTCGCGCCGGCGAGTTACTACCCCGATCGCCCCGCCGATGCCGGGCAGGCGGAACTCTACCGCCGCGCGGAAGCCGAGGGCGAGGCGCTGATCCGCGCCGGCAAAGTCGCCTGTCTTACCGTTGCCGGCGGGCAGGGCACCCGGTTGGGCTTCGACGGTCCCAAGGGAACTTATCCCATTGCGCCTTTGAGTGGCCGCAGTCTTTTCAGCTACTTTGCCGGCGGCATCCGCAAGGCGCAGGAAAAGTATCAGGTCAAGATCCTCTGGTTCATTATGACCAGTTTGCTCAATCACGAGGCGACCACCCGGTTTTTTGCGCAAAACAACTATTTCGGCTTGAGTGAAGATCAGGTTTTCTTTTTCACCCAGGGCACGATGCCGGCGATCGGTTACGACGGCAAACTCCTGATGAGCAATTTGGGCAGTCTGGCGCTCTCGCCCGACGGTCACGGCGGCACCTTGCTCGCCCTGCGGAAGTCCGGCGCGCTCGCGCGCATGGAAAAGGCCGGGGTCGAGTATATTTCCTACTTCCAAGTGGACAACCCCTTGGTGCCGGTGTTGTCGCCGCGGTTCATCGGTCTGCACCGGTTGACCAATTCCCAGATGAGCGCGGTGATGCTCGCCAAGACCAACAGTCAGGAAAAACTCGGCAACTTCTGCGTTTCCAACCATCGGCTGCAGATCATCGAGTACAGCGATCTGCCCACCGAACTGGCGGAAAAGCGGCTGCCCGACGGCACGCTCGCCTACATCGCCGGCAGTCCGGCGATCCACGTCATCGACCGAAATTTTGTGGAAGCGCTCACCGCCGGCGGCAAATTGCAGTTGCCGTGGCACCGGGCGGATAAAAAGATCCCCTGCATTGACGCCGCGGGCAATCCGGTCGCACCGGAAGCCCCCAACGGGGTGAAGTTGGAGTCGTTCATTTTCGACGCTCTGCCGCTGGCGGAGCGGACGCTCGTTTTGGAGTGTGTGCGATCGGAAGTTTTCGCCCCGACCAAGAATGCCACCGGCGTCGATTCCGCCGAGAGCTGTCGGGAAATGCTGATCGCCCGCGATATCCGGCGACTGCGGGCGGCGGGCGTGGAAGTCGGCGCGGGCGCCCAAGTGGAGATCGCGCCTTACCTTGCCGTCGACGACGCCGATGTCGCCGAATTGGTCAAGGCGCGGAAGATCACGGCGATCCCCGCCGGAGCCAAAGTGGTGATCGAGTAGCGGCAAGTCAGGTGCGCCAATGCCCCAAATCGAAAGTTTCTCCCCCAAAACGGTAACTCCCGAGGAGCATCAGGCGGGCTCGGTCACTCCGGCGCTGTCGGTGCTGATCTTGGTCACCGTGCTGATGATCTCTTTCGGGCTGGTGATGCTCTATTCCGCCAGTTTCGGAGTTCAGGGGAGCAAACAATTCGTCAAGCAGTTGATGTGGGTGGCGATCGGTCTGGCGGGAAGTTTGGCGCTGGTGGGGATCGGCTATCGACGGTTGATCAAGATCAGCCCGATCCTGCTCGGCGCCTGTCTGGTGGGATTGTTGGTCGCCCGCTTCGGGTTCGCCCCGGTCAAGGGCGGCTACCGGTGGATCCGTTTCGGCTCGATATCGATCCAGCCATCGGAATTCGCCAAGCTCGCCTTGGCGCTTTTCGTCGCCAAGTTCTGCTCGGAAAACAGCCGCACTTTTGCGCTCTTGCGGTGGAACGGCGGATTCCTCAAACTTGGTGCGGTGGTCGGCGCCACTTGCTTGAGCATCGTGATCGGCAAGGACTTGGGCACGACGGCATTGGTGGCGGCGGTCGCCTTTTTGACCATGTTTGCCGCCGGATTGTATTTGCGCTATCTGGTGTTGCCGGGATTGCTGATCGTGCTGGCGGGGGCGTATGTATTTTTGTTTGACGCGGTACGCTTGGCGCGGGTGCAGACCTTTTTGCACCCCGAGCAGACCATGGATGGCAGCGGCTACCAGTTGTGGTTGAGCAAGATCGCGTTGGGCTCCGGCGGGTGGCACGGCGTCGGCTTTTTGGAAAGTCGGCTCAAGGCGAAGTATCTGCCCGAGCATCATACCGATTTCATCCTGTCGATTTTGGGTGAGGAATTGGGGTTCGTCGGCATCGTCGCCGTGATCGCCTGCTATGTGGTTTACACCGTGGCGGCGTTGAAAATTTCGCTGTACGCCCGCGACAAGCAGGGCAAACTCGCGGGATTTGCGCTCACCTTGGGGGTGATGATCCAGGCGATCATCAATCTGGCGGTGGTTTCCGGCAGTGCCCCGACCAAGGGGATGTCGGCGCCGTTTTTCAGCTACGGCGGCAGTAATCTTTTATCCGTGATGTTCGCCACGGCGATCATTGTGTCGATCGCTTTGGATACGATTTTCCCCGACTACAATCAAAATTGGTTTCGTCGTCATGAGTAAACAGCTTAAACTGGTCATCACCTGCGGCGGCACCGGCGGGCATTTCTACCCCGGTTTGGCGCTCGCCCGGTGCGCGGGAAGTGAAAATACCCGACTGTTGCTTTCCGGGGCGCACGCTCCGGAGCAGATCGCCATTGCCGCCCAAGCGGGAATTACCGGACTGCCGTTGACCGCCATGCCCAGCCCCGGGAGTTTGCGCAACGCCTGCCGTTTCGTTTACGGCTTGTGCAAGGGGGTTCGGGAAGCGAAGCGGGCGCTTCGGGAATTTTCCCCCGATGCCGTGATCGGCATGGGGTCGTTTGCTTCGTTGCCGGTGGCTTGGGCGGCGAAAAGTTTGAAAATTCCGCTTTTTCTGCACGACGGCAACGCCCGGATCGGGCGGGCAAACCGCTTTTTGAGTTCTTGGGCGCGCGGTCTGGGCGCGGGATTTCCCCCGGTCAACGGCGACAAGTGTTCCGCCCCGATCATCGATTGCGGGATGCCGGTGCGTCCGGAGTTGATTTCCCAGCGGGAAATGAGCAAGGCGGATGCCGCCCGGCGCGCCGCCGAGTTGTGGCAACGGGAGTTTTCGCCCGATCGCCCGGTGTTGCTGGTCTTTGGCGGCAGTCAGGGCGCGGCAAAGATCAACGAACTGGTGCCGGAGGCCGTAAATAGTTGCGGAGTGCCCGATATTCAGATCATCCACTTGACCGGTCGCGGCAAGTTGGAGTCCACCCGCGAAGCCTATGCGCGGTGCGACCTATCGCCGCTTTTGCTGGAAAGCACCTCGGAAATGGGGGTGTTGCTGGCGCTGGCGGATGTGGTGGTATCCCGCTCCGGCGGCAGTACGGTGGCGGAACTGGCGCTTTTCGGCAAGGCGGCGCTTTTGATCCCTTATCCCTTTGCCGCCGAAAATCATCAGTTGGATAATGCCCGCTTCTACGCTTCCTCCGTGGCGGGGCAGGTGATCGAGCAGTCGGAACTTACTCCGGATAAGATCGCGGAGTTTCTCACGGTGTTGGGTGATCCCGATCGCTTGGCGGATTGGTCGAGTCGCGCCGCTACCTTGGGGCGACCGCGCGCCGCCGAAGATTTCCTCGATGCGATCGCCGCGGCGATCGGCAAATAAGGCACAAAAAATCCCGTCGGGAATTACCGGCGGGATTTTTTTATCGTGGCGTCTTTAGCGGGCGGAACTCCAGATCGTCAGCGCACTGGCGATCGAGAACACTCCGGAAAAGATCATCATTATCCCGATCCAAATGCCGAAAAACTCTACGCCCGCCCACGGGGAGACAAAGAGGATGAGCCCCAAGAGGAGCGACAGGATCGGCGAAAAAAATTTCCACGGCGAAGCGTGCATCGCCAAATGCAGACCGAGATCTTGGATCGAGCTGAAAAAGAGCCACAGCCCGATGATGCACATCAGCACCGCGTTGGTCTTGGCGGGCGAGAGAAGCGCCACCAGTCCCAGCAAAATGACGATGAGCGAGAGGAAGATCATTCCGCCGTGGCGCACCGGCGCCGCCAGCGCCCCCGCCAGCATCGCCGCACCGTCGATCAGCAGAAAAACTCCGACCACCATGGTGATCGCTTTCATAAGTTGCGCCGGGTTGTTAAAGGCGAGAATACCCAACAGCAGGAAAATTATTCCGCGCAGCAGCAATGCCCAGCGCGACGTCTTGAATAAAGCAAAAGAATCACTCATAATTTACCTCCGCTATACACTATAAGTCGATTTTGAGGAAAAACCAACCCCGATATTTGCTTATTTTCAGAAATTATCCGCGATATAGTCGACGGCGTTGCGGAAAAAGACCACGCCTTCGCCCTCGGACTTGGCGCCGTTGCGGGTCCAATCCGGGGCATTGTAAGGCGAGAGGAACGCCTCGGGGTGGGGCATCAGGCCGAACACCCGCCCGGTCGGATCGCAGATACCGGCGATCGAATGGAGACTGCCGTTGGGATTGGCGGGAAATTCCGTCGCCGGATTTCCGGATTCATCCACATAGCGCACGACGGCG
>JAZTWK010000042.1:0-1579 GCA_045635865.1 Victivallaceae bacterium
AAATGCCGCAGATCAGCTCGACCGCCCGCCGCCCCTCCTTGCCGTCGATGAGCAAGGGAGTTCCCTGCCGGATCGCCTTGGCGAGATCGTCGATCTGGCAGGCGTGCCCGGTCTGGTTGATGTTGGCGGGATTCGCCGCGCCCTTGGCGTCGGATTTGCCGCTGTAAAGCTCCAAAATCTGGGCATCTTCCGGGCGAGGATCGGTGAATTCCCACCGGATGATGTCTTCCTCTTCAAACGAGACCGAACCCGCACTGCCGGAAAATTCCATGCGCCGGGGGAAGCCGGGCGCGCACGAGGTGCTGACTTCGATCGTGCCATAAGAACCATTCGCCCACTTGACCGCCGCGCACAAGGTGTCTTCGACCTCGATGTCGTGGGTCAGCGTGTCGCTCCAGGCGAAAACTTCTTGGGGACTGCCGGTGATGTAGATGAGCAAGTCGATCATGTGGATCGCCTGATTCATCAGCGCGCCGCCGCCATCCATCGCCCAAGTGCCGCGCCAGTTGGACGCCTTGTAATACTCCTCACTGCGATACCAGCGCATCTGGGCGCTGGCGAGGATCATCTTGCCGAAGCGCCCCTCCTGTATCGCCTGCCGAAGCAACTGCACCGGCTTGGTGAAGCGGATCTGAAACACCGGGGCGAGCAGGACGTGATTCTTTTCGCAAGCCGCGAGCATGGCGTGGATCTTTTCCAACGTGACGTCGAGCGGCTTCTCGCAGAAAATATGCTTGCCGGCGTTGGCGGCGGCGATCACCGAATTCATGTGCGCCCCCGACGGGGTGGCGATAGTCACCGCCTCGATTTCCGGATCGGCGAGAAACTCCTCAAAGCTCGCGTACGCTTTGCAACCGAATTCCTCCGCCCGCTTCTGGGCAAACTGCACCGCGGAGTCGTAGAAACCCACGAGCTTGCAGTTTTCCAAACTCTTGATGGACTTGGCGTGCAGTCCGGCGATCATGCCGGCGCCGATGATACCGAAACCAACCGGTTTGCTCATAACTCTTACCTCTTACAATACGCTGGGCCGCAAATCTTCAGGCAACACCGGGAGCGACCGTTTCAGCCGGATCGACTGGATCGCCAACTTCGCCAACAAGGTCGCCGTCAAACCGGCGTACTCGTCGCAGGGCGACGGTTTATCCTCCTTGATCGCCTTGACGAAACCGTCGAGCATCGACCGGTGCCCCTTGTCGACCATGAGATTTTCATAGTTGGATTTGAGGTTGCCGCCCGCCGCCGCGTTGCGCTCGTCGGTCAACTTCATAAAGGCGGCAAAACCGCCGTTGCCGAGATCGCCGCCGCGCTGAAGCGGGAAAAACTCCTTGCTCAAGCCGGGAATGCCGTAATAATCGTTTTCGACAAAGAAAAGATTGCGGAAGAGCGCCGCGTTGCTGGTAACTTCGTAAGTTTCCTTGGGATAATCGAAAGTACCGCAGGCGTCAAAAATGATCGTCGCCGCATCGCCCTCGGAAAACTTCAAGTTGACGCCGTGGCTCAACCGGGTCGAACCCCAAGCGGTGATCTCCACCGGCACCTGCGGCGCGAAAAACCAGCACGCCAGATCCAGCCAGTG
>JAZTWK010000043.1:0-46643 GCA_045635865.1 Victivallaceae bacterium
GTTGTTGCTCAACGATCCCCAGCGGGCGGCGATCGATCTCCTCGCCCAACGGCAGTGGCAACGCGCGAGCATCCGCGAAAAAGTGGCGATCTCCGCCGGCGCCCGGCGCTTCAACGCCCGCGTCGCGGCGGCGGATGCCGAGCGCTGACCTGGCTCAAAGGTAGTCAAAATGCTCAGTTATACCGTCAGTTCAAATTCCCTGGTCGAAAGGGATATTTACGCGATCGAGCCGGTGGCGTCGCTGCAACAATTTCTGTTGCCGCAACGATCGCTCATCATCGTCAAAGCGCCCTTTCTGGGCACGATCGTGGAAATGACCCGCGTCATGGGCAAGGACCGCGACGGCAACTTGCTCCGCGTTTACCTCGACACCGAAAAAGCGCCGCTTACCGGGTACACCAAAAGCAAACTCGACCGCTCGTTGCTTTCGCCCTATCTTTTTGTGTCGTGGAAACAGCGGACCGGGCACACCTTTCGCATCTTTGAACGCCGTCAGGTGGTGGCGGAGTTTCCCGACTTCGACTCGGCGCTCGCCGCCTATTTCCCGCGCGGCTTTATCCCGGAAAATTCCTACCGTCGCCAGCACTCCGTCTTTACTTTGATGTGTATGTCGATGCGGCGGCGGCGGTCGTTGCGGGAACTCGTTACGGTTTTGGCACGGCGCTCCGCCCGGTTGGGCGGCGAGTAAGTAGTTCCTACTTCAAAACGGCAAGTCGTGCCCCCAACTCATACGCTTTGCGGCAATCTTCCGGGAAAACCGTTTCGTGGCGAAGATGTTTAGCGTCGCCGTTGAACATGCCGAGATGGTAACGACCGTAATCTTTCACTTGCAAGGTATCCGCGGCAATAAGCGTTTCGCAATGACCAAAATAGAGTTTCATCCAGTTTTCATACCTCTGGAAGAGCTCATGGTAGCCGACCTGGCCAAACATTGACTCCGGACAGTTCATCGTGTAGATCATCGCGGTCTTTTTCGCCGGGCTAAGCGGCTTGGTGTAGTCATCGTAATTGAGATACTGAAAGAGGAAACGCTCCAAAAAAGAGCGGAATTCCCCCGTAGTTTCGCCGAAATAAATCGGGCTGCCCATAACTATGGCATCCGCTTCGTGCGCCTTGTCAAGCACGACACTCAAGTCGTCGCGCAGTACACAGCGATTTGGGCGCGGCTCCTTGCACAGCTTGCACGCCATGCAACTTTTGCAACCGCAGAAAGTCAGGTCGTAGAGATAGACCATTTCCGTTGCCGCGCCGACGGATTCCGCCCCCTGCAAAACCTGTTTCAGCAAGGTATCGGTATTCCAGTTTTTGCGGGGACTGCCGTTGATCGCCAAAACTTTCATAACGCACCTCAACTTTATTTCGTTACTTTTTCCGCCCACGCCTTGAGTGTTTCGGCGTCGACCGACGCGCGGAAGCGGCGACCTTCAATTACTTTTGCTGGCGGCGCCAACTGTTGGATGTCGGCGGCGGTGTTGCCCATGCCGCTACTGCCGGAAGTGGCAAACGGCACAACGAGCTTACCCGCCATTTTCGCGGCATTGGCTTCAATAAAGGTATCGACGATCGACGGTTCGCGCTGCCACCAGATCGGGAAGCCGATAAAAATCGTCGTATATTTAGCGAAATCGGGCGCGGCGCCGGCGATCGCCGGGCGGCTTTTCCGGTCCGCCATTTCCACCGAACTGCGGCTCTGCTTGTTCCGCCAGTTCAAATCTTCCGCGGTATAAGGTTGCGCCGGGCGGATTTCCCAAATATCCGCGCTGATCGCCTCGGCAAGGCGCGCGGCGACGGCTTTAGTCGTACCGGTGGCGGAAAAATAGACCACGAGGATTTGGCCATTGTTTTGCATCTTTTCTGCTCCCGTAACACCTGTTTTGACCTCATCGCCGGAACAACCGAGCGCTCCGAGCGCGAAAAGAATACTGGCAATAAAGCGTTTTCCCATAATTGCTACTCCTCTATTTTTGGCCTTTATTTCAAAATCCGGCGCAACACGGGCAAAATGGTGTCGGCAACGATTTGATTTCCAGCGGCGTTGGGGTGGTTGGAGTCGCTCCAGAGGTCGCGGCGACCCTTGGGGGTGAGGTTGCACTGCATATCCGGCACGTACTCGGCGTGATATTTTTTGGCGAGTTTCCGCTCGATGATCGCCAACCCGGCGGCGTAGTGGTCGCGGGGGATGCCCGGAGTATGGAAGTCGATCTCCTCACCCGGCGGCAACTTTTCATTGCCGAAACAGCTGATGATGACGATCTTCATCCCGGCGGCAGTAGCGCGAGCGAGGATCGTGTCGTAGTCCTTTTCCAGCTCGTCGAGCGACCGCTTGCGCCCCCAGTAATCATTGGCGCCCAAGCCGATGACCAGATATTGAGCATGGTGCGCCAGCACCGCCGTTTCCAGCCGCGCCAAGCCGCCGCCAAGGGTGTCGCCGCCCTTGCCGCTATTGATGATTTGGTACTCGGGCAGAGCGTTTTGCAACATATCCGAGTACTTGCCGCCCTTGCCGCCGCAGGAAGTGAGACTGTCGCCGAAGCAGACGATCTTTTCCTTTTCCGCTCCCCAAAGCGCCGCCGTCATCAGCAAAACCGCCAGTAAAAATGGGTGTTTCATACTCTACAAACTCGCCCCGTAGCCGCGCTTATTTTTAGCTTTTTCGTACTCTTTTTTGGCGGCGGGCATATTTTCCACCATCGCCGCGATCCGGTCGGAGTCGCAAGGGTGGGTGCTCAACAGCCGATTGAGCGGGTCGGAAGCGGAATTTCCGGCAAACCGCGTCCAAAATTCCACCGAAGCCTCGGGGTTGTAGCCCGCTTTCGCCATCAGGAGCAGGCCGATCAGGTCCGCCTCGGACTCGTTGCTCCGGCTGAAAGGAAGCATCACGCCCAAATTGGTGCCCACGCCGTAAACCTGCGTGGCGGTGTCGTTTTGCAAGCCGAGTTCGACCAGCAATCCGCCGAAGCTCTGCACATAGCCCCACGATATGCGTTCGCCGCCGTGGCGGGCGATGGCGTGCCCGACTTCGTGGGAAACCACAAAGGCGAGTTCCGCCTCGTTTTTCATCTTTTTCATAATGCCCGAGTAAACCGCCACCTTGCCGCCGGGCAGACAAAAGGCGTTTTGCTCGGTGCTTTCCAGCACGACGAACTGCCAGTCGAAATCGGGGGCGTCCGCCACCTGCGAGATCGCCTTGCCGACCCGCGCCAACGCCTGATTGTATTGGCGGTTGGTCGACACCGGGTACTTTGCCTTGTACTCGGCATAAGCCTCGGCGCCGAGTTCGTTTTCATAACTGGAAGTCGTCAGCAGAAATTGCGTCCGGTCGGTGATCGGCACCGAGCGACACCCGGCGAGCGCCGCGCCGCAGATTAAAATTCCCAACCAACTGATCCTGATCTTGCCCATTTTTTTGCTCCTTGCTTTGCTTTGTCGTCATAATTTACACCGCCAACGGTAAAAAAACAATTTTTACCCGGGATCGACCGGCTTGTATTTTGGCGGCTTAAGCGATAAATTATAACCGCAAGGTTATACGAAGTTTCAACTGCGGAGTCCCATTATCGTGAAGATCCACTTTTTGGCGCTGTTGTTGACCGCCCTGGTCGCACTCGGAAATGAATCCTGGACCTTTTTCCCGGTGTCGTCCAAAGTCCAGTGGCACCGGGTCCCCCTGACCGAGATCACCCCGGAAACCGCCGAAGTTTTCGGGGCAAAACCGAAAAAAGTCGAGCTTAAAAACGGCTATTTTCACAACGCCGCCGCCGATGCCGCGATCGGAGTGCTGACCCGCCGCTTCACCGCCGAAGCGGGAACGCGTTACTTCAACGTCGGCGCGTCCGGCACCTACTGGGAAATTTCCCTCAACGGCAAGCGCGTCGCCCGGCGGAAAACTTCCGGCTTCGAGGTGCAGGCACCCTTGCCCGGCGACAGCCTCGTGGCATTGGAACTGGCGGCGGGCGAAAATTTGCTGACGATCCAATTTTCCGGCGTTAAACGGCCCGATGATAAGCAGGATCTCACCCTCTACTTTGCCCCGGTGACGAAAGCGCAATTTGACGCCGAAGCGCCGACGCGGGAAAACTTCGCCGCCATCGCCGAAGGAAAAATCCCAACCTACCGCGCCGCCCGGATCATTCAGCACGGCGTGGAAAATATGACTTCGACGTGCTTCAATTCTTTCAACTCCCGCCCGGACATCCCGGAAGCGGAATTGGAAAAAATCTATGCCGAGCACCCCCTTTTGGAGTTCTACGACGGGGTGATCGACCGACTCAAGCGCGAAGTTCCGGCTGAAAATGTCAAGTCGGGCGCAACTTGCTGGTTGCTCTACAACATGGGCTACATCATCAAGACGCCGCAGGCGACTTTCGGCATCGACCTCTCACACCGCCGCGCGGCGGAACTGGCGGACCTTTTGGATTTCGTGTTGGTCACCCACAACCACGCTGACCATTACAGTCTGCCGCTGATGCAGGAAATGGCCAGGCGCGGCAAGCCGGTCATATCCAACTTTTTCCCGGCTCCGGGTTACTTGCGGCCGCCGGCGAACTACAAAAACCGGGACGTGCTGATCCAAGCCTACGAAACCGACCACAATTCCAAGTTGCGGAAGTTCATTTCCGCTTATCGCATCACCTGCGGCGAGGGAGATTCCGCCCCGGTGATCTACCACTCCGGCGACAGTTGCGACCACCGGCAACAGCCGGAAGGATTGCCGATCGACGTCCACATTCTCCACCCGGTGGTGGGGATGAGTGTTCCCGACGTGGCGAAGCGGCTCCGGCCGCGGGAAATTTGGTTTTCTCACCTCTGGGAAATGGGCCATTGCCCGCCGTCGAAGTACCGTCCGGTTGCCGTGGGCGACTTCCGCATCCGGGGCGCGGCGACGGTCAACGCGACCCCGGGCGTAGTGCTCCGCATGCCGCTTTGGGGTGAAAAAATTCACCTTGAATCCGCCCGCGCCAACGCTACCGAACTCGAAAAGATCGACCGCAACTTTCAGGGCGAAGTCGTCGGCGGTCAGGTGTGGAAATTCTCCCCCGCCACCGCCGCGCCGTTCCAAATCGACGGTCTCCCGTGGCGCGATAAGCCGTTTTTCCGGCTGCCGGGGAATTTCACCGAAAAAGAGATCAACGCCGGTGCGCTGAATCTCGCCAAACACACTTCCGGAGCCGTGGTGCGCTTCGCCTCCGACTCGCCGCGGATCGCGGTAAAGGCGAAATTGCGCAACTCAAGTTTCATGCCGCACATGACCCCGGTCGGGAGCGCCGGCTTCGACCTTTATGCCCGCACTCGGGGCGGGGATTACCAGTTTGTCGGCATCGCCCGGGTAAGACCCTTTGAACAAAGTATTTCCGCCGTCGTCGCCAATCTGGGGTCGGCAGAGCCTCGCGAATTCATCCTCGATCTGCCCCTCTACGGCGGGGTGGAAAGTCTGGAAATCGGCGTGGCGCCCGACGCGACCGTTTCCGCGCCGCCGCCCTACCAAGTACCGCACCCGGTGCTCTTTTACGGTTCAAGCATCACGCAGGGCGGCTGTGCGAGCCGTCCGGGCAACTCCTACTCGCACATGCTCACCCGCGCCGTCGATGCCGAGGAAATAAACCTGGGCTTTTCCGGCAGCGGCATGGGCGAGATCGCCGTGGCAAAAGCGATCGCCGAGTTAAAATTGAGTTGCTTGGTGCTCGACTACGACCACAACGCTCCGAACGTCGAGCATTTGCGCACCACTCACGAGCCTTTCTTTTTGGCGATCCGGGAAAAGCAGCCCGACTTGCCGATCATATTGATGTCGCGGTGCGACTTCTATGGCACGCCGGACAACCTCGCCCGCCGGGAAGTCGTCAAGCAGACTTACGACCGTGCCATTGCGCGCGGCGATAAAAACGTCTACTTCATCGACGGCGAAACGCTCTTCGGCACCCAAGACCGCGACGCCTGCACGGTGGATCGCACCCACCCCAACGATCTGGGTTTTTACCGGATGTATCAGACGATTTTGCCGGTGCTGAAAAAGGCGTTGAAACTGCGTTGATATCGGGGTAGCGCGCATGAACGCCGAAATTCATCGGGAAAAGACCCTCAACACCTTTTGGATGAATCTTTTTGCTTCATTCACCCCGGTGTTTTTCTGCACGATTTCCGCGCTCTACTTTCACCGCCACGCCCCGCTGTTTGCCCAGCAGGCGTACGACGTGCTTTTCATCGGCTTTCTCTACGCCCTGCCGTGGCTGGTAAGCAGTGCCGCCAGTCAATATTTGCTCACCCGCTACTCCAGCCGCAACGTCATCGTCTACAGTCGACTGCTCGACGTGGTCGGAGCAATTTTTGCCACGATCTTCGCGCTGACGGTCGACGCCACCGGCTTCGCCGGGCTGGGGGTGACCGCGGTATTCATGGGGCTGAACTTTTCCGGCTACCGCCCCGCGCTCAAAGTCTACGCCAGCGCCATGGTCGAGCACCGGCAGTTGCCGCAGTTTGCCGCCGCGATCGAAGCCGCGACTTTCGGCGGCATCACGCTCGGGGTGGCGGCGGCGGTGGCGGCGCTGAAATTGGATCTGCCGCTGGCGCTCGCCGCCGCCGTCACGATCCCGGCGGCGGTGATCGGGCGCTACTGCTCGTTTTCGCTCGTATCGGTGGTGCCGCCCAAATTCGACGAAAATTCGCGCTACCGCGAGCCCTTCCCGCTCGCGCCGCCCGCCGGGCTAAAAAAGCAACAGCGTTACCGCGAACTCATCCTCACCGGGGTGGGCGAGTGTTATGTTTTCGGCGCGATCATCCTCATTTCCTCAATGGCGATCCACTATCTGGATGTGCAGTTCACCGGGAATTTGAGCGATCTGCACAGATATTTCATCATGGGCTCCCCGGTCGTCGGGGCGGCGCTGGGGGTGCTCAGCTCGGGGCGGCGGTCGCGCGGCAACATCGAGATCGGCATCGTCCCCGGCGGGACACTGCTGATGACGTTGAGCGCGCTTTGCATCGGCCTCTTGCCCCTTTTCGGCAACTACGGGATCGAGAACGCCCTGCTCGCCTTGCTGCTTTTCCTTTTCGGCTTTGCCGCCGGGAGTATCCTCGTACCCTTGCAGTGCTACCAGTGCTACTTTATCAAAAAGGAGCTCGCGGTCGGCTTTTTCAGTTGGTACTACCTCGCCTTTTCCGCCGGGATCTTGGCGGCGATGGGGCTGACCTTGTTGGCGTACTACTACACCGTCGGCATTTTTACCGTGATGCTGGTGATCTCGCTCCTCACGCTGACGCTCGCACTCATCACCTTTACGCTCATGCCGCAATTTCTGCTTCGGATGCTGATGCGACTGCTGCTGTCTTTATTCTACCGGGTGCGGATCTTTCATATTGAGCGACTGCCGGAAACCGGCCCGGCGCTGCTGGTCGCCAACCGCGCCTCGTTTGTGGATATGCTCTTTCTTTCCGCCTGCACCAGCCGCCCGATCCGCTTCATGATGCACGAGCACTACTACCGCACCCCGGTACTGCAGTTGCTCTACCGCTCGATCGGCTTCCTGGAAGTGCCCAGTCGCCGCCCGAAACGACTTAAACAGCTGATCGAAAACACCCGCCAACTGCTCAAAAACGGCGAACTCATCTGCGTTTTCCCCGAGGACGACATCACCCGCAACGGCACGATGTCGACTTTCCGCGACGGGGTGGGCAATCTTTTGCCCGAAGATGTGGATATCCCGATCATCCCAATGCGGATCGGCATGACTTGGGGGAGCATTTTTTCCTGCAGCGAGGGGGGCAAATTCAAGCTCCGGATGCCCCGCCACCACCGCCACCCCGCCTCGGTGACGATCGGGGAACCGATGCCGCGAGACACCGACGCCTACACCATGCGGATCATCTTTTCCGAGCTCGCCGCCGAGACCGAGCTGGTCGCCGACCGCGAGGACTACCCGCTCCACACCCGCTTCGCCCGACTGGCAAAAAAGCACCCCTTCCGCGCCAACATCATGGAGTGCGAAGCGCCGAATTGGAAACGGCCGGGCAACTTCCGCCAACTGGTGCGCATGGCGCTCCTGAGCCGGTTTTTGCGCAAAAAGCTCCTCGCCGACCGCGAGGAATATGTCGGGGTGATGCTCCCCAATACGCTCGATTTCGCCGCGGCGTTTCTTGCGATCCAGACCGCCGACCGGGTGCCGGCGGTGCTCAATTATACCGCTTCGCGCGAAGCGATCGACGCCGCGATACGCCGCGCCGACTTGCGCCACATCCTCACCACGAGAAAGTTCGTCGCCAAGGCACATCTCGCGGAGCGCCCGGAATTCGTTTATCTTGAAGACATTGAAGCGCGCGTCGCCCCCAAGCTCGTCGTGTGGCGCTACTGGGTCTCGGCGTGGGTGCTCCCGGCGGACGAGTTGATGCGCCAGCTTTCCCCCCAGAGTTGGCACGACATGCAAAAGGTCGGCGCAGTGATCTTTTCCAGCGGCTCGACCGGGATCCCCAAAGGGGTGATGCTCACTCACCACAACATCATTTCCGACGTGCTCTCGGTCAGCACCTCGCTGGGGTGGAGCAAGAGCGACAGCGTGGTCGGCAATCTGCCGCTCTTTCACTCGTTCGGCATGGCGGTCTGCTTCTGGATGCCGATCGTGACCGGTACGCCCACGGTGCTGATTCCCAACGCGCTCGACGCCGCGAGCGTGGGCGTTGCCATGCGCACCGAAAAACTCTCGGTGCTCTGCGCCACGCCGGGCTTTCTGCAAATTTACATGCGCAAGTGCGCCCCGAGCGATTTTGCCAGCTTGCGCATCGTGATCACCGGGGCGGAAAAACTGCGCGACGACGTGGCGGAAAAGTTCCGCCGCCTCACCGGGATCGTCATCACTGAGGGCTACGGCTGTACCGAATTGAGCCCGGTGGTGTCGATCAACCTCGCCGCATCGATCGACGATCTTGGCAGTCAGGTGGTGGTGCCGGGGAGCATCGGGCCGCCGCTGGTGGGGGTGTGCGCCAAAGTGGTCGATCCCTCCACCTTTCGCCTGATGCCCGAAGACACCGACGGCCTGCTGTTGGTCAAGGGCGCGATCGTGATGAAAGGCTATCTGGGCGAAGAGGAGCGCACGCGCGAAGTCATCCGCGACAACTGGTACGTCACCGGCGACATCGCCCGGATGAACCGCAACGGCTTCATCACCATCACCGGGCGGCTTTCGAGATTTTCCAAAATTTCGGGCGAAATGGTGCCGCACGAGCTGGTCGAGCGCGAGATCGACACGATCGTTCACTCGGAAGAAAGGATCGTCGCCGTCACCGGAGTTCCGGACGAAAAGCGGGGCGAAAAACTCTTGGTTTTCTACACCGATGCGGGCAGGATCGCCCCGGAGCAATTGGTGAAACAGCTCCGGGCGCGGGGCATTCCCAACTTGTGGCTGCCCCGACCGGAAAACTTCATCCATATAGACGCCATTCCCACGCTGGGCAACGGCAAGCTCGACTTGGCGGCGCTGAAAATTTTGGCGGAAAAAGCCGTTACGGATGCTTGATTTGCCCGGCGGGAATCGCTATATTAAACTCCAAACGCAGTTTGGTCAAGGTAATAACAAAATGAGTTGCAAACTACTGTCCCTTCTCACTTTAGGTGCCATAATGCTGAATGTCGAAGCCCAAACGCCGCTTACCGTCATAACCCCGGTACTGTTGAAACGCACCACCCCGGCGGAACTGAAAACGCTCCGCGATACTTACGGCATCCGGCGCTTTTTCGTTTGCGGCGGTCCCAATGGTGCCAAGGCGAGACTCCGCGGCTACCCGACGTTAACCGACTTTGAGGAAATCGGCGAAACGATACTGCGCGGCAAAAAGGAATTGGCCGACACCGACATCGAGCTGAATTGGTGGTGTGCCCCCTCTCTGCGGTGCGGGCTGAACGCCCCCTATCAGCACGTGGTCAACTTTGACGGCCAGGAGTCGCCCCACGGCATGTGCGCGCTCGATCCGGGCTTCCAACAGGACTTCGCCCGAAAGATCGCCCGCGTGGTGGAGATCGCCCGCCCCCCGATGGTATTGTTGGAAGATGACTACGTGCAGTCCCACCAACCGGGGGTGGTCTTGGGTTGCTTCTGCCCCCGCCATCTGGCGGAATTTTCCCGCCGGGCGGGGAAAAATTACACCCGCGAGGAAGTGGCGAATTTTTTTATTGAGGACCAGCCGGAAACGCTGGCCTTGCGGAAAATTTTTGCCGAAGTCAACCGGGATTCGCTGGTGGAGTTGTCCACGGTCATCCGGCAGGCGGTGGATAAAGTTGCCCCCGAGACCCGCATCGGCTTGTGCGAGTGCGGCGTTACCGATATTGACGGCTTTATGACTTTTGCGGTGGCGCGGGCGCTGGCGGGCAAAAACCCCCGTCCTTTTATCCGGGTCACCGGCACCGAGTATTCCTCGGAAGATTCCGGCCGGCGCATCCCCTTGCGCACCGCGCACCTGCTCTTTGACGCCGAACAGATGCCGCCGGATGTTGAGTGGGTGCACGAATCCGACACCTATCCCCACACTACCTATTTCATGTCGCCGGCGTACTTGGAAACCCAGTTGCTGAAAGCGCTCTACCTCGGCGCGGATGGTTCGCTTTTTTATGCGTTGCAGTATCTCGACGACCCGGCGGAAGATATCGGGTATCTAGATATGTACAAAAAGAATTTGCCGCGCTTTGAAGCAATCCATGCGCTCGGCAAGGGCGGTGAACTGGCCGGTTGCCGCGTGCAACACGACCCCTTGAGCGTTTCCGCCAAACGCCTGACCAAAGCGAGCTTTTTCGCCGGCGGCGGCGACTACGCGTGGGGTTGCGCGATGCTATCCCGTATGGGAATACCCTACTCGACGCGCCACGGCTCCCCCACCTTGTTGATCGGCAACGAAGCCGAAGTTTTGAGCGATGCGGAATTAACTCACATCCTTTCCAGCGCGGCATTTTTAGATGTCAAGGCGGCGCAAATCTGCGAAAAGCGCGGCTTCGGACCTCTCCTCGGCGTTGCCGTCAAGTCGATCGAAAAGTACGAGATCTGCATAGAGCAACTTGCCGACATCCCTGAATTTGCCGACATTGCCGGTCGCTTAAGCTACAACAATGCCTACGCTCCGGCGGGTGCCGAGGGCGTGCAGTACTCCAACTTGGAATTGCTCCCCGGCGCGGAAGCAATGAGCTATTTCCTCAATCCTGAGGGTGAAAAAATTCAGGTGGCGTCAAGCCGCTTTGTCAATAATCGTGGCGGGCGTGTGGCGGTAATTTCTTACAGCCTTGCCCAAAACCAGAGTTCCGCGGCATTTTCCCTGCGCAAACGCAAAATGCTGTTGCGGACTTTTCAGTGGTTGCGCCAGAGTGAACTCCCGGCGACGGTGATCGACTGCCCCAATGTTTCCATTATGGTAAAGCGTCTAGCCGACGACCACTATCTCTTGGCCGTAACTTCACTGTCGGGCCGAGAGCGGGAAAAGGTATTTCTGCAACTGGATGAAAAGTTGCGTAAATTACTCCCCTTTGAACTTGACGATTCCGGGGCGTGGCGGGAGATCCCGCCGGCTTCCGCCGACGGCAAACTGCTCCTGCCGGGGGAAACCAGGGTACTCCGCACCCGCTTCATTCAGCTTAAAACCAAATAACCTAAAGATTTTTCACCTATGACTTATCACTTGGATCGGGAAATTCCGGTAGTCGCGGAATGTAAAGTTCTGGTGGTGGGCGGCGGCCCCGGCGGCGCAGCGTTGCGTCAGGAACTAAAAAAAGCGGGAGAGGCGCGGTAAAGTATGGGTAAAACCATTATCCTTGCCGCCGCCAATTCCGCCGAAAACGACCGGGATCGGGCCGATTTCGTCGCTACCGGGAGCCATGATGAAAAAGTCATCAATGCGGCGATCGCGCAACTCCCCCGCGGCGGCACGCTCCAACTGCTCGACGGCGACTATTACCTCGACAGTTTCGGGGAAAAGGATAATACTGCGATCTACTTCGACTACAACGACGGTAACGCACGGGTGATCAATTTCTGCGGCGACACCGAAAACAAAAGTTATAATACCCGCTTCGGGGTGGCGATCCACGTTACAAAAGCGGCGCTGGAAAGCCTCCCCGCCGGGGAAACGGCGCGGGTCTTCGGCGGATGCGCGGAAAAACCCGACGCTCCGGGAGTATTTTTCTACTACACTTTCGTCAACAACGTCAACTTCACCAATTTCTATTTGTTTTTGGCGGATGCTTCGCGCCCGGTGATCGGTCTGGACTGCCGCCACTTCGGCTCCAGTAAAATTGAACAAATTGGGATTTTTACCGAAAACTACTTCAACGACCGCTTCCTGCACCGCAAGCCCGCGACACCGCAAGCGGGGTGCATCGGCATCTACACCTGCGGCGGATCCAACGACGAAATGGCGAAAATCGGCTGCGACACGGTGGATGTCGGCGGACTTTATATCGGCTACTACCTCAACCGCACCGATCATCTTGTCCTCACCAACTGCTCCGCCTGCCGCTGTTGCTATGGTTACTGGTTCGACGGCACGCCCAAAACGCTGACGATGCTCAACTGCGCCGACGAGGGCAACACCCACTTGCCGCATTTCGGCGAAAATCCGGGGCACATTACTAATATCGACCTCAACATCGAGCGCTTCAACGCCGATTTCATCCCCGACGACCCGGCGGGCAACACCATTTACGGGGCGACCGAGGCGACTCCCGGCGCGTGGAAAGGCTTCATCTCCTTCACGCTCCAGGGCAAGGCGTTTGATTTGCCCGGTTTCTGGGCACCGGGGCATGGGCATAATATCCAGACCGTCAATTTGAACCACCCCCGCGACGCCAAACCGGAAAATCCGGAGTTTCTCACCACTTACTTTGATATCAATACCAATAAAACCTATACTTGGAATGGCTCGGCGTGGGTGGACGCGCTGGGCGATCCGCAACCGTAAGGATTTTTTCATCATGTGGACTCTTTTCAGCTTGGGCATGGCGGCGCTGATCATTTACCGGGTGATCCTGCCGCTGTCGACCGGCAAGGCGGGAAAAATCATTCTGGCGGTGCTGACGATCATCGTCGCATTGAAGTTTCAAATTCTGCGGCTCTTCGGCGGACCGCACTTTTTTGCCCCCGCCCTGCCGCGAAGCATTCTGCTCGCCACGGCGACGATCTATGCGGTGCTCTTCCTCTTTTTCCTCTATTTGGCGGCGGTGACGGTCGGGCTGTTGATCCCGGAATTTTTCCTGCGGCGGAAAAATCACCACCACCTTCCCGACCGGTATCTCAAGATCCGCAATATCTTGCACTTGCTGATATTGATTTTCGCCTTTATTGCCTCTGTCGTCGGCGTCTGGCGGGGAACGCTCCCGCCGCAAGTAAAAAAAATCGCCATTCATTCCAACTTATACCCCGCGGAGTGCCCGCCGATGCGGATCGCGGTGCTGACCGATTTGCACATTGACGCGGCGACGCCGGAAACACTTCTACCCGAAATCGTCCGGCGCACCAACGCGCTCCACCCCGACGTGATCGTCCTGCTGGGCGACCTCGCTGACGGCAAGGTGAGCGAACTCGGCGACCGGCTGCGCCCGCTGAGTCAGTTGCGCGCGGCATGGGGCGTCTATGCCGTGACCGGCAACCACGAATACTTCTATAACTGGTCGGAGTGGCGGGAGCTTCTGGAAAAATTGGGGATCACCATATTTGAAAACGCCCGTACCCAAATGCCCAACGGCGTCTGGCTGGCGGGCGTACCCGACACCGAGGCGGCGCGCTTCGGATTTCCCCCGCCGTCGTTGGATTTCACCGTCGGCAGTCTGCCGCAAGGCGATTGCATCGTGTTGCTCTGCCACCGGCCGAAACCGGCGCCCCGCGCGGCGGAGCTGGGGGCGGCGCTACAGCTTTCCGGGCACACCCACGGCGGCATGGTTTTCGGCTTGGATATGTTGGTATCGCTCTTAAACGGCGGCTTCGTTTCCGGGAGTTATCAACTGGGCGACCTGACGCTTTACGTTTCCAACGGCACCACCATCTGGAAAGGTTTTCCCATCCGCTTCGGGTGCGATTCGGAAATCAGTTGCATCGATTTTCAGCCGTAGCTCCGAGCGATAATGATAAAAAAATCTTAATTTCCCGCGCCCGCATCTTGCATTGAGGGGAATTTGGTGCTATATTAGTAAACGGTTTCGGGAAGTGGGGTCCGCGCCGTTCACTGGTTAAAATTTCACCTGCTATTGGGCTTCTGCTTCCGGTTGATGCAACAACCGGCTTTTTTTTTGCCGAAGGAGTAAAATTGAGGAGGGTAGAATGAACGAGTATGCACAAAAAGTGTTGGAGCTTCGCACCAAGCAGGCTCCGTGGGAGACCGAGTTTCTCCAGAGCGTGACCGAGGTTTTCGACACCATCGGCAGCGTCATCGAGAGCGATCCCCGGATCGAGAAAAACAAGATCTTGGAGCGCATGACCGTTCCGGAACGCATCATTTCTTTCCAAGTGCCGTGGATCGACGATCAGGGCGAAATTCAGGTCAACAACGGCTATCGGGTGCAGTTCAACAGCGCGCTCGGCCCCTATAAAGGCGGTCTGCGTTTCCACCCGAGCGTGAACCTTTCCATTCTCAAGTTCCTCGGCTTCGAGCAGACTTTCAAAAACTCGCTCACCATGCTGCCCATGGGCGGCGGCAAGGGCGGCAGTGACTTCAACCCCAAGGGCAAGAGCGATCGCGAAGTGATGGCGTTTTGCCAGAACTTCATGCGCGAACTCTACCGCCACATCGGCCCGGATACCGACGTGCCCGCCGGTGATATCGGCGTGGGCGGCCGGGAGATCGGTTTCCTTTTCGGTCAGTACAAGCGCATCGCCAACGCCTTCTGCGGCGTGCTCACCGGCAAAGGCTTGGAGTGGGGCGGCTCGCTGATCCGTCCGGAAGCGACCGGTTACGGCGCGATCTACTTCGTCGAACACATGCTCGACGTGATGAAAGATCAGCTCGCGGGCAAGCGCATCATCCTTTCCGGCTACGGCAACGTGGCTTGGGGCGCCGCGCTCAAGGCGACCCAGTTGGGCGCCAAGGTGCTGACCATTTCCGGCAGTGACGGCTACATCCTCGACGAAGCGGGCATGGACTACGACAAGATCGCTTACTTGCTCGACCTGCGCGCCAATCGGTTGCCGATCGCCTCTTACGCCGAAAAGTTCAAAGGCGCGAAGTTCTTCCCCGGCGAAAAGCCGTGGGGCGTGCCCGCCGATATCGCCATGCCCTGCGCCACGCAGAATGAAGTCGACGGCGAAGACGCCAAAAAGCTGGTCGCCAACGGCGTCAAGCTGGTGGCGGAAGTTTCCAACATGGGTTGCCGCCCGGAAGCGGTCGAGTGCTTCTGGCAGAATGGCATCCCGTTTGCGCCGGGCAAGGCGGTCAACGCCGGCGGCGTCGCCACTTCGGGCTTGGAAATGAGCCAGAATGCCGGTCACGGCTACTGGACCGCGGAAAAGGTCGACGCCAAGCTCCACGACATCATGACCGGTATCCACGCCGCCTGCGTCAACTGCGGCAAGAATTCCGACGGTCGGGTCAACTATGTGGCGGGCGCCAACATCGCCGGCTTCAAGAAAGTCGCCGAAGCGATGATCGCCCAAGGCATCTGATTATTGCATTTGGCAATCGCACCCGCCGACTTATTTGGTCGGCGGGTTTTTTTGTGCCCCGCGCCTTGAACTTTCCCGCGCGGAATACTATATTAAACTGTTTGGTAAACCTACAAATATTCGAGGCGATTTATGCAGATTGCGGAAAACATTTTTTACATCGGTTGCAACGATCACGAAGTCGATCTTTTTGAGGGTCAGTACAAGGTGCCCAACGGCATGGCGTACAACTCCTACATCGTGCGCGGCAACCGGAGCGCGGTGATCGACACCATGGAAGTCAAATTCATCGCCGAGTGGCTGGATAAAATTTCCGCCGTGCTCGACGGCAAGGCGCCGGATTACCTCGTCGTTCAGCACATGGAGCCGGATCATGCCGCCGGCATCGCCGCCTTTATGAGCAATTACCGGCAAGCGACGATCGTCGCTTCCGCCAAGGCGTTTGCGATGATGAAAAACTTTTTCGGCGACGACTACGCCGACCGCCGGATCGTCGCGGCGGAAAATTCCCAACTCGACTTGGGCGGTTACAACTTGACTTTCGTCACCGCGCCCATGGTGCATTGGCCGGAAGTGATCGTTTCCTATGAAAGCACCACGCACACCCTCTTTTCCGCCGACGGCTTCGGCAAGTTCGGGGCGCTGGATGTGGATGAAGACTGGGCGTGCGAAGCGCGCCGCTACTACATCGGCATCGTCGGCAAGTACGGGGCGCAGGTGCAGGCGTTGCTCCGCAAGGCGGCGGCGCTGGATATTGCGCGCATCTGCCCGGCACACGGCCCGGTGCTCACCGAAAACCTCGGCTACTACCTCGATCTCTACAACACGTGGAGTTCCTACGACGTGGAAAGCGAAGGGGTGATGATCGCCTACACCTCGGTTTACGGCCACACCCGCAAGGCGGTGGAAATTCTCGCGGAAAAACTCCGCTTTGCCGGTTGCCCCAAAGTGGTGGTCTGCGACTTGGCGCGCGAAGACATGGCGGAAGCGGTCGAAGACGCCTTCCGCTACGGCAAACTGATCTTGGCGACCACGACCTACAATGCGGAAATTTTCCCCTTTATGCGGGAATTCATCCACCACCTCGTCGAGCGCAACTACCAAAAGCGGTTGGTCGGCATCATCGAAAACGGCTCGTGGGCGCCGATGGCGGCGAAAGTCATCCGCGCCATGCTGGAAAAGTGCAAGGATCTGACCTTTGCCGAAACCACCGTGACCATCAAGGGCGCGCTGGATGCGACCAGTTCCCGGCAGCTCGACGACTTGGCGGCGGAATTCAGTCGCGACTACACCCCGAGTACCCGCTTCGACCAACGCGCCCTCTTTGCCATCGGCTACGGACTCTACGTCGCCACCGCCAAAAGCGGAAATAAAGACAACGGCATGATCGTCAACGCGGTCTCGCAGGTCACGAATCTGCCCAAAATGGTGGCGGTCACCATCAACAAGGATTCCTATACCCACCACCTGGTCAAAGAAAGCGGACTCGTCAATCTCAACTGCCTGGATACGACGGCGAATTTCGAGTTGATCCAGCGGTTCGGCTTCCAATCCGGCCGCAACTGCGACAAGTTTGCCGGCTTGCCGATCCGCCGCTCCGCCAACGGTCTGGCGGTGCTGGAAAGCGGCGCCAACGCCCTCATTTCGCTCAAGGTGAAAAATTACGTCGATTTGGGCACGCACGGCATGTTCATCTGCGAAGTCACGGAGTTGGAAAAACTTTCCGACGCCGACAGCATCACCTACGATTATTACTTCAAGCACCTCAAGCCCCAGCCGAAAAAAACATTGCGCGGCTACGTCTGCAAAATTTGCGGTTACGTTTACGAGGGGGATACGTTGCCGGAAGATTTCGTCTGCCCGCTGTGCAAACACGGCGCGGCGGATTTTGAAAAGCTGAATTGAACTTTTTAAATCGGAGACTGCCATGAAAAAATTTTTCCTGCCCGCGTTGGCGGCATTGCTCGTAACTTTGTGCGGCTGCGGTGAATCCGAAAAGCCGGCGCCGGTCGACGATCGGCAAGTTTTCGCCGTCGGCTTCGACGCGGAGTTCCCGCCCTACGCCTACAATTCAGACGGCGAATACGTCGGTTTCGACCTCGACCTCGCCCGCGAAGTCGCCAAGCGCAATAACTGGAAACTCGTGCTCAAGCCGATCCGTTGGGACGCCCGCGATGCGGAGTTGGCAGCCGGCAACATCAACTGCGTCTGGAGCGGCTTCACCATCGACGGCCGCGAAGATCAATATGAGTGGACCTCGCCCTACGCCGACAATCAGCAGGTGCTGATGGTGCGCGAAGCGAGCAAGATCCGCAACTTCGGCGACCTCGTCGGCAAAAAAGTGGCGGTGCAGACCGAAACCACGGCGCAAAAGGCGCTGTCGCCCGGCGGCCGGCTGGAAAAATTCGCCGCCACCTTTGGCAAACTGGTCGATTATCCCGACTACCCGAGCGCGATCGCGGATCTGGGATCCGGCAAGGTGGATGCCGTGGCGGTAGATATCGCCACCGCCAAACTTCAGGTGGCGACGGGCAAATTCAAACTGCTCCAGCCGATCCTTTTCGCCGAAAAATACGGCGTCGGCTTCCGCAAGGGTGAAACCGAGTTGCGCAACGCGGTGGAAAGAACTTTGGTGCGCATGGTCGACGACGGCACCGCCGCCAAGATCTCCGCCAAGTATTTCGACGGCGAAGACGTGCTGATCATCGGCAAACCGCCGAAATTTTAAAGCGCCGCCCCATGCCGGTCGATAACGGAAAGACCACCCGCTCCCCCCGGTTCGCCCCGGATCGGTGGTCGCCGCTTGTCTTGCTCGTTATCCTGTTGGCGTATATCGGGGGGATGAGTTTCCTCTACCCCCGGCAAGGCGACGATTTCGCCTTTTCCTGGATCGTCCGCGACCTCGGGGCGTGGTCGTATATCCGCACCGCCTACTGCAACTGGACCCTGCGGCTGGGCGAAGTTTTCAATCTGATTTTGCTCTACGGCGGCAAGTCGGCATTCAATATCTTGGCGCCGTTTTTCCAACTGGCGTTGGCGCTGGCGATGTTCCGCTTCGCCTTTCGCCGCCCGGTCAACTGGAAAAATTCGACCGATCTCGCCGCCTTGACCTTGCTACTGGCGCTGAACTCCGTCTGGATCGCCCGCCCCCGGGACACGGTCTTTTGGATGGCGGGCACCAGCGTCTATTCTTTCGGCTTGGCGGTGTGGTTCGGCTTTTGGGGGTGGGCAAGGAGCGGGCACTCCGGCGAAAACCGGTGGCGCGATCTGCTCGGTTTCGGGTGGGGCGCCGCCGCCGCGATGACCGTGGAAAACTGCGCCCTCTGCGGATTTCTGGTCGGCGGTTGGGTCGTGGTCGAAAATTTCCGGCGTCACCGGAAGTTGCCCGGCTATATCCGTTGGGCGTTGGGCGGCTACCTGTTGGGGCTGATTGTATTTTTCACTCAACCCGGGCGGTGGCAACGCCTGCAGCAGACCAAAGTTGCCCAAACCTTGCCGGAGCATCTCTTTTTGGCGGGCGAAGTCGGGCTCTTTCACGCGGTGGCGGCGGTCGTTGCCGGCGCGTTGCTGGTGATCGTCGGGGCGGAGTTGTGGCGGCAAAACCGCGCCGGATTCCGGCAGGAGTTGCCGCAGGTGGCGGAATTGATCTTTTGGTCGCTCGTCGCCGACGGCATATTTGTCGTTTCCGGAGTCGCCCCGGCGATGCGGGCATATTTATTTGCGGCGGCGCTCATCGGCATGGCGGCGGTGCGGGGCTTCGCGGCACTCGCCGGATCCGGCAACGGCGGTAAATTTTCCGCCCGGTTGCTCTGGTCGGCGGTGGCGGCGGCGACCGTGATCCGGCTCGGGATCGCCCTGCCGGTATTTTGCCAAATCGACCACGACCGCCAAGCGCGGGAAAAAATCATCCGGCAAGCTCCGCCGGAGGTCGAGGTGACGGTGCCCGAATACTCGGCGGTGCGCCAAAACTTTTTCCAATACATCTGGATCGAGGACATCACGCCCGATCCCGACGACCCCTTTAACGTCAACTGCGCGAAGTTCTACCGGGTGAAAAAGATCCGCACCGCCGGTCGCGCCCCCATTCCCCTTTACTGGAAAAAGCGGTAACGCCGATGAATAAAGCTACGATCATCATCCCCTGCTACAATGAAGCCAACCGACTGGACGTCAACCGGTTCCGCCATTTCCTCGCCCGCCACGCCGACGTCGCATTTATTTTCGTCAACGACGGCAGTACCGACGCCACGGGCGAGCTTTTGCGCGACTTTTGCGCCGGGCAAAGTCAGGCAAAGTATGGGGAGTTGCCCCAAAATCTCGGCAAAGCGGCGGCGATCCGGGCGGGGATGCTGCAGGCGCTCGCCGATGATTCCAGCGGGGAGCTGATCGGCTTCTGGGATGCCGATCTGGCGACCTCGCTGGAGGAGATCCCCCGCTTTATCGCCGCCGCCCAAGCGGAAACGCTGATGGTTTCCGGGTGCCGGCTGTTGCGCCTCGGGGGCGACATCAAGCGAACTTGGTTGCGCCATATTCTGGGTCGGGGGGTCGCCACGATCATCAGCAATTATCTCGACTTGCCGGTTTACGACACCCAGTGCGGCGCAAAATTATACTCGCGGCAGATCCTCGGTGAAATTCTGGCGCGCCCCTTTGCCACCAAGTGGTTTTTCGACGTGGAAATCTTGAAGCGTATGATCGCCCGCTTCGGGCGGGACCGGGTGCGGCGCGACTGCTGTGAACTGCCCCTCAAAAGTTGGCAGGACGTGCGGGGCAGCAAAGTCCGTTTTCTCGCCGCCACCAAGGATTTCTTCCGCCTGCTGCGGGTCAGATGAGCCGTTACGGCTCGACCGCTTCGATGTCGGCAATGATCTGCCGCAACACTCCGGCGTAGTCGGGGATGCGGGCTTCCTGTCTTTCCACCTGCACTAACGGCGCCGCCGTCGCCGGACTCGCCGGGGCGAAGACCGAGCAGCTATCCGGCACCTGCGCGCTGGATAGCTCCATGGTGCCGATCTTTTCCGCCGTGGAAATCGTATCGAGCTTATCCTCGCCGATGATCGGGCGCAGGATCAGGATGTCCACCGCGCGGTTGATGACGTCCAAATTGATGAGGGTCTGGCTGGCGACTTGCCCCAGGGCTTCGCCGGTGGCGAGCGCCCGGCAGTTGTGCTGCTGCGCCACCGCCTCGGCGATCCGCATCATCGCCCGCCGGTAAAGCACCGTCCGGAACCTTTCCTCGCACAGGTCGCGCACCAGTTTTTGAAACGGCGCGAGATTGACCAAGTAGAGCGTGCCCTTTTTCTGGTACTGATTGAGGTGCCGGGCGATGCCGATGACCTTTTCGGTGGTTTCCGGCGGCGTGTAGGGCGAACTGTGAAAACTGATGTAGTCGGTGGGCGAGCCGCGCTTCATCATCAAATAAGCCGCCACCGGCGAGTCGATCCCGCCGGAAAGCAAGGTCAAAACCTTGGGGTTGCTCCCGGTGGGGAGCCCGCCGACTCCGGGGATGCTCTCGGCAAAGAGCAGGGCGAATTCGTCGCGGATCTCCACATAGAGCGTGCGCTCGGCTTCGTCGAGATCGAGCCGGAATTCCGGCACCGTCGAAGCGCCGGCAAAGGCGGAAACGAGGTCGATCTCCACCTCCTTGCTGGTCAGGGCAAAGCGCTTGTTGCTCCGCCGCGCCCGCACCCGGAATTTCACCCCCGCTTCCGCGCCGGCAAAGAGTTCCGGCGCCAGCGCCACCGCCGCGGTGCGAATGGCGTCCATATCCACTTCGGTACGGACGACGAAGGAAAAACTCGCCAAGCCGCAGACCCGCTTCAAACCCGAAGTGATCTTTTCCACTTCCGCTTCGGCAAAGGGGCGGCGGTCGGGATATTCCACCCAGACCCGCCCCCGGACGCGCCCGACTTTCAAATCCGGCAACTCCCGGAGCCGATGCCGGATGTTTTCGGTCAGCACCCGCTCGAACATCCCCCGGTTGTTGCCCTTGGTGGCGATCTCGTGATAACGGCAAATTACGCAGTTGTAAGTCATTTTCGCACTCTTTTTTGGCGGATATTGATACATTGTCGGTGTTTAATATACTTACGCAACCGACTTTTTCAAGCGCGGATTTGCCTACGGCAACTTGACAAGAGATCACTTTTATGCTATTTTAAGTAAAGGTATAGTTTTATTTTTGTATTTAAATTTTTTTCATATTTAATCGATTTGGAAGGGCAAGTCATGAAAAAATCCACGCTTTTCGGCAGTTTGGCGCTTCTGGCGTTGATCGGCGGTTGCTACACTTATCCCGATCCGCCGTCGGCGACCTTGGGCGAAAGCTACACCAACCGGCCCAAAGACGGTTCCGACGAAATTTTTCAGGGCATCACCAGTTTGTCGTTGGCGGACGCCCAGCGGATCGCGCTTCACAACAACCCGACTTACATCGCCGCGCACCACGCGGTCAGCGCCGCCCACATGCGCTACCTGCAGAGCTTCAGCGGCTACTTGCCGACGGTCAAGGCGGGGCTGGACTACCGAGGCTCCAACAGCTGGATGATGAGCGAGCGACCCTACTCCAACTCGGGCAGTGATCGGCGGCATCCCCGCAGTGAGAGCAACAACATGACCTTTTCGATGCAGGCGACGCTGTTGCTCTTCGACGGTTTGATCCGCGAATTTTCGGTGCTGGAAGCCAGCCACTCCGAAAAGTACTATCAGCACATGGACGAAAACTCCTGCCGGACGATCGTGCAGGCGGTCGCTTACGCCTACAACAACGTCCTGCTCGCCATCGAAAAGCGGCGCATCGCCGATGAGGACCGCAAGTTCCAGATGACTTCGCTCAAGGATACCAAGTACAAGTTCGACGCCGGCGCCGTGCCGCTGAGCGACGTGCTCAACTTCGAGATCCTCATGAACAACGCCGACGTCAATATGATCGCCGCCGACTATCAGTACGAAACCGCGGTCTACGCGCTGGCGCAACTGTTGGGCTACCCCGACGGCACGCTCCCGGCGGAAGTGACCTTTTCCGGCGACATCAAGTCGGAGTTCGTCGATCTCCCGGCGGTCGAAGTTTATCTGGATACCGCCCTCGCCAACCGCCCGGATCTGAAAGCCTACCGCGAGCAGTTGGATATCGCCAAGTATCAACTCTATCAACGCTACGGCGCGTTTTCGCCGACCGCCAGCGCGTTCTTTAACTACACTTATCAGCTGGGTGAGAGCCGCAATCCCGATCGCTCCTACAACACCCGCTATTACTCCGAGACCAACGGCATTTCTTACGGCGTCGGTTTGGAATGGGTGATCTTCAGCGGCTTCGCCCGCTACAACCGGATGCGGGAATATCAGGCCAATGTCGCCATCGCCGACTACAACGTCGCGGCGCAGTGGTTCCAAGTGGTCAACGACGTCCGCACCGCCTACGCCGGTTTCGTGCAGAGCACCCGGACGACCAAGATTCTGGAAAAAGTCCGCGACCTCTCGAAGCAACAGCGCGATCTGGTTGACGACGAATACCGCGCCGGCAACACCGAGCTTACCCGACTCAACGAGGCGCAGCGCGACTACGTCACCGCCGAGGCGAACCTCGCCAGCAGTTACGTCAATATCCAAAACGCCAAGGCGCAGTTGGATGCCGCCGTCGGCGCCAACACTTCGGATTATTACTTGAGCAGTGCGGCGGAAAGTTCGACCAACCCGCCGGCGCTGGAAAAACCGGCTCCGGCGGCGGAAAGCGCGGAAACCGAGTTGGAAGTTCCGCAGTCCACCCCGGAAACCCCGGCGACCGTGTCCGCGGAAACCCCGGCGGCTCCGGCGGCTCCCGCCAACGGGGCGGCGCCGATCCCCGCCAGCGCCACCGCGCCGGTGAATCGCTGAAAACACACCTCAAACCAGGGGGGCAGCGGTGTTTGCCAAACCCAAAACTTTGACCGTCTACACCAGCGGCGCACCGGTTCTCGGCAAGTGCGCCGAACCGGTTTTGAGCGTCACGCCGGAAATCAAAACTCTCGCCGCCGATATGGTGAATACCATGTATGCCTTCAACGGCATCGGGCTGGCGGCGCCGCAGGTGGGCATTTCGCTCCGGCTGGTGGTGATCGACGTGCCGATCGAAAGTGATCAGCTTTCCCCCGGCGAGGAATTGCTCAAAAATCAAATGCCGATCGCGCTGGTCAACCCGGAAATCCTGCAAGCCTTCGGCGCGGCGTCGGAATACGACGAGGGGTGCCTGTCGGTGCCCGGTATCTACGCCACCGTCGTCCGCCCAGAGCGGGTGATCGTGCGCTTTACCACCTTGGCGGGCCAACCGGTGGAGATCGAGTGCGGAAACTTGTTGGCGCGATGCCTGCAACATGAGATCGACCACCTCAACGGGATCGTTTTCACCGACCGCCTCGCGCCGTCCGAAGCCCAAAAAATCGCCGCCCCGTTGGCAAAACTGCGGGAAGCGGGTAGCCACTGCGACTACCGTCGCCCCCAAAAGCGCTGACTCATGGAAAAACGCGGATTTTTTTCCACCCTCATTTCCTGCTGTCGCGGCACGGAGGATTTCCCGGAACTGATCGAACGCAGTTTCCCGACGGTGCTCGGTCACGCCCTGCTGTTGATCCTGCTGATCTCGATCGCGGTCGGATTCGCTCCGGCGTGGCGGCTTTCCGGCGAACTGGTGGAGACCCGGCGGGACTTCATCGTCGCCTTCGGCTCCGAACTCCAGATGACCGATATGGGCATCTTGCCCCAGCGCGACCCGGAAATGGCGCGGAGCATCAATCTGCCCCACGACGGCATTCTGCTCTATACCGGACTATCCGGCAAACGGCAGAGTTTCCCGACCGATCTGGCGGGATTGCGCTATATCGTTTACTGGGCGGGCAATCTCCCGGCGATCGCCTTCCGCGGCGCCGACCACAGCTGGATGGTGAGCAGCTTCGGTCAAGAAGCGCAACTGAAACTTTCCGCCTCCGCCGACGAGGCGCTCGCCGAACTGACCCGCGAGCCGGAACAGCGCCGGTGGCAGTGGGGAAAACGCCAGACGATCCCGGTGGAAAGCATTTTTACCATGATTATTTGGTCAGTTGGCTTGACTTTTGGCGTTCGGCAGTTTATTTTGATGACGGTATTGATGTTTTTGTCGGTGGGCGTGTTGGTTTTGCTGATGCGCTTTTCGCCGCGCAAATTCCTGACTGCGGGGCAGTTGTGGAAATGCGGGATATATGCCGGGTTTCCGGCGATGCTGATCGGCGGGTGCTTCCCGCTGTTGGATCTGCCGTTGCTGGACTACTCGGATGTGTATATATTCGGATTGTTTATTTACTGGGCGGTGGTACTGCGGAGTTTAGCCCGCGCCGCCGCCGATGACGGACAAGGAGGTTCGCTATGAATGCCAAGGATTTCTGCCGGATGCCGGTTTGGTATGCCAAATTGGGTCAGTATGCCTTTCCCACCCGCTTCGTCCCGGTGTCGCCGGAAGCGGCGGAGCTGATCGCTTCGGGCGAAGCGAAAGAAAATTTGAAGTTACTGCCGATCGCGGAGCTGATCGACCGGATCGACTCCGAGTTGGATTATATCCCCGGCAACTGCTTTGCGTCGGTGGATACGTGTTCGCCGACGGATACGATGCGCTACTACACCAAGCGGGGCGCGACCTATTCGGCGAAAAGCACTTTTGTCAACTTGGCGTCGAGCTACAAGGTGCAGTTGGCGGCGGCGGCGGGCGAAGTAAAAAATATCTGCCTGCGGCCGTTCCGGCGGATGTCGTTGCCGCGGGAGTTCCGGCTGTTCCTGCGCGACGGCAAGTTGGTGGCGATGAGCCAGTACCACCTGATCCGCCACTTCCGGCGGCTGGAGGGGGTCAAGGCGCAGTATTGGGAAGAGGCGAAAAAGTTTGTGGAGTTGATCGCTCCGGAGTTGCCCCAGGAGCCGCTGGTCATGGATATATACTTCACGGCTTCGGGCAAGAAGCTGATCATCGACTTCAATCCGTGGGGCGAACCGACGGATCCCCTGATGCTGATGAACTGGGATCAGGATTGGAGCAAAGAGATCGGGATCGTGCTGATGGCGCCGCCGGTAAAAATGAGCGGCGACGTGAATGTGAGCTTTTAAAGAAAAAGCATAAAAAGCGGGGGTCTCCGCTTGCTTTTGCGGTGATTCCGGTATATATTAAGACTCACCTAAAACGAGTCTCCGTCGTCTAGAGGCCTAGGACACCGGGTTTTCATCCCGGCAACACGGGTTCGACTCCCGTCGGAGATGCCACTATTTCGGGGGCGTATAGCTCAGTTGGTTAGAGCGCTGCTTTCACACGGCAGAGGTCACAGATTCGAGTTCTGTTACGCCCACCAGCCTTCGAAAATCCGGCAGGTAGACCTGCCGGATTTTTTTACGGCTTGGCAAGCCATCGGCGCAGACAAGACGGAAACGGGCGAAGCCCGCGAAGGCTGTCACGCCGTAGCCTTGGCGGAGGCGGACCAACCGCCCGCGCCATTCACCCCATAAGTCCTGTCGGTCTTATCTCGGCTTATCAACCACCGCCCACTCTGTCTCCCCTGCCGCAAAAAGTCAAGTATTTCCTTAACTTTTATACTCAAAACCTCCTTTATGTCCTATGCGGTCGCCCCACGGCACACAAAAATTAAGTATTTACTTAATTTTTATACTCACAAATCCCTTTGAGCCCTATAGGTTCTATAAGGTCCATCGGGCCTATGCCCTAGCCAATGTTAAGATTTACAACAGTAGAAATTTGGCATATAGCCTAAACAGCGAAGTCGTCGCCGAGTTTTTTGCATCTACAACAGTAGAAATTTGGCATATAGCCTAAACCCCGACGAAACTGTCCTTGCCACTTTATCTACAACAGTAGAAATTTGGCATATAGCCTAAACGACAAGTTGGCGGGTGATTTCGTTTACATCTACAACAGTAGAAATTTGGCATATAGCCTAAACCTTAAAATTTAACCGCTTCCACCTCATCTACAACAGTAGAAATTTGGCATATAGCCTAAACCCGAATGGTCGGGACTTCCACATTGATCTACAACAGTAGAAATTTGGCATATAGCCTAAACGCGGATTGATACCATTACCCCGGCGATCTACAACAGTAGAAATTTGGCATATAGCCTAAACTATTCCCGGCGGCACTCCACATCGCAATCTACAACAGTAGAAATTTGGCATATAGCCTAAACGGCGAGAGACGAAGGCGAGTTGTATAATCTACAACAGTAGAAATTTGGCATATAGCCTAAACGCCGATATCAGATGAGCACCAATCTTATCTACAACAGTAGAAATTTGGCATATAGCCTAAACAGCCCGCGAGCTGTCCCGTACTTAATTTATCGCTTTTTTTTCGAATGTCAAATTTTTGCTGAACCGTAAATAACTAATTAAGACCGAGGTTTGCTTTTCAGAAGAAAAGCAGATCCTTTTCTTCATTGGCGGCATAACCGAAACGATCTGTAATGGCATTATCCGGCACTCGAATGACCAATACGCTGTCGCCTTGGGAAAACTTCGGCGCAAAAACACTTTTTATTTCAGTTCGAATATTGTCCAATACTCGGTCGCTGTTGGCGATCTCAAACACCGAATATTGCAATCGACGTCCATAGCGTGAAAGATGCTTAGAAAAACGAGTCCTGAGTTTGTCTTCGGCTATATCGTATACTACCAGAAACATAAAAACTTTTCTCCTATATCTCAAATATGGGAAACTTTTCGTCACTGCGCATTTCACTCATAAACCACAAATAGTATCGTCGAACAAATAGGAACAGTTCTTCTTTATGCTCCATTATATCTTTCATAAACAATCTTACGTAATGCATTTGCCGATTATATTTCAACTCCCAGTGATCGCGATCAAAGAAAAAATCATCTTCCGATATTTGAGACAAGGCATATGCCTTACGCAGTCGATGATCAATTATACAGCGAAAAGGCTCTACCATATCGCAGACCAGCGATTTGCGATGATAGAAAAAAGTGTGATAAACCCCACAAAAAAGGTCAAATCCATATAGAGCGAGCAAGCATTCCATAAAGTTGAACAGGTATGTATATCCGATATCCAACAGCAAATTTGGGATGTCGTTACGGCACCGCGGCTCCCGGCGCACCCAGCCGATATTCTTAAAATAAACCTTAAAAAACAATCGGCTTGCCGCTCCTTCTTTGCCCAAAAGCAAATCTCTGGAACTGGGTAGATCATCCGCCAAGTCTCTCAGTACCGCCGCGGCACGGCGATCCCAGCGGGATGGCGGGCGATTTTTCGACAGCAATGCGGCTTGATTCAGAATTTTTTGCCGAATTAGTTTTTTTGCTATGGGGTACTCAAACCCTTGAGCGGCATATTGTTTTTTGCGCAAAAGCGTATTGCCGTCAGCCGAGTTGCCTATCACTGTATCCAAGTGAAAATTGCTATTCAGAAGGAATATAGGAAAACCAAAAACCTTGGATTTTTTCAGGATCACGCTGGTCAAGGTAATGTTCCCGACAATAAACAGCGCAAAAGCTCGGTGGCAGGAGTGTTGCAATTTGACTTGTTTTTGGGAATCTTCAATAACCAGATTGTCTCCCCGAAACGAAAGTTTCTCCTTTTCCGTGACCAAATAAAAAATCACTTGCTTATAAAGAAAATCCGGTCTAGACATCATTCTCGTTCTTCCTCGGGGAAATATACACATACATTACGATAGTTGCAGTGACGGCACTTGACCAAATCAGGTGGCGATGTGTCGTTTTCCGGGATATAGGCATTTATTTTTGCCAAAACCAATTCAAATTCGGCGATCGCTGTCTCGTTTGGAATTGCCAGTTGATACCTGCGATTGTCTTTTGATGAGTACAGCTCCATGTTCCGTACCACATATCCCATTTCAGTCAAAGCAAAATATTGGGCATAGAGCTGATAACGAAACCCGTCATAAAGAGCAGTTATGGAATGTTTTCGTTCTCTCAAAAGTCCGGTCGTTGTGCAGAAAGTATCTATTTTTCCCAGCAAGTTGTATCTGGTTGAATACACCATGCTCCCCTGAAGCACATCACGACGGGTTGAATAGATGGAAGAATCAATGGCGGCATGAGACGCCAATCCCTGAATTTGCGGAGTTTCCCGAAAGTTTTCCGGGGTAACATTACTGCGCAAAAAATCATGAAAAAGCAAAGAGCGCGGGCAGAACATGAAGTCATTTATCTGCGTAAAGCTCAAATAACACTCCATGTTGCCCCGCTCCCCTGCCGATCAACTTGCCATCAAGCCTTTTGGGCGAACTGTAGCCAATCTTTCGGACTTATTTTGCCGTCCTGATTCTGCCGGATCTTTTCCACCAACAAAATGCCTTTGCGGGCAATATTATATGCCCCGTTGGCATCAGCATCGCCCGGTTGCCCCGGCAAAGCATGCCGTGAGTCGAAAAACTTTCCGTTCTGATCGCGCACCGGAGAAATGATATAGTCATCTTCCGAAGCGGTCGAATTGGGGCGGCTGTTGCGCATTTGCATCGTCAGTTGGAAAAGGCGATGCAAGTCGCGCCAGAATTCGGTTTGCGATTCCGATTGATTTAGTATCTGCGGCAACAAATCGCCTTCAAGCGTGATCCCACTGGCGGCAAACAGTGTTTTCAGTTCGGCGGAAACATCAATGCGGCGCACATTCCAGTAACCCTGATCCTTGAACTTTTCCAATCGGTCGCCAAACGAGCAAACTTGCCATACCGTCTTGCTGCCCTCGCATTTGTCGGTAAATTTTTTGTAGTCGAAAGCGAACTCGAAAATCCCTTCTTTGGCAAGGTAACGGATCGCGGCGAATTTGGCAAAAAAGTTCCGACTTTTTGCGGCGCTCTCGTAGCGCAAAAACTTGCTACCAAAGAAATCGACAAAACCAGTTATCGGATCGATCTTGCTCGTGCACCACGCCGGCACATAGAAAATAAATCCGCTCTGCTTGCCCATTTTGCTGAAGCTCTCAAAGCTATCCGTAAGTTGATAACCCTTCAACACGCCGCCTGGCATGGTCGGATCGGCTTTTTTGAATACCAGATAATTGAGCTTCTCGATCAGCGCCCGCTCAAATTTTTGATAAACCTGCCGTTCAATTTTGGTCCGCCCGCGCTTAAAGCCGCCGTTGAGATCTTCCATAACGACGATCGCGTTGTTGTCAACCATCAGCTTGGCGATCTCATGGACCACCCCAGAAAGATACCCCGCCTTGAGATCTTTGATCTTGCCGATCTCACGCCAACTCTTTCGGGCAAAGTCGCGTTCTCTCTCTTTGACATTGAGCTTTGCCTGATAATCCACTCCGCCAACGATATTGAAGTTCCGCTGGGCGATGACGTTTCCCCGTTGATCCATAAGTACGATGTAGATCAAATTGCGCTCTCCGCGGTCGATACCGATGATTTTGACATCGGAATTGGCACGCAAAAACTCTTTCACCGCATCATTGAATTTAGCACTGCCCGGCGCCTTGAAGTTGATGGTTATCGGTACATGAAACAAATATTTCCGCTCGGTGAAACGCTTGTCTTTCACCATGTCGATCTTAGCGTCTTTTACCACCAACCGGTCGCACGTATCTTCAAAGCGCATGCCGGGCATCCAGTCCAAACGCTTTTTAAGCAGTCCGGCGGCATCATCGCTCAACGGCTCATCCAGTCGACCATTGACATAGCGGAAGATCTCGTAATAGATTTTTTCGTCGATCGGGGTACGCACCGCCTGCCCATTGCAAATTTCGGTCACGATCGTCCGATTAACCAATTTTTCACCTTTTTTATGAACGATCGGCTTATCTACTGCCGGCTCACGATAGAAAAGTTCCGCTTCCCCGTTCAGCTTGAATACCACATCGGCAAGGTTGCGAGGATCAAAAAGTGCTCGCCAGTACAAGGTGGCTTTGTTGGGAGTCCCATTTGCGGCACCTGGAGCAAAATCCTTGCTCCAAATTTGAAAAAGGAAAAGCTTCCCTTCGTCAACTAATTTCTCCACCGTTGCAACCGGAATGTCGGTAAAAGAGACTTGATATGCCTGAAATTTTACATCGTTCAAAAAAGCATTCCAATTTTTATACTCGCAGGATGATTTAAAATTAAAATGTAAATCGCTCTTATACTCCGTAATCATCTCTTTATAAAAATCTATGTAAGCACATAAATCATTTTTCGAAAAAAGATCGTTGGTTTCTTTGAATGTGCCTTCTTTTCTTATTCTATTAACTTCAGATGGTAGATAAGTGTTCCTCAAGTTTTCTAATATTTTATTCTCGCCGGTTTTCTTATCTTTGCGACCGGTTTTTCTTACAACAACACCATCTATACGCATCAAATTAGGCAAGTCTTGAGAAGGATCTGTAACTTGTCTATACTCCATTTTTCGATAAAATGGTCCGGAAGCGCTAGCAGTAAATTTAGTGAAATCGGTTTTACTTTTCGGGTTCATAATACCCAAATAATATGCTCCATCTCGGATGAAAAGCACCGCCGTATTGGCCAGCTCCTTATTTGCATCCCATCCAGCCGCCAAAGTGGGATTGTCAAACATCAGTTTGATCTTACCCGTTTCGGTAATTTTTTTAGTCATGTAATTGCGCGTCCGGTTATAGAGCGGTATCACCTCGGCAAGCGCGGCATAATGCTCCTGAATGATTCCTTGCAGATCAAGGTCGCCGCCATATTCCGAACCGACCACCAGCGGCTTGAGGATATGCAACAGGTTTTGAATGGTGTCCAAGTAATTCTTAATCACGCTTACATCAGCTTGGCGCTCCCGTAGTGGAGTTGCGTCCTGCTGGGCAATGATACTTTCAAGTTGATTGCGTAATTTGCGCTCTTCGTCGAAAAGATCGCCGGCGTCCTTGCCCTGCCAAAAGTCCAACCATCTAACAGGCAGCACTTCTACTTCAGCCTCTTGCGCAAACCAAGCGTTCAAATCGCTGAAATTAACTGCGTCTTTGCAATATTTTTCCCGTTTTCCCTTGGCGGAAAAGATTTTTGCCGCATATTTTTCCTTCAGATCGCGAAGAGCATCCCATCTACCGAAAATGTTTTGAGATATGCGATCCAATTCCGAAGCGTCGACAAAAAGATTGTCCGAACTTTTCAATGTTGCGAACACGCCTCGCAAACTTAAAAACAGATCAACTTCTTTGCCATGAATGTTGCGTTTACGATTTTTTGCCACAAAATCCCGCAACGCTTCGCAAACATCCGCATCGGTTTCAAATTCTCCGGTCTTGAATGTCGACTCCCGATCGCTTAAGATCTGCTTGAAAAGCGGCGGCAGGAACGGCAACTCCCGCGAAGAAAATTCCGGATGCTGCTGACGATATTGGTTCACCACATAGTTAATGGCAGCAACCACTTCATTGAATTGGTCTATGCCGCTTTGCGACAGAAATCGATTGTAGCTGGGGATGCTGAACATTTTTGATATATTTTGCACCGTCAAATCAGAGTGCGCTTCAAGTTCGTGCATCAATTCTTCACAAGTAGCGATACGCGTATGGAAAATTTTCGCGGCAGTCGCAAACTTGGTAAAATTATCGTTGACAGCGCGGTAAGCCGCGGAGGTTTGTTGAGCTTCCACGGAATAGATGTTGGCGCGATTTTCTTGGTAACCCTTGAAATAGCAGGCAAACCGAGCAAAAGTTTTCACCTCATCAAGTGCGTCGGGATTTTTCTCGATCTCACTTTTAAAAAGCTTGCTCGGTGTCTTTTCGCTGACCAAGTAGGAGTATTCTTCATCTGCGGCGATGTGTGCGATTATCAATCGACGAAATTCGCCTTGTTTGGCTTCCAATTCCTTTCGTTGCGAATTGTCGACCTGAAACGCATCAAGTGCATCTGCCAATGGCTTCCAATCAATATCATTGATACCGGAAAGAGTTTTTTGCAAAAACTGCTTGTGTTTTTCATCCAAAAAAGCTTTAACCTTGGGATAATCACTAGCACGTCTAATGTCTGATTCCAGCAACCCAGAAATTTTCAAGTTTTCTTCGGTTTTGCCTTGTGGGCGCAACTCAAACTTGAGTGTTTGTGAAACGGGATAAACTCCGCAAAAATCCGCCAATACTTTTTTCATAGCCTCACTCCTTTAGGTTTATGGATTTTGTCAAAATACTATCATCCTCTTTGAATATATTCCTCTTTGAAAGATTTGCAAATTATTACTTTAACATACGACGTTTTCAAGTTCAAATTTAAACAACAATAGGAGAAAAGAAAATATAATTTGCTTTTGACGAGCAGACACGGTATATTATGCGCTATGAAAAAGGAAAAGATCAGCGTTAAACTTACTCCGACGGGTACGGCTTATGTCGATTGCCCGCAGTGCGGCGAAAGTCTGTTTTGGGAGGACTTGGAAGAGTTCTGCCGCTGCCCCTATTGCGACTACGCCTTTGACCAAGAGAGCGCCGAACTCGATGATTTTATCATCATGGCCAAGGTCGCCGGCGCTTGGCGAAGCGGCAACCGCGCCAGTGCCGCGCCGCGCTCCTGAAACCCGCCAAAAAGCCGCCAAAAAGCCGCCGAAATCGCTTGACAAATCGCCAAAGAAGCTGTATCTTAAGTGACAACACATTGCGGGGTGGAGCAGTGGTAGCTCGTCAGGCTCATAACCTGAAGGTCGTTGGTTCAATTCCAGCCCCCGCTACCAATCGAGATTCGCCGAAGTCTGCAAAAGGGCTTCGGCTTTTTTATTTCATAAACGCCGTCGCCGCTTTTGCCTTTTCGCCCCTCAAATGCGGGGCATTTAGGGGCAATTGCCGTTCGCTTCGCTCGCGGCTCTTCGGCTTCGCCTCGTCCAGCCCCCGCTACCAAAAATCGCTTCGCATCACTGACCATCCATGATTTTTTGCCTTGATTTTTGGAGAAAAAGATGCCGGTTCCCGGTTTGAAATTCAATCGGAAGTGGTGTATACTATACCGACTTGGATAGGCAAAAAATTCAACATTTAGGGGGAATTATGTTGGGAGATCGATTGTTTTTTGCCGCGGCGCTGTTTGCCGCGGGAAGTTTGGTTCTGACCGGAGGATGCAAGGAGGAAGAATCCGAGACGGCTTCTCTGCCCGCGGTCGTCGTCGAATCCGTCGTCGAAATGGAATTCGCCGATACGGTGACCGAAATCGGTGAAGTGAGAGCTTTTGACACGGTTGGTCTATCCGCCAATGTTTCCGGATTCCTGACCGAAGCTAATTTTCAGGAAGGACAGCTGGTCAAAAAAGGTACCAAACTGTTTCAAATCGATCCCGCCGTATATGACGCGGCAGTCAAAAAAGCCGAGGCCGATCTCAACAAAGCCAAGGTCGAGTTGATCAACGCCACCGCGGAATTTGAACGGCAGAAAAAGCTCTTGAGCACGAATGCAACCTCTCAACGCAATCTCGATACGGCGGAAATGAACTTTCGGAGCGCCCAGGCGGATGTGAAATCCGCCGAAGCGGTGCTCACCGGGAAAAAAGTCGATCTCCAATATACGGAAATACTCGCTCCATTCGACGGTTACATCGGGTTTAAGAACTTCAGCGTCGGCAATATGGTCGGCCCTTCCAGCGGGGTGCTCGCCCGCATTACCAGAGACGGCAACGTCAAGGTCTATTTCTCGCTCGGTGAACTTACGCTGCTGAAAATATTTGAAAATTATCCCGATGCCCAAGATGATGTAGCAACTGCTCCCAAGGTGAAAATATTTCTCCAGAACGGCAAGGAATACGGTGAAAAGGTTTGGATTTCGGCGTGGAACAACATGGTCCAAGATGGCACGATCCAGATCCAGGCAACGGCCGAAGATTCCAAGGGCATGTTGGTCCCCGGTCAGTATGTCAAAGTCCGAGTTCAGGTTTCCCCGCTGAAAAAACGGGTCATGGTCAAGCAGGAAGCGATCATGCGCGAACAGCTCGGCACTTTCGTTTACGTGGTCGATGCGCAAAATAAGGTCGAACGGCGGAAGATCGTCGTCGGAATGAAAAATGGAGATCATCAGGTCGTTATTTCCGGACTCAATGCCGGCGAGCGCGTGATCGTGGAAGGTCTGCAAAAGGTCGGTTCCGGCGACGAAGTCAAACCGATAATAGCACAGCAGACCGCTCCCGCTTCAGAGCAGAAAAACGCGGCAAAAAAATAACCGAGGTCCGTTATGTTCAGCGAATTTTTCATCAATCGGCCCCGATTTGCCTTCGTCATTTCGATCCTGCTGTTGCTCGGCGGGATCATTGCTCTTTTCACGCTTCCGGTGACGCTTTATCCGGATATCGCGCCATCCCAGATCGAAGTCAATGCCAGCTATCCCGGCGCTGACGCCCAAACGGTGATGGACACCGTGATCCAGCCGATCGAATCCCAGCTCAACGGCGTCAAAGACATGATGTATATGTCCTCCACCGCCGCCGAAGACGGCTCCGCCAACATCAAAGTCTATTTCGATATCGGCTCCGACGGCGACAAGAATACCGTCAACACCCAGAACCGGGTCAACTGGGCGGAGTCATCGCTTCCGCAGGATGTACAGCGTCAGGGCATTACCACCAAGGAGTCGTCGAGCAGTATGTTGGCGATCGTCACGCTCTATTCGCCGACCGATGCTTACGACGCCAAGGAATTGAGCAATTTCATGTCGATCTACATCAAGGACGAACTCGCCCGCATTCCCGGCGTCGGCGACGTTTCGCTGCTGGGCGAGATGACCTACGCCATGCGCGTCTGGTTGGACAATATGCGCATGGCATCGCTCGGCATCACCGTCGATGATGTCAACAATGCCATTTCCGCCCAGAATGTGCAGATTTCCGCAGGATCGCTCGGCGAAAGTCCCGCTCCCAAGGGGCAGAAAAACCGCTTCGCCGTCGCCGCGCAGGGGCGCATGTCCGATCCGGAAGAGTTCGGCGCCATCGTGATCCGCTCCAATTCCGACGGTTCGCAGATCCGGTTGCGGGACATTGCCAAAGTGGAGCTGGGCGCCGAGAGCTATTCCGGCATCTCCACGCTCAATGGCAAACCATCCGCGATGCTGGCGATCTATCAGCGCAACAACGCCAACGGACTCGAAATCGCCCAAAACATCCGGCAGCGGTTGGAGGAGATCAAGAAGACCTCGTTCCCCAACGATCTTGCCTACGGGATCCAATACGATACCACCAAGTTCATCTCGGCCTCCATATCCGAAGTGGCGGAAACGCTTGTCATTGCGGTGCTGTTGGTGGTACTGATCACTTACCTTTTTCTGCAGGACTGGCGCGCGACGCTGGTTCCGACGGTTGCCATTCCGGTTTCTCTGGTCGGCACCTTTGCGGTTTTGTGGGCGATCGGATTCAGCATCAATCTGGTGACGCTTTTCGGACTGATCCTCGCCATCGGCGTAGTGGTTGACGACGCTATCGTGGTGATCGAGAGTGTCAGCCGCCTGATGGAGGAAGAGGGATTGAGCGCCCGGGATGCCGCAATCAAGACCATGCATCAGGTGACCGGGCCGTGTATCGCCACCACTTTGGTTTTGCTGGCGATGTTTGTGCCGGTCTGCTTCCTTTCCGGTATTACCGGCGTGATGTATCGCCAGTTCGGCATTACGATTTCGGTAGCAGTATCCTTTTCAACGCTCAACGCGCTCACGCTCAGTCCGGCGATCTGCTCGTTGATCCTGAAGCCCGTTGATCCCAACCGGAAAAAAATCATCTTCTTCCGCTGGTTCGACTCCATGTTTGAATGGACTACCGTAAAATACGGCGCGGTGGTGAAGAGTCTGGTGCGCAAATCGATACTGGTGATCATGCTTTACGCCGCCATGGGATTCGGGGCGGTGGAGCTTTTCAAGGCTCTGCCGACCGGATTTGTGCCGGACGAGGATCAGGGTACGTTTTTCGTCAATATTCAGTTGCCGGACGGCGCGTCGCTGGAACGCACGGAGGAAATGATCGGTCGTCTGAGCGAGGCCGTCAAGGATATCCCGGAAGTCCGGGACTATATGTTCGTTTCCGGCTTCAACCTCATCAACAATGTCAATGCCAACAACTGCGCTCTGGGCGTGGTGATACTTAAAGACTGGTCGGAGCGACCGGGTGAATCCCATGTGCAGGATGCGGTGATGGAGCGCTTTTACGACTCCATCAAGGATGTCCCCGGCGCCTCTATCGCCGCATTCGGTTCGCCTACGATCCAGGGGCTGGGGGCGGTCAGCGGCTTTTCGATGATGTTGCAGGATCGCTCCAACTCGTTGACCCCTACTCAGTTTCAGCAAAAATTGAACAAGGTGTTGGCGGAGGCCAATTCCAGCCCCGTGCTCTCGTCGGTATACTCCTCGTTTCAGGCGTCGTCGCCGCAAGTCTATTTGCCGATCGACCGCGCCAAGGCGATCAAGCTCGGCGTTTCCGTGGATGACATTTCCAGCGCCTTGCAAGGGACTTTCGGCTACACTTACGTGAATGATTTCAATAAATACGGCAAGACTTACAAAGTCGAGTATCAGTCGGATATGGAGTACCGCAACGACGTTTCGGATATTACCCATATCTATTTGCGCAATTCCTCCGGAAAGATGATCCCGCTCAGTACGCTGGTTGAACCGGAATTTCGCTTCGTTCCGCAATATCTCCAACGCTTCAACATGTATCAGGCGATTTCGATCAACGGCTATCCGGCTGACGGATACAGCTCCGGTCAGGCGATGGCGGAAATGGAGCGGATCGTCCGCAAAGTCGATTCGTCGCTCGGTTTTGAATGGGCGGACATGTCCTATCAGGAAAAGCTTGCCGGCAATCAGGTGGCGATCGTATTCGCTCTGGCATTATTGTTCATCTACCTGTTTTTGGTGGCGCAGTATGAAAGCTGGACGTTGCCGATTGCGGTCATGTTGTCGGTGCCGATCGCCTTCCTCGGCGCGGTGCTTTCGCTCTGGTTGCTCGGTATCGAAAACAACATTTACACCCAGGTCGGATTCGTACTGCTCTTTGGTATTGCTTGCAAAACGGCTATTCTCATTGTGGAATTCGCCAAGGAACAGCATGAAGCGGGCAAAGATGTCTATGAAGCGGCGGAATACGCGGCGAGACTTCGTTTCCGTTCCGTGCTGATGACGGCGATCACCTTTGTGTTGGGGACATATCCGCTAGTAATTGCCACCGGAGCATGTTCGGTCAGCCGCCGCAGTCTCGGGACGACTGTTTTCGGCGGAATGTTGGTGTCGGTGGTGATCGGCACGATCCTGGTGCCGGTGTTTTTCGTCTTCGTCCAGAATATCGTAAACAAATTCTACAAGCGGAAAAATTCCTGACGGATCGCCGGTTGTTCGGTGATCACTGCGTCAAAGGAATTTGGGGTGGCGAAGCGGAAAATCCCCTTGGTCGGGCGAAAACCTCTCTCCGTCTCTGTTTTATGAGGACGAGAAGGACGCGTCTTTCTTTGTAACTGCGAAATCGTGAAGCTTCGGATTCGTAAACGAAAGACGCCATGCCAAACATTGACGAACATCAGCTCCGTCAATCCTTCAGCGTGCGGTTCGGGGCGGCGAGCATGTCCGGGGTAAAAAACTTCGCCGGGATCGTCAGCGTCGCCGGAACCACATCATTTTCGATTCGAAACGAATAAATGTACGAAGCCGTCGCATCGTCATACCGGACGGACGCTCCATCATATTTTAGCTCATCCCACAAGGGAGCACGCAGAATTTCGCAATCGGATAAATCGTCAATGATGTGCAGTCGGCCGAAGATGCGGCACCACATATCGCCGCCCTTGTCCGTAGCCGTGCGGACGACCTGCGTTTTGTTGACGAAGAAGAAGTCCTCATACTCTTCGCCCTCGTGAAACCAGCAGGACCCGACGATCAGGAACGGTTTGCGTTCCGCCTTATAAACGGCAATACTGCGCGGATAACCTTTCGCGTCAAACGCCGCTTCGCCGACCTTGCGGTACCCGCTGCCCGCCGCGATGCTGAATACGACATTGCCGACGGGGTCATACGCCACTGCCGCGGCAAACACCGCCATGGCCAGCCACAGCAGCAATGCCGCTACGAAAAAAATGATTTTGAAAAATTTTTTCATGATGTAAATATAACATCGCGGAATTCTTTTTCAATATGAATACGCATGGTCGTATATGTTCTGTATTTTTCCTCTTGTATTTTGACACGCTCTTTTTCATAACTGACATATACATATATTGAAGACCATCCCGTGGCGGTAAAATATTTTTCAAAAGCGGCATCGTTTTTTGCAAATCAAAACCCCCCGCCGATGTCAAATTTTAAAAGCGTTTGCAAGTACAAAAATTAAGCAAATGCTTAATTTTGGCATTGCTTTTCAATTTGTCCAAAACCCTAAAAAGGAGAAGACGCACTTGCAAAAAATTACAAGAATACATTAAGGGCGAGGGGCACAAAAAAGCGGCTGGCGCCGCGTGAAGATGTGAAGAAAAGGCTCTGCCTTTTGAGTGAAGAACGGCTGGCGCCGCGTGAAGTGAAGCCTCCGGCTTCGTTCGCCATTTTTTGGCACAAAAATGGCGGAGAGATCCGCCTTCGCCAAGGCTACGGCGGGACAGGGAGGGATTTGATCCGCCGTAGCTGAAGCTATGGCGGGACAAGCAAGGCGGGCCGGGAAAGTGAAGATGTGAAGAAAAAGCTTTGCCTTTTGAGTGAAGAACGGCTGGCGCCGCGTGAAGTGAAGTCTTCGGCTTCGTTCGCCATTTTTTTTGGCACAAAAATGGCGGAGAGAGAGGGATTTGAACCCTCGGTACCTTGCGGTACGCCGCATTTCCAATGCGGTGCCTTAGGCCGCTCAGCCATCTCTCCGCTTAAACGCCCTATAAAATACTCCGGAAAGTGCAAAAAGTCAAGGGAATCCGCGTTTTTTTGAGACGAAACCGGTGGCCATTGGCGGAAGACCAGATATTTTTCTCGTCGCCGAACTTTCCATTGGACTTTGCATAACTGATGATGTAAATTATCGTCGAGAAGCAAGGCAGGTTGAATTTTGAGGTGAATATGGGCATTCCGGCCAGATTGCACGTTATTTTGGCCCGCGAAGGGAGCAAGGCGGTGGTTTTCCGCCGGGGTCCGTCGGACAAGGTCGCCGTCGTCGGCTGGGACCGCAAGGATGATACTTTTGCGTTAGGACAATGGCTGAAGGGGCGGCTTTATCCCTATCGTTGCGACCTCTCCCCCGATGGCGGGCATCTGATTTATTTCGCCGCCAAATACGGCAGATGCAACCCGGTGGAAAAGCGGATCGAAGAAGAACTGTTGAATCGTTTTCATGTACAAGCGACCTGGCAGATCGACTGGCGAAGTTACCAACAATCGAAAGCGGAGATCGAAGAGAAGCACAAAACGGAATTTGCCCGTCTGTCTCGATCTTCGGATTATCATGATCGCAGTTGGACCGCGATTTCCCGGGCGCCATACCTCAAGGCAGTGTCGATTTGGTGGAACGGTAGCGGTTGGAATGGCGGCGGATTGTTTGCCACGAACCGCACGTTTTACCTGAATCGTCCGCCGGAGCGCATCGCCGTCACCATTCCCGGAATACAGTCCGGAAAGTTCCGGGAGTTGCCGCCGTCAGAAGAATTGCGCAAGTTCGGTTGGGGGGCGGCTCATGGCGAGTGCCCGATGGTATATGTGCCGCGTCTTGAGCGCGACAACTGGCATTTGGTTCGCGAGGAAGAGTGGGGCGGACTCTATCATAAAGAGCTCCCCGGCGGCTGGACGCTGGAAAAAGTTTTCGGCTTCGGGGACCTTTGCGGCGAAGCACCCGGCAAAAATGTATATCAGGAAGCCCACAAACTTTTCTCGCCACAGGGAGAGGTCGCCGTCGATACAACCGGTTGGGAGTGGGCGGACTTTGACCCATATCGCCACCGCCTTGTCTATGCGTGCCGCGGCATATTGTATGCGATTGATCTCAAAACGCTGAAATCCGAGTTGCTGTATGACTTCAACGACATGAAATACTGCAGCATTGCCGCGCCGTACTGAAAAGCGCCGGCGGGCGGAAATTTCGCCGCCGTTTGACTTCTCAAGACATATCGCCCCGATTTCGGCTTGATTTTTGGTGATTTCGGGTGTATTTTCACCGCGAAATTACTTGTAGTGATAAGGGCCGATCCATGAATATCGTTATTTTGGGCGCCGGGGTTTCCGGGGTCGCCGCCGCGGCGCTTGCTCGGCAGTTGGGGTGTGAAGCGCAAATCTGCACCGACTCCGATACTGCGCAACTGCCCGAAGCCGATCTCGTCGTCGCCAGTCCCGGCGTGCACCCGTTGCGCTCCGCGCTCTATCAAGAAGCGCGGGCGCGCGGCGTCGAAATGATCTCCGAACTCGAATTCGGCTTCCGGCACTTCCCGCATCCCGTGGTGGCGATCACCGGCACCAACGGCAAAACCACCACCACCGAGTTGACCACCCATTTGCTCCAAAATAGCGGCGTAAAAGCGGTTTCCGCCGGCAACATCGGGCTCCCGCTATCCGCCGTGGCGGCGGAGCTGCTCGCCGGAAAGAGCGAAGTGCAACTTGCGGTCGTTGAAGTCAGCAGTTTTCAACTCGAATTGATCCGGGATTTCGCCCCGGTCGCGGCGGCGCTCCTCAACCTCGCCAGCGATCACGAGGATCGTTACGCCGACGGCTTTGCCGGTTACTGTCGCGCCAAGGAGCGGATTTTTACGCATGTCGCCCCGGAGCATCGGGTCTATGGGCTCTCGATGACCGAATTTCCCCACTTGCTCAGTTGGCACGACGGCAAGTTGTATTGCGGCGAAAAGCTCATCGTCGATCCCGCCGCGACCACCATGCACTTGCCGCACAATGTGGAAAATCTCGCCGCCGCGCTGGAATTGACCTATCACGTTTTGGGCCGCTTCCCCGCCTTGCCGGAGGCGTTGGCGGGCTTTGCCCCCGGCGCGCATCGGCAGGAAGTCGTGGCGCAACGGCACGGGATCACTTTCATCGACGATTCCAAAGCGACCAATCCGGCGGCGGTCTGGGCGGCGCTTCGGGCGGACTCCGCCCCGGCGGTGTTGCTTTTGGGCGGCTTGGATAAGGGCATGGACTTTTCCTCGTTTGCCGCTCTGGGCGCGGGCATCCGTGCCGTGGTAATTTTCGGCGAGTGCCGGGATAAAATTCGCGCCGCGTTGCCGAAGGATTTGCCGATTTTCGATGGCGGGAGCGATTTTGCCCGGGTGGTCGAGTTGGCGGCGCGCGCGGCGCGCCCCGGCGACCGGGTGTTGCTCTCGCCCGCGTGCGCCAGTATGGATATGTTTAAAAATTACGCCGAGCGCGGCGACCGCTTCCGGGAGTTGGCGCTGGCGTTGCCAGAGGAGGTTTTTAATGCTTAAATTCATCGCCGATCTCGCCTGCAAGGCGGGGGACTACGCCGCCCAACGGCGCAAAACCCTCACTTCCGCCGAAATCCACACCAAGTCCACCGACACCGATCTCGTTACCGAGGTGGACAAGGCGGTGGAAAAACTCATCATCGAAAGTCTGCGCGAGCGCACCCCCGGTTACGCCGTGTGGGGCGAGGAAAGCGGCTACGCGCCGAGTGATTCGGAGTATTGCTGGGTGATCGACCCGATCGACGGCACCGCCAATTTCGTCCATGATTTTCCCTTTTACAGCGTGTCGATCGGTCTGCGGCGGGGCAACGTCGGGGTGTTGGGCGCAATTTACGCGCCGAAGTTGGGCGAACTCTTTCTCGCCGAAGCCGGGCACGGCGCGACGCTCAACGGCGAAGCGATCCGGGTGTCGAAAGTCGAAAATTTGAGATCGGCGATCGTCTGCACCGGCTTTTCCTGCGTGCGGGCGCACTGGAAGTTCGACAATCTCAATCTGTTGCCGGAGATCGTCCGCTCCACCTGCAGTTTCCGGCGCACCGGGAGCGCCGCCATCGACATGGCATACGTCGGGTGCGGCCGACTGGACGCGTGGTGGGAGTTGGGGGTGCAGCCCTACGACATCGCCGCCGGGGAAGTGATCGTATGCGAAGCCGGCGGCACCGTGTGCGATATGTTCGGCACTCAACGCCAGCCGAAATGCGGCACTTTGGCGACCAATGGATTGCTCACCGAAAAGATGTTGAAATTTTTCGACATCCCCGGCGGTTTGCGCTTTGAATAACCCCTGCGGAAAAGCGCGAAACTTCTTTTTTTTCAAATATTTCGGGATTTTTTAAAAAAAGCGGTTGCTTTTTCAAAAAAGTGTGGATATAATAAGAAAAGAATCGGAAAATCCGGCATTTTTTTGACGAATTTTTCATTCTTCGCGGCTCTGCTTGGTCGGCGGAGCGCGGAGTAACCGTAACCGAACAATAAAAGGAAAAAAGTTCATGAACATCTACGTGGGTAATCTGCCCTACAGCACCGACCGAGACGAACTGCGGGAAATTTTTTCCGCCTATGGCGAAGTGAGCGCCGCCCGAATTGTCAATGACCGGGAAACCGGCCGTTCCAAAGGCTTCGGATTTGTCGAGATGCCCAACGATGATGAAGCGCGTGCCGCCATTGAAAACCTCAATGGCAAGGAAATCGGTGGTCGCAAGGCGGTCATCAACGAAGCGCGCCCCCGTCCGGAACAGCCCCGGAAATTTTAACGCTCCGACGAATTTTCAATAGAACTATACGTCCGGCAACTTATCCGCAAGCGGTTCGACCGCCTGCGGATGTTTTTTTTGCCCGCGAGGTCTTGACTCCGGCGGCATTTGTGGTATATTCCATAAGGTTAAAGGAAAGGATCTCGCCCCTATGGAAGTTTTATCCGTGAATGATCCGGCGGCGGTTGCGCGGACGGCGGAAGTGTTGCGCCGCCCCGGCGCGGTGGTGCTGGTGCCGACGGAAACGGTTTACGGGTTGGTCGGCAACTTTGCCGATCCCGAAGCCCGGGCGCGGATCTTTCAACTCAAGGCGCGGAGCGCCGACAAGAAACTCGGTTGTTTCCTCGCTTCGTGGCGGCGTTACGACGGCGAAGCTCCGGAATACGCCCGGCGACTTGCCGAGCGCTACTTTCCCGGGCCGCTCACGCTGATTTTGCCCGGGAAAAATGGGGAAACGATCGGTGTTCGGGTGCCGGATCACCCGTTTTTGCTCAAGGTGTTGGCGCAACTGCCCTTTGCCTTGGCGCAGACCAGTGCGAATTTATCCGGCGCGGGCGATTCTCCCGACTGTCTGGCGGCGCTCGCGCAGTTAAATGGCGAAGTCGATCTGGCGATCGACGGCGGCGCGCTCGCCCCCGGGGCGGTCGGTTCGACGGTCGTCGATTGCACCGGGGAAGTCCCGCGCGTGGTGCGGCAGGGAAAATTGCAAGTAGTTTGGGAGCAATAGTTTATGATCATCGGTATCGGTACGGATATTGCGCAAAGCTGCCGGATCTCGGAGTTGCTCGACCGCTTCGGCGAGAGCTTTTTCCGCCATGTTTACTCATCCGCGGAAGCCGCCGCCGCCGTCGGCAAGCCGGTGGCTTATCACGCCGGGCGCTGGGCGGCAAAGGAAGCCGCCGCCAAGGCGTTGGGGTGCGGCTTCGGCGCGGAGTGTCATCCGGCGGAGATCATCATAAGCAATGCTCCCGACGGCCGCCCGCAAATTGAGTTTGTCGGCGTTACCGGCGAGCGCTTCGCCCGGTTGGGCGCGGTCGCGCACTTGAGCATCAGCCACGAAAAAGACTACGCCACCGCGGTGGTGATTTTGGAGAAACGCGAAAAATGAAGATTATCAGCGGTTGCGCCGCCAACGTCGAACTCGCCGTGCCGCCGGATTACAGCGTCCGGCCGACCTTGGCGCGCACCCGCAAGGCGTTGTTTGACCACTTGGGATCGCTCGATGGTCTGACCGTGCTCGATCTCTGCGCCGGGGCGGGCGCTTTGGGGCTGGAAGCGGCGAGCCGGGGCGCGGCGCGGGTCGTCGCCGTCGAGATCAATCCGCTTCAGGTTGGGTTGATCCGCGCCAACTGGGAAAAGGTGCGCCGCACCGGTTGCACCGCCGAATTTCAGGTGATCGCCGGCGATGTTTTAAGTGTTTCCGCCTATGACCGGGCGGCGGCGGGGGTCGATCTGGTCCTCGCCGATCCCCCCTACGAAAAATCGGCGGAAATTTTTGCCGCGTTGCGGGGAAATCCCGACTTCGCCAAGCTGATCTCCGGCGCCCGGTTGGTGTGGGAAGTGCCGGATACCCCCGGAGCCGTCGGGGAAATGATGGCGGCGGCGGGGGAGCGGGAGTATGATTTTCGCCGCTTCGGCGTGACCACGTTTTATTTGGAGAAAGCAGAGTGAAAGCGATCTTTTGGCATGGCAGTCGGCGGTTCGACGCGGCGGAGTTTGCCGCGCTTTTGGCGCGGGCGACCTGCGTCAAGCGCAGTCGGGTGCGGGCGGTGTACTCGGTCGACGATCTATTCATCAAGCACGATTTCCGGCGCCGCGCCAAGTTCAAGAGCGAATTCAACCACGCCCGCTACTTGGAAAGTTGCCATATCCCGGTGGTTCGGCACCTCGCCTACGGTCGGGGTAGCGACGGCAATTATCTGGTGACGCAGCAACTATCCCCCGACGCGGTGGAGTGCGGGCTTTACTGGCAAAACCGGATCCCCGAGCCGGAATTTCTCGCCGCGTTGGTGGAGCTGGTCAACGCGATGCGCCGCATCAAATTGCGCCACCGCGACTTGCACCCGGGCAATCTGCTCTATGTGCCGAGCCAGAAGACTTTGGCGCTCGTCGACGTCCACGCGGTGAAGTCCCCGCGCTGGTATCACCCCTACCGCGAACGCGAACTGGTCAAGATCATCACCGATTTCCGCGACAATTTGACCGATGAAACGCTGTTGGCGCTTTTGGCGCAGGTCGGGGTGGCGAAGCCGGAAAAATTCCTCCGCGAGCGCGAGGAAAGCGAGTTGCGCCAACTCCGCGCCGAGTGGGGCAAGCGGCGGCGGCAGATTTTGAGTGGTTATCCCAAGTTCACCCGGTTCGACGGGGATTTCCTGTTGGATGCTCACGCACCGGAAGCGGAGATCCGGCAGGCGGTTTCCGCCCCCGGCGGCGAACGCGCCTTTTTGGCGTACTACTTTTTGCGTTTGGCGCATATCCCGGTCGGCGGCGTGGTCGGCTTCGCTCCTCGCTCCGGGCAACTGCTGGTCGCGCCGGAAAAAGGCGCTACTCCGTCGGAAGCGGCGACGGCGGACTGGCGGCGCCGCCTGAAAATTTTGGGCATTTCCGCCGAAGTCGCGGATTTCCAAATCGACTCCGCCGGGCGGATCGTCTATACCAATTTGATCAAGGCGGGGGAAGCATTATGGTAAGTCGGGTGTGGACCGCCGCCGTCAACGGCATCACCGCCACTTTGGTGGAGATCGAAGCCAATTTGAGCGGCGGCAGTAATTTCAGCCAGCGCGACAGCCTCATTTCGGTCGTCGGTCTGCCCGACGCCGCCGTGCGCGAGAGCCGCGACCGGATCTACTCCGCCAGCATCAACAGCGGCTTTGCGCCGCCCCGGGGCTTCGTGGTGGTCAACCTCGCCCCCGCCGATCTCAAAAAGGAAGGTTCCGCCTTTGATCTCGGCATCGCGCTGACGGTGCTCGCCTGCGCCGGGGTGATCGAACCGGAGCATCTGGAAAAATTCGGCGCCATCGGCGAACTGGCGCTGGATGGCGCGGTGCGCCCGGTGCGCGGCGCCTTGCCGATCGCCGATGCGCTCGGCGCCGAGCGCAAAGTTCGCGCGTTGCTGGTGCCGAGCGCCAACGCCAGCGAAGCCGCGTTGGGCGCGCAGGGCAAAATCGACGTGATCCCGGTGGAAAATCTGCAGACCGCGGTGGAGATCGTTTCCGGCAGTCGCTTCGTGCCGCCGGTGCAGGTGGAGATCGCCGCGGCGGCGGTGCCGGCGGCGGACGAACCGGATTTCGCCGAAGTCAAAGGTCAGGCGCTCGCCAAGCGGGCGCTGGAGATCGCCGCCGCCGGGGGGCACAACATTTTGCTTTTCGGTTCGCCCGGCACCGGCAAGAGCATGCCCGCGCGGCGCTTGCCCGGCATCTTGCCGCCGATGACCGCCGCGGAAACGCTGG
>JAZTWK010000044.1:0-5342 GCA_045635865.1 Victivallaceae bacterium
CCGGTATATGGCGAGTAGGAATAATCGACACCTGCCCCGTCAAAGGAATATCCGGCAAAGCGTTTATATTCGTCATAGGAGTAAGCGATCTCCGTGCCGGGAATATCGGAAAAGTTCTCGCTGACCAGATTACCGTACTCGTCGTACCCCAAGTTGTGGAAATAATTTCCGTCGCAGGCACGGATCAGCAAGTTCCGGTAATCGTAGGCGAACTCCCAGTATATCCCCGCTCCCTGAAGCGAAGCGAGGCGGTTGAGCCGGTCATAGGTACAGCGGATCGTCTGCCCTCTGGCATTGACGATGCAGTCGATGCTACCGTCGGTGCGATAGAAAAATTGCTCGGCGGCATTATCCGGGTAGATCCGGCTCCGCATGCGCCCGCGATCATCGTAGGTGAAAGTCGTCGTTTCCGACGCCGTGACGCTTCGATAAGTCGTGATTCCGGTTATCCGCCCCTGGATATCATAAGCGTACTCCTGCGGATAAATATCGCCGGAAACGCCGGTAATGTTGCCTTGCGCGTCATAAGTATAAGTTACGGTTTGTCCCTCTGGGGTGGTTTCGCCGGTTTTCCGATTGAGAGCGTCGTAGAGATAGCTCACCGTCCGGACGGCATTCCCGGCGCTCTGCGTGATGCTTAAAACATTGCCGTTGGCATCCAAAACGTTGCGGAGCGTTTTCGCCGTCGAGTTTTCGGTATAATTGAAACCGAGCAAGCGGTTGAATTCATCATAAACATACTCGATGAAACCGGATGCGGCAGTTTGGGTCGCCGCCAGACGTTCATTCAAATAAGTGTTGGTGGAAATCACCCCGTTTTCCGTTTTGGTTTCCGCCGTCACGCCATTGCCTAAATATGTCTTGACCGAAAGCACCGTCTTGCCGGCATTGAATTCCCGCGTTTTTCGCCCGTTGCGGTAAGTGCGGATCTCATTGGTCAGTACCGGAGTATTTTGATAATAGGAGTAGGTTCGCTCGTAATGATATATCTCACCGGTATCTTCATCCGCCGCATAACCGGTGGAAAATTCGGTCAGTACGCCATTCGCCAACTGTCGGCAGAGCTTACCGGTCGTCTGATTATACGTATATTCGGTTTTATTATTGCAGTTATCGGTCGTCGCGATTTGCCGGCCGTATCCGTCATAAGAAAAATTTTCAACATATCCGTCGGAATAGATCCGGCATCGGATATTGCCGTCAAACCCGGTTATGCTTTTGCTCCATTCCGCCGCGGATTTATATTCCGTCGTCACCAGTTCGTTGTTCACTACTTCATAAGTATAGTAAGTCTTGATATTGCCGTTTACTTTGACATTTTTCAGTCTGCCGTCAAGATAATACTCATTGCGGAATATATTACCGAGCGCATCGGTCCTCGCATCCCAACCGGCACCGTATGAATAAGTCGTTGTGTTGTTTTTCGCATCGGTTTCGGAAAGTTTGACATCGTCGTCATTGTAAGCGGTCGAGGTGGTCAAAGTTCCGTTATTACGACCTGTTATCGTAGTATCTATAACATTTCCGTAGGCGTCATAATGATAAAAAGTGGTAATGCCGTCATAGGAAGAAAATATCTTGTCGCCCCAAGTGTCAAATGCTTCAAGCAAAACACTGCCATCCGGATTGGTCGTTCTGATGTGGTCAAAGGGAATATCATTGATATAATTGCCGTCCTGAATCTGCGCGGAATAATACTCGTAAGTCGTAGCATTGCCGTCAATATCCGTTTTGGTCAACGGCCGACCGAAGCGATCGATCGTCTGATCGTATCCTTCCGCAAGTATTTCCGCCCCGCCGGTCAAATCGTAACGGCGGTAAGACTCCACGGTGCCGAAGTGGTTTTTGACCTCGACTTCGCGGGAAAGCGAATTGGATAGAAACTTTTTGACCGTGGTTTTGCATGTGGTATGAATGGTTTGAGAAGGATTGCTAAAGTGGTATTCGTCGTCATCGTAAGTAATTTCTTCAACAGAGCCATCGGCATTTTCTATCCTGATATTTCTCCTTACATATTCCTCTAAAAGCGAATCGTATATTTCTATAAAATTTGTTGTTTCCACCTTGTTATTCGCAGCATTCCACACCGCGCCCGGCGAAGCGGCGGTAATTATCTTTTCCTGCTCAGCAAAAAATTGGCGATATTGACGCGCGGTCTCCTGACCGCAGATCGTGACAATCCGCCTCCGCCAACGGGGGGCGTCGCTGTCGTCGGAACTTTCCGAGTTGTCGAGTTTGGTGTAATCGTAGGTTATGACTTGGCACTGATTTTCCAGCGCGGTATCCGGGGAGTTTCCAAACGGGCTTATTTCCTTTATCAATCGCCCGTTGCTGTCATACTCGTATTTTGTCCACTTGCCGTCAAAGTCCACCCGCTTGGCAAGCTTGCCGTAACCGTTTGAATTGACATCGGTATAATATTCATAGGTCTTGACCCGTTGCGCTGGTGTTCCATAATCAAGATAGCGAACCACCACTTTATCTTCGCCGCACAAGGTTTGGTAAAGTTCGTATTGTGTCGCAGTCGCAATCCCGTCACTCAAATTGCGCGTCGTCTGAATCGTTTTCAGATAGGGAACAGGATCAGGCATTAACTGGCTCCACAAGAGTTACTTATCTATTTGATTCCGTTCTTACTATAATGCCTTATAATAAAATTTTCAAGCACCGCCATTTGGAAATCGGTTTCCATGATGTCTTGCGACAATTTGCTCAACTTGCACCGGGCGACGCCCCCCTTTGGGGTGCAAAAAAAAATAAGACCTATAGGTTTCTATAAGTCTTATCTTTTCTCGAAAATTTGGCATCCCCAATGGGAGTCGAACCCATGTTGCCGGGATGAGAACCCGATGTCCTAGGCCACTAGACGATAGGGACGCGCCATAAAGCTAATATAGCACCGGGAAAATGATTTTTCAATCTTCCCGATCCACAGATTGCCGTTTTTTTCCATTTTGCCCCCGCCGCGATTCGGGCGACGGCAAACTTTTTTCGCCGGCAAGCAACGCCTCGACGTAGGCTTTGACGACCTCATCCCGCCGCTCGGCGCGCGACTGCACTTCCTTTTCCAACTGGGCGGTGCGCTGTTTCAAGTGCTCCAGTTGCTTGCGGTGCGCCGCCAAATTGCGGTCGAAACCGGCGCCGATCGCCTCGGTAAGTTTCGCCTTGATCTCGGCCTGACGCCGGGGGTCGGCGCCGGCGCGATATTCGTCGATGAGCTTTTGCAGATTCCGGCTCCGCTCCGCCTGCTCCTCCCGAAGCGTCACCAGCCGCCTTTCGATCTCCTGACGGTAAGCGACGGGATCGGTGTGCTGCAGTTCCCGGAGTTTTTCCCGCTCGGCATCATCCAACTGGGCAAACAACTGCATGAGCAAGGGGTCCTTGCCCGCCCCGCGCGAGCGTTTGCCGGGTTCGCCGGCGAATAGCGCCGCACTGGCTAAAATCAAGAAAATCCACGTCCACTTTTTCATATCCAAATACTCCAATCGTTGGCGTTATAGTCCACATCACCCAAATCTTCCCAGCCGGGGGCGAGATTCAAATCGGCGGCGAGCAGATAACTTTCCTGCGAAACGCTGCTCCAATCCGCGAGGGCGACCAATTCGTCGCGCCCGGCGGGCGCGCCGCTATTTCCGGACTGGAAAAAGATCGCTCCGGAAACCAACAACGCGGCGGCGGCGGCGGCGGCAAAACTCCACCGCACCGGGCGCAACCGGCGACTGCGCGCCCGGCACGAAGCGGCGGCGAGGATCCGCCGATCCAGCTCGGCGGGCACATCCATTTCATGAGGTAAATTCGTCATCTCTATTCCTCCGTTTCCTGGAGCCGGCGCCGCAAAGCGCGCAACGCGTACTGCATCCGGCTCAAAACCGTATTTATCGAACAATTCTGCATCTCGGCGATCTCCTTAAAGGAGAAATCCTCGTACCGCAACAGGAAAACTTCCCGTTGCTGATCGGGCAACTCCTGCAAGGCGCGGGAGATCTCTTCGCCCAACTCGCAATTCGCCAAAAACTCCCGCGGGTCATCGATCACCGGAGCCGCGACCGGCGGCGGCGCCTCGTCGTTGAGCGCCACTTCCGCCCGCCGTTTCACCCGGCGGCATCGATCAGTAAAGAGGTTGCGGGCGATCCGGAAAAGCCAAGCACTGAACTTTCCATCATCCCGGTACCGCGCCAACTTGTCGATCGCCCGCAACCAAGTTTCCGAAAAAATCTCATCGGCGACGCCGGCATCACCGGCAAGGTGGTTCAAGAAGGCGTACAGTTGGCGTTTATAGCGACTGTACAGCACTTCAAATGCCGCCTCGTTGCCGTCGAGGAAAGCACGGATCAACTCCGGATCGCCCCACTCCTCCAACCGCAAGCCTTTTATCGCCTCTGCCATATTAACGCCGTAACGGGATGAAAAATTGTATCGTTTACTGTAAAAATTGCCAAAAACATCGATCGGAAGTCAACAATTCCGCCGGCGGTTCGCCGCCGCGGGGATACCAGAATGCCGTCTGACCTTCGCGGGGAGTGATTTTCGCCCCGGCGTCGAGCCACGTGCGGAGAAAATAGATCCGGTACTTGCCGTTATCGACCTGATAGATCACATCGCCGGGGAGCGACTCGATGCCCAACTCTTCGCGCAACTCCCGGCGCAACGCCGCCCGGAGCGTTTCCCCCGCTTCGACCTTGCCGCCGGGAAATTCCCACCCGGCGGGCGGTTTATCCGCCGGGCGGCTGCAGAGCAACAGTTGCCCGGATCGGGAGATCACCGCCGCCACCACTTCGATCATAATTTCACCAGTTTGTCCACGCCGACCAGCGAAAGTTGGGTGAGAAACTCCGCCGCGGCAAAGAGCCACTTGAGGGCAAAGATCACCAGCAGCATCGCCAGCCAAAACGCGCCGCGCCAAAACTCGCTTTCCACCCGCGAGGGAAAAAGCCGACTGATCGCGGCAAAGCCATCCAAGCCGGGCACCGGCAACAAGTTGAAAAGCAAGAGCAGGAAGTTGAGCGTCGCGCCGTAGTAGAGCACTTCCAACGCGAAGCCCGACGATTCGCCGCCGAACCGGGCGACGGCATAGGTCGCCCCGACCAACAGCAACGCCAACAGTAGATTGCCCCCGACTCCGGCGAGCGCGACCGCCACCCGGGCAAATTTGCCGCGCAGTTTGGCAAGGTCGACCGGCACCTGCCCCCACGCCACGCCGAAAAACAACAGCATGATCAGCGACCACCACCCCATTTGCCGGAAAGGATTGAGCGACAGATGCCCCGCGCGCGCGGCGGTGTCGTCACCCAATTTCAAAGCGACGTAGGCGTGGCAGAATTCATGCACGCAGATCGACAGTA
>JAZTWK010000045.1:0-49237 GCA_045635865.1 Victivallaceae bacterium
AGATGTGGCCGAGCGAAAGTTGCGCCACGGCGAGCAGGAAACAGAAAATTTGGATCGCGGCGTTGCGCTGTTCGCCGGCGAGGATCGGCAAGCCGCCGTAAGACACCCCGAAATAACTGCCGGTAAGCACGCCCCAAATGACGGTGGTAATGCTGAGGATCCACGCCAATTTGAGCGGCGTTTTCGCCGCCGGTTTGCGCCGGAATTTCAGCGTCGCCAACGCCGTCAACACGGCAAAGAGCGCGCCGTAACCGGCGTCGCCGATGATCATCGCGTAAAAAATGGTAAAGAAAATCAGCACGGCGCCGGAAATATCCATTTCCCGGTAACCGGGCAAAATGCCGAGGAAGTTAAACAGCGGCTGGATCAGTTTTTCAAATTTCGACTCTTTGAGCAAGACCGGCACATTTTCGTCGGCCGCCGGTTCGGTAATCCGCAACCCCCAACCGTTGCTTTTGGCGCAGTCGCGCAACGCGTCGAGCGAAAACTCCGGCACGAAGCCCTCGAGCGAGATCACCACCCGATGATCGGAGCAGGAATCCTGCACCAAACTGAATTCCCAGTCCGCCGCCAAGTGCAGCAGGGCGTCATCCACCCGCTCCACCACGGTAGCAAATTGCGCCAGTTCCCGGTCGTATTCCGCGCGAAGTTTCAGTTGCTCGGCGATCTTATCCCGCAACGCCGCCGAATCGTCGTCGTCGCGGAGTTTGAGCACCGCGCCGGGAATTTCCGCCGGAGCTTCGCCCCGGCTGATCACGGCGTAATAAATTTTGCCCTTGCCGCGCGACAATTCGCAAACGGCGACGTCGGGCAACTGCCGGGCGGAAACCCAATCCCGCTTGGCGCCGCCGCACAGCGTAACGGTCACTTGCTCTGCCGCCAGATCGTTCCACAGTTGGCGGTCGAAATCGCCCCACGGCTCCAAACGCTTGAGTTGAGCTTTGAGGGCATCCAGTGCGGCATCCAGTTTCGCCCGATGCTCCAAGATCAAACCGCACCGGTCGATGATCGCCCGACCGTCGAGCGAAGTGGCGTATTCGGGGGCATCCGGAGCCGCCGCCGCCAACTGGTGCAACTCGTTGGAGATCCGCTTGCCAAAGGCCAGCGTGGTCGCGGCGTAATCGGTTTTACGGGTGGGAGTTTCGGTCGTGCTGATCTGCATCACGCCCAATTCGCGCAAGGCTTCCAACGCCGCCGTCTTTTCCTCGGCGACTGCCAGAAGCAGCACTTTTTTCATCGGCACGATCATAACTTGAACCCTACTTGCGGACTTGTCCGTTGCCGCGGATTATATACTTGTAACTGGTCAACTCGTCCGCCCCCATGGGGCCGCGGGCGTGGAGCTTGTCGGTACTGATGCCGATTTCCGCACCTTTGCCGAACTCGCCGCCGTCGGTGAACCGCGTCGAGGCGTTGGCGTAACAGCTGGAGGAATCGACCCGATCCAGGAAATAGTCGATGTTTGCCTCGATACTGCTCAAAATCCCGTCGCTGTGGTGCGAACCATAGTAGTTGATGTGCTCGACCGCCATTTTGACGTCATCGACGATGCGGATCGCCAAAATGAGCGCGAGATATTCGGCAAAGTAGTCGTCTTCGGTGGCGGCTTTGGCATCCGGGCAGAGCCGGCAGAACTCGGCGTCGCCGCGCATTTCCACATCGTTGTCGCGGAGCGCTTTCGCCACCAGCGGCACGAACTTTTCCGCGATGTTGCGGTGAATGAGCAACGTTTCCAGCGCGTTGCAGACGCCGGGGCGCTGGCACTTGGCGTTGATAATGATGTTGACCGCCTGCTCCATATCGCACTTTTCGTCGACGAATAAATGGCAGACGCCCTTGTAGTGCTTCAATACCGGCATGGTCGCCGCCGCGGTCACGGCGCGGATCAGCCCCTCGCCGCCGCGGGGGATGACGAGGTCGATGTATTTATCCATTTTGAGCAACAGCGGCACCGCCGCCCGATCGGTCCACGGCAACAACTGCACCACGCCGTCGGGCAAACCGGATTCGATCGCCGCCGCATTGAGAATGCGGGCGATCGCCGTGTTGGAGCCGAATGCCTCGCTGCCGCCGCGCAAAATCACCGCGTTGCCCGCCTTGATACAAATGCCGGCGGCATCGGCAGTGACGTTGGGGCGGGATTCATAAATAATGCCGATCACCCCAAATGGCACGCTGATCTTGGTGATCTCCAACCCGTTAGGGCGCACGACTTTTTCCAAAACTTTGCCGACCGGATCGCTTTGGGCGGCGACGATCTCCACCCCCGCCGCCATACCCTCGACCCGCTCGGGAGTCAAGGTCAACCTTTCGAGCATGACCGGGGCAACTCCGGCGGCGCGCGCCGCCGCGAGGTCTTCACCGTTGGCGGAAAGGATCTCGGCGGCGTTGCTCCGAATGCGCTGCGCCATCAGCTCCAAGGCGCGCCGTTTGCTTTCCGGCTTCGCCACCGCCAGTTCGGCGGCGGCGCTCCGGGCGCGTTGCCCCATTGCCAACAGGGCCTGCTGCATAGTTTCCTGATCAGCCATGGCGGAAATCATTCCTCGGTTTCGGGGGGTAATTCCCAAACCGGCACGCCGACCCGGCTCTTGACCGCCGCCCAGTCGGTGCGCTTGATCAGTCTGGGGAACTTGCGATAGATGTAGCGGTGCAAACCGTTGACCGAATCCTGAAATTCCTTGAGGGCGTCGGCGACCGACCAATTCTGAAAGACGATGCGAAATGCGGCGACGATCACCCCGGTACGGTCGGTACCCTTATTGCCGTGGATGAGCAGCGGCATATCCGCCCGGCGGATGATCTCCAACGCCTGCACGATGTCCTCTTGGGTGAGGTGATGCGACGCCAAGCGATACTCCTTGAGCCGCAAGCCGCTGATCTTGGGCAGATCGCTGTGCTTGGTGCGCAAGTTCAAAATGCTCCGGCAACCCTTGCGCTGAAGCTCAATGAATTCCTTGCGTTCCGGCTGGGCGGAGCGGTAAAGCAACTTCGGCACCACCACGTGAAAATTTTTCGCCAACACTTCGCGAATGTCCTGTTGGGCGAGTTCCGCCAACAGCCGCCGGGGCGGCAATTTGGCGTGAGCAACTTCTTTAAGCATTTTCGATCACTCCGCATTCAATCATAGTCCGGCGCAGTTGCTCCCGGTGAGCGTCGCTCATCGGGCAAAGCGGCAGACGGTACTCCGCCGCGCCTAACCCCGCCATTTCCAATGCCGCTTTGACCGGTATCGGATTGCTTTCGATGAATAAATCGGTAAAGAGCCGATAGTATTTGCGATGGATCTCCCGCGCCGCCGCGAAGTTTCCGGCGAGCGCCAGTTTGACCATTTCGACCAGTTGGGCGGGAATGAGGTGCGAAGCCACGCTGATCACCCCTTTCGCCCCGACCGACATCATGGGCAGCGTGAGCGAATCGTCGCCGGAAAGCACGCAGATGTCGCACTGATCGAGGATCTGCGACACCCGATCGACGTTGCCGCCGGCTTCCTTGACCGCGGCGATCAACGGATTTTTCGCCAAGCGGGAAATCACCTCGACCGGGATCGGCACCCCGGTACGGCCCGGCACGTTGTAGAGCACCACCGGCAGACCGATCTTATCCGCCACGGTGGAAAAGTGGCGATACATCCCCTCGGGGGTGGGCTTGTTGTAGTAGGGAGTCACTTGCAAGGTGGCGTCGGCGCCCATGTCGCGGGCCTCGGCGGTCAGCCGGATCGCCTCGGCGGTGGAGTTCGCCCCGGTGCCGGCGATGATCTGGCACCGCTTGTTGGCGCACTTGATGGCAAACTCGATGACTTTGCCGTGCTCGACGTAGTCCAACGTCGGACTTTCCCCGGTGGTGCCGACCGGCACGATACCGGCAACGCCGCCGGCAATTTGACTTTCGATCACCTTTTCCAAGGCGGCATAATCCACTTTGCCATCCCGGAACGGGGTGACGAGGGCGGTGTAAACTCCGCGGAAATCGGCCATTTCTGCTCTTGCTCCTGGGTTGAACCTATCTAGTTAAGCAACTATTTTTCATCCTTATAAGATACCACATACTTACGAAAAAATCAACTCCGCATCTTGAAAAAAGCCGACTTGGCGATTAAATTATGATCGAACCGGGGCGAGTGCCCCGCGCAACCGGAGTTTAAGTCAATGAAAATCGCATCTTGGATAGCCGGAATCGTTCTCCTCGCCGCCGGCGGCTGTATGTCTTACGACTACGAGGGAGAATCGGCGGGCACCCCGACCGAGGAAGAGCACGTCAAAGTTTTCACCGACAGCGCCCGCATCACCCAAAACTATCAGGTGTTGGGGGTGGCGACCGTTTCCGGCAACTATCAGGACGTCAGCCGGGAAAAGATGATCGACAAACTCAAGTCCGAAGCCGCCAAAAACGGCGCGGACGCGGTACTGATCGTCAATCAGCAGGTGATCCCCGGCAAGGCGGCGCAGACGCCGGTATTTCAGACCCAGTTTGACTACGACAGCGCCCAAGGCAGTTGGAATCAGGTTTCTCAAGACGTCGATCTCTACTACGGCAGCGCCTTTGACCGCACCAAGTCGGTCAATACGGAAATTTCCACTTACTCCCGGATCATCCGGGCACAGTTCATCCGCTACCAGAAGTAGTTGCCATGTCTTGGACTCTCCTGCCCTTTGTGGTGCCGACGTTGCTGTCGGCGCTGACGCTCGGCGGGTACGACATTGCCAAAAAGCAGTCGTTGCTGAAAAACGCAGTCCTGCCGGTGCTGTTTGCCACCACGGCTTGCGGGACCGTATTTTTTGTGTTGTTGCTGGGGCTTCGCGGCGAACTTTTGTCCGCCGTGAGTTGCTCCGGCAAGGAATACGCGCTGATCTGGATCAAAACCGCGATCGTCACCGCCAGTTGGGCGTGTGAATTTTACGCCCTGCGCGAACTGCCGCTGTCGCTCTACTCCCCCATTCGGGCGAGCGCGCCGCTGTGGACGCTGCTCGGCGGGTTGATCCTCTTTGCCGAACTGCCGACCTTTCAGCAGGGGATCGGTATGGTGGTGGTGCTCGTCGGCTATATCGGCTTTTTCTGGTTCGGCAAGCAGGAAGGCTTCGCCCCGACCGGGCGCGCCATGGTGTTGGCGAGCATCGGCACGCTTTTGGGGGCGAGTTCCGCGCTCTTTGACAAGGTCGTACTCAATTTGGTGCAGATACCCCCCGACCGGGTGCAGCTTTATTTCGGTTTGGATTCCTTTATCCTCATGGGGGCGATGGTGCTGTTTATCCGCTTCACCCGGACGGACGGGGAAAAATTCCAGTGGAAATGGAGCATCCCGATCGCCGGCGTGCTGATGATCGGCGCCGACTATTTTTATTTCCGCGCCGTGAGTTTGCCGGAAGCGCAGATTTCGCTGATTTCCCTACTGCGCCGCACCAACTGCCTCGTGCCTTTCGTTTTCGGGGCGACCTTTGGACACGAAGTGCACATCAAGCGCAAGACGCTCGCGCTCGTGCTGATCCTCGGCGGCGCCGCGCTGATCGCCCTGACCCGCAAAGTCGCCGGCTGAAATTCGACTGGCGACTTGCAAAATTTCTCTTGGCGAAGTAGTTTATAGAAAATCCAAAATTCGAGGAGTGCTATGGGTATTTGCCAAGTAAAAATCAAACTCGAGCCGGGTTGCGCCGATTTGATGCCCGCCAAGGCGCACCCCGACGACGCCGCCTACGATCTGCGCGCCGCCGACGACGTGGTGCTCGCCGTGGGCAAAAGTACGCTCGTCCCGGCGGGGTTCAGCATGGAAATTCCGGTCGGCTTCGAGGCGCAGATCCGCCCCCGGAGCGGACTTGCGCTCAAGCACAATTTGAGTTTGACCAACTCCCCGGGTACGATCGACGCCGGTTACCGGGGCGAAGTCGGCATCATCATGTTCAACCCCGGCCCGGAGCCGTTTTCCATTCACCGGGGCGACCGGATCGCCCAAATGGTGATCGCCAAGTTGGCGGAGTGCGAACTTTGCCCGGTGGCGGAATTGAGCGATTCCGACCGCGGTGCCGGCGGCTTCGGCAGTACCGGCAAAGCCTGATTATTTTGCGCCGTTGGTGAAATTGGCAGACACGCAGGATTTAGGTTCCTGTGCCGAAAGGCGTGTGGGTTCAAGTCCCACACGGCGCACCATTTAGTTCAAACTTACCGGGCGTTTTCCTGCAGGTAGTTGACCGCGGCGGCGATGCCGGCGTAACTGCCGATGTCGCGCTTGAGGGCGCTGGGCACGATTTCGCAGTTGGCGAGCGGCTCCGGCCAGCAGAAGCGGGGCAAGTGCTTTTTGATCGGATCGGTGTAGAGGTCGCCGATCGCCCACGCCAAGGTGCCGAGCACCAGTTTCTGCGGATTGAGCATATTGATCAGCATGCCGAATGCCTGGGCGTTGCGCACCGCTGATTCTTCCCACAGCGCCAAGGCGTAGGGGTCGCCCGCCCGCACCGCCTTTTCGAGCAAGATCATATCGACGTTGCTCCGGTCGGCATTGGCGTTTTGGGCGATGTAGGAATCGGGGTGATCGGCGAGTTCCTCGCGCATTCTTTGGGCGAGCGCCCGGCCGCCGCAGTAGCTTTCGTAACAACCTTTTTGACCGCAGTTGCACTGGCGGCCGTCGAGTTCGATGCACATGTGGCCGATCTCACCGGCGCTCAACGCCGCACCGCCGCGTACCAGTCGCCCCGAAGCGATGATGCCGCCGCCGATCCCGGTGCTCATAGTCAAATAAACGAAATCGGTACACCCTTTGGCGGCACCGAAAAACCACTCCGCCAGCGCTCCGCAGTTGGCATCGTTTTCAAAACAGCCGGGGATCTGCAATTCGTTGCGGAAGTAGTCCAAAATCGGCACGTTGACCCAGTTGGGATTGTTCGGCGGCCGGGTCATGATGCCGTGGGCGGCGTCGGCGGGAAACGGCACCGAAATACCAAAGGCGGCGAAGTCGGAAACTTTCCGGCCGGCTTCCGCCACCAGACGCCGGACCTCGCTTGCCATTTTCGGCAAAACTTCATCCGGATAGGTGTCGATATTGGGCAACCGGCTCATGCCCAAAATGTTGCCCGCCGCATCGCCGATACCGATACCGATCTTGGTGCCGCCCACATCGAAACCGATGACCAAATCCGCCGCTTTTGCCGTCATAAAAATTTCTCCGTTTCTGTTGTGTTTTTGCATTTGCAAAATATATCACATGGATTATATTTTACAAGTGAGCCGTATTTTCAGTTCCACTTTTTGCCAAGGAGTCCGCCACCATGAGTTTTCCCCTCGCCGCCGTCATCACCGGTCCCGGAGTTTACTACGCCTTTCAAAACAGCGACAGCGTCGGCAAAGGCATCGTCGCAGTACTGATCGTCCTCTCGGTGGTAACTTGGACCATCATGGTGGATAAGGGCATCGCCCTGCATCGTTCGCGGGTCAGCGCCTATTCATTCGGCGCGGTCTTTCGCAACAACAATCACAATATCGCCACCCCGACGCTCCGGCGCGAAGCCGACAATCTGGGCGGCCCCACCGCTGCCATTTACAATGCCGGGGTGAAAAAACTGCTCGATTTTTACGAGGAGCAGAGCCGCGACGGCAGTCTCAGTGTCGGCTCGATCGTGCCCTGCAAACTTTCCGAAGCCCAGATCAACGCCATTGAAGCGGTTTTGGAGCGGGAAGTCTCGTTGCAAATTCAGGAGCTGGAAACCCGGCTCGGCATGCTCGGCACCATGGTAAGTCTCACGCCGTTCCTCGGTCTTTTCGGTACGGTCTGGGGGGTGATGATGGCGTTTTGCGGCATCGCCATCGCCGGCAAGCCCGACTTCACCGCCCTCGCCCCCGGCGTCGCCGGCGCGTTGCTCACCACGATCGCCGGGTTGTTTGTGGCGATCCCCTCGCTGCTCGGCTACAACTCCATGAATGCCAGTATCCGCACCACCACCGTGGCGATGGAAAACTTCACCGACGAATTCATGGCGCGGCTCAAACTTGAGCAGCTCAAAATTTCCGCGCACGATCAGGAGCAGTGAACGATGAGACGCACCCGCCGTTCCCGCAAGCCGCTGGGCACTTTCGACCAGATCAACGTCACGCCGTTGCTCGACCTGACGTTTCTGTTGCTCATCGCCTTTATGATCACCATGCCGCTTATGGAGTACGGCACGCCGATCAACGAGCCGGAAATGAACAGCGACCCGCTGCCGACCGAAAATTTCCAGAGCATCACTATAACCGCCACCGGCACGATCATGCTGGGGACCGAAACGATCACCCGCGACGACCTGGTGGCGCGCTTGGGCTTGCTCAAAGACAAGACCCCCAAGCCGCAACTGCTGTTGCGCGCTTCCGGCGACCGCCCCTACAACGAGGTGATCAATCTCATGGCGCTCATCCGCCGCAGTGGATTTTCCGATGTGACGTTGGTCACGCAGGCGGAAAAGGAATAAGCTCCCACCATGAGGTTTGATCAGGGCAATCGCAATAATTCAGGAAGTTCCGGGCGGAAGTTCCGGATCTTCTGCACCATGGCGATCGTCCACGCGGCGCTGATCTTCGGGCCGTTGGGGGCGTTTGCGCTGGCGGAGTTGATCTCGCCCCCCAAGCCCAATCCGTTTCGGGTGAAAATCGGCGGCAAGGAGCTTTCCACCGCGCCCCAAGTCGGCATGCCGGAGCGGAAGCGCCCGGGCAAAGATAATTCGGCTGAGAAATCCAAAAATCCGCCGCCCGATACCCCCAAGGAGTTGCCCAAACCGCCGAAGCCACCGGAAAAGAAAGCGGAAAAACCGCCCAAAAAGCCGGAAAAGCCTCAACCCAAGCCGACCAAGCCGACCAAGCCGGTGAAACCGACGAAACCGACCAAGCCGACTAAACCGACCAAACCGACGAAGAACACTACGCCGAGCAAATCGACTTCCAACAACAAGAGTCAGCCGAGCAAAAACCCGCCGAAAAAGCGGGATTTGCAAAGTGAAGTTTACCAGCCGCCCGGCGGGTCGAATTTCAACCCCAACGTGCCGATCGGCACCCGCGACGTCGGGCAAAAGCTCGGCAAGCAGGACAACCGCACCCCCGGCGGCGGTGCCACCGAGGCGGATGAAGCCTACGGCCGCAACCTCGGCAACTACCTGCGCGCCCGCTGGACCCAGCCGTCGGAAATATTTTTGCGCAACGAGCGCCCGAGCGTGCTGATCGAACTAGTCATCGCCGCCGACGGTCGGGTCACGGCTTCGCGCATCATCACCCCGAGCAACCACGCCGAAATGGATTCGTCGATCCGGCGGCTGTTGAGCGTGCTCGACCGGGTCCCCGCCCCGCCCCGGGGCGCCACCACCTTGCAGATTTCCCTGCAAACCGAATAGTCGATGGATTTTTTGCCATAAAAAAGGTTTTTTCTGCTTTGCGCACTTGAAAAAATCGCCGCTTGAAGCTATCTTTACTCTAATACGGTATTAAGGACTCGATGAGTCCGGTGAAATAGTATTTTTGTCTGTACCATGGAACGAAAAAAATTCAGTCAGGTCAAACTTGCGGTGCGCGACGCCTATAATCGCGCCGGCAAATATGCCGATGCCGGCAACTATGCCGATGCGATCCGGGTGTTGCTCCCGGCGGTCAAAGACGCCCCCGAGGTGCCGCCGATTTTCGAGCGGATCCGGCAGTACGAGATCGCCCGGGGCAAAGCGACCTCGCCGGTGATCCGGGCGTTGCATCAGGCGTTGTCGCCGATCCCGGCGCTGATCATTTTCATCACGTTGCAAAAAGATCCGGTCAAGGCGATGGCGATGTGCGAAACTCAACTCGCCCGCAGTGTGGATCAATTCCTGATCCTGCAGCTTTTGGCGACGGCTGCCGAAACCGCCGAAGCGCCGTGGATCACGGTGAGCGCGCTGGAAGCCATCAAAGAATTCTACCCCAAGAATCCCTCCACGTTGCGGCGACTCGCCGCCGCGATGCAAGCCAACAATCAGGCGGGGGCGGCGCTGTCGATCCACCGTCAGCTGGCGCAGGAATCCGATGATCTGGCGACGCAAAACGATCTCCGTTCCGCCATGGCGCTGGCGAGTATCGAAAAGGGCAACTGGGAAGAAGACTCCGACATCGACACCGTCGGCGAACGCAAAGTCGCCGACTCCGAGGAAGCGATCATCCAGCAGCTTTTGGAAGGCACGATCTACGATGCGGCGCAGGCGCAGATCCTCATCGACCGCTTCACCAAGGATCTGGAAACCAACGATTCGATCGACATGCGGCGCAAACTCGCCGACGCTTATATGATCACCAAAGATTTTTCCGCGGCTTACGAGCAGTACAAGTTGGTCGGCGAAAAACTCGGGGTCATCGACCCGGTGCTCGACAAGCAGATCGAACAGGCCTACGTCGCCAAGATCGCCGCTTCCATTGAGGAGTTGCAGGCGCATCCGGATCGCTACGAATCGCCGCAGGAGCAGATCGCGCAGTTGCAGGCCGAAAGCGACGCTTATTCGCTTCGCCACGCCCTCAAGCGCGCCAAGGACTTCCCCCACGACGCCATGATCCAGTTTGAGTTGGGCGTGCTCTATTTCAACCGGGGCGAGTATGAAGCCGCCGAGCCGATCCTTTTGGCGGCGCTGGAAACCGCGCAGACCCGGCGCCCGGCGTTGGTCTACCTCGGCAGATGCTGTCTGGTCAAGCAGGATTTCGAGGCCGCGGTGAAGTATCTGGAAGAAGCGGTCGACAGCATGTATCGGCTCGACAAAAACAAGCGCGAAGCCCTCTACTACCTGGCGGAAGCCTGCGAAAAAGCCGGCAACCGCGAGCGGGCGATCGACTGCTACAAGCTGATCACCAGCAGTATGAAAAACTATCGAGACGTACCGGCAAAACTGGCGGCGCTCGGAATTGAGATCAAAGATTAACCCATAATTTCGTCGAAACGAAAGGGCCGAGAAATGAGTGAAGAAAATCTGAATACTCAGCCGAAACTTGAGGAAACCAAAACCCGCAAGACGATCCGACTTCGTCCGCTGGTCAATCCCGCCGCAGGCGCGAGCATCACCCCTGCCCCGGCAGTGCTTCCCAAGACCACCAACGAAACCGCTACCCGCAAAACCATCCGGCTCCGCCCGCTGGCGGCGCCGACTCCGGCTCCAGCGGCGGCTCCGGCGGCTACCGATGACCGCACGGTGCGGGTCCCCAAACCGGCGTTGGTCGTGCCGACTCCCGCCGCGGCGCCCTCTACCGCCACGGCAAAAACCGCCCGGCTCGTCAAACCGGCGCCCGCCGATGACGACCGTACGGTGAAACTCAAACGCCCCGAAGTGGCTCCGGCGATCCCCTCGGTCAAAGTTGCTCCGGCACCGACCATGCCGGCGCCGAAAGCTCCGAGCGCCACCGCCACCAAAGTGCCGACGATTTCGCTCGCCACGCCGAGCAAGGCGAACGATGCGGATATCTACGACGAAGAAGAAACCCCGCGTTTCAATCTGGCGATCGGCATTGCGGCGTTGTTGTTGATCGGGGCGGCGTTGCTGATCACGACGGTCCACTATCTGTCGCTGGATCACGGTGTGGAGATCGCCACCTACGTCCCCGGGCTGCCGACTGCCAAGTAATTAAAATGGTCAAGATCGCCTCTCTCGGCAGCGGCAGTAAAGGCAACTGCCTCGTCCTCGCTGCGGGAGATAAGAGCATCGCCATCGATGCGGGTTTTTCCTGCCGTTGCCTCTTGGAAAGATTGCAGGAAGCGGAAATCGACCCGGCATCGCTTCAGGCGGTGCTGATCACTCACGAGCATACCGACCACGTCCGGGGGTGCCAGACGTTTTGCTCCCGGTTGGGGATCCCCGCCTATATGACGACCGGGACCCACACGCACCTGCTGCGCAAAGAGAAGGCTCCGGAGCAGGTGAAACTCTTTCTGCCGGGCACGGAATTTCAGATCGGTAACTTTGCGGTGCGGAGTTTCCCGATTTCGCACGATGCCAGCGAACCGGTGGGCTTCGTCGTCCGCTGTCACGGTTTTCGCCTCGGGGTCGCCACTGATTTAGGGATCATTTCCTCGCCGGTGGAAAGCGCCCTGCGCGACTGCAACGCGCTGGTGGTGGAAAGCAACTACGACCCGGATATGCTCCGCAAATCGCCGCGCACTCTGCAGCTCAAGCGGCGGATCGCCGGGATCTCCGGTCATTTGCGCAACCGCGAATGTGCGGAATTTTTGCCCAAAGTCATCGGCGCCCATACCCGCAACCTCTGGCTTGCCCATGTGAGCGCCGAATGCAACGATCCCGAGTGCATCCAGGCGGAGATCGCCCCGTTGCTGTCCGCCCTGCCCGATCCGCCCCAGTGGGAGATCCTCGCCCAAGATCAGGTCTGTTGTCGCTGTTTCGAGGAGTGCTGAACTGGCGATGAGCGACCGGGAATTACTCAAAATCGCCTGCCCGCAATGCGGCAAGCATCTGGACGTTTCCGATTTGGATTGCTTTGCCGTCGTGCGTTGCCCCCGGTGCGACGCGCCGATCCGCGTGCCCCGGCAGTTCGGTCAATTCTGGTTGGATCACCGGTGCGGTTGCGGCGGGGTCGGGGAAGTTTTCTGCGCCACCGATACCCAAAGCGGCAAAAAAGTGGCGTTAAAGATCGCCTTTCCGGAAGCCAGCGCGGAAATGCGCCCCCTTTTCGATCACTCCGTGGAGTGGTTGCGCGGGGTCGATCACCCGCACATCCTGCCGCTTTATCAATCCTTTTGCATCGAAAATCGCGCCGTGTTGAGTATGAAATACCTGCCCAACGGCGGCTTGACTCCGCCGCTTGCCGATTGGGAAACGACGCGGGGCTACTTCGGCGATCTCCTCTCGGCACTGGCGGAGTTGAAAAAACACCGGATCGTGCATCACGATCTCAAACCCGCCAACTTCCTCTTGGATGAAAATTTCCGGATCGTCCTCTGCGACTTCGACACGGCGGATCGGCGCGAAATTGGGGATCGCGCCACCCAGTGCCCCGGCTGGGGCAGTCCGGAGTACGCCAGTCCGGAGCGTCTGTTGGGTGGCGGGGAGGATTTTTCCGGCGACCTTTTCAGTCTGGGCGTATCGTTTTATGAGTTGCTTGCCGGTCAACTGCCGTTCGGCGACGAACCGAGTCGCAACGTCCAATACCGCCGCCGCCGGAACCACGATTTTATTCCGCTTGATCAACTGCGCCCCGACCTGCCCGCCGACTTCGGAAAAACGATCGATCGGATGTTGAATTTCTCGCCCGACGACCGCCCGGAAGTCGAGGAGTTGCTCGCCAGTTGGCGCCGCCGGTAGTTTTTGTCGCTTTTTTAGCGGTAGAGACTTGCTATTTTATAGAAAAAGGTGTATTATATTAAGTATGGCGATTGCCGAAGTTTACAACCCGAAAGAGGCGCGTAATGGATCAGGATAAATTCCGCAATGCGGTCAGCGATTTTTCGCTCGGTGCCAAGATTTCCGGCTTTGCCGGGGTGTTGGCGCTCGGTCTGTTGACGGCAGCTTGGTTGCTCTTGGCTAATTGCGGCGGCGCCACCCGGCTTTTGACGACGATCCCCTTTGCCGTCGCCGCGCTTTTTGCCGTCGCCGCGTGGATCGACGCGATCCTCGCCGGTCAGGCGGCGCAGGAAGACGAAGAAAAAGCGCTTTTGGCGCAAAAAGCCTCCACCCGGGCGCTCAACGTCGATGAAGACGTGCGCTTTACGGCGGGGCGGACGAGTCGGAACTTTCACCGCTTTTCGCCCTATGTGATCGCCTTGCTCGGCGCCATGCTCATCGGCGCGTTTTTAATATACGCCAAGGCGCAAAGTCGCATCCCCGAGGCGGTGATGTTGCGCGGGAATTTCATTCACAGCGCCCTCATCGAAGCGGTGATGTTGGCGTTGGCGGTTTTCACCGGCATTTTCCTCATCGGGCAATCCCGGGTCGCTTTCTGCCGGTGGCTCCGCCCGGCGGGGGCGTGGCTGTGCGTCGGCTTCGCCGCGCTGGCGGCGGATATCGCGGTCGACTTGGGGGCGACCAAGGGGTGGCTCGGCATTGATCTTGTCACCGGGCGGATCCTCTTTTGGCTGTTGGCGGTATTGGCGGCGGAAATGGTCGTCAATTTCATCATCGAATTCTATCGCCCCCGCAACGCCCGCGAACAGCGGCCGGTTTTTGAAAGTCGGCTTTTGGCGCTGGTCACCGAACCGGGCGGTATGATGCGCAACATCGCCGCCGCATTGGATTATCAGTTCGGCTTCCAGATCTCCGGCACGTGGCTCTACGCCTTTATCGAACGGGCGTTTTTCCCGGTTTTGGCGGTCTTTTTCCTGCTGTTCTGGGGGGCGACCGCCATCCACGAGATCGGCCCCAATCAAGTCGGGGTGCGGCAATCTTTCGGCAAGCTGGAAGGCGAGTTGCTCCGCCCCGGCATCTATTTTTCGCTCCCCGCGCCCTTTGGTCGGGTGCACCGCTTCAGCTGCACCGAACTCCAGCAGGTGGTCATCGGCGAGAGCAACGAAGTCGACGGGCAAGTGAGATCCGTCGTCACCTGGACCGAGGTGCACGGTCAATCCGCTGACAACTTCGTCGTTTCCGTGCCGGCGGAACCGGGCGTGCCGGCGGGCAATTCCATTTCCTTTATCCGTATGCAGATCCCGGTGCAGTACCGGATCAAACCCGACGGGGTGTTGGATTACGCCTACAATCACCGGCAAGCCCCGCAACTCCTGCAACTTTTGGGGTATCAGACGCTCACTTCCTATTTGGCTTCGTGCTCGATGGAGGAGATCATGTCCTCCGGTCGGGCGCAGGCGGAAGCGGCGCTCAAAGCCGATCTGCAGCAGCGCGCCGACCGCGCCGAACTCGGGGTGGAGATCGTTTCGCTTTCCATTCTCGACGCGCATCCGCCGACCGGCGGGGAAAAAGATGTCGCCGCCAGCTATCAGGATGTGATCGGCGCGTTGGAAAAGAAAGAACCCGCCATTTTAACCGCCGATGCCTACGCGGCTAAAACCGCCCCCGAAGCGGCGGCGGAAGTCGCGGCGCGGCTCGCCGACGCCAACGCCTATGCCCACCGGGTGAAAATCGTGGCGGCGGCGGAAAGCGCCCGCTTTGCCGCGCAGTCGGCGACTTACCGCGCCATGCCGCAAATGTTCAAACTCAACGCCTATTTGGATGCTTTGGAAAAAGATGCCGCCGAGCGGCGGAAATTCATCGTTTCCCGCAGTGTGCGCAACGAAGTCTATGAATTGAACTTCGAGGAAAAATCCCGGTTGGATCTGCTCAATTCCAGCTTGGGCAGCATGACTGCTTCGGAAAAGTAAACATCAACTTTTTATAGGATAACTAATATGGCAAAAGAAAAACTGCTCCATCACTGGCCGACAATCCTGTTGGGGATAATCGTCGGTGTCGTGTTGCTCATCGCCACTTTTTCCTACCAGTTGGATCAAAGCGAAAGCGCCGTGGTCTCCACGTTCGGCCGCCCGGAAGCGGTCACCGAACCGGGGTTGCACTGGCGGTGGCCCTTCCCGTTTCAGCGGGTCTATCGCTTCGACCACCGCATCCATTGTTTCGAGGGGGGCGCCGGCAAGTTGGAAGAGTCCCTCACCCGCGACCAGCACAATGTGTTGATCGGAATTTTCGTTACCTACCGCATCCGCGACGTCAAGGAATTTTTCGTGACCTTCCAAAATTCCGCCAATGCCGAGGCGCAACTCAACTCGTGGATGCGCGGCTTCAAAAATGCCGCCTTTGGGCAATATCGCTTCGACCAGATCATCAACTCCAACGCCGAGCAGGTGAAACTGGCGGAAATTCAGGATAAGATCCGGCAGGATCTCGTCCGCCAGACTGCCGGATGCGGTTTGGAGATCATCAGCGTCGGGATCAACGCGATCAACGTGCCCAAGACGATCAGCGAACAGGTTTTCGACCGGATGATCGCCGAGCGCAAACGGATCGCCGACAAAAATCTTGCCGAGGGCGAGAGCGAAGCCCGGCAGATCCGGATCAAAGCCGACAGCGACCGCACAGTCGCCCTCGCCGATGCGGAAGCCCGGGCAAAGGAGATCCGCGCCAAGGGCGATGCGGAAGCCGCACAGTATTACGCCAAGTTCAACCAGAATCCGGAGTTGGCGATCTTTTTGCGGCAGTTGGATTCGCTCCGGCAGGTACTCAAAGGCAACACCACGTTGATCCTTGACACCGATACCATTCCCTTTAACCTGCTGCGCGGCGGGATCGGGAACAAACAGGAATAACTTCGCATGGCGAACTGGGAAAAAACTTCTGCTCAATCCGCCCCCGCCGGAAGCTACGACAGCGGTCTGAACTTTCTGGCGGCGGCGCTCAAGTGGGCATTCGGCTTTTTGCTGACGCTGATCGTGCTGTTGCTGATCTACTTTTTGAGTTGGGGAGCGTATTTTTCGGTCGAGCCCCAGCAGGCGGTGATCATCTTGCGCTTCGGCAAAGTTACGGAGTGCCTGACTTCCGGCGGACACTGGTTCTTCCCCTACCCGGTCAATCGGCGGGTGACGATCCAGACCAATCAGCAATTTATGACCGTCACCGAGGAATCCGCCCCCACTCTTGACGGCGCGCCGCCCAAGTCGTTGACTCCGGGGCGCGACCATTACCTGCTCACCGGCGACGCCAACATCATCCACACCAGTTGGAACATCGCCTACCGGGTGAGTGATCCGGTGAAATTTTACACCCGGCTCGCCACCGCGGCTGATCCGGTGGTCAACGGCGTTTCCGTCGCCGACCCCGAAGTGGTCGATGCGGATGGCATCATCGGCACCCGGGGGCCGCAATGCTGGCTGCGCAACACCTTTAAAGCGGCGCTGCTCGCCGTGACCAGTTCCAGCAACATCGACGCGTTACTCGCCCAAGGTCAGGGCGCATACAGCGAAAAAGTCGAGCAAAAGTTCGCCAAACTGGTGAGCGATGCGGACTGCGGCTTGGAAATTTTGAGCGTCACCTTGAATCGCGTTTCGCCGCCGCTTCGGACCAAAAACGCCTTCTCGCAAGTAACCGCCGCCGACAACACCCGCGACACCTTGCGCAATCAGGCGCGGGCGTACGCGGTGGAGGTTGCCAGCAATACGTTGGCGCAAAAGGCGGAGATCCTCGCCGCGGCGGAAACGTATCGGCGGCAGATTGTGGCGGAGATCCGCTCCGACAGCGCTTACTTTGAGAGCATTTTGTCGGAATATCGCCAAAATCCGGAAACCATCGCGCTGGCGCTTTTCCACGCCACGCTCGGCGACGCGCTCGGCGAATTAAAAGGCGATCACTTTGTGCTCGGCACCACTCCGGAGCAAAAACAGCTCCGGCTCAAGCTAAATCCGGAACCGGCAAAGCCGGCGGAAAACTCCGATAAGGAGCAGAAATAATGGCTGAACATCATCACCACGACCACTGCGACTGCGGTCACGACCACCGGCACGACGGCGGTCCGTGCATCTGCGGTCACGATCACGCCGCCGAAGCCGGGGTCGGTCACGACCGGGCGATGGGCAAGATCCTTTTCGTCATTTCCGGCGGCTTGCTGATCCTCAACTCCTTTGCGTTGGAGCACTTTTTGCCGGAGCAAAGTTTCGCCGCCAACTTGAGCGCCCTTTCCGGCGCTTTCATCCTCGCATTGCCGATCATCCTCACCGCGATCAAGGACTTGGTCAACGGCAAGGTCTATATGAATGAACTGGTGGCGCTGGCGATCCTCGCCGCGCTCGCCAGCGGCGACTTTCAGGTGGCGGGCATCATCGCCTTCTTTCTGTTGGTGACGATCATCATCGAAACCCGTACCGCCAGCGGCGCCCGGCGGTCGATCGAGGAACTGGTGAAGCTGACTCCCGAAGTCGCCAAACGGCTGTCCGCCGACGGCGCGGAAAAAAATGTCCTCGCCACCGAACTGAAAATCGGCGACGTCATCCGGGTGCGCCCCGGGGAAAACTTCCCGGTGGACGCCGAAATCGTTTCCGGCGAGAGCACGGTCAATCAGGCGTCGATCACCGGTGAATCGCTCCCGGTGGAAAAGAGCGTCGGCGACGAAGTTTTCGCCGGCACGCAAAACCTTACCGGCGTGGTCGATCTCACCGTGACCAAAGTCGGTCAGGACACCACCTTGGGCAAGGTCAAGGATATGATTTTGCAGGCGGAGTCCACCCGCTCCCCGGCGGTGCGGCTCATCGACCGTTACGCCGGATACTACACGCCGACGATTCTGATGATCGCCTGCATCTGTTGGTACTTTACTGAAGACATCAATTCGGTCATCGCCTTTTTGGTGATCTCCTGCCCCTGCGCCATCGTACTGGCGACGCCGACCGCGGTGGTGGCGGCGGTGGTGGCGGCGGCGCGGCTGGGGATATTCATCAAAAACGTCAATCATCTGGAACTGGCGGCAAAGATCCGGGCATTTGTTTTCGACAAGACCGGCACGCTCACCGACGGCTTGCTCTCGGTGGTAAAGATCGAGCCGCACGGGGAATTTTCCGCGGCGAAACTGCTGCAGACCGCCGCTTCGCTGGAAAAATTCAGCAATCACCCGACCGCGCAAGCCATATCCAAACTGGCGGCGCAGGCGGATATCCCCCTGCTCCCGGTGGAGGATTTTCAAGAGATCCACGGCCGCGGCGTCCGCGCCCAATGCGACGGCGCGGAGTGTCTGATCGGGCGGGCGAACTTCCTGCGGGAAAACGGCATCGAGCCGGAAATCGAAATCAGTGAAAACGATACCTTGAGCGTGGTATATGTCGTCAAGGCCGGAGTGTTGCTCGGTTGGATCGGCTTCCGGGATAAACTTCGCCCCGAAGCCGCCGCCATGCTGACTTCACTCCGCGCCCAGGGGGTCAATTACTGCGCCATGGTGACCGGCGATCGGGAAGCCGTCGCCGAAGACATCGCGAAGCGCCTGCAGATCGACGAATTTGAGAGCAACTGTTTGCCGCAGACCAAGGTGCAGTTTGTGGAAAAGATCAAGCGCAACTGCCCGGTCGCCGTGGTCGGCGACGGCGTGAACGATGCTCCGGCGTTGGCGGCGGGCGACCTCGGTATCGCCATGGGGGCGATCGGCAGCGACATCGCGATCAACAGCGCCAGCATCGCCTTGATGACCAACGACTTGCGCCGGATATCCACCCTGCTTGAACTATCCCGCAAATCGCATCGCATCGTCAATCAAAACCTGATTTTCGGCATGCTCTTTGTGTTTGGCGGCATGATTTTGTCGGTGACCGGGGTGATGACCCCGATCTGGGCGGCGGTCTTGCACGCCGCCAGTACCGTGGTGATCGTTTTCAACAGCGCCCGCTTGGTGCGCGTGGGCGAAGAATTGACCTTGCAGGAGCCAACGGCGGAAAATGAGTGATGCTCCGATTGTCGTCGCCCAAAATCTGGGCAAGGAATTCCGGGACTTCTGGGGCAGACCCAAGGCGCGAGCGGTCAACGGCATCGACTTGGAGATCTATCCGGGCGAAGTCGTGGGGTTGCTCGGTCCCAATGGTTCGGGCAAATCCACTACCGTAAAGTTACTGCTCGGTCTGCTCTACCCCACCATGGGCAGGATCACCGTTTTCGGGGCGTCGCCGCGGGCGGTGGAAACCAAAAAGCGCATCGGCTATCTGCCGGAGGAAACTTATCTATATCCCTACTTGACCGCCACGGAAACGCTGGACTTTTTCGGTTCGCTCTTTCACCTTTCCGCCGCCGACCGCCGGAATCGCATTTCCCAACTTTTGGATATGGTGGGGCTCGCCCACGCCGCCCGGCGGCAGGTCGGGGAATTTTCCAAGGGCATGGCGCGCCGGATCGGCATCGCGCAGGCGATGATCAACGATCCGGACTTTCTGATCCTCGACGAGCCGACCAGCGGCTTGGACCCGATCGGTTGCCGCGAAGTCAAAGATTTGATCCTCATGCTCAAAAAGCGGGGCAAAACGGTGTTGGTCACCAGTCACTTGCTCAGCGACGTGCAGGATGTCTGCGACCGGGTGATCATCCTTTACGGCGGCAAGATCCGCAGTGAGGGCAAATTATCCGAATTGTTGGCGGAGCGCGACCGCACCCGAATCACCCTGCCGAAACTGCCGGAAGCCGAGCAGGAGCGCATCTTGGCATATCTCAAGCAGGAATTGCCCGGCGGCGACTACTCGGTGGATCATCCCCGCCGCACCTTGGAAGATTTCTTCCTCGAAGTCGTCAATTCCGCCCGCAACCAACAGCAGGATACCAGCGGCGCCGCCGTCGGCGGCAAGATCGCGGAATACCTCACTCAAGGCGAAGCGTCGTTGGCCGATCTGCTCCGCGAGGATGCTCCGGCGGCGGAACCGCCCGCCGAGCCGGCAAAAACCGAGGATTGGGGCAAAGTGGAATCCCAACTCCGCGAGTTGGAAACCCCGTCCGGACCCGAGACGCCGGCGACCCAAGAGCTGACCGCCGCGGAGGATAAACTTCGCTCCCTGCTCGGAGAAGCCGCCGACGGAGCGCGGAAATGAAAGCCTTTTTTGCCATTGCCCGCTTGACGTGGAAACAGGCGTTGCGCTCCAAGTTTTTTCTGATTTTGGTCGGACTGCTCATCATTTGGAGTTGCTCCATACCCTTTGTGATCGTCGAGACCCGCCCGGAAGATTTTTTCCGGGTGATGTTGCTCTACTCCCTTTCCGGAGTCACCTTTCTGTTGGGCGGCGGGGCGATTTGGCTGGGGTGCTACACGCTGACCGCCGATCAGGAAAATTATCAACTCCACCTGGTGGTGACCAAGCCGGTATCCCGGATCACGATATTTTTCGGCAAATGGGCGGGCGTGGCAAGTTTGTGCTATGTGTTGCTCATCGGGGCGGCGGCGGCGATTTTCGCGCTGATCCACTGGCGGATATCCGGTTCGGATTTCACCGAAGCGGAAAAACTCCGCATCCGCAACGAAGTTATGGTCGGGCGGCGGGCATATTTGCCCCAACCGGTCGACACCGAAAAGCGGGCGGCGGAGATCGTCCGGGAAAAACTCACCGCGCTCGGTTCCCAAGCCGACGGCAGTTCGGTCGATATGCTGTGGGATTCCGCCCGGCAACAGGCGAATGCCGAGGCCGCCCGCGTGCCGTATCGCCGACCGAAAATTTGGGTCTATGATCATATCCCCGCCACCGCCCAAGGTCCTTACTTCCTGCGTTATCGGCTCTACGTCAACAAGATATCCGACGACGACCAGCGCAAGACCAAACTCTATTGGCAACTGGGGGTGCCGCAACTGACCGCCTCCGAAACGCCGGGGCAGGAGATCACGGAAAATCGCGGCGCTTACCAAATCAACTTTTATCCGCTGACCGAAGTACCGGAGGAATTGCTGTCGGGGATTTTCGTCGAGCGCTCTCTGCCGGGCAGTTGGCCGCCCCCTGCCCCCGACGGCAAAGTTTTCCTCGCGCTGGTCAATTTTGACGAACACAAGGCGGATCAATATCTCCAGCCGGGCGACGGTCCGAAATTGTTGATCCGGGTCACCGGCTTCGGCGCCAACTTTTCCCGCGCGGTGCTGGTGATCGCGATCGCCCTCGGGGTGCTTTCCGGCTTGGGGTGCGCATTTGGCGCCGCGGTATCGCTGCCTACGGCGGTATTTTTGGCGTGCGCTTATCTACTGCTCGGCACGATCGCCAGTTTTATGGTCGACGGGGTAAAGGTAGTCATCGACGCCGACTGGGGACATCGCTTCGCCCAGATCCTTTTGTGGGGGATCATCCCGCTTCAGCACTTTGACGCCACGGAGTTGCTGGCGACGGGCGAACTGGTCGAGTGGTCGTTGATCTGGGGGATCTTCTGGCGTTACTTCCTCTGCCGGACCTTGCCGTTGGCTCTGCTCGGCATGGTGATCTATCGGCGGCGGGAACTGGCACTGGTGAGGAAAAAATGAAGTTGCTGAAAAAACTTTTTCTCTTTCTGCTCTTGGCGGCAATTTCGTTGCTCCTGCTCGGCGGCATCGCCCGGATCCAGCGGGGGATGAAAGCGGAAATAGCGCAAGCTCATTTGCGGTTCACCGGCAAGATCCAAAACGCGCCGCCGCTGGTAACTTTTTCCACCTTGGCGCTGGGCAGTTTTCGCGGGGTGATCGCGGATCTGTTGTGGTTGCGCTCGGAATCGCTCAAGCAGTCGGGTAAATACTTTGAAATGGTCCAGTTGGCGAAGTGGATCGTTGATCTGCAGCCCAACTTCGCCGGGGCTTCCGCCTTTTTGGCGTGGAACTTGGCGTACAATGTTTCGGTGACCACCTCGGATTTTGAACAGCGTTGGCGGTGGATCAACGAGGGCATCCGACTGCTCCGCGATCAGGCGATCGTCTACAATCCCGACTCCCCCAAGCTCTATCAGGAACTGGCGTGGATCTACCAGCACAAGTTGGGCAATATTTTCGACGACGCCAATTTGTACTACAAAAATCAGTTGGCGATCGAGATGATGAATATCGTCGGCGAACACCCCGATTACGCCGAGTTGGCAAAATATCCGCTGGATGAAGCGGGTTTCCGGCGCTATTTCGCCGACCGGTCGGCGGCGATATTTTCGCCGGAAATGCCCGACTTTGAAACGCTCTATGCCCGCTTTGCCGCGGTCACCCCGGCGGCATTGCCGGAAACCTACCTCGCCGATCAGCCGAAACTGCGCGCCGAACTCACCCGGGCGTTGCAGGCGATCATGCTCTACCGCAAACAGAAGTTGGAGCCCGCCCGCATGGCGGAACTGAACCGCAAATACGGCGACTTGGATTGGCGGGTGCCGGAATCTTTCGCCATTTACTGGGCATCGGTCGGTTTGGAAAAATCTCCGCCGGGAGCGCCCGACATCGACTGCCGTCGGGTCATCACCACCTGCTTGTACGAGTCCTTCCGCTACGGGCGACTGCTCATGGTCGACAAGAATGATTTTGCCAGCGTCATCGTCGTGCCCAACCTCGATCTGGTCGATTCCGCCTACCGGGAAATGTTGGACGCGCAGGAAACTTACGCGGATCAGGCATCGGGGAGCACTTTCCGCAGTGCCCGCATCAACTTCATGAAAATCGCGATCACCATTCTCTTTAATTACGGCAAGTTCCAAAAGGCGCAGGAATACTTTCAAAAACTGGTCGCGGAAGACGGCCCGCAACCCGGGGCGCCCAACGCCGAAGCCTTCATCATGCAAAGTTGGGCGGAAACGGTCCGCGACAGCAGCGTCAAGACCGCCAGCGAATTGATCTCCGGCTTGCTTTTCACCAGCATCAACTACATCATTTACGGCGACCTCGACGCGGCGATCGCCGCCGAAAGGATCGCCCGCAACGTGTATGCGCTCTACATGGCCGACACCGGCAACAGCGTTCGCACCCAGTTGCCCCCTTATCAGGTGATCAAAAACGAGGTCACCACCAACTGTTTGAAAACCTTTCCGCCGCCCATGGCGGAATTGTTGCAGAATTACTTGAATAAAGAAAACCAATCCTCACCCAAGAATAGTAAGGAAAAAGAAAAATGAGCATTAGATCCTGGCGTTTTCTATCCGTCATTATGCTTCTCGGCGTCGCCGGATGCACCCGTTTTGATTACTACGGTCAGAGCTTTGAGAAACTCGACGACGACACGCAGATCAAGATCGCGTGGAATTCGGCGGACATCGATCCCGATGAATATCGGTCGATCGGCCAGGGAGTACTCACCGTCGGCGCCCGCAAGGATCGTTTCGACATCGATGAAGAGTTGGAAAAATACGCCCGCCGCCACGGCGCCAACGCCGTGAGCGTCATCAAGGTCGAATCGGTCAGCCGGGGGGTGTGGGAAAAGGACGACTTCAATTTCAATACGCAAAACACCGCCGAAGCCGCCAAGGATGATCCCACTTTCGGCAAGGAGATCGATCCCCAAAAGGAGTTGCACGGTCGCGCCGAAAAAGACATCTACGTCCGCTTTTGGAAAAATCGCTCCGAAACTGACGACATCCTCGCCAAACGCGAGGTGCAGTTGCAGAAAAAGGCGGAAGGCAACTGGCGGGGCGAGTGAGGAAACTTACTCCGCAACCTGCGAAGCCGCCACTTCCGCGGGCGTGAGTTCCCGGAATTTCCCGAGCGGCAAATCGCCCAGTTCCAATTTGCCCATGGCGACGCGCCGCAAGCGAAGGGTCGGCGCGCCGACGGCGGCGGTGAGGCGGCGGATCTCCCGCTTCTTGCCCTCGTTGAGCGTGACCTCATAGGTATTGCCGCTTACCGAAGTGATCTTGAGCAACTTCAACTCCTCCCCGGCATCGACGATGCCCGTGGTCAAGCGGCGTTGCTCCGCCGCCGTCAGGGGGCGGGAAACTTCCACGTGGTAACGCTTGAGCACCCGGTAGCGCGGGTGGGTCAACTTCAACACATAGTCGCCGTCGTCGGAAAAGATCAGCAACCCCTCGCTATCCTTATCCAGTCTGCCGGCGGAAAAGAGCCGCCGATCCGCGGGCAACAGGTCGATCGCTTTCAATTCGGCGTGAATATCCGCATTGGAGGAAACGTACCCTCGGGGCTTGTTGAGCATATAGTAACGATAGCTTTGCGGCAGTTGGATGATTTTGCCGGCGACCCGCACTTCCGCCCCCGGTTCCGGGCGAAACCCCGGTTCGAGTACGCACTCGCCATTGACCGTGACCTGACCGGCTTTGACCAGTTCCGCGGCGGCGCGGCGGGATGCCACCCCTGCCCGACTCAAGTAATGTGAAAGCGTTTCCGGCATAATTATTCCCCTGCAAGTCCTCTCAAGACGCGGTAGTGCTTTTGCAGTTCACTATCCTGCGGTTCCGGCAATTTGGTCAACACGGCGCGGGCATCCGCAACTTTCCCGGCGGAAAGCAAAAATCCCGCCAGATAGAGCGAAAACTTTTCGTTTTCCGGATATACCTGCAAAACCTCGCGGCATAACGCCGCCGCTTCCGCCAGTCGCTTCTGATCGCTCAGTTGCCGAAGAATATGCAACGCCGCCCGCGGATCGTGAAAAATTTCCCAATCCGCACGATAAGCCGCTTCACTTTCGCGCGCAAATCCGCCGGACTCCGCCGCCAATCCCCAAGCGAGGAAATCATCCGCCCGCAGCGTGGGGCGCGGCGACAACAGAAACGCCACCAGAAAAACCGATCCGATCACCCCGGTGCCGCCCAACAATTCCGGCCACGCCGGGCGACGGCGGAAAAAGCTGATCACAAACGCCCCGGCAATGATCAGATAAGGCACCAACAGCAGTTGGTAACGCTCCATTGCCGGGCGAAAGGATATCGGCACCGCCAACAGCAAAATGATCGCGAGCAAAACTCCGGCCCGCAACCGGAAGCGCGGCGACGCCGCCATCAGCACCCAACCGGCAATGCCGAGCGGGATCACCCCTTCCGGGCGCAACAATCGACCCAACACCGGCAGTTGCCGCTCCAAAAAATAGATATTGAGATTTTCCGCAAGGCTCCGGGCAGAAAACAGCTCCGGCAGCCGGGTGATCGCCCGCCCGATCGTGGTGAGCCAACTGCCCACTCCGGGGGCGGCATCCGCCCCGGCATTGGTGGCAACGACATAACCCCACACTTGAAAAAACGGCGACCACGTGTCGGAAAAAAAGTGGTTGAAAAGCATAGCCGTCAGCAGTACTGCCGCAAAACTTGCTCCAAACGCCGCCGCCGCGCGCACCGGGCCGCGCCACCAGAGCGCCAATCCCAGCGCCACCCCCAACGGCAACGCCACGGGGCGACCGAGGGCGGCAAAGGCGAGCACCGCCGCCGCCAGTGCCGCCGCCCCGACGGAATAACGCCGGCGGTACGCCCAGAGAAAAATCCAAATCGCCGCCAGGATCAGATTGATCAGTACGGCTTCCTGCAACACGGTAAATTCATAGAGCAGAAACGGCGCATAAAGCGCATAGATGACCCCCGCCGTCAGGGAACTCAAGCGGTCGCGGGTAAAGTAACGCGCGAGATCCGCGCACAACACCGCCCCGAGCGCGCCCCCAAGCGCCTGAATGATGAATAAGCTGAAAACCCCGCCGCCCCCCACTCGGACAAGTTGAAACAGCAAGCGGGGCGCGACCAACAAAGTCGGGGCGGCGCCGGGCGCGGCAAAATTCCACAAGGTCTGCATATCCAGCCCCGGCACCAGATGGAAATAGCGATAGGGACTGCCCCAGACGGTGAAGCCGAATGCGGCGCGCGCCACCACCGCCACCACGGCGGAAACGGTCAAAATTTTGCGCCGGGTGAGCATGAGGGTCAGAATCCGAATTCCGGTTGAACGATGCCGAATTCATCGCCCTCGCTCGGCTTTTCCGGCTCGGCGGCATTTTCCGGCTTCGCCGGTTCTGCCGGGGCTTCGGCGGGAACTTCCGGTTCCGGGGTCGGGGCGACTTTCTTTTTGCGCGGGCGCACCTTGGGAGCCGCCGGCGGTTCCGGCTCGACCGGAGCGGGCTCCGGCTCAACCGGCTCAACCGGCTCAACCGGCACTTCCGGCTCGGCAGGAGTTTCTTCCTCCGGCTCCGGGGCGGCGACTTTTTTGCGCTTGCGCGGTTGGGGCGACTCCGCCGGTACCTCCACCGGGGCCTCTATCTCCGCCGCGGGCTCAACGCCCGCTTCCGCCGGAGTTTCCACCGCTGCTTCAACTGCCGGCTCGGTGGTCGGCTCGGCGGTCGGCTCGGCGGGCGTCTCGGCGGGCGTCTCGGCGGGCGTTTCGGCGGGCGTTTCGGCGGGCACGGGAACATCCGCCACGGGTTCGGGCGTCGGCTCGTCGGGAGCAGCTTCCTCGTCTTCGAGCACTTCCGGCTCACTTTGGAACGCCGCCAGCTCCTCCTCGGTCAAATAGCGCAAGTGGGTGATTTTGGTCAACTTTTTCGCCGTCAGCAAGATCCCCCGCGCCTTGGCGGAGCGTTGCGGAAATTCCATCAGGTTGACTTCGCGATTCGCGCTCCGCTCCCGGCCGTCCACTTCGGTCAGCGTGTAGATCGCATCGGCGCGCGGAGTAAAGAGTTCCAAAACCGCGCCGGGCGGGATGAGTTGGTACTCCTTTTCCAAAATGTAACTGCCGAAGCGGGAACGCTTGCAGTAGTATTTGCCGCTTTTTTTATCCCGATAGATGATCCCGTAGCAGGTGTCGTCGAATTTGCGGAAGTCGTAAAGCCGCCCGACGAAAAGTTTTTCCGGCGGCAGCGGGATGACGCGATAGACGCCTTTTTTATCCACGCACACGAAGCGGTCGAACTCGTTGCAGACGATCGTATCGTCGCTCTTGATCGACGTGCCGACGTACCCCTCGCCGCGGTTCCAGCCGACCTTGATGTTGTTGAGCGCCGCCTCGTGGCGGTCGATCTGCTCGAATTTCTCGATCGTCGTCCGGCGGGGAAAGTTCGCCCCGAATTTTTCCTTGATCTGGGTCAGGTAGTCGATCGCATACTCCACCAGATGCGCGAGATGATGCCGGATCTCTTTCATCTTGGCGGCGATCTCGCGCAGTTCGCGCTGATTTTTCTCGATGTCGAAACGGGCGATCCGCCGCACCGGCAACGCGAGAAGTTTATCGACGTCTTCGACGGTCACGTCGCGGATCAACTGCTCCCGAAATGGCTGCAACGCCGTCAATACTTCCTGCCGGGCGCTATCCTCGTCGGGACTTTCCTCGATTTTCTTGTAGATGCGGTTTTCAAAAAAGATCTGCGCCAACGTCTTGGCGTGCCGCAACTCGTTCTGCCGCTCCAAACTGATCTCGAATTCCCGGCGCAAATAGCCGAGGAGTTTTTCCACATTGCGCTCGATGACTTCGGTAACGCTCATCTGCACCGGGCGGTGGTCGCGCAACACCAAGAGTTTGGGCGAGATCGACACCGAGCAATCGGTGTACATGTAAAGTCCCTGCCGGGTCTTTTCCACGTCGTAGCCCCGGGTGGGCGTGATGCGGATCTCGGCGTGATCGCTGGAAAAATCCACCGCTTCGGAAATCCGGATCTTGTTTTTGGCGGCGGCTTTTTCGATCGAGTTGAGCAACGATTCGGTGGTGCAGCTCGCCGGAATTTCCCGGATGACCAAAGTCCGCCCCTCGATATCGATTTTCGCCCGCAACACGATCTTGCCGTTGCCGTCGGCGTACTCGCGCACATCCATTAAGCCGCCCTGCTGGAAATCGGGATAGAGGTGGAACTCCTCGCCGCGGAGTTGGGCGATCTCGGCGTCGATCAACTCGTTGAAGTTGTGCGGCAAGATCAGCGTGGACATACCCACGGCGATACCCTCGCTGCCGAGCATCAGCAAACTGGGCACCTTGGCGGGGAGCACCACCGGCTCCTGCTTGCGCCCGTCGTAGTTGGGCACCAGCGGAGTGATGTCGTTGTTGAACATCGTTTCATAGGCGAGTTTGGTCAGACTGCACTCGGTGTACCGCGCCGCCGCGGCGGGGCTGTCGGTCAGAATGTTGCCGAAATTGCCCTGCTTTTTGATGAAATACGGTTCCTGGCGATAGACGATCTGCGGTTTGCCGTCGACGATCTGCTCCTCGCTCACATAGCCGCCCTTGTTGGCGAGGACGACGATCGCGTCGCCGATCGAAGCATCCCCGTGGGGGTGGTAGTGCATGGTGTTGCCGACGATGTTGGCGGTCTTGGTGGTGCGGCCGTTGTCGTAAGCCTGATAAAGCGCCCACAATATCCGCCGTTGCACCGGCTTCAAGCCGTCGTCGACGTCGGGGATCGCCCGCGAGCCGATGACGTAACTGGCATAGTCCAGATAGTTTTTATCCATCATGGCGCGGAAGTAGGCATTGGTGCCCTGCCGCTGTTCGGCAACCGCGCCGTTTTCCTCGGACTCGGTTTCGGGGGCGACTTCCGGGGCGACATCGACCGGATCGGGCATGGGTTTCTCGTCACTCATAGTCCACGATCTCCAGATTCTTCATAATGTAGTCCCGCCGCTCGGGGGTATTGTCGCCCATGTAGAACTTGAGCAACTCCGGCACTCCGCGCATATTGTCCAAGGTGACCGGGCTCAAGCGCATATTTTTGCCGATGAAAGCGCCGAAGTCCTCGGGGTCGATCTCGCCCAGACCTTTGAAGCGGGTGATGTCGCACTTGTGGCGATACTTTTCGGCGGCGAGATCGCGTTCTTTTTCGCTGTAACAGTAGATCGGGGCGTCTTTGCCCTGCCGCACCCGAAAGAGCGGCGTTTCCAGCACATAAACATGCCCCCGCAACACCAACTGCTCGAAAAAGCAGAGGAAAAAGGTGATGAGCAGATTGCGGATGTGCAAACCGTCGACGTCGGCATCGGTGGCGATGATGACCTTGTCGTACCGCAGATTATCCGGGGAATCCTCCACGCCGAGCGACTGCATCAAAAAGGTGAGTTCTTCGTTTTTGTAGATCATTTCGAAGCTCTTGCCAAAGGCGTTCTTGGGTTTCCCGCGCAGGGCAAAGATCGCCTGACTGTCGACGTCGCGCCGCTTTTCCAAACTCCCGGCGGCGGAGTCGCCCTCGGTAAGAAAGATCATGGTTTCCTTGGGTTCGACGTTTTTGGGCCACTTGTCGCCCAAGTGATACTTGCAGTCCTTGAGTTTGGGGATCCGCAACTTGGTCTTTTGGCTGGCGTCGCGGGATTTTTTCTTGACTTCCTGGATCTGGCGGTGCAACTGCTCGTTGCGCTGGACCTTGGCGATGACGAGTTCGGCGATCTCGCGATTTTTGTGCAGGAAATCGGCGACTTCGGCGCTGACGCAGCTGACGATCGGACCGCGGACGTCGGTATTGCCGAGTTTGTTTTTGGTCTGGGATTCAAAAATCGGTTCGCGCAACTTTACGGCGATCGCCCCGATCATGCCGTCGCGGATCGCATCGGCTTTGAAGGATTTGCCGGAGTACTCGTTGATGCCCTTGAGTACGCCCTCTTTAAAGGCGGATAAGTGAGTGCCGCCGTCGCTGGTGTACTGCCCGTTGACGAAGCTGTAAGCGTTTTCGCCATACTGATCGCTGTGGGTCAGGGCGAACTCGATATCCTTGCTGCGGAAATGGATGATGTCGTAGAGTTTTTCCTCGCCGACTTCCGCCGAGAGCAAATCGAGCAAGCCGTTGGGCGAGTAGTAACGCTCATTGTTGAAGTAGAGCGACAAACCGCTGTTGAGATAGGCATACATCCACAGGCGCTTTTCCACATATTCCTCGCGGTAACTGTACGCCCCGAAAAGTTCCGGATCGGGCAAAAAGGTGATCTGCGTGCCGTTGCGCTCCGTAGTTTCGCCGGAATTATCCGTGCTGAGTTTGCCCTTTTCAAAGACGACTTCCCGGAATTTGCCGTCGCGAATCGCCCGGGCGACGAAGCGGCTGGAAAGCGCGTTGACCGCCTTGGTGCCGACGCCATTCATGCCGATGGAAAACTGGAACACATCGTCGTTGTACTTGCCGCCGGTATTCATGATCGAAACGCACTCGACGATCTTTTCCAGCGGGATGCCGCGCCCGTAGTCGCGCACCTTGACTTCGTTTTCGGGGGAAATGGAAATTTCGATGCGCTTGCCGCACCCCATGATGAATTCATCGACGCTGTTGTCGATCACTTCCTTGAGCAGGATGTAGATGCCGTCGTCGGGGTGGGAACCGTTGCCCATGCGCCCGATATACATACCCGGACGCAAGCGGATGTGGTCCAACGACTCGAGAGTTACGATGGAATCTGCGTTGTATTCTCTCGCCATGGACCTGCGTTACTCCGTTGCTACTTGATTGATACGGGAAAAGATACCACAAAAACCGAATTTTTTCAAGCGGTTTTCGCTACAAAAAACGGGATTTTGTTTGCTTTGCGACGCTTGGCGGGGTATATTTAGTTGAAGCCGGAGAAATGCCAGCTTAGCTCAGTGGTAGAGCAGTTGATTTGTAATCATCAGGTCGTCAGTTCAAGTCTGACAGCTGGCTCCAGTTTTCCACCCCGGTTTGCCCCGGGCGACGACTACGCGTCGACGCGATCGACCACCTCGAAGCGGCGCAACTCCACCTGATGCTCGCGGCAAAATGCCCGCACCTTTTCCAGTGATTCCGGGGTGATGTTGTGCGAGGTAACGATCAGGCAGTCGAACGGCGTGCGTTCGTAGATCTGATCCAAGTGTTTCGCCTTGCCCAAAACCGGGAAGCCGTACACCCGCTGACCTTTGAGCGCCGAGTCGTCATCGACCACGCCGCAGATCTCGTAGTGCAGTTCCCGGTTGAAGCGCACATTGTAGAGGTAGTTGACGAAAAGCTGGCAGAGCAAGCCGCCGCCGTAAAGCACCGTCCGCACCGAACGGCGTTCGCTGAGCATCCGGCTGAGCATGATCTTGTAGAGCCAAAAACTTTCCAGATAGCGAACCATAAAGCGTTCGGCAACAAAGAAAAAGATCGTCAACAACGCAAAGAGCAAGGTGTGGGCGGTCAAAATACCGACGCGCTCCATATTAAACAACTCTTCCGGGGAGATCGCATACATCACCAATTCTGACAACCCGATCCCGACAAAAATCAAAAGTACCAGGTGGTAGCGATCGGCGATCCCGGCGCGCAACCAGTAGATCCGATAAACTCCGCACATGACCAGCACCACAAAAATCGGCACCACCGTACCGACGAAGACCGCCCCGCTCAACGGCAATGCCAGCACCCGGTTGCTGATATAGAGCGCCAACGAGATCATCATCAAGTCCAACAGCGGGTGAAAAACGTTGAAAAGCACCGTTTTGCGCGGGCGCTCGATGCCGCTGTTGAGCAAGCGCGCCGACTCGATGATCTCGGGGATCGCCAAATGGCGGATCGCCAGCACCGCGCCGATCGTCACCAGCAAAAACGCCACGCTCGACGCCGACTCCTTGATCAGCATAAAGCCGATCGACATCGCCGCCAGAATCAGCGCCAGAAAATAAAGCGAAAACGCCGTTTTCACCTGATCGCCGGAATTGCGCAACAACCGGTGATGCAGGTGATCCTGATCGCCTTCCATGATGCCGCGATTGTTGGGGTCCAGCAGTTTGCGGATGATCCGCCGCCAGACCGCCAGCACCACGTCAAAGACCGGCACACCGATCGCCAACAGCGGCACCAGCAAACTGGTCATCGTCGCCGCCCGATCGGTGCCGGAAAGCCCGGTCACGGCAAACACGAAACCGATGAAAGTACTGCCCACATCCCCCAAAAAGATTTTGGCGGGGTGAAAGTTGTAGCGCAAAAAACCGAGACAGCAACCGGTCAGGATCAACATGGTCATCAACTGATCCGAGCGATCGCCGGAAACGGCGAACCAAACCGCCAGACAAACCGCACTGATCGCCGACACGCCGCTGGCAAGCCCGTCCAAGCCGTCGATAAGATTGAAAGCGTTGATGATCAAGATGATCCACGCGATCGTAAACAGCATGGATACCACCCACGGCATCGTGTAGCCGAAAATCGTAAAATTGACCGGGTAGAGCCAATAGACGCTGATCGCGCAAACGATTTGGACCAGTAATTTTATCCAGGCCCGAACATTGTAGCGGTCGTCGATTATCCCCAGCACCACCAGTGCCGCCCCCGGCAACAGCATTTTCCAGTAATAGCCGTCGTCGCCGCCGTGCAAAGTCATATAGGCGACAAAGGTGACCAGAAAGGCGAAGATCACGGCGATCCCGCCGCCGCGGGGCACCGCCTTTTCGTGGATGTGCCGACCGCCGGGCTTATCCAAAAAGCCGAGCACCGGCAGGACCCGGATCGCCACCCAAGTTCCCGCCAACGACAACACCAACGCCAAAGTGAAATACACTCCGGATTGAACGATCAACTTAATTTCCGGTGTAAGCATAAAAAACGTCTCTTTTATCCAAAAAAATTGTTAATTTATACAATAGCATATTTTTAATTTTTGTCAAATCTTTTCCACCGGAGTCGATCGCTCGCCCTCCCCTTGAAACGCCGGAAAATTTTTACTTTTTCGGCGGCTTCACCGAAGCGACCAGCTTGTAGTACTCCGCGATCGCCCGGTTCCGTTGGCGCGACGCCCCGATAAACGAAAATATTTTCCGGCAAACCGCCGCCAGATAGGTGACGGGCGTGATCTTCCCCTCGGGATGAACCGTGGTTTTTTGGATCGCCGACGGTTTCAGGTGCTGCAGGCGCGTCTGCCACCACTTCCAACTGTATTTATCCGGTCGGTTGACGACCCATTCCGCCCCCGGAGATTGATTCAATTCATTCTGGTATTCAAAAATTTTACGAAAAACCGCCGCTTTTTGGCGATCAAAGCCGATTTTTTCCAGCAGTTCGGCGTCGAAAAAGTCCGGACAGGCGCCGAGGATATCCCCGGGGAAAGGCACCGAAAACGCTTGAGATATTTTCCGCAATTTGTCGGGATCGACCGTTTCCTTTTTCAGCAACCAACCGGCGTCGATGATAAATTTGACAAAGGGGGTGTGCAGATAATCGTCCACGGCAAAGTGGCCGATCAACATAGCAAGTTTCAGCTCCGGGGATAGATCATACCCCCGTCCGTCCGCCGCCCGGGAAATATACTGCCAGACATATTCCGGGGCGCGATCCGCAAAGCCGGGAAGATTGCGGTGGAGCTCCAAAAGTATATTGTTTTTCTTGAGCGGCGGCAGGTGGTGGTAAGTCACCTTTTCGTACTTTTTGGCGGGTACGGTTTTTGCCCAACCGTGGGTTTCCAGCAGTTGCAGGGCGCCGGAAACATCCTCAACGTGGACGAGGATATCCCAGTCGGTGTAGGGGCGCAGCGCCGGATCGGGATAATAATTTACCGCCAAGTCACAGCCTTTGAGCGGCGCAAACCGGATTTGATTTCGGAATAAAAGCTCAAAAAGTTCTTTTTGGAAAAATTCATTTTTCAGCGCGACGGCCCGATTGGCTTGATAGATGCCGCGGAACTTATCCACAAATTCCGCCGGCAGATTTTGATTGAAAAAATAATAGAAATAGGCGGCGATATTTTTATCCTCCGCCACGCGGCAGAGTTTTTTCTGCGTTTCGCCGGGAAGCGTCGACCAGTAGTTGAGCGCGTCGCCGGAAATCGTTTTTTTCAGCAATTCCAACATCATGGTTTTTTCCTCAAGCAACAATCATCCAGCAGTATCTCGCCATACTTGAGATTGACCACCACCCAAAAGTGATGAGAATTCCGCAACGCCGTTTCCGTGATCGGAATTTCATAACGCCAAACCGTCTCTCCGCCGGGGAAAGTGCGACTGGCGATCCGTTGCAGATCGGTCATGTACGGATCATACTTGGCGACGTAAAATTCCACCTTGCTCGGCTGCAAACTTTTAATGGATATCTGGAAATCGTAATTGCCCTTGGCCGCATCGTGGGGAAAGGCGACATAAACGGACTTGTCGGATTTGATCCGCAACGAGTACTTGCCGTTGATGGGGGCGACGCTTTCCGCCTCGACCTCGGCGTTGGCAAATTTTTCGTAGCCGGGCAATTCCGTAATGGAAACGAACTTGGGAATCATTAAACCTTCCCGCCGGAAAAACGCCTGATCGCCGGTCGCAAATCGCTTCACCATTGATTCTTTCAATTTGAGGGGGATGACCTCCTCGAAACCGGGGTTGCGGTAGAGGTTGCCGGCAACCGGAGCAAATTTCGCCGGCTCGGCGATCTGGCTCAACTTCCCCCCGTTCGCCGAGGCGTCGTACCGATAAAGCACAAACTGTTTGCGCTTTTTGCGGTTGACGAATCTCTCCCCCAATTTTTCCGTCTTGCCGGGCAGCGACCGCAACAAATTTTCCAACGGCGGTTCTTCCTGCGGTTTGAGTCGGGAAAAAATATACAGCACCAGATCCGAATCGACCAGATACTTCAAGTCCGTCAGCGCCTCAAGCTGATCCGTCGCCTTACTTTGGCACCGCCCCAACCGCTCGTCGGGGGCAATGCCGGAGTGAAAATCGATTTTGCTGGGCGTATCTATGTTAAAGGAAGCCGTGTTGCGGAATTGGGCGGCATCGTTTCGGGCGATCGCCCCAATTTCCCACAGGGAATTGTAATACGGGTTGAAATGCCAACTTTTGATGAGCAACCCGACCGGCAAAGCGACGAACAACAAAATTTTTATATACCGGATATACTTTGCCTGGATAAAAAAGAATAAGTCTTCGACGTGCCACGCGGCATAACAGCCTAAAAATATCGCCGGCAAAGTGATGATGGTGGCGTATCGCCGGGATGCCAATGGCACACACAACCGCCACGCCAACATCAGTCCGCAGACCACGATCAGCCCATAAGCGCTTTTGTTGAGGCGCTTGAATCGCAGCCCCAACACCAGGAAACCGGCGATCGAAAACGCGCCCAAATAAGGCATAACTGCCCCTAAAATACTGTGGATCGATTGCGACATATCAAAATAAATAAGTGATCCTTTTCAGGTAATGCCCCCAAAATGCCACATGGTATTCCCGGGGGAGCTTCATCAACCAGCTGCAGACCGCCAAGGTCGCCACTACGGCGATGCCGAATACCAGATATCCGAGCAGCGCCCGGCGCCAAGACAGATCCTTATCCCAAACGCAAAAGATTATGAAAATTATGCCGCAGGGGATCAATTCAAAAGATTCATAGCGGGTCAAAATGGCAAAACCGAGAAAGATCCCGGCAAAAGCCACGGAGCGGAGCTTATCCCGCATCGCGCCTTTGAGCAAAAAGCAGATCGCCACCGAGATAAGAAAGAAATAAAAACAATCCCGGGTGATCAACGCCGTCAACGTGGATAAAACCGGATGACAAGCCAAGACGATCGCGCCCAAAAAGGCGAAATATCGGCTTGGGGCAAAAATCCTGACGATGCAGTAAAAAACCAGCGGGGTCAGACTGCCGCAAATAAAATTGATGATTCGCGCGGCGACAAATACGTCTATCCCCCACCAACTTGAAACATTTTTGACGCACCACAGCCAAAAAGGCGGCATCGCAAAGATGTTCCAGTTGTTCACATAGATCTGCATGATATCATCGTATTTGATCCAGTTGCCGATCAAACCCCGATAATATACCGCATCGTTGCAAATACCGTCCTCAAAATACATAACGACCGCATTGATGACGATACTCGCGCCCAATATCAAAGACGGCAACAGCAGTGCAACGTGGTTCGCTCCCCAATTTTTCAGTTGTACGAGGATCGCTTTCATTGACTACTTGTGCAAGATCTTGTAGATGCGCTTGAGAACGAAAAGGGGTAGGATGCGCGGCAGGGCGCGGCAAACGAATAGATACGGCACCATTATCCTCGGGATAAAGCCGATTTGCCGCATTTTTTTGATCAGATTGATCTCGCGCAGGAAAAGTTTGTAGCCCCGGCGGCGATTGATCATATTCTCCCCGGCGCGGGCCATTACCAGCGGCTCCGGAATGTTGGCGCAGACGGCTCCGGCATGGATCGCCCGGATCCAGAGCCAGTAATCCTCGTACTTGTCAAAGGGTTGGTAGTTGCCGACGCGCAACACAAAGCTCCGCCGATACATCACGGTCATGTGATTAAAGGGCGAACGCGATCTGGCGTAGCGGCGAATATCCTCGTTGGCCGCCGGCACATACTTGGAGGAATAAGGCTTCGCCGGATCATCCACAAACTCGTTGATCGCACTGCCCAGAAAATCGGTCGCCGGATTATTCTGGATGAAATCACATTGTTTTTTGAAGCGATCCGGCACCGAAATATCGTCGCTATCCATGCGCGCGATATACTCGCAACTGCAGTTTTCGACTCCGACGGCAAGCGCCTTGCCCAGCCCGACATTTTCCGGCAACGGCACGATCTTGACCGGGGCCCTGGTCGCAAAATCACTGATCACCGCATCCAGTTCGGCGGTCAACGGGCCGTCTTTGACGATCACGATCTCCGTCGGCTTGACGGTCTGATCGTCCCAAATGCTTTGCAACGCTATTTGCAACTCTTCGGGTTTGTCTTTAGCGAAGCTTGATATTAAAACTGAAAAATCCATGGTCATCTTTCCAGACACGATTCTATATAATTGTGCGAACGCAACTTCTCTTTTGCTAATATATCATTAGTTTGGGTATAATCAAATTCTTTTTTCATCAAGCCGGATAACGAATCAAGGTCGCACAACTGCCGACTGCCGCATCCCAAGCTGTTGAGCAGAAACGATATTTTCTCTTGGTTGGACTCTCTTATCAGGGCGACGAAGTTCTTGTTGAACTTTATCGACATCAAGCTGCCGTGAAAAGTATCGGTAACGATCGCACGGGCATTTCTCATGATGTTCAATACTTCAAGCGGATGCGCGATCGCCGTCTCGTCGCACCAGGGGAAATAAAATCCGACGCCGAGCAGTTTACAGTGGTGCTCCTTTGCCAAGGCTTTGATCGCCCGGACTTCCTCGCTCTTTTTGATGCGGTTGGGATAGGTGTAGATCGCGATATAATCGCCGTAATCGCTTTTTTTCTCGTAATCCGAAAAATCGAAAGCCAAAACCGGATCGACATGGATATCGGCATCTTTGCCGAGCAATTCCCTGATCATATCCCGGGAGTGTTGGTCCCGCACGCTGATCTTTTTTAAGTTTCCGAGATCGGAGATCAAATTTTCCCGCAGACCATAACGCCGGACATCGTCCATGGTGGTATGCGAAAAGCTGGCGGCATACGAGTATATTTCGTTTGCATTGGCAATTTTGCCGAACAACGCCCGGGAATATCCCCACGGCACCCCTTTTTGGGCGAAATGAAACACCTCGTCACTGCCGATAAAAACTTTATCGAAATGAGAGATCGTATGGTGATCGACTCCCAATTCCGGCAAAAATTCATTTTTCCACCGATCTTGCAACGCTTTGCTCTTTTGCAATCGGGTCGCCACGTCCCAATGCAGGAAGCGGTCGATCGCCTTGCGGGCGAGGAAAGCAAACGATCTTTCCATACCGGGCAGAAATTCCCCCGGCGGAACGTCAATGAATTCGCATTGATGACCAAAACTCTCGATCATCTTTTTCAGGGCAAATGCCTGCAGAAAAGAACCGTAATTGCGTACTTCCTGCATGGATAGGATACCGATTTTCATACTTCACCCCTGTTTGGCTCTCAAAATCTTTTTCAATAGACGCTTGACCGGACGCGGGATCAGGTTTTTCAGCAGCATTTTCCGGTTGTAGCGCAAATACAAAAACCACAACGGTTTTCCCGCGGTCAGCCCGGCGAGGAATTGCTTGCGCCCGGGGAGCGGGTCGTGCCGACCGGATATCTGCTCCGCCAGAATATCCGGCAAGGCTTCCGCGCCGAGTTCGCCATACTCCGTCAAGGCTTCCAGCATCGCCTTGCCGGCCGGAGTAAAAGCCAATGCCGCCGACACCCCGGTCTGGTTGCGCCGATACTTTTCGCCCCAGAAATCCCCGATCCGGATATCGGCGCTGGAGTCGGTGTGCCGGAATTTACAGGCATAACAGGGCTGATTCAACGCGAGGTTGCCGAGAAAGGAATTCAGGAAAAAATCGTGGCTTTCCAGCGTGCGGACATAGGTCTTTTTCTCGGAATCCAAACGCATGGTAAACGAGTGCCACCCCCGGGATTTATCCCGCCACTTGGCGGAAGTGGGCAGGTCGCCGCCGAGACAATGGCGCCAGTAGCGATCCCACAGGTGGTAAGACGGAACTCCGTGGCAGAAAAAATCGACCAGGAGGAAATCCTGCTCCCGCCCCCGCAGACGGATCATCCGGCGCAAAGAATCAATTTGACACGGCGTGCCGAAAATCAGATATTTTTTTCCGTCAAAAAGCTGCGAAAAAGCGTCGAGAGTAAAACTTTGCAGATATTTGGAATTCATGGAATCCGTAAAATCCGCGAGGGTGTCGGCTTTAAAATGGCAGGCGAGGTTTTTCGCCAGATCGTACCTTACGCCGACGGCGCTCCACCCGCGGGCGAACCCGGCTTGCGCCAGCGCCCAGCCCAGTCCGCCGCTGGAAGCCTTTGACAAAACCGCTTGATCGTGGTGGATAAACGAATATGCCAATGGCTGGGGCAACTTTTCGGTCGGAGCCGGTTCCGCGGCGCTTTGCGAACAAACTTTTTCGCAAAGCCGGCAGTCAACACAAACATCCGCGCGGATTTTCGGTACCCAAAATCCCTCCGCCGACAGCTCCATGCTTACGGCGTGGTGGGGGCAGACCGCGGCGCAGACGCCACAGCCGCAACATTTTTCCTCGGGGACGATATACTTCATGGTCTCAGCCTCGGAAAAGTTGCCACTCCGGCAGTTGGATTTTAAAGTTTATTTTGGTATTCGTCCACTTTTCGGGCGCACAGACGATCCGGTTTTCCCGGGAATTGAGAAACGCCGCCCACCAGGAAAACGAACTGTTGGCGAGAATGTTGTCTTGGCACAGCGTCATAAGCTGCATATCCCGAAAACTGGCGTCGCCCCGATTGAAATCGACACAGTAAACCGGGCGATTCGCCAGCAACGGGATGATATTTTCCCGGCAATACTCCAGATCATCCGAAAACAGGAAAAAGACCGGCTCCTGCCGCTGTTGCAGTATGTATTCGATCGCCCGGCGGTAGTAATCGACCCCGCACAATCCGGCATAATTCGGGGCCTTGAGATAATCCCCGCGGCGGACATGGATGCTGACGCTACTGTTACATTGGCGAATTTTTTCCGCCATTGCCAAATTGTTTTGGTCCGTAAACTCCGGGAAGCGATACGCGGCCCTCACCTCGTCGAAAACCTTTTGGAAGTAATGGTAATTTTGCCAGTACCCGTCAAAAAAACGATCCCCGGCTTGCGTGAGAACGGTCTCGTTGAGCGCATAATCCTTGGCCTCAAAGCATTCCGTTTTTTTATGCAACTTGAGCTTTTTGATGATGCGTTTGAGCGTGTAGTTGGAGGTGTACCAGCACAATTTTTTCAGTTCCGCCGGGGATGCCTGCGGCAGATCGACGCCGAAAACCTTGGCAAGTTCCAACCCGTTGTGGACGTTGTAGGATAAAAAAACCGAGGTATCGACCTTTATTTCCTCATGGGGAAAGGCTTTTTTCAGCGCCAAAAAAAGGGCATATTGGAACATCTGATTTCCCAAACCACCCAGTATTCGAACCACTTTCATTTCCGCCTGCCCTCGCGCCACTTAAAACTTCAAATACCACCGAACGATGGAAAACAACTTCCCCACCCCATGGCTCAACTTCGCCGCCAGCCCCGGGGGCTGTTTGCGGAAATACTCGTCGATTTTCACCTTGTCGCGGATGAGGATCTTGACGTCGTCAGCCCCCGCCCAACCTTCCGGAAATCCATACCGGGCATCCAAACCCAGCGGCGGATGTTGGTGGAAATAGCAATTCAAATGCGATTCATCATGAAACTTGGCGATGATCCCCCGGTCGTAATCGGCGCGGATGTTTTTCGCCAAAACTTCCGAGAGCTGGAGGAACTCCCGGCTCCGGCCGCCATTCAAGCCCCCCATGTAATAGTGATACGGCGGCTGACCGGGCGGTATGTAAGCCAGCGACTGGGGATTCCGCTCATAGGCAAAGAAGTTGAAATTCCGGTGATTTATGGCGTCGGCGGGGTGAAAGGCGCCCACGAGGAAATTCTGCTCGGCTTGCGGGATCATTTCCGCCCCGACCGGCTGCAAAAACACCATATTCGCATTGAAAAAATAGATATAGTCCATTTTTTCCAACATATCTTTGGCGGATAAAAAGATCTCGAATCGGAACAGCGAGTCGGCGGGGAACCCCTGGCACTGCCGCTTGATGATCGTGATATTCGGCCCACCGATCGTTTCCGAATCCGTGAAAACGAAATAATGCTTTTCCTGATCCGGGAAAAAATATTTTTCGCAAGACGAGTAGAAGCCGTCCCAGAAGCAGGTGTATTTGCCGGTGGCAATGTAAAGAATACCAATTTTCATGAGACCCACCAAGTAGTAGTTTTAAAGATCCAGTCGGCGAAACCGTGAGTATTGATATCCAAAAGGAAATAGGTGGGCACGTACAGAATTTTCCAACAGATTGTACGGCACAACTCCGGAGATTGAAACGCCGGCGAAAGCAAAACCGGGCGGGCGACCAACAGCAAATACCCCAAAAACGAAACCGACACCGCGAGCTTCAGGATCTGCCATTGAAGTCGGCTGAAATGGGCCTTTATGACCGGATAAGTGGCAAAAACCCCGGAAGCGATCGCAATTATCTGGAAGCGGATGCGAATGGTGTACAACGACATGATAAAGGCGGCGAAGTATATCCCGGCGGAAACAATGAAAATCGAAAAGAAGTAGGCGTTCGTCTTGTCTTTGTACCTCAAGGCGTTATACAGCATGAAAGCGCACCAGCCGAGGGACAAGGTGACATAGATATAGTCGCTGCCATAACGGAACCTGCCCCGATCATTACTGTAAACCGCCACCCGGGCATTGTTGATGATATCCTCGGATACGGTCAACGTGCCGGTCCGGGGCAGAATTATCATAAACGCAAACAGGATCAACAAAAACAACAGCACGTTTCGCCCCAACATACTTTTTCCGGGCAACAGATAGATCAAGAGACACGGGGCGATCAAAACTGTGCAGTCGTGCAGATTATACGCCACGCAAAACAACAATATCGCGATCCCAAAGGTCAGTCGCTTCGCCAATCCGGGGAGCAGAATGACCGCAAACGCGAGGGCGTTTCGCGTATAGCCCAATATGGGCAAAAAGCCCATCATGGCAAACAGCCACAGCATCACTTCACTGACGGCGCCTTCCGCTTGTTTGCTGGCGCACGAATACCACGACAGCAGGATGCCAAAATAGACCAGATACCAGAAGCACATAAACGGCGTATTCTTGCCGAAAACGTCGGTGAAGAGAATTTCCAAGCGATAAAACCAGTCTTTGCTCATCCAGCTGAAATCCTCTTTCAGGTCATGATTCATGAGGTACAAGTAGCGGTACTGGTGCGCGATGGTATCCCATATCGGGGTGGTGTAGATGAAACAGAGCGCCAAGAAGCCCGACAGCAACACGATCGACACCACGTTTTGTTTGCAGTTGCGGAACAGCAACACCAAGGCGAAAAAGCTCCACAGCGGCGGCAGCACGAGCATGACCGGCAAAAAGAACAGCAACAGCAACCCGTTGCAGCTCTTCTTGGGAGCAAGGTCATTACATCCAAACTCGGCAACCGTATTCATCTTGAACTCCAATAACGCATGTCCGACGATATCGTCAACTTCCCTTACTGACTTCCTGTTCGACAAAGTGGAAATAATCGGCCAAAAACGCCGGGATATCCTCGGTTTCAAATTCCAACTTTATACCACTGCCCAGCAAATAAACGAAACTGCTGGTAAATTTGGCGCGCATGGTGATCGTGCATCCTTGATTGAGCAATTTAATCGCCAATATCTCCGTCGGCAAACTGCCCGCCAGATATTTCACCTGATTTTCCCCACAGCTTTGCTTATCTTTGAGGTGCGGATGATATTTCACGATGAGCACATCGTAATTTTTCAAATCATTATCATCGTAAACCGCCGTGCCGTCCCAACTGGTCGACAAGATCAATACTTTTTGATTTTGAATCTTATCCAACCACGGATAAGCGGAGCAATCGAAAAAATTGCCCAACCGCTTGAAGTTCTCGACCGGGGAAAATTCAAACTTCCGCAAAACCGATCTGGAAAGGCAGGGAATGTGCGGATATTGCGGGTAGTAAAGGTAGATTTCCTCGCTCCACTTACTGCTGTTGATGCCGTTCCCGCAACCGGAAAGCCGGTGAAACAACTCCCGCACCCACTCAAAGCACAATTTGCTTATCCAGCGGTGTTTGGCTAAAAACGGGTGGTAAATGGCAAACGCGAGATTGGATTTGACGTAGTTGCCGACCCCCTCTTCGATCAGGCGGATCCGGCAATTTCGCTGATGCAATTCCCGCATAAAAAAATTGTTCTTAACGCCATAATCCATCGCGTTCCAGTACGCGGCGAGCTTGGTTATCCGAAGCAGGCTCGCCTGCGCCGCCTCTTCCTGATCAAAGAAACCGATCATATCCCAGGCGGGATCACTTTTCCGCAAATAATCGGTGAATTTATCGGCGTCGGAAAAGGCGTTTATCACGATAAGGAGATTGAAAGCGGAGCTATCCAGCGTCACCGCTTTCAGATTCATGTACTGCAAGGGCTTGGTGATCAAAAACGCGTGGACCGGCTTACCGGCGCTCTGCCGATCCACCTCGGCGGCGAACTGCCGATCCGCCTTTTTGCTCAAAAACAACCAGTTCCAAAATTTAGTAAACATGAGAAAACTCACACATCAATGCTCTTACTGTTAAAAATCCGCAATGCCTCGTCGGTCGTCTTTTTCAATTTGCCGAAATTGACGGCGATAAATGCCGCCAACGGGATCCATAGCATTTCTTTCCGCGGCAAAAACGTGACCAACAACAATGCGCCGATATACAAGGGGAGCAAACGCGCCGAAATGCTGTCAAGCAGTTTTTTGCGTTTGCCAATGAGATGCAGGGCGTAAAAGTTTACGGCAAGCGAGTAGATCCCGTAAGTTACCAAAGTGGCGATGATGATATAATCGAATCTCACTTTAAAGTATGCCATCAGCCAGGCGAGAGCCACATTCAGCACCAGCGCCACCGTCACCATGACCGCCAGTTTTATTTCCTGATTGTGCGCCAGCAGAAAGGTGTTGTAGGCAAAGCAGTTGGAGTACATGACCAAAGTGAAAATGATCAGGATAAACGGCTCGAAGCTGTTGCTGTACTTGGGGACAAAAGTAAAGAATATCCAACTTCCCGCCATGATCAGGTAGAGCAAGGCGTGCACCGAGTACAAATATATTTCGCGCATCCGACCGATCGCATTCTCGACCTTGACCATATCCTCCCCTTTGAGCAGATCGATCATCTTGGGAAAGACGATGAAAATCAGACTGTCGATCATCAGCAATATGCCGTGCGCGAGCGAAAATCCGAACGAGAAAAAGCCGAATTCCTCAACCGAGTAATACTTGCTGACGACCATTTTGGTGGAAAGCACGATAAAGGTAAAGCCCGCATTGTATAAAAAGAGGAAGAATCCTTTGCAAAAAGTTTCCCGGATAATGGGCAGGGAAAACCGGCCGGCAAACTTTACCACGCCGGTCGAGAGATAAAGCGCGATACTGGCGGCGAAAGAAAATAAATACGCCGCGACAAGTCCCCACAGCAGAAACTTTTCCGATGCCAAAAACAACATTGACAGCATGAGCACCGGCCACAGGGTCTGCGCCACGGTGATCTCCCAGATCCGATTCTTCACGCGGACGACGTTCATCAAAAGCGAAGCGAAATAGGAAAGGATGATCAGCACCCCGACGGCGTAGACGCCATTTCCCAAATCATATTTCTGCAGCAAAGGGATCCCGAAGATCCGGTCGTAGATCACGAATAGGATCGGCGGCAGGCTGATAAAAAAATTCACCAGCAATGCGTTGAAAAAATAATCCTGCGCTTTTTGCTGATCCTCCTTGTTTTGGACCAGTAGGATCGTAGCGGCATTGCCGACGCCCCAGTTGCAGGTCGAACCGATATTGAAAAGCAAAAGGATAAAACTCCAGATGCCAAAGCAATATACCCCCAACTTGTTGGCGGTAAAAATGGAAGCGACAAAGAGCAACCCTAACGAAAAATATCGGCTGCAAACATACCAGAATATTTTATTTTTCAACGCCGAGTTGATCAAATTTCTAAATACATTCATTATTTCCAAACACAACAATCTTTAATGAATGAGCCAACCCAAAATCACCACCCCTTCCCGGCAAGCCGGGCTCGGGTGGCGAATATCGAAACCGGCGCGACGCAAACTGACCGACGAAATCAGTTTGCAACGCGGATAAAGCGCTCGATCGAGCCGATCAATTTTGCGGATCAAGAAAAACTTTCTTGACCACCGCCGCAAATTTCAGATCCTCCTCCGAATCGATATCCACCGCATTGATCCACGGGATCTCAAAAAATTTATGCCCGACGCCGTAGAACGTCTTTTCCTGCTTTAGCGCCTCGGCATTGGCGATCCAAACCGCGCCCGTCGGACAAAACAAGTCCGGCAGATCCTGCGAGCGCACCAAGGCGTCCGGAAAGAGAAATTCGCCCTTCCCCGTTTCGTCCCGCTTCATCGCCCACCAGGGATTCATCCAACCGAATTTGAAGCAGGACAGCGCAAAATTGGTCCGGGATCTCTGGAAAAAATCATAGCCGTCGAGGATATTTTGAGCCGTCCGGTTCGGGCAGTTTGCCATCAACTGAACGACCACGTCGTATTTCTCGTTAAAATATTCCTCGGCCTGCACCACCGAACCGGCGGTCGCCACGCTGATCGGGGTGTAGTCATCCGCATTCCCGTCGCGCAAAAACGGCACCTCGGCGCCCAACGAACGGGAAACCGCCGCGATTTCTTCGGAATCCGTGCTGACCAAAACGTGGGAAAAGAGTTTGGTCTCCACGGCTGCCCGGATGGCATACCCGATCATGGGCAGACCGTCGATTTCCCGAATATTCTTTTTGGGGACCCGCTTGGAGCCGCCCCGGGCGGGGATAACTGCGATCGCTTTCATTTTTACTTCCGGACTTAGTGAATATCTTCCCAGCGGAGAACGTCGTCTTCGGCAACGTCGCGAGTCACGGCATGACCGACGATATCCAGCATCTTATCCGGCGGGATCCCGAGTCCGGGGCGCTTGGCGGTAATATCTTCCAGCTTGAGCACCGTACCTTTGGGGAGCGCATGCGTCGCCACGCAACTGGTGCGGAACTTCAGCTTTTTCGCCTCTTCGTCGGCGGAAACGCGGCGCCGGAAAGTCCCCATCGAGTCGGCGACGATCCGCGCTTCCTTGACGATCATTTTCATTTCCGCCGGGTCGGCGGAGATCATGTGGTCCCAACCGGGCAGGTCTTTGTCGATCGTGAAATGCTTTTCGATCACGCACGCCCCCAGCGCCACCGACGCCAGCGGGATCGAGAAACCGAACGAGTGATCGGAGAAGCCGACCGGATACTCAAAGGTCTGCTGGAGCATCGTGATGTTGCGGAGATTGATATCCTCGTGTTTGGGGGGATAGATCGCAATGCAGTGCAACAAAATGATGTTGTGATTGCCTTCCTCTTCGATCGTCTTGACGGCAGTGTCGACTTCAGTCAGCGTCGACATACCGGTCGAAAGCAGGATCGGCTTCCCCGTCCGCGCGATGTGCTTGAGCAGCAACAGGTGGTTGATGTCCATCGACGCGACCTTGTGAAAGGGCACATTCAACGCTTCCAGCATATCCACTTCTTCGTAGGAGAAGGGGCTGGAGCAGAATTCGATCTCGTTCTCGTCGCAGAATTCCTTCAATTCCGCATGTTGCTCGGGGCGCAAATAGTAGCGCTCGCACATGGCGCGGAGCGAACCGAAGTGTTTTTTGGGGTTGTCATTGTACTTGGTGTTGCGCTCGTACTCTTCGCGAGCGATGAGCGTTTTCGGGGACCACGACTGAAATTTCACCGCATCCACGCCGCAATCTTTCGCCGACAGGATCATCTGCTTGGCGAGCGCCATATCGCCATTGTGGTTGGAGCCGATCTCGGCAATGATGTAAGGACGGCAGAAGTTGAAGACTTCTTTCTTGGGCGTCAGTTGAATCTTATCCATAAAAATCCCTTTCTGGAAGTTGGGTTATCAACGCGACAATAATATAGCACTTTTAGGTGGCTTTTCAAGTTCAACAAGCCCGCATCGCCCCGCTTTTTTGCCTCGCGGATATCACGCCTTGGGGGTATGCGGGAAACGCTTGATGAAAAAGAACTCCCCGTCCGGGTAGCTGCCGCAGTATTCATACCCCATTCGCGTATAGAGCGAATGCGCCCGCACGTTGGCGGGGACGCTGGTGAGCATAATGCCGCCGCAACCTCTGGAAATGGCGTATTTATCGGCGTGCTCCAAAAGCACCCGCCCCAAATGCCGACCTTTCCAACTTTCCCTTACCGCGATGCCGAGCCACGGTATCTTGGTGTCCAGATCCCACAGAAAAACGTAGCCGACCATAACCTCGTTGCCGCCTTGTTCGGCGACGGCGGCGAAGTGGATCTGATCCCGGGCGCCCCGACCCGCAAAGAAATCGGTGGCGCGGATCAGGTTGACGTCGTTGCGATTGAACATCGCCCGCGTGTCGCCCGCCATTTGACCGAAAAAGTCCAACAGCATCGGCAGATCACCCGCGGTCAACTCCCGCACCGTCGCTTCGGAAATATCGACCCGGTCGAAGCAGGAAACGATATCCAACACCCAAAGATTTTCGTCAACGATCGGCACCGCGCTGATATTTTGCTCGGCAAGGAAACGCTCCGCCTGGTTCCTTTCGGTGTCAAAGAGGAATTTGGGGTGGCGGTTAATGGCGTTTTTGACGTTGTCATTGAGAGAGCCGCCATTGAGGATGAAGCGCCTAATGTCGCCGTCGTTGATCACCCCCAACAGTCGGTTGTTTTCCAACCAGAAAAGATTCCGTTTGCCGGTTTGGTTGAGCTTGCCCAAGGTTTCCCGCAAGCTCTCGTTGCCGGTGATCAGATATTCCTTGAAATCACGATTCATTTGCTACCCTCAAACATCCTGCCCGCGATCAAAAATATGATCGCGGGCATAAAACTTACTGTCAAAAATGGTTCAATCCCGGCAGGCACGGACCCGGATCGCCTTGTTGATCGGCTTGTCGCCGACCAGGATCAAATAGCCGCCGCCGCCGCACCCGGTCAACTTCCAACCGTAAGCGGAATCCTCAAAAAACTTGATCGCCTCAAAGAGCGCCGGAGTCGCCATGCAGGGCAACATCGCCAACTGCGCCTCAAAGCACCGCCGGGTGGCGTCGCCCCACGCCGCCACATCGCGGTTGAGCATGGCGCGCCAGCAATCCTCGGTCGCGATCGCCAAGCGCTTGGCATCTCTTTCGTTGATGTTGGTGCGGGCGAAAACATCGTAACCCGGTTCCCGCTGGGGCAACGCCACCAACTGGAAGTTGCTCTCGACGAAACTGAGCAGATCCTCGTCGGTAATGGTGTCGATCGACTTCGGCCAATAACCGTTGTCGTAATTGAGTTTGTTCAATCCGGGCATGATCAGCCCCAGCGCATCCTGACTGCCGGAAATGATCTTGGTGCCCGGGGGGTTATCCATGCAAAAGAGCTGTTTCGCCAGTTGCTCGCGGTCTCCGGCGGGGATCGCCGTCTGCCACATTTCGATCGCCTTTTTGCGCGAACTGGTCGCCATACCGCTCTTGTCGTTGTACTCCATATCCGGCTCGATCGCCAAGGTGATGACCGCCCCCGGAGTGAGTTTGTTGACAAAAGGCTGATCCAACCAGCCGCCGCACAACTCCACCCGGTAAGGGATGCGGCACTCCTGCCGGAGCGCGGTGGTCGAACGCGCCGGCAAACCGGCGTGCGGGATCCGCTTGCTGACCACGAGATCGATCCCGTGTTCCTTGCAGAATTTTTCCTTGAGCGGCGAATAGCCGTCGGAGTTGACAAAGAAAATATCCGGTTTGAGTTCGATGACCTCTTTCTCAAAGTCCATCAGCCCCGAGCCGGAGTTGATCCACGCATCCTTGACGCACCGGATCGCCTTGACCATATAGAGCCGCTCCGCTTCCGAATTGATCGGCCGCCGCGCCTTGAGTTCGTAAATCGTTTTATCCGACCCCAAACCGACGTAGAGATCGCCGTAACTTGCCGCTTCCTCAAAAAACGCGACATGGCCGGAATGAAGCATGTCGTAACAGCCGGAAACAAAAACTTTCTTTTTCATGGTGCCCTCCAATTCTGGGGTTGCTGTAATATACCGATAACGTACCATTGATAATATACTCTTATACCGGGGCGAATACAAATTTTCCGCGCTTTTATTGGCAATATTTCCCCGCGAGGTGTATAGTTAAAAAAAATCGACAGGAGGAAATTTATGAAAATCATGATCACCGGCGGCAAGGGAATGCTCGGCCGCACCCTGATCCGCGAATGGGCGAACCCCGACGTGATCGTCGCCGACTTGCCCGAGTGCGACCTCACCGATGCCGCCGCCACCGAGAAATTTTTTGCCGCCGCCCGGCCGGAGATCGTTATCCACGCCGCGGCGATGACCGCGGTCGATCGTTGCGAGAGCGAACCGGAACTTGCCGAACGCGTCAACACTATCGGCAGCGCCAACGTTGCTCGCGCCTGCCGCCAGATCGGCGCCCGATTGATCGCCATATCCACCGACTACGTTTTCGACGGCAAACTCGGCCGCCCCTACACCGAATATGATCC
>JAZTWK010000046.1:0-15648 GCA_045635865.1 Victivallaceae bacterium
GTTCCGCCGGGGCGACCGCCAGTTTGCCGTAGTGTTCATCGATTTGGCAGTAGCGGAACGCCGCATTTTGCATCTGCGGCGAGCGGCTGTGGTCGATCGGGTAACCGATCACCGCGTAACGGCAGTTATCCAGCGGCGAAAAATCCATTTATTCCCCTTTTCCGGCGAGCCGGATGCCCTGCAGGGTGAAAAACTCTTGTCCCGGAGTCAGCTCGGGAAATTCCGGGAGGAAGAAATCGGCGTCGCCGCCGACGGCGACGAGACTGCGGGGCGAAAACTTTTGCTTGAGCCGAGTGAGCAATTCCCGCACCATGCCGATCGCGCCGCCGTCGACCCCCAAGGCGATCGCTTCCGCCGTATTGGCTCCGGGCAACGCCGGAAAGTTGGAAGATAGCGGGATTTCCGGCAGTTGGGCGGTGCCGCCGTGCAGCGCCCGGCGCATCAGGACGCGGCCGGGAGCAATCGCGCCGCCCCGGAAAATCCGGTCGGCGTCAACGATCTCCACCGTGATCGCCGTGCCGAAATCGACCACGATCCCCGGCAGGGGAAAGTAGTGCGCGAGCGCCACGCAGTTGGCGACCCGATCCGCGCCCAAAGTGGTGGCGTCAACTTGCGAAAAGTCGATCAAATTATGGCAGTCGGCGCTGGAAATGAAGTAGATCTTGCGCTCGGCGAGCCGGGCGGCGACTTCCGGCACGACCGAAGCGGCGAAAACTTCCCCGGGGGGGAGCAACGCCGCCGTCAGTTCCGCCGTCGGGAGCTTTGCCGTCAGCCGGATCGCTCCGCCGGAGCACTCGGCGATCTCGCTATGCGTATTGCCGATATTCAGCAGAACGCTCATAACGCGGGATCAGGACATCTTTTCGATGATTTTGACCAGCGGCATGAAAAGCGCGACCACGATCGTACCGACCACGCCGGCGAGCAGCACGATCATCAACGGTTCGATCAGCGAAGTCAGCGCGCCGACTTCGTTATCCACTTCTTCGTCGTAGGTGTCGGCGATCTTGGTGAGCATTTCCGGCAGTTTACCGGTTTCCTCGCCGACCTCGACCATACTGATCACCATGGGCGGGAAGATCTTGGTGTCGTTGAGGGGCTTGGCGATGCCTTCGCCCTCTTTGACCGCGTCATGCACTTTTTGGATCGCCCGGGCGACCAGTTCGTTGCCGCTGGTTTCCTTGACGATCGCGAGCGCGCCGAGCACCGGGACGCCCGAACCCATCAGCGTACCGAGAGTACGGGAGAAACGGGAAATCGCCGTTTTGGAAATGATCGAGCCGAAAATCGGCATCCGGTATTTCAGCACATCCAACACCAGTTTGCCGACCGGGATCATCGCCACCACCTTGAAAAATACGACGATGCCGACGATGATGATGATGAAGTAATACCAGTCTTCGACCAGGAACTTACTGGTGGAGATCAGAAATTCGGTGATTTCCGGCAAGTGTTCGTTTTCGCCCAAGAGGTCCTTGAAAATTTTCTGGAAGCTCGGCACGACGTAGATCATCAACCCCATGACCGCCGCCAAAGAAATGGTCAACACCACGATCGGGTAGATCATCGCCGATTTGACCTTGCCGGTGATCCGGGCGGATTTTTCCATGAAGCCCGCCAACCGGTCGAGGATGGTTTCCATGGCGCCCGACGCTTCGCCGGCGCGCACCATGTTGAGGAAAAGTTTGTCAAAGGATTTTTTGTGCTGGGCGAGCGCTTCGGCAAAGGTGGAGCCGCCCTCGACGGCGTCGCCGGTTTTGCCCAAAACCGTCCGCACCCCCTGATCTTTCGCCTGCCGTTCCAAGGTGCGGAGCGCGCGGATCAGCGGCAATCCGGCATCGAGCAGGATCGCCAACTGGCGGGTGACGACCGGCAACTGCTTGTGCGGAATGACCGCCGGGCCGAACGATATATTCATATTCATCCCGCCCTTGGACTTCTTTTTCTTCGCCGCCGGTTCCTTTTCCAACGCCGGCTTGATCGAAGTCGGGAAAAGCCCCTTGTTCTTCAGCTCCTGAGTGGCGATGTTTTCATCCGCGGCGGTAATTTTGCCGCTTTGTTCCTTACCCTTGCGATCCAAGGCAGTGTAGGCATATTGAGGCATGATCGGAACTCCTTATCGTTGCCGGTTTTACTCTTTAAGTGTAACGGACGACCTCGTCCACGCTGGTTTCCCCGTTGAAGATCGCCAACAGACCGTCTTCGCGCAACGGGCGCATGCCCAACGCGATGGCGCGGTCGCGCAACTGGTTCGCCGGTTTGTTGTCGGAGATCATATCCCGCAACTCCTGATTGATGACCATGAGTTCGGTGATCGCTTTCCGCCCCTTGTAACCGGTATTGTTGCACTTGGGGCAACCCCGGCCGTAGCAGAATTTGATGCCCTCGACCTGACCGCGCTCCAGACCGAGCCGCTCCAAGTCGTTGTCGGTGGGCTCGTAGCTCTCGATGCAGTTGCGGCAGATCCGGCGGATCAGGCGCTGACCCAGCACGCCGACCAGCGACGAAGCGATCAAAAACGGCTCCACCCCCATATCGATCAACCGGGTGATGGTACTGGCGGCGTCGTTGGTGTGCAGGGTGCTGAATACGAAGTGACCGGTGAGCGACGCTTCGATCGCGATCTGCGCCGTTTCAAAGTCGCGGATCTCACCGACGAGGATGCGGTCGGGGTCCTGCCGCAGGAAGGCGCGGAGCGCTTTGTGAAAGGTCATGCCGACGGCGTCGTTGATCGGGCACTGGATCAGACCCTCGATGTCGTATTCGACCGGGTCCTCGGCGGTGAGGATCTTATCCTCGACCTTGTTGATCTCGCCCAGCGCGGAGTAAAGCGTGGTGGTCTTGCCCGAACCGGTCGGCCCGGTGACCAGCAGAATGCCGGTGGGCAGACTGATCAATTCGCGCAACTGGGTGAGGGTGTCGGCACCGATGCCCAGCGAGTCCAACTGCAGATTGACCACCGTCCGGTCGAGGACGCGGAGCACGACCGATTCGCCGTGCGTGGTGGGCAGACAGGATACGCGCAGGTCGATCTGGCGACCGTTGAGTTTGAGCTGGATACGACCGTCCTGCGGCCGCCGGCGCTCGGAAATGTTCAAGCCGGAAATGATTTTGATGCGGCTGATCACCGGCAACGCCAGCCCGCGGGGCGGCGGCGGCATTTCAAACAGCGCACCGTCGACCCGGTAGCGGATGCGGAAGTTCTTTTCAAACGGCTCGAAGTGGATATCCGAGGCTTTATCCTTGATCGCCTGACGCAAAACCACGTCCACAAATTTGACGATCGGCGCCTCGTTTGCCATATCCTCGGTCGGCTCCTGATCCATATTGTAGTTCTTTTCCCCGATCTCGGCGACGATGTCGGCGACGGAGTCGTCTTTTTCCGGGTAGTAGCGATCGAGTTCCTTGTCGAAAACGTCCGGGTCGCAGGGCAGCGGCAGAATGTCCTTGCCCAGTACGAAACGGAGTTTTTCCACCGTCTGGTAGTCCAGCGGCGAACGCATCGCCATGTGGATGGTGCCGTATTCCTCGCGGACCGGGATGATACCGTTGGCGTGCGCCATTTCCTCATCGACGAGGGCGATGGTATCCTGCGAAATGTCGGCGTCTTCCGGCGTCCAGACGTAGGAACCCAAATTGTCCGCCATAAGTTGCAACATGTCCGCCCGCGAAAAGAGCCCGAAGTTTTCGATCACTTCCAAGGCGGTCTTGCCGGAGTTTTCGCACTCTTCGGCGACTTCCGCCAAATGTCCCGCCAACGCGGGATCGGCGGCGCCTTTTTCGCTCTTGAGCAGTTCGATCAGGGCGGAACTTTCAATATCCAGCATAAGTCAAAATCCCCCGAATTATTCTTCGTCCCGCAGGGTGACGAAAATTACATCTTCCAGTGTGGCGATCCCGGCTTCGGCTTTGCGGATCGCGTCGTCGCGGAGCGAGCGCATTCCGTTGCGGCGGGCGAATTCCCGGATCCGGCCGCTGGTCTCGTTGGCGAAAATCAGCTTGCCGATATCTTCGGTGATGACGAAAATTTCGTAGATGCCGATCCGACCCTTGTAACCGGTGTAACCGCACTCGCGGCAACCCTTGCCCCGGTAGAACTGCCGGTTCGCCAGATATTCGTCGGTGAAACCGAGGATCTTGCGCTCGGCATTGGTCGGCGTGTGCGGCACTTTGCAGTGCGGGCAGATCCGGCGGAGCAACCGCTGCGCCATGACCGCCCGGAGCGAGGTCGCCACCAGAAACGGCTTCACCCCCATATCGACCAAACGGGTGATCGCACTCGGCGCGTCGTTGGTGTGGAGCGTACTGAACACCAAGTGACCGGTGAGCGAAGCATTGATGGCGATCTCCGCGGTTTCCAAGTCGCGGATCTCACCGATCATGATGATGTTGGGCGCCTGACGGAGCATTGAGCGCAACGCCGCGGCAAAGGTCATATCCACATAGCGGTCGACCTGCACCTGATTGATGCCGGGGAGCTGGTATTCCACCGGGTCCTCGACGGTGATCAGCTTGCGGGTGGGCAAGTTGATCGTATTCAAAAAGGCGTAAAGCGAAGTGGTTTTGCCCGAACCGGTCGGCCCGGTCACGAGGAAAATGCCGTCGGGATAGTTGATGATCTTGGTGACCAGATCCAAGTCGTCGGCGTAGAAACCGAGTTTGGGGATGTCCAACTGGATGCTCGACTTATCCAAAATACGCATGACGATACTTTCGCCGAAGATCGTCGGGATCGACGATACACGCAAGTCGATGTCCTTGTCGCCGACGGAAAGCTGGATGCGACCGTCTTGCGGGATGCGCTTTTCGGTGATGTCCAAGTGCGCCATGATCTTGACGCGGCTGGTGAAGTTCGCCTGCAGATATTTGGGCGGGCCGGGGATCTCCCGGAGCGCGCCGTCGATGCGGTAACGCACCCGGTAGCGCTTTTCCATCGGCTCGAGGTGGATATCCGACGCCTTCATCTTGTAAGCGTCGATGATCAGCTTGGTGACCAACCGGATGATCGGCGCCTGATCGTCTTCCTTGCCGGTGCCCATGGCGGCGTTTTCGTCGATCAGCTCGATCTCGTCGTCGCCGGCAACGCCCTTGGTGGCGGCTTCTTCTTCTTCGATGAAGTAGCGGTCGATCAGGCGGTTGATCTGTTTCTGGGGGGCGACCACGGCTTCGACTTCGCCGCCGTACATGTAGCGGATCGTGTCGAGCGTTTCCATGTCGGTCGGGTCGCTCATGGCGATCGTCAGCACGCCGTCGTGGAGACTTACCGGCACCACGCCGTAGTGGCGCACCACTTCGGTAGTCAGCGCCGAGCGCGCCTCGAGCGGGATCTCGTAGTCGGTCAGATCCATGACGCTCACGCCGTACTGCTGGGCGAGCATCGCCAGCAGGTCGTCTTCGTTGATGATCTGGTTGCGGACCAACAGATCGACGGGGTTGACGTCTTCGCCCTGATCCGCGGCGTCGAGCGCCGCCTGTTTAGCCTCGCGGATAGCTTCCCCGGAGACCATGCCGCTTTCTCTCAACAGGGTGAGAATGTAGTCGGTATCCCTTGCCAAAATATCCCCCTCGATCCAAGATGAAAAAAGTGTCAAAAACCGTATTATGGGGAATTTAACTCCCCGACGCTCAAAAGTCAAGCCATTTTCGGTAAAAACCGGCTATTTTGCCGCGGATTTTTCACCGGGGCGATAAAAAAGTGCTCCGGCGATTGAAAAAAGCCGCTTTTTCGTGTATGTTAAAGTCAAGACAACTCAACGATTTTTTATGGGGGAAAACTATGAGCATCAATTACACTCATCCGGCGGAACTTCTGGTCAACACTCTGCAACGGATCTACGATTACGGTATGACCACAACCAGCGGCGGCAACATCTCGATCAAAGACGAGGAGGGCAACGTCTGGATCACCCCCAGCGGGGTGGACAAGGGCACGCTCACCCCGGCGGACATCATGAAAGTTACCCCGGCGGGCGAAAAGATCGGGCGGCACACCCCCAGCTGCGAACTGCCGTTTCACTGCGCCGTCTATCGGTTGCGGCCCGACGCCCGGGTGGTGTTGCACGCTCACTCGCCCGCGCTGGTCGCTTTCAGTTTGGTCGGGCGGTGCCCGGACACCGCGATTTTGCCCGGCAGTGAAAAAATTTGCGGCAAGATCGCCTTTTCCCGCTACGACATCCCCGGGAGCATCTCGCTCGGCGAGATCATTTCGGCGGAGTTCGCCAAGGGCGCCGATTCAGTGATGATGGAAAATCACGGCGCGGTCGTCTGCGGTCGCGACATCGACGAGGCGTTCGCCCGCTTTGAAACGCTCGATTATCTCGCCCGCATCGGTATCAATATGGCGGGGATGACCGGCAAACTTACCCCGGCGCCGATCGCCAATGCTCCGGAACTGCCGGAATTTGCCCCGCAGTTCGCCAGTCCGGCGGAGTGCGCCTTGCGGGAAAGCATCGTCAAGTTTGCCGCCCGGCTCTACCGTCAGCGGCTGGCATTTACCGGGCAGCTGGCGCTGTCGGCGAAACTTGCCGACGACGATTTTCTCATCACCCCGGCGGCGCTCGACCCGTTGCGGCTCACTTCCGAGCAGGTGGTTCGCGTTTCCGGCGGTCGGCGGGAAGCCGGCAAGTCCCCGGCGGAACTGGCGGCGGTCGCGGCGGAAATTTATGCGAAAAAGGATTTCGCCCCGGCCTTTATTTTCACCCGCAGTCCGCACATCATGGCGTTTGCCGCCAGCGGCAACGCCTTGGACAGCCGGATGATCCCGGAAAGCTATATCCAGTTGCGCGACATGCCCAAGATCAGCTATGCGGAGTGGAAAAATTCCCCGGCGGCGGCGTTGGAAAAATTGACCCCCGCCACCCCGGTACTGTTGATCGAAAGTTGCGGCGTGCTCGCCGTCGGCAAAAACCTCACCCAGGCATTCGATCGGTTGGAAGTGGCGGACTTCACCGCCAACTGTGTACTGCTCGCCCGGCAACTGGGCGAAGTCACGCCGATCAATCAGGCGCAGGTCGAGGAGATCATCGACACCTTTAATTTGCCGCGGTAATTCTTGCCGATCCCGGAGGAAAAGATGAGCGGACTTCCGACGATCGAGATCCGGGATTTTGCCTTTGGCGGCGAGGCGTTGGGCAACTTGCCCGACGGTCGGGTCTGCTTCGTGCGCGGCGCGGCTCCCGGCGAAACGGTCGAGGTCGAAGTGACCGAAATTCACCGCAACTACTGCCGGGGGAAACTCGCCCGGATCGTCGGCGGAAACTCCGCGCGGATCGAGGCGGAGTGCCCCTACTTTTCGGAATGTCCGGGGTGCGCCTATTTGCATGTGCCCTACGAAGTGGAACTGGCGGCGAAAGCGCGCCAGTTGGATTCGTTTATCAACCGCCACCGGGAAGTGCCGGTAAAGTTGGCGCCGATCTTTCCCTCGCCGACGCGTTTGGCTTGGCGCAACCGCATCCGGCTCCACGCCGACGGCTCGGGCAAGCTCGGTTATCAGCGGTCGGATGACGGCGGACTTATCCCGATCGACCGGTGTTTGCTGATGCGACCGGAGATCAACGCCAAACTGCCCGAAGTGGCGCCGCCCCCCGGCTTTTGCGGCACGATCGGCATCGATCACGATGCGAGATCCGGCGCGGTCGTCACGACCGATTCCGCCGGGAGCCGGAGTTTCGGGGAGTTGGGGGAATTCGGCGTTTTCGCCTATCCGACCGGGGGATTTTTTCAGACCAACTCCGCCGTCGCCGCCGAACTGGCGCGCCGAGTGGCGAAGATCGTAACGGAAAAACGCGTGGATTTTTTGGTGGAACTTTACTGCGGCGTCGGCATCTTTTCGCTGATCTGCGCCGCGCAAAATCCGGCGTTGCGCACTTTGGGCGTGGAGTCTTATCCGGCGGCGGTGCGGTGTGCGAATTCCAACGCCAAAGTGCGGGATCTCGCGGAAAATTGCCGCTTCGTCGTCGGGGATGCTTCCAGTATGAAGCGGCACTTGCGGGGGCGCCGCCCGCAGTTGCTTTTGGTCGATCCGCCCCGGGGCGGTTTGAGTTTGGCGGTGATCCGGGATATTTTGGAGTTGGCGCCGCCTGATCTGATCTACATTTCCTGCTCGGCGGACACCTTGTGCCGCGACCTGCGCCAGTTGGAAAAAGTTTACGAGCTTAAATCCGGTGCCGCGCTGGATATGTTTCCCGGCACCGCGCACTTTGAAACGCTTACTTTGCTGGAAAAAAGAGCATGATCGATTTTCAAAACGTCACCAAAAGTTTCGGCGGCAAGGATATTTTGCGCGCCGTTTCCTTTCGGGTAAATCCCGGCGAACGCGTCGGCATCGTCGGCCCCAACGGTTCGGGCAAAAGTACGCTGTTTAACCTGATCACCGGGGTCGAGCGCGCCGACAGCGGGTCGATCGCCTTGCCCAAGGATCATCGCTTGGGGATCATGCGGCAGAAAATTTCCCCCGCCGATCTGCCCCGCACCCTTTTGGAGTTCACCGCCGACGCGATCCCCGAATTGCACGACTACACCCGCGAACTGCACGAGATCGAGCGCGAACTCGAAAGCGCCGACTTGCCGGAAAATCGGCAGAAAAGTCTGCTCGTCCGCCACGGGGAGCTGCAGAGCCGGATCGAGCATCTCGGGGTCTATCATTTAGAGCAGGAAGCGCGGGAAACCTTGAGCAATCTCGGCTTCGACGTCGGGGTCTTCGACCGCCCGCTTCGGGAGTTTTCCGGCGGTTGGCAGATGCGCGCGGCGTTGGCGCGGGTGCTCATTTCCCACCCCGACGTGTTGCTGTTGGACGAGCCCTCCAACTACTTGGACGTGCCGGCGGTGGAGTGGCTTTGCCGCTTTCTCAACACCTTTCCCGGCACCTTGCTGCTGATTTCCCACGACCGCTTTTTGTTGCGGAAACTCGCCCGCACGATCCTCGAAGTCAACGCCGGGAGCGTCACCCGCTTCGGCGGCGGTTACGACTTTTATCGCACCGAGCGGGAGTTGCGGCTCAAAACCCAGTTGAGCGCCAAGCGCAACGCCGACCGCAAACGCGAACAGGTCGAGCGGGTCATCGACCGCTTCCGCGCCAAGAGCACCAAGGCGGCGCAGGCGAAAAGCTGGATGAAAAAACTGGATAAGCTCGAAACCGTGGAAGTGCCCGACGAACTCAATTATCAGGGCGTGATCCGCTTCCCCGCGCCGCCGCCGGGGGGCACGGAGGCCGCCCGCATGGAAAATGTCAGCTTCGGCTACACGCCGGAAAAACCGCTGTTTCGCAACGTCGATCTCGACATCGCCGCTGGGGATAAGATCGCTTTCATCGGTTACAACGGCTTGGGCAAGACCACCTTGCTCAAACTGCTGGTCGGCAAACTTACCCCCACCGCGGGGCGGGTGGTGCTCGGGCACCACTCGGTCATCGGTTATCAGGCGCAGGAATTTTCCGAATTGCTCAACGACGATCTGACGGTTTACGACGCGGTGAAAGGGGCGTTGCCCCCCGCCGCGCCGACCGGGGAACTGATGAACGTGCTGGGCAGTTTCGGCTTTTCCGGCAGTGATACGGATAAGCGGTGCGGCGTCCTTTCCGGCGGCGAGCGGATCCGGGTGCAGTTCGCCCGGATCTTCGTCAATCCGCCCAACTGGCTGATCCTCGACGAGCCGACCACTCACTTGGATCTGGCGGCGCGGGAGTTGCTCCAAAACGCGCTGGTGAACTTCCCCGGCACGGTCGCGTTGGTGAGCCACGACATCGAGTTTGTCCGCGCTGTCGCCACCACGATCGTCGAACTCACCCCCGGCAAGGTGCAAAAATTTTTCGGCAATTACGACTATTATGTGGAAAAATCCGGGCAGCTCGGCGGGGTCGCCCCCGCCCCGGCTCCCGCCCCCGGCGCCGCGGCGGAAATGAGCGCCAAGGAGCGGCGGCAACAGCGCGCCAACGCCCGTCGGGAAATCAGCGGCAACTTGAAAAAAGCCAAAGATGAAGTAAATTCTCTGGAAGAAGAACTCGATCGGCTCTCGGAAAACCGGCGGGTGATCGTCGCCAAGCTATCCAGCGGTATGAAATTGGATTTCGGCGCGCTGAAAAAAGAGTTGGCGAAAATCGACGCCGCCATATCCGGGATCGAGGAAAAATGGGAACGCGCCACGCTGGAGCTGGAAGCGCTTCGGCAGGCGAATGAACGGGCAAATTCCCGGTAGGAAAAATGGAAAACGCTCTGCATTTAAGCCACGCCTTGCAGCAAAAGCAGCTCTTGTCGCAACGTCAGCGGCAGGGGTTGGAGTTTTTGCAGTTGCCGCTGGCGGAATTGGAGTTGCGACTCGATCAGGAATTGACCGAAAATCCGCTGTTGGAAGAGGAGCAACCCGCCGAGTCGTTGCCGGAACTGCCCGCCGATGCTCCGCCGGAAAAGGAGGACGAATCGACCCTCGCCGAGCAGCTTTCCGAGTCGGATTCCTGGCAGGAAAATTTGCCGATCCCCGCCGAAAGCGCCGACGAGCGCGGCGATTTCTGGAGCAACGTCGCCGCCCCCGGGCAGGATCTTACGGAAATGCTGGAAACGGAAATTGCCGGCAGTTCCGCGCCGGAGTTGATCAAAAATATCGCCCGGATGATCGTGCTTTCGCTGGATGATTCCGGATTTGTCGGCACGCCGCTGGCGGATATCGCCATGAGTTGCGACGCCACGATCGCGGAAACCGAGGAGGCGTTGGCGCTGCTCCAAAGTTTCGACCCGCCGGGAATCGCCGCCCGGGATCTCGCCGAATGTCTGCTCATCCAACTGCGGCGCAACGGGAAAATGACCCCGGTTTTGGAAAAACTTTTTGACTTCGGGCTGGAAAAGGTCGCCCAACTGCCCTTGGCGACGCTCGGCCGCAAGTTGGGCGAATCCCCGGAAGCGCTCCGGGAGGCGCTGGAAACTTTGCGCCACCTCAATCCTTCCCCCGCCGGCGATTTCGCCCGCGCTTCGGAAGTCATCACCCCGGAGTTGGAATTTTATCGCGACGAAAAGGGAAATTATCGGGTGCGGATCTTGCGCGAACGCGCGCGGCGGATCATCATTTCCCCGGCTTACGCCAAACTGTTGGAATCCGACGCGGACCTTTCCCCCGCCGACCGCCGCTACATCGAGGAAAAACTCCGGCGCGCTCACGAGGTGTTGCAGGCGTTGGAGTTGCGCAAGAGCACGCTGTTGCGGCTGGGCGAGGAGATCTTGCGGGTGCAGGAGGACTTTTTCCGCTACGGCGTCAAGGGGTTGCACCCCTTTACCATGAAGCAGGCGGGCGAGGCGCTCCAACTGCATGAAACGACGATCAGTCGGGCGATCTCCGGCAAATACGCGCTCACTCCGCGGGGGATATTGCCGCTGAAATACTTTTTCACCGGCGGCTTCGCCGATGCCGAGGGCGAGGCGGTGTCGAGCCGGGCGGTGCAGGAGCGGATCCGCGAATTGATCTCCGCCGAAGAACCCGATCGGCCGCGCTCCGACGAGGTGTTGGCGAAAATGCTCCAGGCCGAGGGCATCGATATTGCCCGGCGCACGGTGGCGAAGTATCGGGAGCAACTCGGCATCCCGTCGTCTTCGTTGCGCGGGAAGTGATTCAGTAGATGCGCATCCGCAACTCGTCGATCTGGCGGTCCAGCCGGGGCGGTTGCGGGGTTTTCGGCACCCGGTTGGTATCCCAGTGCGAAATGATGATCACCGGGGCGCGGTCGGGTTGCGCGATCAATTTGAGCAAATTCTCTCGGCTGATCAGGCGGGTGGGTTCGCCGTGTTGCCGCGCCATCTTTTCGCCGTAATCCAATTCGCCGACGCTCCCCAGCACCCGGATATCGGCGCGGTCGAAGCTCCACGCCACCGCTTGCATCAACGCCGGGGTGGCGACGATCGTGGCGCGGAGCCGATCCGCTTCGACCTCGGCGCGGAACTCCCGCAAAATTTTGCCGGGGAACTTTCCGGCGGCGATCGTATCCGGCAAGGTGAGGTTGATCGCCCCGCTCAACAGCGCGGCGGATAGGAAAAAGGCGATCATTACCGTGGTGCGGCGGCAGTGGCGGACGCTCAAGATCAGCGCGCCGCCGACGATCCCGGCAACTCCGGTGGCGGCAATCATCAGCTGCAAGCCGCCCAAAAAAGCGCGAATTTCCGCATCCGGCACCAGTCGGCAGACTCCGGCGCGAAAAGCGATCACCGCCACCAGCGCTAAAACTCCGACAACGACGAGCATCACCCCGAAAAAGCGGATGATCCCGTTGAAAAGCCGATGATCGGGATATTCCCGCAAATAGGTCATCAGCCCGCCGGCAAACAAAATGGCGATCAGCGGGAAGCAGGGCAGAATATAGGTGGGAAGTTTCCCGCTGGAGCAGGAAAGGAAGATCATCGGCAACACCACCGCACAGAGCGACAGCTTATAGATCGGGTAGCGCAACAACGCTCCCCAACTGGCGCGGCCGATCTTGATCCAGCAGGGCAGGAAAATCAGCCCCGGCAGGGCGCCCAAAAGGAGAAACGGCAGTAAAAAGTACCACGGTTCCGGATGTTGACTTTCCGCCTCGGCGGTGAAGCGCTGGAAGTGTTCGACCCACAGAAAATAGCGCCAGAAATCGGGGTCCGCCCGGTGGACTGCCAACCCGAGCGGCAACGCCGCCAGACCGGCAATGAGCAGGATCGGTATCCCCACCCGATAGATATCCCGGTAGCGTTTTTCCCAGAGGATGAAGCCGAAAAGGCTCAATCCCGGCAGGGCGATCGCCACCGCGCCCTTGGTGAAAAATCCGCCGACCGCCGCCAGCGCCGCCAGGACGCACCAGCCGAGCCGGTGGAGCAGTGATTCGCCCTCAACTATTGCCAAAAATCCGCAAAAGAGCGTCGCGGTGGTGAAAAACGTCAGCGGCGCATCGGTAAGGGCCGTTGTACCAAGGATATAGACCCAGAGGAAACTCGCGTAAAAGCCGAAAGTCATGCCGACCAGTTTGCCGTCGCGCCGCCGCCGCCAGACCAGCGCCGCGGTCATCGCCCCGGTCAGCGCGGTGAGCAATATCCCGGAAAGGCGAAGCGCGAGGGCGTTTTTGCCGAAAATTTTGAGCGACAACCAGTTGAGTTGATGCACCATCACCGGTTTTTCGTAGTAGCGCAGATCGAGCAGTCGCGGCGACAGCCGATCTCCGGAAACTTCCATTTCCCGGGCGATCTCGCCGTAACGGAATTCATCGGGCGACGCCAGCGGGCGGAAACCGACGGTGAGGATGTAGGCAAAGAGAAATCCCAGAAGTGCCGCTGTAAAGATCCGCATCGTCCGCCCTTTCGGAGTTTTGCCGCCCGGTTGAGGCTTATTGCTTATCGTTGAGCAACTTGCGCACCCCGGCGAGTTTGGCGCAAATGGCGAAAAGTTCGATCGCCTGCTCCAATTCCGCCAACGTCGGGTAGGTGGGGGCGATCCGGATGTTGCGGTCGTGCTCGTCGTGGTGCAGGGGGAAGGTCGCGCCCGCCCCGGTGAGCGTCACGCCCGCCGCCTTCGCCAGTTCCACCGTCGCTTTGGCGCAACCGTCGAGGGTGTCGACGGAAATGAAGTAGCCGCCGCGCGGCTCCAGCCAACTCAGCAAGCCGGTGCCGGCAAATTCCCGCTTCAATACCCGCAGGACCAATTCAAATTTAGGGCGGATGCACTCCGCCAGTTTCGCCATGTGCTCGACCAGCGCTTCCGGCGTCGGCAAAAACTGCAGCAGCCGGAGCTGGTTGAGTTTGTCGTAGCCGATCGTCTGCACCTTGAGCCGGGTCAGTATCTCGCGGATCCCGGCGTCGCTCGCTGCGATCAGCGCCACCCCCGCGCCGGGGAAAGTGATCTTGCTGGTCGAAAAGAAATAGTAGGCGCGGTCGGGGTCGGGCCCCGCGGCGCAGGCGGAAAAAATATCCGCCAGTTTCGTCGGTTCGTAAAGGTGGTGGACGCCGTAGGCGTTATCCCAAAAGATGCGGAAATCCGGCGCGGCGCAGCGCATTTTGCCCAGACGCGCCACCGTTTCGTCGCTGTAACAGATCCCCTGCGGGTTGGAGTAAAGCGGCACGCACCAGATGCCCTTGACGGAAGCGTCGGCGGCGACCAGCGCCTCGACCTGATCCATATCCGGGCCGATCGGCGTCATCGCCACCGGGATCATTTCGATCCCCAGCGATTCGCAGATGGCAAAGTGGCGGTCGTAACCGGGGCTGGGGCAGAGAAATTTGATCTTGCCCTGCCGGCACCACGGAGCGTTGCCGCCGGTGCCTTTGAGCATCAGCTGGGCAAACAGATCATACATCAAGTTCAAACTGGAATTGCCGCCGATGATGATGTTTTTGGGGGCGATATTCAGGAGCTTGCCGAAGTATTCCCGGACTTCGGGCAGGCCGTCGACCACGCCGTAGTTGCGGGCGTCCAAGCCGGAGGCGGCGTGATAATTTTTGAGTTCCGCCAACGCGCCGAGCGAAAGGTCGAGCTGATCCGCCGCCGGTTTGCCGCGGGACATATCCAATTTTAATTGCCGCGCCTGCGCCGCGCAATAGGCGTCGCTCAACTGCTTTTCCAAGTCCCGGAGTTCGGGTACGGAATACTCCGTAATCTTGCGCATATCTTCAACCCCTGCTGTGTTTTCCCGCCGATGAAATTCGAGCGGATCTGTGTTAATTCCAACCCTTAATATATACCCGGAGTGCGAAATTTGCAACTTTCGGCGTTTCGTGCGGCGGATTTGCGCGGGATTTGCCGGATGTTTCCTTGCAATACGGCGTTAGCGGTGCTATTTTATATGTTAATTTATTGTATGTTCAATTTTTTCGGGAATTTTTCCAAAATGGGCAAATCGGAATACAGCAATCCTATCGGCGCCTCGGATTATATCGGGGTGGAGGAACTGCGCGCGCTGCAGCTGTCGCGGTTGAAAACCATCGTCAATCACGCCTATACCAATGTGGAATTTTTCCGCAACCGGATGAATGAGGCGGGACTTTCGCCCGACTCGGTTAAAACTTTGGCGGACTTGAGCAAGTTGCCGTTTATGAAAAAGACCGACTTGCGCGACACCTATCCTTTCGGACTCTTTGCCGTGCCCCACTCGGATATCGTGCGCATCCACGCTTCCAGCGGCACCACCGGCAAGCCGATCGTCGTCGCCTACACCCGCGAAGATCTGGACGTCTGGTCGGAAGTGGCGCGCCGTTCGCTCAACTGCTGCGGCCTCACCAAAGATGACATCGTGCAAGTTTCCTACGGTTACGGACTTTTTACCGGCGGTCTCGGCGCCCACTACGGCGCGGAGTCGCTCGGCGCCATGGTCGTGCCCGCCAGCGGCGGCAACACCAAGCGTCAGGTGATGCTGGTGCACGATTTTCAGGTGACGGCGATCTGCTGTACCCCCAGTTACTTCGTCCACATGATCGAGATCGCCGAGGCCGAGGGCGTGCCGTTCAAGGATCAGGCGCTCAAGGTCGGCGTTTTCGGCGCCGAACCCTGGAGCCAGGGCATGCGCCACTACATCGAGGAAAAGGCGGGCATCGAGGCGTTCGACATCTACGGACTTTCCGAGATCATCGGCCCGGGCGTGGCGATCGAGTGCCCCTATCATCAGGGATTGCACATTTTTGAGGATTACTTCTACCCCGAGATCATCGATAAGTCGGA
>JAZTWK010000047.1:0-63459 GCA_045635865.1 Victivallaceae bacterium
GTCAAGAGCGTACTGCTCGCAACCGCAAAAGGGCCACATGTCGTGCAGGGTCCAGACCACCGGCACCCGGCGGGCGAGTTCGCCGATCTCGGTTATGGAAAGCATTTCCCCGACGATGCTGTGCAGGTGGACGACGTCGGGCGCGGCAGTTAAGATCGCTTCGACCAAATGCCCCGGAAAAAAGTTGTAGATCCTGCCGCCCGCCGAATTCGGCAAATTGCGGCGATCAGTGCGGTAGAGCCAACTGGACTTTAAACGCATCGCCGCCCGGCGGAGCGGCGAGGCGAGTTTGCGGGCAAAACGGCAACTGCCGGGATCAACGACCGCGTAATCCAACTCCACGTCGGAGTATTCGCGCAGGGCGGCAACCAACCGGGCGGCGGCAATGCCGGCGCCGCCGGAATCGGCGTGAAAGGTCACTTGAGTTACGCGCATGAAAAATTTTCGCTCCCTGTCAACGGTTGACTGCTATTAAAATAGCATGTCAAAAAGTATCGTCAATGCCGAAATCGGGGAGAAAAACAAAAAAAAGCGTTAATTTTTGCTTTTGGCGCTTTACAGGCGGCTTTTGCGGTGGTATATTGATAATAAGCGAGCATATTTGCTCTTGATATATTATTGTTCGGGCAGAGAAAGGTGAACCGGCAACGGTGCTTGACTGCCTCGGAGTAATGAATGGTTTCCGCAACCATTGGTCGGACTGACGTTTTCAGTCCTGCGGAAGATTTTGGGATATATTTATTCGGCAATTCGCCGGGGCGGCTCGGGTCGCCCGATCTCGTTCTGAACGGGAAGTCGGAAAAATTTTCCGCGATTGCCGCTTTACTTCGGGGCGCATAGTAAACCGTCGCCGCAACAGACGGAAATGGATGTTGCACAGCTCAAGCAACATTGGCGCCAGGAACTCGGTGCGCGGCGCAACGCGCTCAGCCGGGAAGAACGCGCCCGGTGCGATCAGCTGATCCTTGACCGTCTCTATCACTTGCCGGAATGGAAAAAGTTTGCCAAAATCGGCTCTTTCGTCGCCTTGGGCGCGGAGCCGGATCTGGCCGCCATTACCGGCAAACGCATCTACCTTCCTCGCTTTGACAGTAATACCGGAGCGTATGTCATGGCGGAGATCCGCGATAAAAACCAAGATTTGGTGCGCGGGCGCTATGGCATCCCGGAACCCCGCCCGGAACTTCCGGCGGCGACGGCACAGGAACTCGTTGAAATGCTGTTTCTGGTGCCGGCAGTCGGCTGTGATCGCCGTGGGGTTCGGTTGGGGCGCGGCGGCGGTTTTTACGATCGCTTGCTCACCCAATGTGCTTGCGCTGTGGCAGTTATCTATTCCTGCCAGCTGGTGGAGCAAGCTCTGCCCGCCGCGGAATGGGATATGCCGATGGACGTGGTGGTAACCGAATTGGAAACGATTCAAACCAAAGCCGGATTTTCCGGAAGATTGAGAGTAGAAAAATGAGTGAAATGAACCTGATGGTAGCGGCGGTGGTCGCGCTGGTGGTCGGCATTATTGCCGGCATCCTGATCACCAATGTGATTCGCCGCCTGCAAAAAGATTCCGCCAAGAGCGACGCCGAAAAGATCCGGCGCGACGCCGAGCGCGAAGCCGAGCACATCCTGCGGGATGCCCGGGTTTCCGCCAAGAGCGAGACGATCAAAATGCGCGAGGAGTGCGAAAACGAATTGCGGGATCGTCGCAAGGAGCAGTCCGGGGTGGAAAGACGACTCGCCCAGCGCGAGGAAGCCCTTGACCGCCGGACCAACGCGGTCGAGGAAAAACTGGCGAACATCGATCGGCAGGAAGCCAAGATCACCGAACTGCGCGAGCGCTTGACCGCCCGCGAGCAGGAGTTGGCGCAGAAAATTTCCCGCCAGATCGACGAGTTGGAGCGCATCAGCGGTTACACCCGCGACGAGGCGCGCCAGATCATTTTGGATAAACTCAAGGATGAGATCCGCAACGAGTCCGGTCTGATGGTGCGCGAAGTGCTCGAGGAAGCCAAGGAGCGCAGCGAGCGCGAAGCCAAGCGGTTGCTCACTTACGCGATCCAGCGCTACGCTTCGGATTGCACCTACGAGCGCACCACCGCGACCATTCCGCTGCCCAACGACGAAATGAAAGGGCGCATCATCGGTCGGGAAGGGCGCAACATCCGGGCGATCGAAGCCGCTACCGGGGTGAGCATCCTCATCGACGATACTCCGGAAGCGGTGGTGATCAGCTGTTTCGACCCGGTGCGCAAGGAAGTCGCCCGGCAGTTGATGGAGCGATTGATCTCCGACGGGCGGATCCACCCGACCCGGGTCGAGGAATTGGCGACCAAGATCGCCAAGGAGTTGGACGAGGAACTTTTCCAAGTCGGCGAAGCCGCCGTACTGGAAGTCGGCATCCCCGGAGTTCCCGCCCCGGTGATGAAAATGCTCGGTCGGCTCAAATATCGTTACAGCTTCTCGCAGAACGTGTTGAAGCATTCGATCGAGACCGCCTATTTTATGGGTATGATCGCCGCCGAGTTGGGCTTGGATGAAAAGAAAGCCAAGCGCATCGGGCTTTTCCACGATATCGGCAAGGCGATGGATCACGAGATCGAGGGCCCGCACGCCCAGATCGGCGCGGATTTCCTGCGCAAGCACAACGAAGCCAAGGATGTCGTGCACGCGGTCGCCGCTCACCACGGCGAGTTGGAAGCGGAAAGCCTCTACGACGTGCTGGTCAGCACTTGCGATACTTTGAGTGCGTCGCGCCCCGGCGCCCGGCGGGAAACTACCGAGCTCTACCTCAAGCGGTTGGAGCAGTTGGAAACGATCGCCAAGGATTTCAACGGCGTCGAATCCTGCTTTGCGCTGCAGGCGGGGCGGGAAGTCCGCGTCGTGGTCACGCCGGAAAAGATCAGCGAGGGCGAAGCGCAAATGCTCGCCAAGGATATCTGCGATCGCATCGAGCGCGAAATGACCTATCCCGGTCAGATCAAAGTTACCATTATCCGCGAGACCCGTTCGGTCGAGTACGCCAAGTAAGTTATGGCTTTTGAACGGACCATTTGGCGCGTTGACCTGCAACGGTTGCGGGATAACTTCCGGCTTCTCCAGGCAAAGGTCGCCCCGGCGCAGACGATCGCGGTGGTAAAAGCCGATGCCTACGGGGTCGGCTTGCTCCCGGTCGCCCGGACTTTGGCACCCGTCGCCGATGCCTTTGCCGTCGCCGAACTGGGAGAAGCGTTGACGATCCGGGAGCTGGGTCGCCCGATCCTGATTTTTGGTTCGTTGCTTCCCGATGAGATCGCCGAAGCCGTCGCCAACGGTATCTGGCTGCCGGTGGGCGATTTGGCGCGGGCGCAGTTGATCTCTCAAGCCGCGCAGTCGCAAAACCGCGTTGCGGAAGTGATCGCGGCGGTCGATTCCGGTATGGGGCGAGTGGGCTTTTCGCTCGCGGAAGCCCCGGAAGCGTTGCGCCAACTGGCGGCGTTGCCCGGGATCCGCCTGCGGGGGATGTACTCGCACTTTGCCACGGCGGCGCAGCCGGAAGATCCGCATGCGCTTCGCCAGCTTGCCAATATCCGCCAACTGATCGCCGAGGCGCCCGAAATGTCCGATTATCACCTCGGGGCGAGCGACGCGATCGCCAATTATCCGGGATCCTACCGGTCGCCGTTTAACTGGATCCGGGTGGGGTTGGTGATGTACGGTATGGATCCGGACTTTATGCCGGAATTGGGCTTGCAACCGGTGTTGTCGCTCCACAGTCACTTGCTGGCGGTGCGCGACCTTCCCGCCGGAGCATCGCTCGGCTATTGCCGGACGAGGATTTTGACGCGCGCCACTCGCGTCGGCACGGTCGCCAGCGGTTACGCTTCCGGCTTGCCGTTGGCGCTATCCAACGCCGGGCGGGTGTTGGTAAACGGCGTTTCCGCCCCGGTGTTGGGGCGGGTTTCCATGGACTACACCACCGTCGATCTTGCGGCGGCGCCCGAAGCGAAAGTGGGCGACGAAGTCGTCCTGCTCGGCGCTCAGGGCGGGGAATTCATCTATCCCAAAGAGTGGGCGGAGTTGAAGCACACTCACGATCACGATGTCCTTTGCAGCATATCCGGTCGAGTCAAGAGAGAATATCATGAGTGACCATATCCGCGAAAAGTTGGCGGCAATGCGCAGTCGCGCCGATGCCCGGGATTTTGCCGATCTCGCCAGTCGCCGTCGCCATTTGCAGGAATTTCATCGCTCGCTGATCGTGCACCGCGACGTGATCCTTTCCAGTCTGGCGGCGGACCTGGGCAAGCCGAAATTTGAAACGCTGTCGGCGGAATTGATGCCGTTGCTGGAAATTTCCCGGTACTTGAGTTCGCATTTGACGAGGCTTTGCCGCCCGCAACGCCTGCCGGTGAGCCCGCTGAACTTCCCCGCCCGCGGGCAACTGCGCCCCGAACCTTACGGTTTGGCGTTGGTCATCGCGACGTGGAACTATCCGCTGTTGCTGAGTTTGGAGCCGGTGCTCGGGGCGTATGCCGCCGGGAATTTGGTCGTGCTGAAACTTTCGCACCGTTCGCATCAGACGATGAACCTCGTGCGCTATCTGATCGAAAAGCATCTTCCCCCCGACCAGGTGTTGGTGATCGACGATGAATTGAGTTTCGACGAAACCTTGGCGCAACGTTTCGATTACATTTTCTTTACCGGCAGTGCCCCGACCGGGCGCAAAGTGTTGCGCGCCGCCGCCGAGCACTTCACCCCGGTCACTCTGGAAATGGGGGGCAAGTCGCCCTGCATCGTCGACGTCGGCGCCAATTTGCATCAGGCGGCGAAACGGATCGTCTGGGGCAAGTTTTCGAACGCCGGGCAGACCTGCGTGGCGCCGGATTGCCTCTATGTGGCGGAAAAGATCCATTTGGAATTTCAACGGCATCTGGCGGACACCATTCGGGAATTTTACGGCGACGAGCCGTTGCAGAGTCCGGATTTGGGGCAGATCGTCGACGCCGACCGCTACAATCATCTATCCGAGTTGATTTCGCACGGTCGCTTGATCGTCGGCGGCGAAAAGGACCCGGTTTCCCGCAAGATCGCCCCGACAGTGATCGACGCGCTCTCCCCGGATGATCCGCTGTGGCAGGAGGAAGTTTTCGGCCCGATCCTGCCGATGCGCTGTTTCGCCAGCAACGAGGAATTGCAGACGATGTTGCCGCAGAATAAGCCGTTGGCGCTCTATTATTTCGGCAAGGATCGCCGCCTGAAGCGGTATCTGTTGGATAATTTCAGCTCCGGAGCGGTGGTCTTCAACGACGTGGTGACGCATTTCCTCAACTTCCACTTCCCCTTTGGCGGGGTGGGTCCGAGCGGCATGGGCGCTTATCATGGCAAGCGGACCTTTTCGACCTTTTGCCACTACAAGCCGGTGATGAAAAAATCGGCGTTTTGGGATTTCTCGTTGCGCTTTCCGCCCTACGGCAAAATGCGGGAAATGTTGTTGGATTTCCTCACCCGCCGCTAAAAAAAAGACCGCCGAAGCGATGCTCCGGCGGTCTTTTTATTCGTCAGTTCAGATGTCCTCGTGGGGCAACATCGCCTTTTTGCCGATATCCCGGCGGAAGAACGCATCCTGAAAGTGGATCTTTTCCACCGCGCGGTAGGCGTTGTCGATCGCTTCGGCGATCGTCTTGCCCCGGGCGGAAACGCCCAAAACCCGACCGCCGTGGGTGACGATGTCGTTGCCTTTTTTCGCACTGCCGGCGTGGAAGACCACCGCACCGGTGGCGGCGGCATCCGCCAAGCCGGAAATAACATCCCCCTTGCGGTAACTGCCGGGATAGCCGCCCGCCGCCATGATCACCGAGACCGCCGGGTCGGACGACCAGATCAATTCGGCATGCTCCAAGTCGCCGCGGGAAACTTTTGCCAACACGTCGAACCAGTCGCCGTCAAAGCGGCGCAACACCGCCTGGATTTCCGGGTCGCCGAAGCGCACGTTGAATTCCAAAACCTTGGGTTGACCGTGATCGATCATCAGACCAACAAAAATCACGCCGCGGAAATCCAGCTTTTCCGCCTGAATGCCGCGCAGGAAAGGCTGCAGAACCTCCTCGTTGATCCGCTTCGCCGCCTTGGGCGTCACCACCGGGGCGGGGGAGTAGGCGCCCATGCCGCCGGTATTGGGACCGCGATCCTGATCGAAGATCCGCTTGTGATCCTGACTGCTGACCAACGGCACGATCGTCTTGCCGTCGGTGAGCGCCAGAATGGAGGCTTCCTCGCCGTTGAGTTTTTCCTCGATGACCACCTTGGCTCCGGCGTCGCCGAAGGAGCCGGCAAAGCACTCGTCGACAAAAGCGAGCGCCGCATCCAAACTTTCCGCGACCAGCACGCCTTTGCCGGCGGCGAGCCCGTCTGCCTTGACGACGATGCCGTCGGCGCCGCGCGCGAATTCGGCACGGATATACTCTTTGGCTTCGGCGGCGGAAGTGAACGCCGCGCCGCGGGCAGTGGGAATACCGTATTTAAGCATGAAAATTTTGGCGAAATCCTTGCTGCCCTCAAGTTGGGCGGCGGCGCGCGACGGCCCGAAGACCGCCAGACCCCGGGCGCGGAAAACGTCGGCGATCCCGGCGCACAGCGGCAACTCCGGCCCCACCACGGTAAGATCGATCTTTTCCTTTTCGGCGAAATCGGCAAGTTTTTCCAACTCGGTCACCGCGATATCGACGCATTCGGCGTCGGCGGCGATCCCGGCGTTGCCCGGGGCGCAGAAAATTTTATCGACTTGGGGACTCCGCTTGAGCGACCACACCAAAGCGTGTTCGCGACCACCCGAACCAACTACCAATACCCGCATAAAACTACTCCTTATTTGTGAGCTTAAAAAAAATCAATGAGAGATGACGACCTGATCGTTGAAACGCAAATCGAATTTGCGGCTGACCCGCCCCTGATTGCGGGAGTCGCGGTCGATGGCGTTGACAAAGGCGATCAACTTTTTGAGATACTCCCGGCGTTCAAACGAAACGGGAAACAGCGCGATACACTTTTCGCCGTTGTAACTCAACGAGGTTTCCAGATAGACCAAACTCGGATTGGGGTGGGGGATGACCCGGATGTAAAAGAGATCCAGATTGCGGTAGTTTTGCTCCACCGCCATGATCAAGGTCATCGCCGCCTGAAGTTCCGGCAGTTTGTCGCCCGGGCGGATCGCGCGGCTGACCCGGAAATCGATCACCGGCAAATTTTTCGGCGCGTTGGTTTCCGCCTGACTGATGACCACGAGTTCGTCGTCGATGACCAAGCGGGAATTGGGGCTTTTCAGAAACGCCCGGGGAATGCGCTCGAGTAGCTCGCAACGCAGGGTGTCGGGGTAGATCAAATTGACTTCCGCATCTTTGATCGAGGCAACGGCAAGCAGTTGACTGCGGGCGTTGCGCAGATCGATCTGGAACATGCTCTGACCGTAGCTTAACTTCAGCAACCGCCACAGGCGCTGTTCGCGGCGGGGCGCGCTCCAAAAGCCGCCCGCTTGGGATTTGATCTCAATGCGGGTGAGTTTAAAGCGGGGATTGGCGTCGAACATCTGGCGTTTGAGCCAGATCGCTCCCCAGACGATCCCCCCGATCACCACCGCCAACAAAGCAAGCAGCAGCGTGATTTTCAGCTTGAGCGAAAACTTTCTGCCCTTGGTCGGATTGCCGGTCGCGCGTGGTTTTGAACTATCCAAAATATCCGTACCCAACTAAAAACTGTTTTCTTTGCCGGGGAACTCCCCGGAGCGAACTTCGTCGGCGTAGTTGCGCAACGCGGATTCGATCAGCGATCCCGCATCGACGTAGCGTTTGGCGTGGTGGGGCAGAAATTCGCCGCCCAGCCCGAAAAGGTCGTGCCAAACCTGCACCTGCCCGGAGCAACCGTTGCCCGAACCGATGCCGATCGTCGGGATGTGGATATCGGCCGTGATTTTGCTCCCCACTTCCGCCGGGACACATTCCAAAACCACGGAAAATGCCCCTGCCGCTTCCAATGCCTGCGCCGCCTGCAAGATCCGTTCGGCTTCCGCTTCGCTCCTGCCGGCGACTTTGTAGCCGCCGAGGGCGTTGACCCGCTGGGGGAGCAAGCCGAGGTGCCCCATGACCGGGATCCCGGCGTCAACCATGCGCTTGACCAGCGGTGCAAATTCCGCACCGCCCTCAAGTTTGACCGCGTCGGCATCGGCTTCTTTGAGCGCGCGGGCGGCGTTGCGGAGCGCTTCCGCCTCGTCCGCCTGATAGCTCATAAACGGCATATCCAGCACCACAAAGGCGTCGGGCGCGCCGCGGCGCACCGCCCGCGTGTGGTGGAGCATCATATCCATGGTCATCGGCAGGGTGCTGGTGTAGCCCAACGTAGTCATGGCGACTGAGTCGCCGACCAGCAGAAAATCGACTCCGGCGCGCTCGGCAAGTTTTGCCGACGGCGTATCGTAAGCGGTGACCATAACCAGTTTCTCCCCCGCCGCGTAGCGCTTGGCGAGAGTGGAAATCGTAACTTTTTTACCCATGACGGAACCTCCTCACGGTTTATTTCGGGATTTTCGGCGCTGGCGCCTTTATCCGGACAAGTATATAGTACATAGTGTTATATAATATGCCTTGTTTCGGGCTTTTTTGCAAATTTTTTTTGCAGTCGGGCGTATGTTGTGCTATCTTTAGAGGGTAGAGCGGCAGTAATGGCGGCAGCAGGCGATGAAGAAAAATAAGAAAAAACGGTTGCACTTGTTGGCGGAGCGGCGGGAAAACCGCGCCAAGCGGCGCTCGGTGGGCGTGGTGGAGGGCAAACTCCAACTGACGACGTCGGGAGTCGGCTTCGTCACCCCCGACGCGGGCGAAGAAATTTTCATTCCCGCTTCGATGATCAATCACGCCTTGAATGGCGATCGGGTAAAAGTTGAATTGTTGCCGGAGCGCGAACCTCGCCCCGGCGTGGCGGAGCGGGGCGCCGCCGGGCGGATCGTGGAAGTTTTGGAACGGTGCCGGCAGAGTTTCGTCGGCGAATTGCTCCCCGGCAACCGCATCCGCGCCCTCGATCCCCGGATGCCGGAAAACATCGTGCTTTTTGGCTCCCGGCACGGCGCGGAGCGGGGCGAATGGGTTAAGTTTCAACTCGATGACCACGACGGCGACCAATGGCGCGCCCATGTGGTGCACTCGATCGGCAAAACCGGCGTGATCTCCGCCGATCTGGATGCGGTGATGGAGGAATTTCAGCTTCCGCCCCGCTACGACGACGCCGACAACGCGGCGGCTTTGGCTTTGGAACCCCGGGAGATCGACCGCGCCGACCGGCGGGAACTGCTTGCTCTTACCATTGATCCGGTGGACGCCAAGGATTTCGACGATGCGATCTCGGTGGTCGCCGCCGACAAGGACAGCGTGACTTTGGGCGTACACATTTCCGACGTGGCGGCGTATATCGCCCCCAACAGCCACTTCAGTCAGGCGGCGGAGCGCCGCGCCTTCAGCTGTTATCTGCCCGGGCGCACGTTGCCGATGTTGCCGCCGGGGCTGACCGCCAAGATCAGCTTGCAGGTCGGGGCGGAAAGTTTGGCGCACACGGTCTTTTTGATCGTGGATCGGCGCACCGGCGAGGTGAAAAGCGCCCGGCGGGAACACTCGTTGATCCGGGTCGCCGCCCGCTTGGATTACCCGGCGGTACAAGCGTTTTTGGATACCGGCAAGGCTCCCGCCGAGTGGGGCAAAGGCGTCGGCGAGGCGTTGAAGATCCTCGGCGAGATCACCGCCAAAATGCGCCAATACCGCGCCGAAAAAGAGGAATTCATCGAGTTGCCGCTACCGGAGATCCGGGTGTTGTGCCGCGAGGATCGCAACGAGATCGTCGGCTTGGAGCGCAAACTTTCCGCCGCTTCCGAACAGGTGGTCGAAGAGTGCATGCTCGCCGCCAATCAGGCGGTCGGCGCCGAATTGACCGCCCGCAATATCCCCGGCGTTTATCGGGTGCATCCTTTCCCCGAGCCGGATCGCACGGTCGAATTCTGTGATCTTATGCACAGTGCCTTTCATCTTGCCTGCGGGGATATATCCAATCGCACCGTCTGCAATTCTTTCATCGCCGCCTTGCCGGATGATCCCCGGCGGGAATTGATCTTGAGTTTCCTGTTGCGCTCGATGTCGCGGGCTGCCTACTCGGAAAAGGGCGAGATCCATTTCGCTTTGGGCAAGACGCGCTACTGCCACTTCACCAGCCCGATCCGCCGCTACCCCGATCTGCTCGTGCATCAGCAGTTGTGGAACTTCGACCGCCAGACCCGGTTGCGGAGTTCCGGCACCATGGCGCGGCTCGCCGCTTACTGCTCGGAGCAGGAGGAAAACAACGACAACGCCTACTATGCCGCCACCGATCGGCTCAAGTTGCGTTATTTGCAGGAGCAACTGGAATCCGGCGGCCGCAACCTCTACGAGGGGGTGGTGGTCAAGGTCTTCAGCAACGGTATGCAGGTGGACGTCGGCGAGTTGGGCATCTACGGCTATGTGCCGGTGGAGTTGCTTCGGGGCAAGTTCCGCCGCGACGGCAATGCCTTGTTTCAGGAACACGGTCACGCGGCTTACCGCATCGGCGACTACATCTATATTCAGCTGGCGCAGATCGATTTTGCCCGGGGCAGGGCGATCTTTGCTCCGGCGGGGAAGTGACGATGACCAAAGCGGAAAAACTTTTGGAAATTTATCGGCGGCTCTTTGCCCTTTACGGGGAATGCGGTTGCCCGCTGAAGCACGAGAGCGCGTTTCAGCTGTTGGCGGCGGTGATGCTTTCGGCGCAGTGCCGCGACGACCGGGTCAATGAAGTTACCGCGGAACTCTTTGCCGTCGCCCCCGATGCGCAAAGCATGGCGAAGTTGCCGCCGGCGGAGATCGAGCGCATCATCCACCCCTGCGGCTTATCCGTCGCCAAGGCGAAAAACCTGCACGCTTCGGCGCAAAAACTGCTGACGGATCTTGCCGGAAATGTGCCGGACGATATGGATAGCTTGGTCGCTCTGCCCGGCATCGGGCGCAAGAGCGCCAACGTGATTTTGGGCAACTGGTTCGGCATTCCCGGTTTTCCGGTGGATACCCACGTCAACCGCCTGCTCAATCGGCTCGGAGTCGCATCCAGCCAAGACCCGGAAAAAATTGAAAGAGAAGTAACCGACCGGATCGCTCCGGAATACTGGACCAACTTTTCCCACCTGCTTATCCAGCACGGACGCCGGGTGTGCATCGCCCGCCGGGAAAAGTGTTCCGAGTGCAAACTGCAGGATATCTGCCGCTACGGCAAGGAGAAAAAATGAGTAGCTTAAAGTACAAATTCCGCCAGATCAAGAAATTTCCGACTTGGCTCTACTGGTTTCCGGCGCAGTTGATGAAAATCTACTGCTATTGCTTTTTTCGCAAGAAAATCATTGACAAAGGGGGCATCCTGGCGGATCTTCCCCACGGTGGAGTCGGCATGGTATGGCACAATCGGTTGTTTTTTATGCCCTTCGCCTTTCCCAAATGGATGAAACGCACGACCTGTGCGATGATCAGTCCTTCGCGTGACGGGCAGTATCTCGTGGATTTTATCCATCATCTCGGCGTGCGGGCGGTGCGCGGTTCTTCCCGGGATCGCGCCGCCAAAGTGTTGTTGGGGTCGACGCGGGAAATCGAAGCGGGGCACAACATCATCATCACCCCCGACGGGCCGCGCGGGCCGCGCTACAAATTGCAGAATGGCCCGGTTTACCTCACTTCGGTCACTCAGACGCCGCTAGTGCCGATGGCGATCAATTACTCCCGCTATTGGCAGTTGCGCAGTTGGGATGGCTTTCAAATACCCAAGCCTTTTGCCAAGGTGACGGTGATCGTCGGTGAGCCGATTAAAGTTCCGCCGGATCTGGATGCCGAGGGGATTGAGCATTATCGCCAACTGGCGGAAAAAGCCATGATGGAGATTACCGTGGATTCCGAAGCGATTCCCGAAAAGCTCCGGGCGGCAAACCCCGCCGCCGCCGGAAAACCCGCGCAAAATAAAACTGATCGCTGAATCCGGCGGCAAACGCGGCCTCGGCGACCGAGGCGGGCGGGTGTTGCTTCCAAAAGCGTTCGGCGAGCGCCAAGCGGTGCTCGATCACCAATTCCTTGAAACTGGTGTGGTAGTTGCGGCGGAGAAATTGCGAGATCGTGGAAACGCTGCGGCCGAGCTTGCGCGCCATTTCCGGCAACCGGATATTTCCGGAACCGTTTTTGTCGATGTAGCGGTCGATTTCCTGACGCAGATAATCGTCTTGCACCACCGCCAATTCCCGGACGGCGATGTAGTCCACCAACGTCTTGTATAAATCCAAAATACCGTCGAGTTTTTCCCGGCTGAATGAGGGCAGGGCGTGGTAGGCGTCGCGCAATTTTTGGCGGATCTCCGCATCGGGGTACTCCTGCTCCCAATCGGGTTCGATCTGGTCGTCGGTGCGGAACTGCCCGATCATCAGGAAGCCCACCAGTTTGCCGTGGACATTGATCGGGGCGACCGCTTCGCACAGCCCGGCGTGACAGTGGTAAACCGCAACGTGCTGCATGCTGGCGGATTCCGACTGTTTGAATTGATCGAGCGACAAGCAGGCGTCCAGCCGGTGAAGATCGTTTTGCACCAGTTGGCAGAAGTCGCAGTTGCGCATCGCCTTGCCCCGGCACATCCGTTCCCCGGCGATGGAATAAAGCGTTACCCGGATATCCAGCAATACGGCAAAGGAATCCAAAATGTTTTGAACTTCCCGGCTCAAAAACAAATCCGTCGACTTGGTATTCATCTTTTCGCTCCGCGGTTTTTTATGATTTCTGACTCTTTGCAGTAATGTAGCATAAGTTTGCGGAAAAATCCATAGTTGTCAAAAAAAATCCCTTTGTTTTTTTGGTTTTGGTGGTATATTAGGGTAAGTTGACGATCCGAGCAATCAAAACAAGGAGTATTTTTATGGCTTACGATCTGCATGCGGTCCACGCCGCCTTTGCCATTGATGATCAATTCGTCGTCGCCCAACCCTACGGCACCGGGCACATCAACGACACCTACAAACTCGATTGTGCCCGATCCAGTTACATCCTCCAACGGATCAACACCTCGATTTTCCGCAACCCCGAAGCGTTGATGGAAAATTTCCGCAACGTCACCGCCCACATCACGCGCAAGATCGCCGCCGAAGGCAGTTCGCGCCAGACCCTGCATCTCGTTGCGGAGCGCGGGAGCGGCCGCCCCTTTACTGTTGACGCCGCGGGTAACTACTGGCGGTGCTATCACTTCGTCGGCAACGCGCGGACCTATGATATTCTGGAAACCGCCGATCAGGCGTATCAGGCGGCGGCGGCATTCGGGCAGTTCCAATGCGACCTCGCCGATCTGGATTTCCGGCTCAATGAAACGATCCCGCACTTTCACGATACGCCCAGCCGGCTGGCGACGCTCAAGCAGTCGCTTGCCGCCGACGTCTGCGGACGCGCCAAGGAGGTGCAAAAGGAATTGGACTTCGTGCTGGCGCGCGAGGCGGATTGCTCCAAACTCATCGAGTTGCTCAACGCGGGCGAACTCACCGAGCGCACTACCCACAACGATACCAAACTCAACAATGTCTTGATCAGCGAGATCGATCAAAAGGCGGTCTGCGTGATCGACTTGGATACCGTGATGCCCGGACTGCCGCACTACGATTTCGGCGACATGGTGCGCACCGGTACGTCCCCGGCGGCGGAAGACGAGCGCAATCTTGACTTGGTCGGGATGCGGTTTGAAATGTTTGAGGCTTTGTTGCGCGGCTACCTTTCCAGCGCCGGGAAGTTCCTCAATCCGCTGGAAAAGGAATTGCTGCCGTTTTCCGGCAAATTGATCACCTTGGAAATCGGCATCCGGTTCCTGACCGATTATCTGGATGGCGACGTGTATTTCAAGACCAAGCGCGAGGGCCACAACCTCGATCGGTGCCGCACCCAGTTGAAATTGGTTTCCTCGATCGAGAGCCAGTTGGATAAGATGCGTGCGCTCAACGCCAGCGTGGAATAAAAAAAGAAAGCAGGCATGCATCCCGCGAGAACCAACAGAACAATAAGCTCAAAAGAGAGCCCGATGAAAGATTGTCCGAGATTTGACCTGCTTTCTGGTGGTGAATATACCGCCGCAACGGCGAAAAATCAAGTTGACGGGCAAATAAACTCAAAAAAGCGCGTTTTTTACTGAAAATCATTTGACAAAGTTGCTCCGGCGTGGTAAATTATAAGACATTCGAGCGTTTCGACGGACGAATGACGGGCGTATCCCGATCATCACGCGGTCGTCAGTCGGTCGAGCGTTGCGAGTAAGCGATCCTTGCGGTCGAGGCGGAAGTGCGAAATCCGCCGTCGGCTCAAAGGGATAACGAAAAACAAGTAGAATCACGGGGTTGAAAATTATGAAAACCTATTTGGCGAAAGTCGGCGAGATCGAACCGCGCTGTCTGCTGTTCGACGCTTCCGAAATGCCGGTGGGGCGGTTGGCGGTCAAGGTCGCCAATGCTCTGCGCGGCAAGGATAAACCGACCTACACTCCGCACATCGATACCGGTGCTTTTGTGATCGTCGTCAACGCCGCCAAGGCGGTGTTCACCGGCACCAAGAGCGAGAAAAAGCAGTACATCAGCTTCAGTGGCTATCGCGGCGGTCGCAAGGAAATTTCCGCCGCCGAGGTCCGGGAAAAGAATCCGGAGCGGATTATTCAGGATGCGGTCTGGGGTATGATGCCGCACGGTCGTTTGGGGCGCACCCAGTTCAGCAAACTCAAGGTTTACGCCGGCGCGGAGCATCCGCACGCGGCGCAGAAGCCGGTCAAAGTTACGGTGGAGTAATCTCTTATGGCTACGAAAAAAAGCGATGAAGTGTTGGCGGTAGGTCGCCGCAAATGCGCCGTGGCGCGGGTTCGTTTGACTTCCGGCACGGGTAAAGTGGTCGTAAACGGCAAGGCGATGCAGGAGTATTTCCCCAGCGAAGCTTTGTGTGGATATGTCGCTCAGGTTTTCGCGGCGGTCGATGGCGTGGATAAATACGATGTCAGCGCCAACGTCGACGGCGGCGGCATGAGCGGTCAGGCCGGTGCGTTGCGTCACGGTGTGGCGCGAGCGCTGGTCAAACTCGACGAAGAATTGCGTCCGGCGCTCAAGGCGGCGGGGATGATGACCCGCGACGCCCGCGTGAAAGAGCGTAAAAAATCCGGTCAGCCCGGTGCTCGCCGTCGGTTCCAGTTCTCGAAACGTTAATTTGGTTTACCTGCACCCATAGCTCAACTGGATAGAGCGTCTGGCTACGGACCAGAAGGTTAGGGGTTCAAATCCCTTTGGGTGTACCAAAAATACAGAGCGGAGTGAAAACTCCGCTCTTTTTTTGTTCCACCGTCGGGATTTGCCGATTTGGCGATGCCAAATCGGTGTCGTCGGTGCATGCGCACCTCCGCCTACGCCTACGGGGTTGCCCTGCGCTTACCGGCGACCCGCCGGTAATGCTCGCGCACATCGCTTCGCAATGTCAAATCCCTTGGCTTGTCCCATAACTTGCCGTAGCGGTAGTTCCGACTCCCGCTCTTTTTTTGTTCCACCGTCGGGATTTGCCGATTTGTCGCTATAACTGCTTCGCATTTCTACCGTCAAATCGACGAGCTAAAAACTCCGCAAGCTCCGTTTTTACCTCTTACCCCTACGGGGTTGCCCTGCGCTTACCGGCGACCCGCCGGTAATGCTCGCGCACATCGCTTCGCAATGTCAAATCCCCTGGTTTGCCCCATAACTTACCGTAGCGGCAGTTCCGACTCTCGCTCTTTTTTGTTTGAAAATGGTTTTGGGAAGTTTGACATTTATAGCAGAGAATGGTATATTGACAATGTTGGAGATTCAGTGTGGCGATGAACTCACGGTTGTTGAGATGCGTTGACCGGATCTCCTTTTGTTTTAAGCATTTTTGATCTCGTCATATATGGCGTATTTTTTTTGCTTGTACGCCGCATACATTTTGTCCCCGAAGCAATAGTGCCACCACTCCATAGGGTAGTTGACAAATCCGGCGGAAATCATGGTGTCAAAGAGAATTTTTCGATGTTGATTTTGCTCCGGGGATAGATATCGACAATCGGTTGGCGTCTTTTCGTTGAATTCGAGATAATCCGTTCCGCAATCGACTGGTTTGCCACGCCAAAGTAGGCGAACATCTACTGCTCCACCAGTCAAATGGCCGCTCTTTTTCGCCACGAATTTATCCAACGATCGCCCCAAGCCGGTTGAAAAAATCTTGCGCCGTTGCGCTTGGATTTGCTCATTCCGCCAACCTTCAATGACTTCAACCGAGTATCCCGGCGGCAGATGTTTTGCCGCAGCATCCAGCATAACGGCAACCGTTTGTCGCACTTTGATTCCGGTGGGCAAATCTACCAGAAATTCTCCACATTCCCGAACTTCGATTCGGTTGATAAAATACGCCGGCAACACCCGGCGCAAGCCAAGCCAAAACAAAATATAATTCCAGTAGGATTTATAGTTAGTTAAGGTAAGCATTGCAAACTATCCGGTTGATTCACCTGTCTCCGCCAAAATTTTCAATTTTTTCGCACATTTCCTGCGGCTGGACGCGATTTGCAGTGAGCATTTCCTCCCGGAGCGATTTCAGATACTCCCGAGTTTCTCGGCGGAGATCCGCCATTTGTTCTTTGACGAAAAGTTCCAATTCCGCGAGTTTGGCTTTCACCACGCCATCGCGGAAGGCGGCTTCGGCGCGGGCATTGGCCGAATTCGCGCAGGCGGTGTTGAATTCCGCCTCGTCAAGAATTTCCCGGCGGATAGCTGCTTCGTCGATCTCCTGGAGCTTTTTTAGCAGTGCACGATCGCGGCGCGCCACCTCTTGGGCGTTTTCTACAAATTCGTCATTATGTTCGGGGGTTGCTTTGGGGAGCGGCGGGTCAAAGCGACAGGCTCCGTTGCAGGAAATGTGCTTGTTGTAAGCGGATCTCAAGGTGTCCCCCAAAACCCACTCCGGTTTTTTTCGCAAGGCATCCGGTACGGACTTGCCCAAAAAAGACTTGAGCTGCTCCCGGCTGTATGAGCACGGTCGGGGCGCCATGGCAAGCAGTATGGCTTGACGGGAAAATACATTGCACGCAATGCGGTTGCGGTTGACGAATCGCATCAGCGTATCGTCGGAAACATCGGCAAAGAGGATGGCAAACTCCTTCGCCTGCCGGACTATTTTTTCTTCTTTCATAATTTACCTGTGATATTGAACATTCGGGACAGCGAGTTGCGGGAAAATGGCGTCAGTGCCCGGAGGGAAATTTCTTTTACATGCCGACCGCTGGCGATGTAGCGAGGCAAGCTCAGTTTTCGCTTCTTGAGCAGTGCCATGCTGTTGGCGATCATGTCCAGAATGATTTGAGTATTGCCGGAACAGGATAGCCACTTCCCTTTCATGTAACGAAAACTTTCGGCTGGGAGCGCGATTCTTTCCACCTGATAAGCCGAAACGGAACTCTGCACCAAATTGCAGTGATCCTTGCCGACGGCACGGCGCAGTCCCCGACCCGCCATTTGGATCGTTGGCAACCGCGAGGCGTCGCGCAGGAAAACGCTTTGCAATTCCGGTAAGTCGAAGCCCTCGCTCAAGACGGAAACATTGGCGACGACCTGCACGTCGCCGGCAATGAAGGCGTCGAGTTGGGAATCCCGATTGCTTTGGGCCGTCACGACTTCGCAACCGATGCCGCATGCGGCGAGGGCGCGTTTGAAATCATGACACTCTCTTATGGTATTGAAAAATGCCAACGTCTTACCCCAACGCTCCGGAGTCTCGCAAAAGACCTTTGCCGCGATTTCCGCATTGTATTCCGGCAACTTGCAGGAAAAGTAGGGTGACAGAATGCCCATGTGGATCAATCGCTGTATTCCGGCGCAACGGATGTTGCTCTGGAATGAAAGCCTCATTCGATCGGTTCGCATCGGGGTAGCGGATAAGCCGAGGGTCCGGGTGTTGCCGGTTTTTTCATACATATCAATACAACTCTGCGTCGCCTCGTGGTGCGCTTCATCGAGGATAACCAGATCCGCGCGGGGCGGGTTGGCGGAAAAGACCGAAACCATATTGACATCGCAGTGAAAGAAACTTTCGTTCAATATTTGCGTCTGCTCCAGGATATGCCGCCGGGAAGCCACCCAGTTTACCCGTAGCCGATCCGGGGATCGCGCCTGAAGCGCCCTAATGACCATCAACCCCATGACGGTTTTACCGGAGCCGACCGGGGATTCCAGCAGGACCGAGTCCCGACCTCTGGCGAATTCCTCCAGTACTTTGGCGACGGCTTCCGTCTGATAGGGACGTTCCTCAAAAACAAATCTTTTCATCTCTGGAACACCGTATTTTGCCGTCGATCCGCGCTGGATTGATAAATATTCCGGGTCAAATCCATATCGTCGAGATGAAACGCCCGCGCCGGACGCGGATTGTGATACATTTCTTCGAGGTCGAATTCCTGCGCCATCATGTTGCCCAGCGCGGTGTTGAAAGCGTCGACGTTATTGACGAGGTTGTCGTGGTGAGTAGTCAATTCCGAGCAGAAGTTGAAAAGGTCGTTCACCGAACAGTCGACCGGCAATAGTGCGCGTTTTTTGGCGGCGATGTTGTTGAGCGAAGTTATCTCGTAACGACTGCAAGGATCGCCGGCAATTTCCTCCAAACGGGTCTGGAGTGCGGAAGCCGAAGATTGGTCGGATATCTGCGCGGTGATCAGGTTTTCGATTTTCATCAGTTCGTTGACGGATGCGAACGTATCCTGTGCGGCTTGGAGCCGACTTTCCAGCGCCATGAAGCCGTTTTCATTGTTGTATGAGCGCAACAGCCGGGAAAGGTGCGTGCCGGAATCGTCGTTTATCTCAATATCCGTGCGGAAACCGGGGACCATGGCGATTGCACCATTGGAGCACACCTGTCGCAACACTGAAAGATAGATGCAGGGCATGCTGACGCCGTCCACCGGATAATGCACCCAGATTTTTCGGGCGTATTCGCTGTCGTTTTTCACGGAAAAGCTTTCTTCGAGCAGAAATTCCGCTTCCCAGACGCCGTGGGAGTACTGGATCTTTTGCACCCGAGGGTCGGCGGAAAAGACGTTGCAGGCGATTTCCGCTGGCAGGATTTTTTTATTTTCGTCCACTACGCCAAGTATCTCGCCGTTTTGTCGGTCAAAGGTCGCTTTGAATGCGACATCCGGGTTGCGTTGTTGCACCCGGTCGAAGACCTCATCGGCGGAAAAATAGGTGAAAATATTGCCGGAAAACTTCAGCTTCCGGGCGAAACTGCTGATGAAGCGGCTGGAAGTGGTGTAGGTGTTGCCGTCGAACTGGATCTTGAAATTTCCGGTCGCCGGGTCGCACTCCACCGGCACGAGGTCGGCAATGGTTACCCGGGTGGTCATGAAGCGATCCGACCAGTCGAGCGGGTCCTTGATCTCGACTTTTGCAGGGAGAACCTCGATTTGCGGATGCTTCTCAAAATAGAGATTTTTCAGGTACTCCGCGACTTCCGGATCTCCCGCCGCCTGATAAGGAAGTACGCCATCGGGGTCGGCAAAGTCGATCTGCGCCCCAGCTTGTATAAGGCACTCCGCCGTTTCGCGGTCGAGCGTGGGGTGAAACAAGACGTTGCGTCCTTTCGCATCAGGGTGATTGAGGTCGAAAAGCGGGAGCAGGAGCCGGATCATCGGCAGAGAGCGATTTTCCAGCGCGGCATGGAAAACATCTATATCCATAGGATCCGGTCTCACCCCGCTGCCGACCAGGAAATCAACTACTTCATAACGGTTTTCTCGGATTGCTTTGGCTAGTGGCATTAAAAGCTCCTTTCTTTTTTAGGGTTGATTTTCAAAAATGATGTTTGAGTGTAATTCAAATGATTTTTTCGGTTGCAAATTAACTGCAGGTGCGCAATTTTTGTGCCGCCTGCGCCGGATGAAGATTTTTTAATCTATGCATGAATAAGACATATCCCATGGGCGATTCCAGCGCTATGATTTGATCTTGGATCAGCCCCAATCGGATCTGTTCGCTCTTGAAATCCCGTCCGTGACCGCCGCGCCGGCCGCTGGCATATTGCCAGAGATGGATCATTTCATGCGCCAGAACTTCCAAAAAGTTGAGGTCGTTCATTGCCAACAGGTATTGCGCGTTAAAAACGATCCGGTAATTCCTGCTGCCGCGATTTTGTGCGTAAGCGATCGTTCGCGGCGACAATCTCCGGCTGATTTTCAGTTGACATTTCGGCAGTAATCCCTGCCAGCAGATACGGTTCATAATGTCGTAACTTTCGTACATAACACCCCACGCCGCTTCGTATTCATTCTGGTCAGTTAAAATCATGATCGACCTTTCGCTTTTTGGCATACCGAATGATCAAAACTTGGGTGGCTTTCAATATATAATACCCCCAAGAGGTGGACAAAATATGTCTGGCGAAGCAGGTTCTTATCCGATTTGTCGTCAATTCACCGGTCAAGAAGACGTTTTTGCCGGAAAGCATCAATTTGAGCGCCCGTTCCTGCTCGGGATCAAGTTTTATTGTAGAAGACTCCATTTCTTTTTCTCAAATGTGGTCAGTAATGCGCATTCAAATAAGCTAAACACCACACCAGATACGCAAAAGTGAGTGCGTTGCCGATATCGGATTCGCTACCCGGTTTGACGAAATTCGCCAAAACCGGCAACGGCAGAAAAATTGATTTGTCCGCCGGAGAAATATATTTTTCCAAAAACTTAATGCCTTTGGCGGATTTCAGATAGTCCAATGTGGCGCGATCATCCAATGGTATGGTGCGCAAGTATTTAAATAGTACTTTCATCTCTTTGATGTCGATCATTTGCACCATTTTTTCCAACTCGGAAATCAAATCCGAAGCGATCAAATCAATCACCAACATACCGCTGTCGTCAAAAGGTGGCAAAGGCTCTTTCAAGGTCAATGTCCGATCCTTGCCCCAATCGCACAGAGCGATATCACGGATCGACTTATTGGCGAGATAGAGCAAATCACCGTCGACCGCGACGCGATTTGCCCCCAAGCGCAATTTTAGAAACGAAATGATCCGCTCTTTACCTTTGGCAGAAAGCGAAAGCGTAAAGAGCGGATTCAAGCCGGTTTCCGGCTTCAAAAACGCGCTAAAATCGAGTTCATACTCAACGGGATCGATATAGGATAGACCGAGTCGGTTGGCGACCAGTAGTCCGGACAAAATACCGCTACCCACCGCGAGATGCCCCACGGAACTTGCGGCGACATGGATCATGTACAGTGCGACAAAATCGATCGCGCATTGGTTTTGGGTAATGGCATTGAGTTCCTGCTCCAAACGTTTCCGATAAATTGCATCGGTTTCGTCCGACAATTTTTCGCGCAGGAACTTTTCCGCATTGCCATCGATTTTCCAGAGATCCTGAAAAGCCGGATAATGTGATCTATCCATGATCGAAGCCCTTCTTTTTATCGCGCTTTGAAATTGTTTTTACAGCGCAGGTTCGTGTCTGCCCTTGTATGCGCCAAGCGGATGCCGGTAGCATTTCGCGCCGGTCATTGTCTGCAAACTGGTGAAACTCTGTCCGCAGTACTTGCAGGTGTAGCGGCTTTTTTCGCTGCCCTCATAAAGCGCGTGTTTTCCTCGATAAGCACCTGCCGGATGCCGTGGACAACCCATAGCGCCCATCGTTTGCACGCTGGTAAAGCGCTGTCCGCAATGTTTGCAATAGTAAGCCATAATATTCCCCCTTCTTTGGTTTTTTGTCGCCGACCCAACCGCGGATCAGCTATCCGTCATTTCTATCAGCAAGAAGCGTGCCAGACTATTCTTTGAGCTAATTTCTATTACAAAAACAAAAATTCAATGTTCAATTTTTGAATCACGCAATCAAAAATCTACCGGCGAAGTGCCGAAATAAAGCAGTTTCAAGTAGGCGACCAACGCTGGCACGCTTTTTGCTTCTAACAAAAGCGTCGGCAATAAAAATCATAGGGAAAGGTTTTATGAGATTTTCGGCATACTTTGAAGCTGCGACGCAACTGAGTAAAGACGATCCGGCGCAGGCGGCGCGGCTGATCCGCGAAGCGGAAGCACATTCGCTCGTCAGTGTGCCTGAGCATCTAAATCTTTGTGCACGCGTTTGGATGGAGTATCTGCACGACCGCGACAACGCGATGCGCTGTCTGTTGCTGAATGAGTGCCGCACGGCTGCCGACGATCAAAGTGGACTGCTTGAGATCACCGAAGCGTATTTAATGATCGTGCGCGACTTCGCCTCGGCGGAACGTTGTTTCAAAAAAGCGCTTGCCGCATCCGCAAGTTCAGAACGGCTGGATGAATTTCTGGCGAAATACGTAAGGAAAAACGAAAATGGCTACACGCTTTGTCTTGAATCGGCAGATCTATGAAGAGGCGGTCCAAAAATTGGTAAATAGTACGCGCAGATGGCTGTGGATCGCCACCGCGGACATCAAGGATATGTATGTAGAAAAAAACGGCGCGATGGTCCCCTTTTTGCAAATCCTCGCCGAACTGCTGAAGCGCGGCGTTGAGATCCGGCTGGTCCACGCCAAAGAACCGGGACCCGCTTTCCGGCAGGACTTCGACCGCTTCCCCGGCTTGTGGAGCGGCATTGACCGGGTGCTCTGTCCGCGAGTGCACTTCAAGTGCATCATTGCCGACGGCGTGCGCGCCTATATGGGCAGTGCCAATTTGACCGGAGCCGGCATGGGCGCCAAAAGCGAAAACCGCCGCAACTTTGAAAACGGCATCATCACCGACGATATCGCGATCGTTGAACCATTGGCGGAGCAATTCGACGCGGTGTGGCTCGGTTCTTTTTGCAAAGCATGCGGCAGGCGGCAATACTGCATCGACTGCCCGGTAAAAATAAGGAGAATGTAAAAATGGAAGAAAACAATCACTTCAACGCTGCTTGGAATCGCTGTGGCAGTTGTCACTACTGGGGTGGTGAACGCCGTATTGAGTTCATCAACGGCGTCGCCCGGTGGATATACTGCCGCAAAGAAGAGCGCTGCCCGCGCAAAAACAACAATCTCCGCAACTGTTTGCAATATTGCGAACTCTACCGGCGCTGGATCGACTTGCCGTAAAAATTGTTCAATTTTTGCAAATCAATTTGAATAGAGAACAATCGGGAGTTATAATAATAAATGAACACCGTCTGGTAAAATTTTAATCAAAGGAGAAAAATCATGGAAACCTTGATCATCACCGGTTGGTTCTGGAAAGATTACGCCTGCGCCGCGGCACTGGCTCTGCGTCACTACAAAAATGCCGATGTCGTCGGCATGAGTGCGAGAAAACTGCCGGAATTCCTCAATGAAGTCGCCGGTTACAAGCAGATCGCCATCCTCGGTGTCGACCTGTCCGGCGATCCGGGCCTCTTGGACAAAGCCTTGACCCGGCTCCAAAAAGCCAAGGTCAAAGTCCTGTGGATCAGCGCCATGGATTTCCCCGACTGCATTGAAGAAACCACCCGGAAAAAGCTGACTTCCTTTGTCTGCGAAGCCGACGGCATCACCGAAGCGGTCAGCAAGTGCTTCAATATCCCCTCCGACGATTTGGCAAAACTGATTGCCGAAGAGAACGCTCCGGAGTTGCGCAACTACAATACGCTTTTGGATGCGGCGATGTTTTTCTACCGCAACTATCAGGACGAAAAGGCTTACGGACTGGCGATAACTCATCTCGCCCGCCGCGAACCGGAATCCAAGTGGAGTTCGGTGGAAAAGCAGATGATCGAGCACTTCCTGCGCTACGGCAACCGCGAACTCCTCGGCAAAAGCAAAGTGATGATGGCTTTGCAGCAGCAGATCGCCCGGGTCGCCGCCCACGACCGGGCACGGGTATTTATCCACGGCGAAAGCGGCACCGGCAAGGAAACTATCGCGCTACTTATCCACAACAAGTCGCCGCGCCGGTTGGAACCATTCATTGCTTTCAACTGCGCCAGCGTCACCCCCAATCTTTTGGAAGATCGCTTTTTCGGCCACGAAAAGGGGGCTTTTACCGGAGCCGGAGAGCAGCGACAGGGGATTTTTGAACTTGCCGACGGCGGCACGCTCTTTCTCGACGAGATCGGCGAAATGCCGCTGGAAGCGCAGGGAGTGATGCTCCGCGTCCTCGAGGGCGGCAGATTTATGCGTCTGGGCGGCAAAGACGAGATCGCCGTCGATATCCGGCTGATCACCGCCACCAATCGCGACCTCGCCGCTATGGTACGCGAGGGCAAGTTCCGCGAAGACCTGTTCCACCGGCTCAATGTCGTGCAGATCCACGCTCCGGCACTGCGCGAACACAAGGAAGATATTGCCTATATCGCCAATAATTACTGGTTGAAGTCCCACCACCACCGGTTGAAGTCGGAACAAATTGAAGTATTGAAAAACTACGAATACCCCGGCAATGTGCGCGAATTGCTCAACATCCTTGAACGCGCCGATGTTTTGGAGGAAAACGATTTCAATAAACTGCTCAAAGAACACAAGTCGATGATGGCTGGACTCCTCCCCGCTGCCGCCGAAGAAAGCCTCCCCGACGACCTCGAATCGGCGATCCGCCGCCACATTGTTCGCATTTACGACAAATACGAACACAACCTCTCCCGTACTTCCGACGCGCTCCAAGTCGCCCGCAACACCGTCCGCAAATACTTGGAGGAAAAATAATGGGGAGTGGGTTAATTCCCGCAGGGAAAAAGGGAAGACCTTTTGAGGAAAGTTCTTTCCCTTTTTCCCCGCACCCCTTTTTCCCTTCACAAACCTTTTTAAGTACGCATTTGCGGAATTCGTTCCGAATTTCGCAAATGCCAAAACTGTTGAATATAAATGGAAAAAGCCGTTGCAAATTATAAATGCAAGTGATATTTTACATCTGACCAACTATGAGGAGAAAACACAATGAAAGAGAACGAAAAATTGTCTGATATTCGCTTCAAGGAGTTAATTCAAAAAGCTGTTGATGGAACCATTTCTGATCAGGAAGATGAAGAAATAGATCAATTTTTCGAATCAAAAGATTCTTTTCACTACTTCAAAATTGCCGCCGATTACGGATATCCATATGCATACTATGTGCTTGGCAAGGCTTTTCTCTACGGAGAGCATACTGAACAATCTTATCCTCAAGCGCTACATTATTTAAACATCGCTATTCAAAAAGATAAATGGGGGAACGCAGAATTAGGAGATTGCTACCGACTTGGCAGAGGGGTTGAGAAAAATTTTGAGTTAGCATGGAAATATTATAATCAAGCGTATCTTGGGGATGAAACGCTGGAAGAAGTTACTATCAGAAATTTACTATTGCTTGATCTTCACTATTTGGATGATATTGGAAATGGAAAAATCGCTCCAGAGTGGTGGGAATTTGCTATAACTAAAGCTGAAACACGGAATAATTTTTTTGAAGATTCAACTCAAGTAGCAGATCTTTTTGGCGAAATGACTTTACTTTACGAAAAAGATTCTCCGCGTTATCTCTATTGGGTTCACAAAGCTGCTGATGCAGGGCAACCCTGGTGTCAAAAGCATTTGCTTGATTTAGCTGAGAGCGATGCGGAAAAAGAAAAATATATTACTGCGATTTTAGATGCCCCGCTTGATGAAAAAAATGATTGGTTTCTAGAAGATGTCGCACGAACTGCTATAAAAGGAAATTTCTCGGAAGAAGTAAAAAATCAAGCGCTGCTTGTGTTGTTTGACAATGATTTTATATCTCTGGAAGAATATAAAGATAAAGAATTTGAGGATATGCTTGAATGTGCATTGCGCCATAGAGACAAAGATAAAGAGGATAATTTTGATCTGCCTGATGATTTTGTTGTTTGCCCTTGCTGCAAAAGAGCAATTCACCGCGATGATTTTGACAATCCAGACAAACAAGGGGAAATTTGCAACGACTGCTACTACAGCGGTAGATTTAGAAAACTCTATAGATAGGCATGTATCTGCAAAATAGTTATAACCAGCTTGCAATATGCTGTTTGACCTATATTTTTAGCAAAAACAACCACAAGGAGTGAGAACAATGAATGTTTGGAAAATCGGTTCGCGTTGGGGTGAGGGGGGAAAGAGTGTTTTAGATGTGTTCTTGGATTACGAGTGCGTATTTTTTCATCTTGAGCCAAGTAAAAAAATCGGCAATTGGAATGCAGTGCAACCGGGAGATTTTTTCATAATTCAAGATGGCGCAATCCCCGTGGCATTAGCTAAAGCGAATGATGAATTTAGGTCTTATGAAGAATCAAGGATTCATTTCACAACAAAAGAAAAAGGGGAATTTGTAGATGATCACAATGTAGTGATTTGTTCAGCAAAAATTGTCATTCTGCCGCAAGAGAAGAGGGACTTCTATCGGGGCGGAGACCCGCAAAAGCGGTTTTGTAGATATGGAAACGACAATGTGATAGACCAACTTCCTCAAATATGGGAAGAGTTGTCCAGTCAAAACGAATTCAGAATTATTCCCGGCACCGCTTCACTTTGGGGGAACGACAAATGCATTTTTTCCGACGACGCGAGATATCGCTTCCCTCGTTATCAGCGTCAGTATTCATGGGGCGAAAACGAATTGCGAAAGCTGCTGGAAAATCTTCAGGATGCAGTAAACACACATGTCCCTGTTTTTATGGGAACCATGCAATTGTCGCAACCAATCCCTCTAGATGCCTGTAATAAGCTTAAAGGATATCACATAATTGACGGACAACAGCGCATCACGACTTTTGTGATTCTGGCTAATGTTTTGGAAAAAAAGCTTGGGCTCAATGTGATTCCATACGCAGAAAACAAACTGCGTACATCAGTATCCAGCGGCGAGGAACAGCTTAAACTGGATCAGTATTCGGCGTTTATAAGCCGAAATCAGGGGGACAACGCTTTTGATGGCGGCAATACATATATCCAAAATTTTTATGCCTTTGAAAATCTTTTGGATGAGTATTTCAGCGGAGGAACAAAAGAAGAGACGGTAAACATTAGATGTGCCCTCTATAATTTCATAAAATCGGATAAAATTCTGTTTGTTACTCTGGAAACTCACGCTGGACTGTCAAAGACATTGCAGATTTTTAACACAATCAATACCGCAGGAATGGATTTAGGGGCCACTGATCTATTCAAAATTAGATTTTACGATTATTTGAAAAATCAAGGCGCGAACGACTCCGTTTTTGATGAAATTTCGGATATTTATGCCAGCATCGAGGAGTACAACCGCAATAATAGGTATGCTCCGAAATCATTATCTATGGCGGATGTTTTGCGGACTTATCAACGCATCATTTGCGCAAAATTCAATTTGCCGCAAAGTGCATTCGGCAAGTCGTATGAATCATTTTTCGAAGAACTCTTCAATACGTTGTTGAGAATTCGCCAATACGATGAATTTGCCGAGAAAAATATTGAACTCTCAATCGATGATTTGCCGAGAATCATTGACTGCTACAAAGAAATCTATGCCTTTTTGGAAAGCGATCCGCACTTCCACATAATCCACAATATGATTTGGGAGACCCGCTACGGTCATTACGCTTGGGATTTGCCGATCATCGCCAGATTTTTTGATCGCATTTCTTCGGCTGAAATCTTCAACTTTACCATGTCGCTTTTTAAAAAGTTGTGTCCGCCAAGTTTGGGCTTCGCTCGACAAATCGACGGCGTTAAATCGGCAATATTTGATGCCTTAAAGGATTTTGCGACCAGTGAAAATAGAGGTGTGGGTACCCTTGATTCCAAATTGGGCGGTCCATACCGTGGGTCAAATCTACAGGCGTTGCTAGAATCTGGCTGTGGAGAAGAAATAGCAAACTATCCGAAGTGGAAAAACTTGATTTGCCGGTTGGTGGAATATCTGAAAACAGACAGCAAAGATCAACAGCTTTTGCAGCGTCTCTGGTCGGAAATCGACATTGAGCACATTCAAAGTGCAACACCAGAAGAAAATACTCAACAAGTCATTGACGATTGGGGAGAAGAAATTAATAAATTAGGCAATATGGTAATATTGGAAAGGTCAATCAATCGTCGTATCCAAAATCATTCACAAGCAAAACCGACGGCTTATCTGGAGAGCAAGTTTGCATCCGTAAAAGAATTGAGCAATAAAGTTGGAAATTGGAATCGCAACGAAGCAGTAACACGCCGCAATGTAAACGCCCAAATGCTCATGGATTTTCTTTTAAGTTGATAGTCCAAGAGAATTGATAAACAATTTTTGGCAAGAGTGAAAAATGGATAAAAAGGTTTTTGATGCGGAGTTGAAGGGGAAGTTTGAAGGCGGCAACTGGAAGTGGAAGCTGCATTTTGATTTCCAATCGTCGCTCTGGGAGGTCGTTTGCAGTCGGAATGGCGCGGTAGCGAATTTGAAAAAATTACTCTTTAGTGCCATTGGCGATGCGATCACGCCGTATGTGTCGTGTCAGGTGGATAAAAATTATGTTAGTGAAGGTTTTTCCGGGGATTTTTCGCTGTCAACCCATAGCGGCAACAACGCGACCGATACGGAACTTGCCGCTTGCCAAAATTCCGTCACCGATGCTTTGACTTCCTTTTTTAAGAGCGATTCGGCAGCGGCAACCGCGATCGCGAATAGTATAGAGTCAACTATGAAAGCTGCAGAAGCCGCTAGAATTGCGCTGAACTGCACCCGCCGACGGCAGCGCTTTGTTGTAAATTTTCCGGAACTGCCCAAGCGCATCAACTGGGTAAAAAAAGTCGATATGCAATCAGTGCTGAATGATTTCGAGTCGCTGTTGACTCCCAACACTCCGCCGATCAAATTCTGCACTATCGCCAAACGCTTGCAAAAATCGACCCACGCGATCACGCAAAATAAGTTTTTGCAGAATTTTTCGGCGGATTTTGAGAGAGCAATCGAATTTTTGCAGGAAAAACTAAATCTTGATGACGAAAACAATCGGCGCATTTGGCTGTCTCCGGATGTCGACATGTTGGCTTTAGGCTTTGCCCCTTCTCGCCGGGGAAATTGGAAAATCACGCTTCGCATCTGCGGCAACACGGCAAATCCCAAGCTGAAAAAAGTATTGGAAAAATGCAATGCCATTGCCGGATTGAAGCGTAAACACGATGGTCTTTGGTCCTGCGATATCGGCCCGATCAAAGATCTGGCGACCTTCCGCCGCGTCGCATGGCGGCGCTATGCAAAACTCTACCGCCAAATCCGCAAGATCTGCTTGGAGATTTATTCCTCGGATGCCGAGTGATGTGAAGTAACTATTCAAATTTTGCGCGGCGGTGGACAAATTGTGGTGACCGCCGCCTGTTTTTTTTGTGCCCGCAAGCTCAACAACTCCGCTGGCACGACTCTTGCTACATATCGGGCAGAGTCTATTAAATTTGCGAAAGGAGAAAGTAAAATGGCTGAGAACAGAAATTTATCTGATATCAAAACAAAAGGAGGAAACACCATGTCGCCAATAGAAGGAATCCCTCAATATCAAAAACATAAACCTATGCTGTCGGCAAATTACGAAGCCATCGACAATTCAGCCGGATACGGAGATGCAAAATTCCTTGATATTGGAAAATCGTGGGACAAGGAAGACATTTCAGTAAAATGTTGGCGTCGAAGTGAGCTCGGATGGTCGCAACGGAGTGAAGAATTGCCGTTATCCCGCGTTTTAGACATGGCGATTTTAACCGCTGCCGCTATAACCGGACAAACGAGTTCACTAAATGAGCAATATCATTGCGACGAAGACAGGCAAAAAATTAAGGATTTTATAGATGACAATATGCAGATTTACGGACCCAAATTGGAAGAGTTGCGGCAAATTTTGCAATTAGCAACATCAAACATATCTCAAAATACACAAACGCCAAATATATTTTCTTTTGCGACTTCGGAACTTAGCCAAGATGCAATGTTTGCCTGGATATTGTCAGCAGCATCCCCGCAATACCAACAGGCAGATGGACAACTACATGATATGGCAATAAAATTTATCCGCTTGTTGACAAAAAAACCCGACCTCGAAGTAAATAATATTGAGGTCGGCAGACAATGGAAACACATTGATGTTTATGCAAAAATCAACAATAGCATTTTTCTTGCTATTGAGGATAAAACTGGAACCACGATCCACAACGAGCAGCTTAAGTGCTATAAGGAAACGGTGGAAAATGAATATAGCACTTGGGATAAATGTTTTGCGTATGTCAAAACCGGCAATGAGCCTGAAGCGATATTGAAGGAAGTTGAAAACGACGGATACGAAATTATTTTTCGAAACGATATTTTAGATTGCCTAAAAAACTATACCGGCGACAATATGTTAGTGCGCAATTATCGTGATCGTTTGCAAAAAATTGAAGATGCCACTAATTGTTTTAGAAGGTTACCGGTATCCAAATGGGATTGGAATGCCTGGCAGGGATTCTACAAGGAGCTGGAAACGTCCCGTTCCGATCTTAAGTGGAGTTATGTGTCAAATCCGAATGGTGGATTTTTGGGAGCTTGGTGGCATTGGAATGGGTTTGAAAAGGATGGCATTAAAGGAGATATGTATTTGCAGTTTGAACAAAATAAATTTTGCTTCAAAATATGCCCCCAATGCGATAGAAGTGAGCGATCTGCAATAAGGCAAAAATGTCATGATGACTTAATGAAACAAGCAAAAAACAATTTTCCGGAAATTAAAGTTCCTCGGCATTTTTGCGCTGGCACATATATGACAATAGCGATTGTTGAACTTGAGAACATATTTGGCCGCGACAAAATTAGCATGGAGAATGTCATTGAAAAGTTAACCGCGTATGAATCTTTGGTGGACGAATGCTGCCGGTAGCAGAGGTGTTGAAAGATTAGCAAGTATTATAACCATCGTTATAATTGAGGCGGAAAACGTAAAAAACAAAATAATATAAGCGATGACACTCGCCAAAAACCGCTTTTTTGATTCTTGGGCGGTTTTGACTATTAAATAAGTCATTCATTTTTTGCACCGGGAGTGGTCAGGTTTTGACCACTCCTTTTTTATTCTCCGCGCAATTGAGCTTGAAAATCCCCTTGGCACGACTCTTGCTCTATATGTGGCAGAAGCCAAAATCCCTAAATAAAAAGGAGTAAAACCATGGAATGGCAAACTGAAAAACTGATTTGCCGGTGCGCGCAAGAAAAATTTGCCGAATATATACCATGCGTGGCTGAATTCGAGATCCCGGCAGATGATGTGCAAGGCAAAAATGCGAAGAAAAATCTGCTTCACGCTGCGGAAAAGTATCTCGCTACGCCGGAGTGTGATCTGCGACTGGTTCGGCACAATGTGGATCATACCGTCATTTCCGCCAAAGTGGCCCCGATCGAATTTTTCACTTTCAAACACCGGCAGACTCCGACCAAATACATATTCAGTCTCAAAGAGATAAACACAACTCCGATCTTTGCAAACGACGGTGATAGCAAAATTTTTCTCGCGGAACTGAAAAAGAATCGATCCGACGCTTTGCAATTAAAAAGTTGCCGCGCCCCGAAGCGAATCATCCGAGCCGCCGGCGATGCCGTGGAACTACACTATTTGACTTTGAAATCCTGTTACCACGTCGACAATGCTCCAATATTTCCGGAGATCGGCAGACTCAAAAATTTGCGCGGACTTGATCTTGATCAGTTGCATGATAAAGTGCGCGGTTGCATCGTTTTCGACTCCAATGCGGCGGCGGAATTTAGTAAACTGGAAAATCTCGAAGTTTTGGCATTGCGCAATGGGATCATTTACACCGACGAAGCATTGGCGGCGCTCGGCAAATTCAAAAAGCTCAAAGCGCTCCATTTATTCCTGCTGAATCACCCATTCATTGATAAGCGCGCCTGTTTGGAAACGCTGTCGTTTTTGCCGGAGCTCAACGATTTGGAGTATTTGAGGATCGAAACGCGCTTTGCCATGACTAGTCAACGGCTGGATTCTCGCGATTTGTCGCTGCCGCCAAACTTGAAATATCTCAAACTCGACGGAATATGTTGCCGCATCAAAAAGCAATAATAAAATCAGGGAGAATATTGTGAACGCTTCGCATAAAGAATCATACTATGAGTCAAACGATTGGAATAAACTCACCGGTACAAATTGGGCACTTTTGTTGCGCGACCAACCGCGGCTTGCCAAGTTTTGCGATTGGGACAAGCTCAATAGCCGAGATTGGGCGTGTCTATTGAGCAAACAGCCGCGATTTGCCAAATACTGCAAATGGGTTAAGCTTGATGGTCAGGCATGGAGCTATTTGCTGGTACGGCAACCAAAATTTGCTACCCGCTGTGCTTGGAATAAACTCACGGGGGAAAATTGGGCATATCTTTTGAGTAAAAAACCGCAATTCGAGGACCGGTGTGACTGGAGCAAAATGGTAGGATTAAATGCCGAAACCAGGGCTATGCTAATTCATTGTCAGCCGGAATTTGGAATTTATTTTAGAGCATTGGACATGAGCGAAGAGGAAAATTTCTTCAGCGACAAAAGAACGAACACTTAGCATCACAAAAGATAAGAAAGGGAAAAACAATATGTCAATTTCATCTTTACCGATTTTGGCGCAGCCGGAATGGCTGCGGGAGATCGTCCGGGGGAAAACGCCGGGGCGTTTCCCGTTGCGCGATCTGCTCCGCGATTCGCTCTACTACCCCGCAAGCGGTGTCAACGGTACGCCGATCAAATTTCTGGTCGGCAATGTTTACAGTTTCATCTACACCGACATTTTGACGACCAAAGAGGAATATCTGCACGATTTGCGCGTCAATCCGCCGCTCGGTTACGAGCTCGTCTATGAGCGCGAGATCGGCACGGCGGAAGTTGCCCCCGACAGCTTCGTGCCGTTGCCGTTTGAAATCACCGTCGCGGAACGGGAAAATCTGGAAAAACTGCAACGCGGCGTCGAGCCATTTGGTCATTGGAGCATCTGGAAATCCGACGACGGCGATCAGGCTTTCAGCTTGTTTTTCCTGCGTGGCGAGATCAATGCGGTCTTTCAAGGGCTCTATGTGCAGAATAGTGAAAAACCCAAATATCTTGCCATTATCCAGCCCGGTCACGCCGACGGCATCCTCGCCTGGGAGGATATCCGGAGTTGCAACAGTCATTTCCACGACTTGGTAATTGGCAATCCCGCCGGCGCTCCGGAATACCTCATTTCCGGCCACACCGGCAATCCGGAAAAGTTGTCGCCTTACTGGGATGAATACGCTCCGGATTGTGTCGCCTATTTGCAGGAACGCTCCGCCACTATTTCAAAGCTCAAAAACAACTGATCAAAGGAGATAAAAATTATGAATGAAAAAAATGTGTCGTTTGATGATCTCACCGGAGACGAGTGGGTGGATTTATTGTTGGATAGGCCGAAACTCGCCGACCAGTGTGACTGGCGCCAACTCAACGGCATGAATTGGTCAAGTTTGCTGCGAGAACAGCCGCAGTTCGCTGGCAACTGCGACTGGGAAAAACTTACCGGCAGAGATTGGGCGAGCTTGTTGTGCAAGCAGCCGCAGTTTGTCGACAAGTGCGACTGGGAAAAATTTGATGGCAATGATTGGTCGCTTTTGCTGCAAAAGCAACCGCAGTTTGCCGACAAATGCGATTGGAGCAAACTCCACGGAGGAGATTGGGTGTTTTTACTGCGAGGACTGCCACAATTTGCCGATAAATGCGACTGGAGCAAGCTCCACGGCGTAGATTGGGCGCTTTTGCTACAAGAACAGCCGCAATTCGCCGATAAGTGTGATTGGAGCAAACTCAATAGCGGAGGGCTTGAAATGGGACTGGTATGGCTACGGTTGTTAATCAATCAACCGCAGTTTGCCGATAAATGCGACTGCCGCTATCTCGACGGCGAAGATTGGTCGCTTTTGCTGCGAGAACAACCTCAGTTTGCCGACAAGTGCGATTGGAGCAAACTTGACGGTCGGGCTTGGGCGCGCTTGTTGTACAAGCACCCGCAGTTTGCCGATCAGTGCGATTGGGAAAAGCTCAACGATTTGGATTGGAATTTTCTATTGGAAGCCCATCCGGAATTTGGCGGCAAGCGGTTTGAGTTGGAAGCACAATAACATCGGAAATAATTTGCCGATTGAGGTAAAAGAAAAAAGAGGGGGCTTTTTAGCCCCCCCTTTTTTTTTATCGTATTCAACCTTCATCACTTGAGTAAATAATCATTATTTCATTTTCCAAACTATCAACTTGATTTTCCAAATTTTCAACTCGATTTTCGAGCTCCTCAATGCGTTCGCTCATCTTTGCCAACAATTCCTGAATGTTTTCCGACATTTTTCTTTCTCCTTTCAGCTTTCCCCGGCGTAGCTTTGATTGGCTCAAAAAAGGCGCGTGGCAATACCCTAATTTTCATTTTCTCTACCTGATTTATTCAACCAGACAATCATATTCCTTTTTCGGTCGGCGCGACTCCAATTCCGGGACGATTTTCAAAACTTCACTCCAATCCCCCGGCGACATCGCATTCAAGTTGAACTTTTCCGCAAGTTCGCGCTGAGTGTGATTTATCGCCCGCAACAACTCCTTGTCCTGCAAACTCTGCCAAATGCGGTCGCCCTGAAAAAAACGCCAGGGGCACAAGTCAACATACTCCGGACAGCTTTTCAATATACGCACCCAACAACGGCAAATTTCCTGATTGGCATCAAGACGGACGCGACGCAATGCGCGCTTGACTTCTCCCTTGAAAAGAGCGTTGGCATTGAGTTTTTTGAGCTGTTGCTCCGGGATCCCTTCGGCGGCAAACTCGTTTGCCAACTCCGCCGCTTCGGCGCGGGCTTGGGAAAATTTCCTGCTTATCCACTGCGGAGTAAAAATTTCGTCCATCGCCCGCTCCACATCATGCTCATGGGAATAGAAAAATGGATCGTCGATGAGCCGTTCTTTCCTGGTCCACGGCACAATAGTTTTCCCGGCAAGTAACATTTTCGTAAATGCCAAACGGTTCCAATCCGGGATCTCGATTTCGATCGTTGCGATCGCGGGTGCAATTTTTCTTCTCACTTTATTATTCCTTTCTCTAATAATTTTTGCCGATCGGCGGTGCTCATTTTGATTTTTGACCAGTCGCAAAATTTCACCAGTTGCGGCTGACGGCAGAGGATCCGGCGAAGTGCATCGCCCCGCAACAAAGAAAAATCGCAGTGTTCGGCGAATTGCGGCTGGCGCTTCAACAAAAATTCCCAATAGAGCGAGGCGCGTTTTTCCACCGTCGACCAGTCAAAGTATTTTTCCAACTGCGGCTGATATTCGATCACCCAAAGCCAAGTGTCCGGGGCGAGGAACTTCGCGACTTCCTCCATATCCAATTTTTCCACTGCCTGCGGCGCATCAGATAATAGCCGCGCCACTTCCTGCGGAGTCAAAAAGGCGTAGAGGTCGTGCCATTTGCCGTTGGGAAAATTGCGCTCAAATATTTCCGGAGCGAGGAAAGCAAGTTCCACCAAGTCCAGACGGCTGACCGTTTCCCAGCGGCAATATTTTTCAAATTCCGGTCGCCGGGCGAGCAATTTGCCCCACGGTAGCGGGACGGGGTTGACCTGTTTATTGTTGAACCACCATTCGTCATCCGGCGCTAATTGAGGCTGCTCCATTAGCAACAAAAACCAGTCGATCGGGTCGCCTTCTTCTACCAACATGTCAAGTTCGTACCCCGGGGTATTAGCCAACTCCGGATGTTCCTGCAATTCTTTCAACTTGATCCATGCATCTTTCATTTATCTATCTCCTTTGTGAACATCTGTCGCAATTAGTAGCAAATCCTGTGCCAGTGTTCGCTCCAGGCGGTAAATTAGTCGGACGGATTTCGAGTGCAGTTAAAAATAAAACAGCGATAGGCAAAATTTGACCAGTCGGCGGGGCGTTTCGCCGTTTTTTTTACCGAATACGACAGTTGGCACGGAATTTGCTCAAACGGAGAATGGGAAATTAATCCGGGAGGCAAAATCATGAACAACTACCAAGAAAAAAGCAACTTTTGGAAAACCGGCAAGGCGTTGGAGTTTTTTGCCAAATTCATCCGCAACCACAATGGCAGTGTCGAAAATGACGATACGTTTGCTCTGGTCTCGTCGCTTTTGACCGCACAGGAACTGCGCAACCTGATCGAAAAAAGTTTCCCGCCCAAAACTCTGTCGCGGCTGTGCAACTGCAAGGAGCGGCGCAACCGACTGGATTTTGAAGATGAAAAGAAAGAAATTATTCGCGAGATCTGGAGTCAGGTTTTTGCCCGCAATCGGTTGCGCAAGATGCTTCTTGAAATTATCGAGGCTTTTTTCGTCGCGCATCCCCGCGAAAAAACCTGCCGCGAGGACTTCCCCCGGCGGGTGGAAGAACTGCAGAAAACCCTAACGCTGTCGGATTTTGAGGTGGACATTCTGCTGGTACTCGCTTTCGTCAGCAACGATTTGCTCTGCATCGCCGACGGCCACAACCGCCGCTCCGACGAAAATGACAAGGTGGTATTCATCGCCAAAAGTCTCGACCGCGACTTGACGGAAGTTCTCACTGCATTGGATGAAAGGGGGAAACTGCGCCGCTACGGATGTGTTGACGAAGATATTGATTTCAACCGCTCCCTGATGGGCTTTTTGAATGGTATTCGCACCGAACCCATCGCCAGCAGTTTTTTCAATGTCTGCCGCGAGAAAGTGTTGCCGTGGGCGTTCTACAGTAGCCTGACCGAGAAACACGGTAGCATTCTCAAGCGCATCGTGCAAAGTGCCAACGGCAAATCTCCGGTAAATATTTTGTTCTACGGAGCTCCGGGGACCGGCAAGACCAGTTTTGCCCGGACGTTGGCGGCGGAGCTGGATCGCACCTGCTACGTCATCTCTCAAAATATCAGCGAGCGCGGCGGGCGCGCCGCCAGTGCGCCGTCATTCCGCTTCGGGGCGCTCCAAGTCTGCAACAACCAAGTTGATCCTGCTCGTAGTCTCATTATCGTCGACGAAGCCGACGAAATGTTGCGAAGTGGAATTTTTGGCGGAGTTTTGCCGGTTTCCGCTGGCGACAAGGGTTTGCTCAACAGCGTACTCGATACCGTGACCACCCCGACGATTTGGATCACCAATACCCGCGCCGAGGAACTGGATGAATCCAGCCGCCGTCGTTTCGACTACTCGATCCGCTTTGATGTGCTCGGTGCCGAGCAACGCTTGATCATTTGGCGCAACAACGTCGAAAAGATGCAACTCACGGACTTGGTGAGCGAGGAAATGATGTGCAAATTTTCTGAACTTTACCCGGTGAGCGCGGGTGGCATTACGCTGGCCTTGCAGAATTTGGCCAAACTCGATCCCGCTTCGGGCGAGGTGGAAGATCTGGTTGAGACGCTGATGAAACCACACTGCGAACTTTTAGGCTTGCATCACCCCAGCGACAGAATGCGCCCGGCGCAGGACTATTCGTTGGAGGGGCTGAACATTCGCGGACCGATACCGCTTGATCGCATCGTCGAAGCGGTGCGCCGTTTTCAACGGGAAGCATCCGGAGGAATCGATATACCGCGAATGAATATTCTGCTTTCCGGCGCCCCCGGAACCGGCAAGACCGAGTTCGTAAAATACCTCGGTGAACAACTCAATACCAACATCTTTATCCAAATGGGCAGCGATTTGCTTGACAGGTATGTCGGCGGCACCGAAAAAAATATCCGCGAAGCATTCGAAACGGCGGCGGCGCGCAAAGCGATCCTCTTTCTCGACGAGATCGACGGGGTGGTGCAGAGCCGCGAGCGTGCCCAGCGCAGTTGGGAAGTAAGTCAGGTAAATGAATTGCTTTACCAAATGGAAAATTTCCCGGGGGTGATGATCGGCGCCACCAACTTTATCGCCAATTTGGATGCGGCAATTTTGCGGCGATTCACTTTCAAGTTGGAGTTCGATTACCTCGACGCGGCGGGCAAAAAACTCTTTTTTGAGCGGATGTTCAAGGCTACGCTCACCGATTCCGAGGTCGCGCATCTCGCGGAAATCCCGCATCTCGTGCCCGGCGATTTTCGCGTGGTGCGGCAGAGTTTCTTCTACCTCGGCGATGCGGTGACCAATGCCGAAAGATTGGCGGCGCTGGAGCGGGAAAGCGAAGCGAAAAATACCAATCGCTTTTACGAGCGCAAAAAAGTGGGGTTTTAAGTTATGAACGAACTTTTGTTACTGGTGTTGGCCGTGGTGTTGGGGCAGTCGTCCGGAGCGGAATTGATTGAGCAAACGGTGGCGAGTGCGGAGCTCCCCCGCGAGTGCGCGGCGGAATATTTGCCCTTTCGGCAAAATGGATCGTCGGCACACCAACCACGAGTGTGTCGTTGCGACTTGGATGGCGATCGCCGGGAGGAACTGTTGGTTTGGACCGGTGAGTTTGGTTCCGGCGGCGAAAATTGGAGCGTGATGACTTGTCGCAACGGGCACTGGCGTCAGGCCGGACAAGTTTTCGGCTCCCTTTATCGCCTTGAACACCCGCCATATCGCGGATTGCTCGTCGAAACCCCCTGCGGTTGGGAACAGGCGACTTGGCGGTACTGGGAGTTGCAGAATGGTCTCCTCGTTTGCCGCTTGAAGTTGGATATTCACTATCGTCCGCCGGAAAATCATGTGCTCCGTACCCGGCCGACAAAAATCATTATCGAGGATTGAGGGATGAAAGCGGAATTGCAACAAAAGTTGTTTGCCGATGCCCCGTTGCTGTTTCGGCAGGTGGCAACTGTCCCCAAGTGGAAAGTCGAAGCGCCGGACGATCTATTCCCCTTTTTGGCTGAATTAGTTGCGTCGATCGAGAAATTCAATCGCCGTTACTCCTGCCGCCGGGTGCGGGTGTTGAAAATCCGGGTGGAAGAAGGGATTTTGGAGTGCGCCTTTCAGCGGCATATTCCCTGCATCGAAAAACTGGTGGCGACGACAAGGCAGAAAATTCGCATCCACCGCCGGAAATTGCGCGAGGATTTTGAATCGCGGGCAAAAAAGATGCAAAGCACTGCGCTTTTTGCTTCGCGGCTGTTGCCGGAGTGGAAAATTTTTCTGCCGGATGAACGGCAGACGCTAATAAAAATACTCAAATATGCCGAGCGCGTGGCGATGGCGGATGACGATTGGCAAAGTTTAGCCCACTGGTATCGCCAATATTTGCGTGACGACGAAAACGCCCAACGCTGTGAAAATAACATTACCCCCAAAGGGGAAGCAAAAAAGAGACCAATAGCGTCAGAACTGCGCGGAAAGGAAACCCTTGACCAAGGCGGATTGTTCCGGCCACTTGAGGATCTCGCGGTCGCCCAAGATGACCAAACCCTGAATTTTGCACTCCGCTAAAAGTTTGCGGGTCATTTTAAGTTGGTAAATGAGTAATTCATTCACCGTCGCGGCGTCCGCCGTGCCGTGGTCGTGGATGAACATCCCCAACAGGATCTTCTTGCCGGGGAACTGCTGACGACAAAGTTCGACGTATTTTTCCAAGTCGAAAAGCATTTCCTGGTGCCAGAACCAGAGGGCAACGCCGTCGACGTGGGAGGCTACTTCGGCAAAATCCTTTTCCACTATTTCGTGGCAATACACCGTGCCGTACAGCTCCAACTTGGGATTGTGCTTTTTCAAACTCGCATTAACGGCGGCGATCTGCTCCACTCGTTCCGGAGTGATGGTCACCAGAGAATTTGTCATATCGTCCATCATGCCGCCCGTGATATTCGGGTACTTGAGCGAAAGTTTACTGAGTTTTTCGGCGCACTCGGTGTCGCTTTCCGGCTGTTGCCCCGGCGCCCGGCAGGTGTTGGTGACCATGACGAGCATTTTTTTCAAGCCGGAGTGCAGGGAAATCATTTCCTCCGTCACCGGGCCGTAAACGTAAATGCCGTTTTCCGAGTCGAAATATCGGGCGCCGCGCATTAGCGTATCCTTTTGCAACGAACCGCCCCAGCTGGGATGCGGACCGCCCCAGACCCAAAGTTGGTCTTTGGTAATGGGCACTCCCGGCTCGACCGGCGGCAAACTCGCCAACCGCTCGCGCACCGCTTCAGCAAAGGCGTTGTACTCCGGCGCCAGTCGGATGAAGTACTCGTCGGGGATCGGCGTGCGGGTGGGGTCCTCGATCGCACAGCGAGAGTTGAAGCCAGGGGCGGCCTTGGCGCCGTTTTCCAATTTAAATTCTTTGCCCAACTCGATATGGCGGTTGAGCAGCTGTTCGCGTGCCGTGGAAAAATCCACCGCGTTCGCCACCGCCGCCGCGGCGGAAATTATCGCCAAACTTTTTTTCATCTTGAATTGCTCCGATTGATATGGGTGTTGGGGATAATATATTTCCTGCATGACAGATTTGCAAGTCAATTTCCGTCATCGCTTGAAATGATTTATCCGCTAATGTATGTTATGGAAAAGGTGGCGTGTTTGGTATGAAAAATTTTTTCGGATTGCTGGCGCTCTTGCTGACGGTGAGTGGTTGCGGCTCTACAAGCAATAATCCCTTTGCGGTCAAAGTTATCGACGGCGTGCCGCGGTTGTGCAAAAACGGCGCTCCGACGGTGCCGCTTTTCTTTTGGCGCTCGCCCTTCGACGCGGCGGAAGTCGCCGAGATCGGTAAACTCGGCATCGAAGTTTTTACCACGGTCCGCAGCGGGGAGTATTTTGACCACCCCTACTGGGTGGGGGAAAATCAGTACGACTTTTCCTGGTACGACGATCTTCTGGAAAACTTTTTCCGCGCCAATCCCAATGGCTACCTCATCCCGCGGGTTTTTGTCTGCGCTCCCTACTGGTGGGTGGAAGCCAACCCGGATGAGCGCGTCGGTTTCGTCAACGCCCCGCCGCTCAAAAAAGGTCCGGGCGGTGGCACCAACTTTCACGAGTCTTTCGCTTCGGAAAAGTGGAAAAAGGAGCAGGGCGAGGCGTTGCGCGCCTTGTTGCGCCACTTCAAGGAGTCGCCCTACGCCGATCGGATCATCGGCATCCATATCGCCGGCGGCACGTTGGGCGAGTGGCACTACTGGTCGGGCGGCGAGGAGCCGGACACCAGTTTGCCGATGCAAAAACGTTACGGCAAACCGATCCCGCCGCCACTGGAGCGCCGCGCCGATTACTACGAGTGCTTCTATTCCTCGACCGTCGATGCGATTGACCATTTTTGCCGGATCGTCAAAGCGGAAAAAAGCGACTGGCTCACCATGGTTTTTTACGGCTACTTTTACGGCGGCTACACCAACGTCGGGCGGCACTTGGCGCTGCAAAAACTGTTGCAGCTGGATAATGTCGATATTATCAGTTCCCCGCACGCCTATTCGCGGCGGACTCCGGGCGAGGACGGTTATTTCCGGGCATTGCCCGCTACGCTTGCCCGTCACGGCAAGCTCCTCTTTGACGAGGCGGACGACCGCACGATGTTGGGAAAAATCAAAATTTCCAATGGTCACCGGATCAAGGCGGAAAGTGTGGAAGAGGGGGTAAATATGCTCCGCCGGGAGTTCGGCAACATGCTGACCCACTGTATCGGTATGCACTATATGGATGTCGACGGCGGGAACTTCAACGCTCCGGAGTACCTCGCGGAAATTTCTCGCGCCGTCAAGTACAGCCGCCGCGCCTTGGCGTTGCCGTGGCGCCGGGTTTCCGAGATCGCGGTGATCACCGACTTCGCCGGGCGGATCCATTTGCCGCCCCAGCGTTATTTTGATATGACCGACGAGTACGCCTTGCGCGAACTGCAGTTTTCGCAGTTGCTCCGCATCGGGGCGCCCTTTGACCTCTACGCCGCTGACGACGTCGATGCGGAAACGCTGAAAAAGTACAAAATGATCATCGTGCTCGACGGCATTGCGCTCTCGAAATCGGCGAAAGCGGTGTTGAAGGAAGTTCAGAATAATGACCGCAGTTTCGTCTGGTTCTACGGGGCAGGGGCGTTCGACCGCGAGAGTGAACGGTTCGCCGCCGAAAATATCCGAGATTTGACCGGATTGAATATTTCCGTATTGCCTAGCGGTCCAGTGCCGTTTTTCACCAACGACTTGGTGTGGGAAGATCGCCCGGTTTCCCCCGGCTTCGCTCCGGCGGAAAAGGCGGGGAAGTTTGCCGGGTGGAACTCCTACTACTTCAATGGACCGCGGGTGCCCGGCGCCAAGTTGCGCGAGATCGCCCGCAACGCCGGAGTATTCATCTACTCGGATAGCGACGATGTCGTGTCGGCTTCGGAGTCGGCGTTGATGCTCGTAGCCAAAGCGGCGGGCAAGCGGAAAATCAATTTGCCCAAGCCCAAAACCGTGGTGGATATGGTTTCCGGCGAAACCGTTGGGGAAAAGATCGATCATTTTGAAGTGGAAATGAAAGCCGGGGAAGTCGGCTTGTGGGAATTGCGCTAATGAAAATCATCTTGGCTCCGGATAAATTCAAAGGCACGCTGACGGCGGCGCAGGTGGTGGAGATCGAACGCGAGGTGCTGGCGGAATTTTTACCCGGCGCCGAGATCGTCGGAATGCCGCTTGCCGACGGCGGCGAGGGGACGGTCGATGCGCTCACTTCCGCCTTGGGCGGGGAAAAACATCGCGGTCGGGTGCGCGGACCATTGGGAACTTTGGTCGCGGCGGAGTTCGGCGTATCGGGCAGGGTGGCGATCATCGAAATGGCGGCGGCTTCGGGGCTGATGTTGATCGATGCCGCGCAACGCGACCCCTTGAAAACTTCGACTTACGGCACCGGCGAACTGCTCCGCGCCGCGCTGGATTTGGGCACGGAAAAAATCATCATCGGCATCGGCGGTAGTGCCACCGTTGACGGCGGCGCGGGCATGGCGGAGGCGCTCGGCTATCGCTTTTTTGATCGCTCCGGAGCGGAGATCAAGGGTTTGGGCGGCGGCAAACTCGGCGATATAGCCGACATCGACGCTTCGCAAGTTGATCCGCGACTTGCCGGGGCAAAGATCACCATTGCCGCCGACGTCAACAATCCCTTGCTGGGAGAGCGCGGCGCGGTGGCTATGTTTGCGCCGCAAAAGGGCGGCACGCCGGAAAATATGCCGATCTTGGAGCGCGGACTCGCCAATTTGCGCCAAGTGATGCTCGATAAGGGCTTGATCGATGCCGACGTGCCCGGCGACGGCGCGGCGGGCGGACTGGGCTTGGGCTTGCGCGGGTTTGCCCGTGCCGAATTTGCTTCCGGGGCGAGATTGGCGATCGAGACGGTGGGACTGCCTGCCGCGCTTAAAGACGCCGACTTCGTCATCACCGGCGAGGGATGCTCCGACGCGCAGACCGAAAACGGCAAACTCTGTGCGGAAGTGGCGAACTACTGCGCCAAAGCCGGGGTGCCGTGCATACTTCTTTCCGGCAAGGTCGAGGGGGATAGCCACCCGCAATTTTGCTTTACCCAAAGCACGATCGAGGAAGATTTGCCCTTTGCGGTCATCCGGCAAAACGCGGCGCAAAATCTCCGCGCCGCGACCGCGATCGTCGCCGGGAAAATTCCCGCCCTCGGTCGCCAATAAATCCGCCGTCGCGGTGTTGAAAAAATGGTCGTGGCGGTGTAGAGTATATCCGGGTGATTTCGGGGGGGCTATGCCGATATATCCGGATACCAGGTTACTGCTTGCCGGGGCGGCTGTTGCGATGAAATTGATGTTCAAATTTATGCTGGCTTCGGAATATGTTGTCTTGAATGATTTGTTTTTCCGGGTGTTGCCGGATTTTTATCAGACGTTGCGCGAAACTCCGGATGATCGGGAAGTGATCGACCGCAAACTCCGGGAATATCTTGATTTGCGCTCCCAACTCCGCCCCGACGAGCACTTTCAGTTGAAGTTATCGGCGAAATAATCTGTCAAAGTTTATAGATGCCGTAACTGCATCCGTTGAGCGTGAATTTGCCGTCGGAGTACTCGATGCCGTTGACCAACAGCGGCTTCGCGGTTGGGATTTTTGGCAATTTGACCGACACCGCGTCTTTGCTGGAATTAAGAAGAATAAGCAACTTTGCTTTCCCCTTGCTTCGCGTGTAGGCGATCGGCATTTTGCGGTGTTTCAAATAGATGAGTTCGACTCGGGCGTCGTTGTCGAGCGCGATATGCTCCTTGCGGAGCGCGAGCAACTGCTTTACCGCGTTGAATGTCGCATTGTTCCCCTTGAGCGCATCGGCGACGCAGGGCGCATCGGCGGAATCGTCGACGGGAAGATAAAGTTTCTCCTTTTCTGCGACCGAAAATCCGGCGTTGGGAAGTGCATTATCCCACTGCATCGGCGTGCGGCTGCCGGTGCGCCGTTCACCGCCCTCTTTGGAAACCAGCCCCTCGCGATAACGCATGCCGATTTCGTCGCCGTAATAGAGGAATGGAGTACCCGGAAGCGTTAAAAGCATAACCAGCTTCACAATGGTATTGCGCTCACTGCCGTAGTAACGCAATCTGGCGGCGTCGTGATTGCCGGAGTAGAAGCCGATGTAGCCTTTTTTTCGCGTCTTTTGGATAAGTTCAAAAGTCGGCTCGATCGAGAGGACGGGATCGGTGAAATCCTTTTCCGCCATCGCCATTTGCGGCCACTTGATTTTGGGGTTTTCCGGGCGGAAACCGGCGCGCCAAAATGAGTTGAAGCGGAAGTCGATGTGGAAACCCGCCCGCAATGACGCCGCCGGATCGAACCACTCCGAAATCAGCACATTTTCCGGGTAGTCGCGGTCGAATATTTGCCGGATCTCTTTCCAAAAGGCGATCGTTTTGCGTTTCCCGGCATCGCGCTTGATGACGCTGTTTGCCATATCGACGCGGAAACCGTCGGCGCCCATATCCATCCAGAAGCGCATGATTTTGATCATTTCCTCCTTGGTGGCGCGGCAACGGGGATCGTCGTAACGCAGTTCCCACGGATGCTCGATTTTGGCGTAGCCGAAATTGAGCGCCGGCTGTACGGCGTAATAATTGGCGAGAAAGGCGCCGCGCGGCCCCCAGCCGGAAATGAAATAATCATCGTCCGAACCGCTCCCGCGATAGCAGGCAAGCGGCGACCACACATAGTAATCGCTATAGGCGTTTCGCTCAAGTTTTTCCGACTCCTTGAACCATTTGCAGTCGATCGAAGTATGACCGACGACGAGATCGAGGATAATTTTTATGCCGCGTTTGTGGGCCTCGGCAAAAAGTTTTTTCGCGTCTTGGTTGGTGCCGTAGCGTTTGGCGACCTTATAAAAGTCGGTGATGTCGTACCCGGCGTCGCGGAAGGGCGATTCGTACCACGGGTTGAACCAGATCGCATTGACGCCGAGCGTCTGGATGTAATCAAGCTTGGCGATGACTCCGGCGATGTCGCCGATACCGTCGCCGTTGGAGTCGTAGAAACTCTGCGGATAGATCTGGTAGAAAACCGCTTTTTTCAACCATTGAGGCGCCATTGTCGATACTCCACTTACTTGAGCGTCAAAATTACCATGACGGGGTGATGATCCGAGGCATAAGTGTCGTTGATAAACGTGTCGATCGTGCGGTGAGACTTCACCTTGAACTCATCGGAAACAAAAATGAAGTCGATCGGTTGAGTGATCTTTGCCTTTCCCCAGCCGTGGTAAGTTTTGTCGGGCCCGTAGTGGGGCGTCTCGGAAATCAACCGGCTGTCGCGCAGTAGCGACTGGGCGGTTTTGTAGGTTTCCGTATCGGGGCGAGTGTTGAAGTCGCCGGAAAGGATGACCGGTTTGCCCTCCGCGTGTTTTTTGGCGTGCTCGACGATCAGTTTGATCCCCTCGCACCGGGCGAGTTCGCTCTTGTGATCCAAATGAGTATTGTAGTAAACGAACTCTTTGTCGGTCATCTTGTCGCGGAAAAGTCCCCAAGTGGCGATCCGCGGGCAGGCGCTTTGCCACGAGCGGACGCCGGGAACGTCCGGCGTTTCCGAGAGCCCGAAAGTGCCGCTTTGCAGGCAGTCAAAACGCGATTTACGGTAGAGAATGGCGCAAAATTCGCCTTTCCGCTTAAAATCATCCCGACCGCCGCCGATGTAGTCGTATTCCGAATCCTTGACCAGACTTTCCACCTGCTCGATCAATGGTTCCTGCAAGCCGACGATATCCAAGTGGTTCTTTTCGATGACTCTCCGGCAACGTGGCAGACGTTCCTCCCAAGTATTGGGGGATTGGTCGACCGGGACGCGGACGTTGAATGTCGCCAAAGCGATCGGCCAATCGTTTTCCTCCGATCTCGCGCTGGCGACCAAAGTTAAGACTGCACACAGGAAAATCAGGATCTTTGGGAAAGTTTTCATAATTTACCCCCACTATTTTGGTTGATGTATCAAAGTCCGAGGAGTTTGGCGGCTTCCGCCCAAATACCGGCGGCGGCGTCGTTGAGCAACTGGATCGCTTCGTCGCGCTTGCCGGCGTCGAGCAGTTGGCGCGCCTGATTTTTGGCTTCGGTGTATTTAGCAATAGAGTTTTTCTCAAACGCGCTCCACTCTTCCGGTATCGGCGCGGAAAAAGTCAATTCGTCAAAGCGTTTCCACGCCGCATCCGTTATTTTGAGTGAACTGATCGCCGGAGAAAGTTTCTTTGCACAGATCGGCACCGGGATATACAACGTGGTCCGCGGGTTGCCCAACGTGACGTACATCGTTGACAGCACGTCCGGGTACTGGCGGTCGATTTCCAAACTGCCGCCGGCAACGGTGGAAGCGCCGCAAAGCGAGCGTTTGGTCGGGGCGTCTGCCGGCATCAGATAGTGGCGGGAGAGGTCGAAATTATCCAGCAACGTGATCTTGCCGTGGTGATCGATCGCCCGGTTCAAGCCGGAGATCGCGGCATAGGCGCGGCCGCTGCTGTTGATGTATTTGTCGAGCGTGTTGCGCGAGAGCGCGTACATATCGGGATTCTGCCAGATGTTTGCCCGCACCGTGTAGCCGTGGTCGTAGCGTTGGATCGAGCAGGTTTTGCCGGTAACTTCGCAGACAAAGCCCTCTTGGGCGTCGCAGAAAATAAAGATCCCACCGCTGGCTCCGTGATAGTAGTCGCCGTCGGAAATGAATTTTTTGAGCCGTTCCGCCGCCTGCGCCGCCGTGTCGCACGAAGAGAGGATCGCGCTCATGATCATCGGCGAATTCTTTTTGCCTTTTTTGCTCGGCGGCTCGATGCATTTTTCGCCGCTATTCATCGCCCCGGCGAGTCCGGAAGCGTTGATGCCCATATTGATACTGCTGTTGTTGCCCAGCCCGATCCACCGGCGCTCGGACTTCGGGGAATTGAAATAGACCGAAATCCGTTTCCGCTGGGAGTCGCGGTTTTTGTGCAAAATGGTGGAGCCGCTTTCGGTGAGGTCGCCGAAGACCAGCCAGCTGGTGCAGGCGTAAGTCGCCAACGGTGCCCCGATCACCGCCGCCAAACAAAAGGAAGCGATCAATTTCGCCGAAAACTTCATCATTCATCTCTCCTGATTTGTTGAACAAATATATTTCCCATAACCTCAATTGAACGTACACTGCGGCAACTGCACTGCCCCGGTGTTGGGCGACTTGTCGACCGGTACACGGACATTGAAAGTCGCCAGAGCGATCGGATGTTCGTTTTCCTCCGACCGGGCACAAGTACACGAAGCCAAAACTCCGCACCAAGCGACAAGAAAAAATTCCCCAAATTTCATAATTCGGTCTCCTAAAGTATATTTTATTTCCGCTTTGCGTGGATTTGGGCGCAGAGATGGCGGAGGATGTGGTGGAGCTGCTTGAACGGGACGTACCCGGATTTTTTGAAAGTTGCCAAATCGTTGATTTTTCCGAGATTACGAACCCAATAACCGTAGCGCTTGCGCTTAAATTCCGGTAGCGCATCGCACGCTTTTTGCACTGCGTCCCGAAATTCATCGTCGAAGCCTTCCCCACCTACCGTTTGTACGTAAAGCCGCCAATCCCCCCGGCGCGATGGCAGGAAGCCGAACATCACTTTGGTTTCGGTATTGCCAAAGCAAAATCTTTGCGGGTATTCATAGTCCAAATTAAACTTTTCCTGCAAAAAATCCAACGCCAGATCAAAATTCGCCCCGAAGTCTCGCAAAACGATCTCGCGTTCAAAGTTATCAAGCGAATCGCGCAAGCGCCCGATCGCCGAAAAAACCGCCGCCGCCGGACTTTCCGGCGACAAAGCAACTTCCCAATCCCGCTGCATTTGGGGGATATTTGCCCCACTGGCCCAACCAACACGCTCCGGGAGTTCGGGGAAATTGAAAATCCGGCGTTGCTCTCTTGGGCATCGGACTGCGTCTTCTTTTGCTTTCAGACTGGTATTTATGGCGGCACGCTCATGAGCTTGCTTTACTTTCGACAAATTTTTGCTCTTATCCATTATATTTTCTTCCTCTGGATTGCTCCTGTGTAAAATATCACCTGACTTTATACTTTGCAACGATATTTTTCACTTATATCCAATAAATTTTGCACTTGCGAAAATTACTTGAGTTCGTAAATATATACCCCCCAATAAGGTTTGAAAAAATGCCAGGGGCGAAAAAAGAAAAGGAGCGTTACCCCCCAAAGTCAAAAAAATTTCAAATAATGATGAAAAATCACCAAAGGTTTACTCTAAAATAGGAAAGGCAAGACCATGCCGGTGAATCTTCTGCTCCGGAAATGTGGATAAAACATCTTCCCGCAGGGGGCATCATGGATTGCCCTCGCTTCGCTCACGCACGTCGCTTCGCGCCGTCGAACCAGATGGTTCTTTATCCATGTGCGATTGCATCGCGGCCCCCACTCACCAGAATAAAAAAAAGCACCTCGGGGGGGCGGCAGCTCTCGAGATGGATTGCCCTCGCTGTCGCTCACGCACGCCGCTACGCGTCGTCGAACCAGATGGTTCTTCATCCATGTTCGACTTCGTCGCACCCGCGATTGCATCGCGGCTCCCACTCACCAGAATAAAAAAAAGCACCTCGATTGAGGTGCTTGTTTTTTAATGGTGGTGGGAGATGGATTCGAACCATCGAAGGCAGTGCCAGCAGATTTACAGTCTGCCCCCTTTAGCCACTCGGGAATCCCACCAGTTTGGAGCGGGTAACGGGGGTCGAACCCGTATTACCAGCTTGGAAGGCTGGTGCACAGCCGTTATGCCATACCCGCGATACCCGTTTTGCCCATGCCCGGATCTTACCCGGGGAATGGTACCGACGGTGGGAGTTGAACCCACAATCCTTGCGGAACACGGACCTGAACCGTGCGCGTCTGCCAATTCCGCCACGTCGGCAATCGTCTCTTGACAGCTCCGCCCAGATTTTTTCTCGACGGTTCTATAATATAGGTCGCAAGATCGCGTTTTTCAAGCTGTCTTTACGACAAAATATCAAATTTCCCCAAGAAAAAACGCGGGAGCATTACTGCCCCCGCGTATTGCTCAAGTAAAATTACTTGCGGATGATCAGGATCGAATCCCCCGGTACGTCGGTGAAGGTTTCGGTCTTGCCGTTATAGTTGACCGTCAGCTTTTTGACCGGGTCGTAGCAGAAGATCGCCGCGCCGTCTTTGCCCACCCAACTGGTGCCGCAGGCGGTTTCCCGGATGAACGGCATCCCGGTAACTTTCAGCGCTTCGTTGATCTGGGGATTGAGTTTCCCGGCGCGCGCGATCCGCTCAATTTCCTGCGGCCGCCGCTCGAAGTCCATCGCGTAGCCCTCGACGTGGGTCAGCATGAAGCTGTCGTACATCGCCAGCCGGAAGTAATCGAGGTCGATATCATCGACTTCGTTGCTGTAGCACAAACTCCCGATCAGACTGAACTCGTTGCCGTAGAAAGGATTGTAAACCTGACGGCGATACCAGAAGGAATTGAGCCCGAGCGGAGTCTGCCCCTCGATGCCGAACTGGATGTTATTCTTGTGATAATACTGGTAGATCGGAATGATCGCTTCCAGACCGGTGCCGGATTCCTCACCGGCAAAGTCGATATTGCCGGTGAGCGCGCCGCCCATGTCGGTATAGATCGCGCCCAAGCCGTTTTTGACTGCCTGATCGACGATGCCGGTGTACCACTTGACCACATCCGGGTTGCCCATATTAAGCACCGGGTGTTTGCCGAAGTAAGAGAAGATTTTGCCGTCGGCGTTGCGGATGAAGTAATCCTGATGCTCGAAAACTTCTTCGCCGTCACCGTGGGAATAATCCGCCGGGGTCCACGGCCGCGGCAACATGCCATGGGCGCGGATCTGGGCGAATTTTTCCCCCAGAGAGTCGCTCGCCAGCGATTGGATCGAGCTGGGGCAACGCTGCAAATGGAACTGCTGGAAGCCCAACTTGCCGGCGGTCTCGATCGCCTTGGCGCTCTGCTCCGCCGAGAGCGTATTGGCGTGGCTGGCGGTCGGCACCGAGGGGATCTCTTTGAGCCCGGTTGCTGCCCGGTGATGTTTGCGCTGGAATTGGTACATCGCCATCCAGTCGTTGTGGCCGCGTTCGGCGCCGACCGAGAAGCTGTGCCAAATGTATTTGGTTTCGATCGGGGCTTTGCGGCGGCCGACGGTGACGTTGACCGTTTCCTGCACGAAACTGCCGCCGCCATTGACGCTCTGCGTCGAATCGGTCAGGATCGGGGCTTCCGCGAAGCTGGAAAAGATCGCTTCGGGCGACACCAGCCACGAGAAAGGCTGACCGGCGCCGAACCAACCGTAAGAACTGGTGCTGGCGGCGCGCTTGCCGGAAAAGTCCATATCCGCCCAGCCGCGCGGACCGGCATAGCAGGCGAGGCGTTTCGCCCGGTGCCCGGCGAGTTTCTTGCCCAATTTCAAATTGTATTTGAGCGAAATGGTTTGAAGCAGTCCGTCATATTTTTTGACGATCACCCGATCGGCGACCGCGTCGTAGTGGCGACCGTCGAGGTCGAGCGTACCCGCCTTGAACTGCCAGTCGAATTCGCCTTTTTCACTGGTGAAGCTCAACACCACCGTGTTGCCTTCCGCCTTGGCGCCCGCGTAGGTCCACGGCGCGGCTTCGACTTTTTTGTATTTGATCCGGGTGTCGACGGCTTCCGAGGTGTCGCTGGTGAGTTTTTCCATCGCGGCAAAGAAGCGCATCGTCGGAATGGCGGTGTAGGTGAGGGTGGGGACTTCCTGACCGGGATAGGTCACGGCGACTTTGCCCTCGGCGTCGATCGCCAATTTGACTCCGCCGGGGAGTTCCGCGCCGGTCTCGGTGATGACCGCCGCCCCGGCGCAATCCTGCAAAAGCATCTGCGGATCGGCGAGGTCGAGCGTAACTTCATCCTTGGGTTGCGGCGGCGGCACCGGGCTGTAATCGACCAGCTTTTCCTGATCGAGTTTCAGATCGGCGGCATAGGCGATCGTGGAAACGATCAACCGCTGACCGTATGCCCAACTCCAAATCTGCCGCAGACCCGCCTGCCGCTTCCACGGGAAAGCGAGATAGACGACTTTGCCTTTGCCGATCGTCTTTTCGGCGATGAGCGCGCCGAGTTTGTCACTTCCGTCTTTGGTGCCGATGTAGGAAATCACCTTGGCGTCAGCGGTCGGCTGGGCGCAATAGGTGCCGCCGAAAATCGAGAACTTTTCCGGCAGAAAGGCAAAGCGGGGATCTTCCGGGCGGATGCCCGCCAGGAGCGCCGCTTCGTCGCCGCTGATGCCGGCAGTTTGCGCCAGATCGACCGGCAGCAGTTCCTGAACGCTGCTCGGCGCGGCATTGTCAAAGACCACCACGCCGCCATTTTCCACATAGGTTTTCAGCTGTTCGATCCGCTCCGGGGTGAGGATGTTGGCGAGATTCTGGGTCGGGATCGACGCGAAGAAAACCGCCTTGAATTTATCCAACTTTTGGAAGCTCGGAGTGATGCCGTCTTTGGCTTGCGGCTCGACTTTGTCGGTCGCGAACGCCTTGATCGACGCGCCGCCTTCGCCGGCGAGATACTCGGAACTCACGCAACTGACCCGGGCGCCGCATTTAGCCAAGCAACTGGCGGTATTTCCTGCCGTCCACGGACGACCGCCGTGGAAAAGCAGTACCGGGGAATTTTTGTTTTCCTTGCCGCGCACCGGAACGACGACCCTTTTGGGGGCGGCTTCGGAAAGCGTCGCGCCGAGCAGGCACATCACCAACAGAAAACTGCGGCATTTCGACCATTGAATCATTTTTCACCCTTTCTTTATTTAGGAATGGAAGACTCGTTGATTAACTATAGCCCTATTTTCGCTTTTTTGCAACCTGTTTGCCACAAATAAAGTAAAAAAACGGAGACGGTAAGTTTACCGTCTCCGCAGCGCGAATTTCCCGAGGAAATTTATTTCGCGTCGATTTCGAGAATATCTTCCGCCGCGCGGGGGTTGTCCGACGGGGTAAATGCTTCGTCGGTGGTGAAGACGATGCTGTCAATCCGCGAATAACTGGTGGCGGGGATCAACGTGACGGTGAAGTCGCCGACCGGCAGATCGACCGTGATCTTGCTCTTGTTCCAGAAATAGGCGGCGTTTTTGGGCGGCTTGTTGGCGTCGCCGAATTTGCCCAAGACGACCTGATTGACCTTGACTTCGGTCTTGCGGCTGTTTTCACCGGTGTCGAGAGTCCGGATCCAGACGTAATACTTGCCGGCTTCCGGGCAGGAAAACGTGCCAACGATGGTGTTGCCGGGACCTTTGGCGTTGGAGCGGATCACCTTTTTCCCCACGGCACGGCCATCGGTTTGAGAGAGCCAGGACTTCAAATCTTGAAAGTTTTCGGCTTCCACGCGGAATTCTCCGGCGCCGACGGCGACTGCGGCAAACATCAATCCGACAATCAGCTTTTTCATAATCTATTTTCCTTTTTGGCGGTTACAGCAAAGATTATTCGCAATCCAGCGCGTCGATCTCTTCGACTTCGCGAGGATCATCCGACGGTTTGAAGTTCTGATCGGTGGTAAAAATGATGCTGTCCAAGCGGCTGACAGCGGAAAGCGGAATGAATTCCACTTTGAATTCCCCCTCGGTGATTTCCACCGGACCAAGACTGCGTTTCCACTCCATCTTCGGCTGTTGCCCTTTGACGCCGGCGTCGCCGAATTTGCCCATGGGCTTGCCGTTGACTTTGATCTGGGTTTTGCGATAGTTTTCGCCGCGGCTTTCCGTGCGGACCCAAACGTAGTATTTGCCGGTTTCCGGACAAGCGTAGGTGCCGGTGAGAATGTTTTCCTTACCGGCGGGGACGCCTTTCATAGAAACAAGCATCTTTCTGCCGACCAAACCTTCGCCAACACTTTGTTTCCATTCACCCTGATCGCTGATCCCTTCCGATTCGATCCGGAACTCCGCCGCGCCGATCGCCAAACTGGCGAACATCAAAGCCATCACTAATTTTTTCATCTTTCAATCTCCTGATTATAAAATGATTTATTCGCAATCCAGCGCGTCGATCTCTTCGATTTCGCGGGGATCATCCGAAGGCTTGAAGCTTTGATCGGTGGTGAAGACCAAACTGTCGATCCGGCTGTACTTGGAAAGCGGGATCAGGTCAAGTTTGAATTCGCCTTGCGGCAGGTTGACCGCGCCGAGTGTGCGCTTCCAACCGAGGGCGGGTTCCTGCCCCTTGGAGCCGTCGTCGCCGAATTTGCCGATGGATTTGCCGTTGATCCGGACATCGGTTTTGCGGTAACCGTCGCCGCGGTTTTCCGCGCGGACCCAGACGTAGTACTTGCCGGCGGCCGGGCAGTTGTAGGTGCCGGAAATGGCATTTTGCGAGCCGTCGGGCTTGCCGTTTACGGAAAACAGAAGTTTTCGTTCGATGCTTTGCGGACCTTGACCGCCGACTTTCCAGTCGCCTTGCTCGGAGATCGATTCCGCTTCGATCCGAAACTCCGCCGCGCCCGCCAACAGTCCGATAAACACGATTGCCCAAATCGACTTTTTCATACAAACCTCACCTAAACTTGTTGAACCAATGAGTTATAAACATCGAAGTTTGGCATAAACTTACCCCGATTCGCCGGGTTTGTCAAGCACTAAATCCGGCAGGAAAAATCAAAAACCGCAAAAAAATGAAAAATTTTTAAAAAAATGCTTGAAAATGGAAAAAAATGGAATATATTTCGGTTGTAGTGTAGTTTTTTGGATAATTTTGGAAAACGATCATGTTGGCATTTTGCGGAATGGAAAGCTGTCGGATCGACGGCGCGGGGCGGGTGAGATTGCCGCAACGCATCGTTGACGACTTCTTGCGCCGGGGGCAGGGGAGCGTGGTGCTCTTTGGTCTGCCCGAGGGCGCGGTAGCGGTCTATCCCGAGGATGTTTACGAGGAAATGCGCCGCCGGGAACTGGGCGACTTGGACGCGGTGGGCGCGAGTTTCACCGCCCGCCGGAGTCTGCGGCGGTTCGGTTCGATGGCTTGCCCCAGCGAAATTCGTTGTCAGGGGCGGCTGACTTTGCCGGAAATTCTGCAGAAGTTCGCCGGGTTGACTCCCGGCAAGGCGGCGCGGATCATCGGCGTGGAAATCGGCGTGGAAATTTGGGCCGCTGATCGCTTCGAGGCGGAAATGGCGGATATCAATCAACAACAGCAGGCGGAACGTCAAGCCGAGATCGCCCGCAATATAAAAGGAGAGGTAGGCGTATGAAAAAGCGGGGTTCGTTTTTTAAGCTGATGCTGGTCGCCATGTTGGCGGTCGCGGCGCTGATGTTGTCGGGTGCGCATCGTCCCTCCGGCGCGGCGCAGGAAAGCGACGCCCTGCGGGTGGCGCGTCAACTGGTGCGGGATTTTTCGCACAGCGCCGGCGGGGAAAAGTGGCAGCAGTTCGCGGAAAACGAGCCGTTGCTTTTCATCAATCTCTGCGTGCAAAACCAGTGATTTTTCCTTCCGCGACTTGCGGCGCGGGCTATCCGGGGCTATCTTATAGCCGGAACTTGACCGACGGAGTCGCATTTCATGCTTAAACTTTTTACCGAAATTTTTAGTCAACTTGCCCCGGCAAGGCGGCGGGAAGCCGGACTTGCCGTCGGCTTGTCGCTGCTCGGCGCCCTGCTCAATTTGGCGGGGCTAGGCGGCGTGCTCGGTGCGGTGGCGTTGCTGTTGGATCGCCAAGGGGCGGTCGCGGAATTTTGGCGGCGCTTCGGGGTCGATTCCGGGCGTATCGCGCTCGTGCTTACCTTGGCGGCGGTCGCCGTCTTGCTGTTGCTCAAAGACGGTTTACTTTATGTGGCGCTGCGGCGGCAGACCGGATTCATTTTCCGTACTCAAAGCGAGTGGTCGGCGCGGCTTCACCGCACCTTGCTGTGGGGGGAATTTTCGGCGATCAAAAGTGTGGCGGTTTCCGAGCATGTCTTGCAACTATCCCGGGTGATGCGGGTGTGCGACAAAGTGTTGTTGCCGCTTATGATGATCATTACGGATGGCCTGCTGGTGGTGGTGCTGATTTCCGGTTCCGCCTGGTTTATGCCCAAAGTTACCGCGGCGGGAGTGATTTTCCTCTTGCTGGTCGGCGGCGGCATCGGCAAATTTTTTGCCCGGAAAAATCGGGAGTTGGGACGGGAAGCCGCCGAAGCTGATCTTGCCGCCGTCACCGCCGCCGGGGAAAATGTCGCCGCCGCGGCGGAGATCAAGGTGGCGGGGAAAGAGGCGGAATTTTCCGACCGCTACGGAGTTCGTCAGCAACTTGCTTCGCAGATCAGCGGCAAACTCTACGTCTTGAGCCAACTGCCCCGGATGTTGTTGGAAACTTCCGCCACGTGGTTCATGGGGGGAGTATTGCTGGTGTTGGTCGCCCGGGGGGTGGATACCAAGACCATAATTTTGATCTTTTCGGCGATCATCGCGCTTTTGTCGCGGTTGTTGCCCGCCTTTGGCAGGATCCATTTTCAGGTCGCGACGATCCGTCAATATGGCGAATTGTGGAAAAATCTGCACGCGGGTCTGACCGAGTTCCCGGCGGAAAAGTTGGGAAACCCGGCGCTGAATATGAGTTTTGAGCAGTCGTTGGATGTGCGGGATGTGGCGTTTGAATATGTTTCAGGGCATCCGGTGCTCAACGGCATCGACTTCACCTTGAAACCGGGCGAGTATCTCGGCATTTCCGGGCGAACCGGGTGCGGCAAGAGCACGCTGTTGGCTTTGCTGTTGGGGCTGTTGCGCCCGACCCGGGGGGAGATCACCTGCGACGGGCAGTCGATTTTTGCCAATTTAGCGGGCTTCCGCCGTCTGGTGGCGCTGGTGCCGCAACGCCCCGCGATCCTTGCGGAGTCGATCCGGAAAAATGTCGCCTTTGCCGTGGACGATGCGGATATCGACGACGATCGCGTCTGGGCGGCGTTGAAAACGGCGCGACTGGCGGATTTCGTGGCGGCCCTGCCGGGCGGTTTGGATCACCGGCTATATCCGGAAGGTTCGGACTGGTCGGGCGGGCAGATCCAGCGCTTGGCGATCGCCCGGGCGATCTACTCGCAACGGCAACTGCTGCTGTTGGACGAGCCCACCAGTGCGCTCGATGCCGCGACCGAGGCGGAGTTTCTCGATATGCTCCGGGCGTTGCAGGGGAAAATTGCGGTGGTGGTGGTTTCTCACCGGCCGGCGGTGCTGGAGCTCTGCGATAAAGTTATCGAGTTGTGAAGTTTTTGGCGGGAAAAACGCCGCGCCGATTTGAAATTTTCCGGAATCGGTGATATTTTAAGCAGATACAGGTTGAAAAAACGAAAATTAACCATATAAGGTAAGGACAAGAAGAACTATGGCCCACATGAAATCGGCGATCAAACGCATCCGTACCAGCGCCCAGTCGAATCTGCGCAACCGCTCCCGGATCAGCAAGCTCAACACGCTGGAAAAGAAACTCCGTGCCGCGGTCGATGCCAACGACGCCAAGGCGGCGGATTACGCCAAGGAACTGGTCAGCGCGTTGGATAAAGCCGCCAAGGTCGGCACCATTCACGCCAACCGCGCCGCCAACAAGAAATCTCAGGCGGACAAGTTGGTCAATCGCCTCGCCAAGTAAGCGTTGGTCGATCAAAAAAGCAAAAACCGGTCGAAGTTTTCGACCGGTTCTTTTTTTGCCTTAAAAGGGGAGCCAAGTCAATTTTCCAGCATCAACTCGCGGAACTTGGCGATCTCGTCGTCGGTGATGCCGATGTCGTGCAGGTAACGTTGGGCGAGTTCGGCATAGGTGCCCTCGCCGTAGGCTTCGCGGAGCGCCGCGATCAGTTTGTCGAATGCCGTTTGCGGCAGATCGGTGAAAAAGAGGGCGCTGGTTTGCCAGTCCTTTTCGATATCCTCATCGCCAACGCCGAGCGCCCCGAGCAAGAGAAAACTGAGGCAACCGGTGCGGTCGCGTCCGCCGTCGCAGTGAAAATAGACCGGATAGTTCCCTTCCTCCAAAAAGAGGCGGAAAATTTTGGCAAAGCGCGGTTTCAAAACCGGTTTGAGGATTTTGTCGTAGCTATCCAAACCGTGAGTCCGCTCCCAACGCGTGTTGCCGCCAAAGGGAGTAGCGGTCATGCCGGCGGTTTCCCGATCACTACGCAATTCCAAGTCGGTCGTGATGTGAAATTTTTGGATCTCCGCCAGCGTGGCGGCGTCGATGCGCATTTTTCCCGGAGTCTTTTCCCGATCGGGGCTGACGTCGTTGAACGCCCTGCCGCGGTAGATTCGGTCGAAGCGGACTTTTTTGCCGCCGGGAATTGCGTAGCCGCCCAAGTCGCGGACGTTGCCGAGCTCGCCGAAATCCACTAAACGGGGCAACTCATCGGCGATTTGAAACGCTCCGGGATTGGAAATCACGAGCTGATCATCGGCGCTGACCGCCGAGATCCGCCACGAGTAGGATTTGCCGGGGAGCAGGTTAGCCACCGCAAGTTTATTGCCCGAAACCGGCAAGCGGCACTCGCGACCGTCGCAAATCAAATGCAAGGTAAAGGTGGTGCCTTTGGGCAGGTCGCTCCGCCAGACGAATTTTACCGGGGCAGGGCGGGAGCCGACCCCGACCCATTTTTTGCGGACTTCCTCATCCGCAAATCCCGCCCGCCGTTCCGCCATAGGGAGCGCGAAAAATTCCGCTTGACCGGGGGTGTGAAGACTCACTTTTCCAGCCGGGGCGAGCAACGAGATCTCCCCCGCAAAAGCGGTGGCGACAAAGAGGGCTGCAAACAACCAATTACGCATAATTTTTTCCTTGAAATATTGAGTTTTGAACGGGGGTAATATAATCTCCGAAATCGGGGTTGTCAAACCGCACTCGCCGGATTATATTAAAGGTAGTCAGATGACTTCAAGGAGTTGATATGATCGATCTGCACACCCACAGTCGCGCTTCGGATGGCACCGTGCCGCCGGGGGAATTGCCCCGCTTGGCGGTGGAAGCCGGATTGTCGGCGCTCGCGCTCACCGATCACGATACGGTGGCGGGTATCGACGAATTTCTCGCCGCCGCCGCCAACTATCCGCAGTTGACGGCGATCCCCGGGGTGGAGCTATCCACCAACTACTCCGGCAAGGAAATTCATCTGGTCGGACTCTTTATCGATCATCGCCACCCGGCGTTGCTCAACTTTTTGGAACTTCAGCGGCAGGAGCGCGCGCGGCGCAACGAGGAGATCCGGCTGAAACTGATTTCGCTCGGTTTCCCCATGACTTGGGAGGAACCGGAATTTTCCGCCTTTTCCGATACTTCCTCGATCGGGCGACCGCATTTTGCCCAAGTGCTCTGCCGCAAGTTCGGCGTGCCGGATACGCAGGAAGCATTCCGGCGGTGGCTCGGTCACGGCCGCCCCGCCTACGTCCGCCGGCGCACTCCCGACCCGGTCAAGGCGATCAACGTCATCCACGAAGCGGGCGGTCTGGCGGTTTGGGCGCATCCGGTCTATCGTCAAAAAGACGAGCGCGCCTTTGCCCGGAGATTCTGCCGCAAGTTTGCCGCGCTCGGCTTGGATGCGGTGGAAAGTTACTACAGTATGTTCGGCGTGCGCGAAACGGAAATGATGCGGGAGATCGCCGCCGAAACGCATCTGGGGCAGAGCGGCGGCAGTGATTTCCACGGCGACAATCACGCCGAGGTCAAACTTGGCGTCGGCATGGGCGGGCTCCGCGTGCCGGATGAATTGCTCGCCGAGTTGCGGCAGATCCGCGCCGACAAAAATTACGGCTCCGGTTGCAAGTAAGTGGCGCCGGGGCTATATTAAATTGCAATAAAAATACTCCAATCGACAAAATATCGAGGTAATTATGGCTCACGGTACAGTTGTTCAAAAAATCATCGACGCGCATTTCGTTTCCGGCAATCGGGTGCCCGGCGAGCCGGTGGCGATCCGGATCGATCAGACGCTCACTCAAGACGCCACCGGCACCATGGCGTATTTGGAACTCGAAGCGATCGGTACGCCGCGCGTGGCGACCGAGGTGTCGCTTTCCTACGTCGATCACAATATGATGCAAAACGGCCCGGAAAATCGCAACGACCACCTCTATCTGCAGAGCGTCGCCGCCGACAAGGGCGTGATCTTCTCGCCCCCCGGCAACGGCATTTGCCACCAACTGCATTTGGAGCGTTTCGGGCTGCCCGGCAAGACGCTGATCGGTTCTGATTCCCACACCCCCACCGGCGGCGGGATCGGTATGTTGGCGATCGGGGCGGGCGGTCTGGACGTGGCGTTGGCGATGGCGGGTCAGCCGTTTCGGATCCCTTATCCGCAGGTGATCGGCGTGAAACTCACCGGCAAACTTCAGCCGTGGTGCGCCGCCAAGGACGTCATCCTCAAGCTGTTGTCGATCCTCACCACCAAGGGCAACGTCGGTTGCATCGTCGAGTACTTCGGCGAGGGCGTCAAGACCCTCGGCGTGCCCCAGCGCGCCACCATTACCAATATGGGGGCGGAACTGGGCGTTACCACCAGTGTTTTCCCCGCGGATGAAACCACCCGGCGCTGGCTGGTCCAGCAGGGGCGGGAAGCGGGCTTTGTCGAACTTGCCGCCGACGCCGACGCCGAATACGACCGGGTGATCGAGATCGAACTCGACAAACTGGTGCCGCTGGCGGCGTGTCCTTCCAGCCCCGACAACATCAGGCCGGTGGCGGAACTCGCGGGCAAGCCGGTCGATCAGGTGTTGATCGGCAGTTGCACCAACGGCGGTTATCGGGATCTGGCGGTGGTCGCCATGGCGCTCAAGGGGCGGCGGATCTCGCCGAAAGTCACCTTGGGCATCGCTCCCGGCAGTCGGGCGGTGTTGGAAATGCTCGCCCTCAACGGCATGCTCGCCGATCTGGTCGCGGCGGGGGCGCGGATTTTGGAAGTCGGTTGCGGTCCTTGCATCGGGCAGGGGCAGAGTCCCGCCAACGATACCATTACGGTGCGGACCTTTAACCGCAATTTCGCCGGACGCAGCGGCACCAAGGGCGATCAGTCCTATCTCGTCAGCCCGGAAACCGCCGTCGCCACCGCGCTCACCGGGGTATTTACCGATCCCCGGACTTTGGATTTCCCCGCGCCGGTGCCGGCGGAGCCGGAAAAGTTCCTCAATGCGGACGCGTTGTTGCAGTCGCCCGCACCCGGCACCCCGATCATCCGCAAGGCGACGATCGGCGATCCGCCGCGCAATGCCCCGTTGCCGGAAGACATCCACGGCAAAGTGGTCATCAAGGTCGGCGACAAGATCACCACCGATCACATCATGCCCGCCGGGGTGCATCTGAAATTGCGGAGCAATATCCCCGCTTACAGCAAAGTGGTTTTCGAGTGCTTCACCGAGCCGGGCAAGCCGAGTTTCGCCGAGCGGGCGGCGGCGGTGCGCGACGCCGGTTTCGCCGGAGTGATCGTCGGGCGCGACAGCTACGGTCAGGGCTCCAGTCGAGAACACGCGGCGATCTGCCCGATGTATCTGGGGGTCAAGGTGGTCGCGGCGCTGGCGATCGAGCGCATCCACCGCGCCAATTTGGTCAATTTCGGCATCTTGCCGCTGCTCTTTGCCGGGGTCGAGGATTACGAGGCGATCAGCGAAAACGACGCGATCGAAATTCCGAATGTCCGCGAACAGCTTGCCGTCGGCAAGGAGATCGTCGGCAAATTGGTCCGCGCCGACGGTTCGGAGCGGAAACTGGTCTTTCACCACACCCTTTCCGACGAGGATATAAAAATCATCCTCGCCGGAGGCAGATTGAATTGCAAATAAGGAGCAAAAATGAAATATCACTTCGATTCCTACTTCTTGGATTGCCCCTTTCAGGGCGGTCGGGTCTTCGACGTATTCAAGCCGGAAAAAACCACCCGCGAACGGTCGATCTTTTTCGTCCACGGCGGCGGTTGGAGCGCCGGTAGCCGCACCGTCTATTATCGGGTGATGGAAAAGCTTTGCGAACTCGGTTACTGGTGCGCTTCGACCGACTACCGGCTCGCCAGCCCCGGGCGGAATAACATCACCGCGCTGGATCAGCTCAAGGACATCCGCGAAGCCTACGACGCCTTTGTAACTATCCTCAAAGAAAATGATCGTCCGCTCCGGATCGTGACGCACGGCGGTTCTGCCGGCGCGCACCTCAACGCGCTGTTGAGTTTGGCGGATCCGGGCGAGTGCGGCGAAAAGGTCGAGCTGAAAAACGCGTGGGTCAAGCCGGAAAAGACGATTTTGCAGGCGACCCCGATGCAGTTCGAGCCGTGGGACGACATCTTCCCGGCGGTCTGGGGTGAAATGCAGCATTGCGCCGCCGGTTGCACCTATGAGAGCAACCCCGAAATTTTCCGGCGCTTGTCGCCCAAAACCTATCTTCGCGCCGACAATCCGACGTGCTTTTTCATCGAGGCGGGCAACGAACATATGTTCCCGCCGGAAATGAATCTCGCCATCGTGGAAAAAATGCGGGGCATGGGCATCAAGTCGGAGTGGAAGATCTATCCCACCGCCGAGCACGGTTTCATCTACGATCTTTCCCGAAGAGTTCAGCAGGAAGCCTTTACCGATATTTTGGCGTTTCTCGAGGATCGCCCGATCGTCGGCGGCCGGTAAGTTGCCCCGCGCTCCTTTGGGGGCGCCGCCTATGGCGGGCGTACGGTCGTCTCGACGGTACGACTTGGTAAAAAAACAATTATTTGTGCAAAACGGCATTTGCATAAATGCCAATGGCGGTTTATGTTATCCTTGACGACCGGAAAATCAGGTCGAAATCGGGGATAAGTCGGGATGAGCAAGAACAGCTATCAGCTGCCGGAAGTGTTGTTGCCGGGAAGTCTGCTGCAGTTGCTCCATTGGGAGTACGCCGAGGACGGACCGGGCGAAAACATGCCAGTTCACAGTCACGACTTTTGGCAGTGCAACTGGGTCGTGCGGGGAAGCTGTGAATTTCACCTCGACAATCAGTGCATCGTCGTCCACGACGGCGAAATGATCTTCATCCCGCCGGGGATGCCCCACAAATTGGTCTATCGCCGGAAGACTTTGGAGCTTTCTTTTAAATACCGCACCAACTTGTCGATCATGGACGAGGTCTTTTTCGTGCCCAAGAGCCGGGAATCCCACGGCATTATTCGCGCGGCGGAGATCCTGGTCAGCGCCGCTTTCCCCGACGGCAAAGTCGGCAACGCCAAGGGCGTACCGGTCGAAGCCGAGGCGCACTATCAGCATACCATTGAGTACCTCATCGCCGGTACGATCAACTTTCTGTTGCTCAAGGGCAACCCGTTGCCGGAGCCGGCGGACACCCTGCGCCGGATGCTCCGCAAAAGCGGCGGGGCGCCGCTCACCGTCGCCGAGGCGGCGCGCCACTGTTCGCTCTGCCGCAATCAGCTGTGCAATTTGATCAAGGCGCAGGTGGGGATCAGCGCCAAGGCGTTCATCGACCGTGAGCGGGCGTTGATCGCTTCGCAGTTTTTGAAGTTTTCCGGCATGAACATCGCCGAGATCGCCGACCGCATGGGCTTCCCCACGTCGGGGCACTTTTGCAAGTTTTTCCGGCGGTTGACCAACTGCACGCCGGGGCAGTATCGGGAAATGGCGAAGTTGGATACTCCGCCGGGTAATGTGTCGTAAATCAGGCAGTTTTGCCGAATTGAATATAGCAATACCGCAACATCGCGGAAAACATGGAGCAAAGGATCATGGGAAAAGAGAAATTGGTAGCGGCTCAAATCGGTTGCGGCGCTTTCGCGCGCGCTCAACATCTACCCAACCTCACCGAGCGGGGAGACATCCGCGTCAAATATTGTTGCGACGTCAATCTCGACAACGCCAAGCAGGTGGCGGCGAAGTTCGGCGTCGAGCAGGCGATCACCGATTTCAACGTGGCGATCAACGATCCGGAAGTCGATTTCCTCATGGTGGCGACTCCGCACGATCTGCACTTGCCGATCATCCGCGCCGCCGCCGCGCAGGGCAAGCACGTCTTTTGCGAAAAGCCCATGGCGATGGAAAATGAGGAAGCGTGGGAGATCATCCGCGCCATCAAGCACGGCAACATCAAATTTTGCGTCGATCTCAATCGCCGCATGGCGCCCAGTCTGCAGGCGTTGCGGCAACGGGTCTTGGAGCAGCA
>JAZTWK010000048.1:0-4403 GCA_045635865.1 Victivallaceae bacterium
AAAGTTCCGATCATTCCGCGCGGCCGCGCCTATTTGGGGGCGACTTTCACCATGCCCAAAGAGGCCGTTTACACCAAGAGCCGCAACGAGTTGGTCGCGGAAATGGCGATGGCGATGGGCGGGCGTGCCGCCGAGGAGATCGTTTTCGGCGATATCACCACCGGCGCCACGGCGGATATCCAGCACCTTACGGCGATCGCCAAGCACATGGTCTGCATCTACGGTATGACCGACAAGATCGGCCCGGCGAAAGTCGGGGATTTTTCCAATCATCCGCACTTGCGGATCGACGGTCCGCCGCCGGATATGCCCTCGCCGGAAACCGCCCGCGAGATCGATCTCGAGGTGCGGCAACTGGTGAAAGCGGCGTTGCAGAGCGCCCGCGAGGTGCTCACCCAATACCGCGACGAGTTGGAAAAACTCGCGCAGGCGCTTCTGGAGCGCGAAACCCTCGCGATCGAGGAGATCCGGGAGTTGCTCGGCATGGAGCCGGAACCGGCGCCGGATGCCCCCGCAGTTGATGTCGCCCCGACGACGGATGATGAAAATGGCGAGCCCGTCCCTGCCGTTTGAACTTACCCGAGAAGGCATCCGCTTACAGGTGCATTTGCAACCGGGCGCTAAAGCCGATCGCATTGCCGGACTCCACGGCGACGCCGTAAAAATTTCGCTCAATGCTCCGCCGGTGGATGGCAAAGCCAATGCGGCGGCGGTAAAATTCATCGCGCAAAAGTTGGATCTGCCCGCCCGGCAGGTAACTTTGACGGCGGGGCAAGTTTCCCGCGACAAGCGGTTTCTCATTACCACGGCTAACCCCGATCAGATCATTTCTAAATTGGAAAATTGGATAAAATGAACCCGAAAGCAGTAATTTTTCTCGCCGACGGCATGGCGGACGACGTCCTGCCGGAACTGAATCAACGCACCCCGTTGGAAGCCGCCCCGACTCCCGGCATGGATGAGATCGCCCGCCGGGGCGCAAGCGGCACGTTTCTCACGTTGCCAGCGGGTCTGCCCACTTCCAGCGACGTCGCCAACATGTCGGTTCTGGGCTTCGACCCCGAAGCCAACTATCCCGGGCGCGGTCCGATCGAAGCCACCGCGCAGGGTATCGAGCTTGCCGAAGACGACGTGGCGTGGCGGTGCAATCTGGTCTATGTTTCCGACGACGGCGTGTTGCGCGACTACTCCGCGGGGCACATTTCGGCGGAAAATGCGCAAGTTTTGATGCACGATCTGCAGGAAAAATTCGGTTCTGCCGAAGTTACTTTCCACTCGGGGGTGAGTTATCGCAATCTGTTGGTGTTGCACGGCAAGCGCTTTTCGCCCGAGATCAACTACTTCAAGCCCGACTCGTCGCAGGATATCCCGGTCGCCGAGTTGCCGCTCACCCCGGCGGACGACTCCGCCGCCGCGCGCGACACCATCGCCTTTTTGAACGATCTGCGGGAAAAGTGCGCCGAATTTCTGCGTAATCACCCCCTCAATCAGGGCGTGGAGCACCCCGCCAACGCGATCTGGCCGTGGAGTCCGGGGCGGCGCCCGAAATTGCCGCAATTTGGTCAACTCTACGCCGGGCGCAGCGGCGCGGTGGTCAGCGCCGTCGACGTGATCAAGGGCATCGGCCGCTGTACCGGTATGGAAGTGCTGGAAGTTCCCGGCGCCACCGGATTTCTCGACACCAATTACGAGGGCAAAGTCGCCGCCGCGCTGCAGGCGTTGGAGCGGCATGACTTGGTCTATATCCACATCGAGGCGATCGACGAGTGTTCGCACTTGGGCAACTTGGAATACAAACTCAAGGCGATCACCGATTTCGATGCCCGGATCGTGGTGCCGGTGCTCAAGGCGCTGGCGGGCAAAAACGTCAATTTCGCCGTCCTGCCCGACCACCCGGTGCCGATCAAACTGCGTTGCCACACCCGCACGCCGGTACCCTTGGCGATCTGCGGCAACTGCTGTAAACCGGATTCGATCGACCGCTTCAGCGAAACGCTGGCTCCGCACGGCGCGCTCGGCGCGCTCGGCGGCGTGGCGCTGGTGCGCAAACTGCTCGAGCTCGACGCCTGAAGCATGCCGGAAAATCCGCCGAAACATTCCGCCTTTGAGCAGGCGCTGCGCTTCCTCGACCGCCAAGCGCTTTCGGAAGCGGAGTTGCGCCGCAAACTTGCCCGCTTCGACTATCCGGATGCGGAAATTGCCGCCGCGGTCGAAAGGTGTCGGCAACATCGCTTCGTCGATGATGCGGAAATGGCGCGAGAGGGTTGCCGCAACTTGCTGGCGCGGGGCAACGGCCCGCGGCTGATCCGCCTCAAACTGCGGCGGCGGGGCTTGCCGACGGAGTCTTTAGACGAAGAAATGGGAGCCGACGCGGAACTCGCCGCCGCCCAAATCGCCGCCGCCGGAAAACTCCGCTTGCTCAGTCGGGAAAGTGATCCGCGCAAAAAGCGGGAAAAACTCTACCGCTTCCTCGTCGCCCGCGGATTTTCCGGGGCGATCATCGCGCGAGTGGTTGCCGACGCGGAAGATTAAAGATGCCCAAATTCTACACTTTTAAGTTATATTTTTACGCTTTTTTGCCTTTTTCCGCTTGAAAAAACTGGATCGGGCAATTATTTTTATAGCAAAATGATCAACGCGCCCGCGTGGGCGTAAAATTACTGTGGTGGAGTGCAAGATGAAAAAATCCATTCGCTTGGTGGTGACTTTGGCAATTTTCGCCCTGCTGATCGGGCTCGGCAAATGGGGTTGGGATACGATTTACGGCGATCAACGCGAGATCGAATTTCATACCGATTCGATCACCCGCAACGATGTGATGACCAGCATCAGCGCCTCCGGCACGGTCGAGCCGGAAGAGCTGGTCAACGTCGGCGCCCAGGTCAACGGCAAGATCATGTCGTTCGGCACGGATGTCGACGGCAAGACGATCGACTACGGTTCGCGGGTCACCGCCGGCATGGTGCTCGCCAACATCGACAAGGTGCTTTATGTAGCGGCGTTGGGCGAAGCCAAGGGGGAAAAACTCAAGGCGCAGGTGGGGATGTTGAGCGCGCAAGCCAATCTCAATCAGGCGCAGGCGAAATTCGCCCTCGCCGATCACAACTGGACCCGCGCCCGCGAACTCCACCCCAAAGGGTCGCTTTCCAAAAGCGGTTACGACAGCGCCGAGGCGGAATATCTCACCTGCAAAGCCAATATCGAAGTCGCCGAGGCTTCGGTAGCGCAGGCGCGCGCCCAAATGGAGATCGCCGAAGCCGCTTTGGTCAAGGCGGAGCGGAACTTGAGTTACTGCGTGATCGTTTCTCCGGTGGACGGGGTGATCATCGACCGCCGGGTCAGCGTCGGTCAGACGTTGGTTTCCAACATGAGCGCTTCCAGCGTCTTTCTGATCGCCACCGACCTCAAAAAAATGCAGGTCTGGGCGTCGGTCAACGAGGCGGATATCGGCGGGATCTACGTCGGTATGCCGGTGATCTTCCAAGTGGATGCCTTCCCCGGCGAAAAGTTTTTCGGCACCGTCCACAAAGTGCGGCTCAATGCCACCATGTCGCAAAACGTGGTAACTTATGTGGTGGAAATTTCCACCGACAACACCTCGGGGCGGCTGTTGCCCTACTTGACCGCCAACGTCAAATTCGTCCGTCAGCAGAGCAAAGACGCGCTCAACGTGCCGAACTCGGCGCTGCGCTATGCGCCGCCGGTGGAATTCGTCGACGCCAACTACCGCGATAAGATCCCCGACGGCAAAAAAGTCTGGGTGATCGGTGAATCCGGCATGCTCCGCCCGATCGCGGTGGAAACCGGCATCAGCTCCGGCATGCGGGTGGAGATCAAGGGCGAAGGTATCGCCGAGGGCATGGAAGTCGTTACCGGCCACACCGAAAAAGTTGTGGATAAATCCGCCGAAAAAGAGGCGCAAAAGAGCCCCTTTACGCCGGACGTGCCCAAGCGGGTCCGCAACAGCGCCAAGGATCGCTGATATGCTGATCGATCTGCGCGACATTCAAAAGACCTACTATCTCGGCGAAGTCGATGTGCCGGTGCTCAAGGGCATCACGCTCACGATCGACAACGGCGAGTACGTGGCGCTCACCGGTGCGTCCGGCTCGGGCAAAAGTACGCTGATGAATATTCTCGGCTGTCTCGACCGCCCCACCGGCGGCGACTACTTCTTTGAGGGCGAAGAACTGGGTCGGGCGTCCGGCGACCGCCGGGCGTTGATCCGCAACCGCAAGATCGGTTTCGTCTTTCAGAGTTTCAATCTGCTCGCCCGCACCAGTTCGCTCGACAACGTCATCATGCCGTTGAGTTACACCGCCGGCGGGATGCCGATGAAAGAGCGCATCGAGCGCGGCAAGGCGGCGCTCGAGCAAGTCGGGTTGGCGGATCGCATGTACCAC
>JAZTWK010000049.1:0-24161 GCA_045635865.1 Victivallaceae bacterium
GGCGTTACTTCCGCGCTGAACCTTTCTGTACTTTACTCTTTTTGGCATTAACGGCATGATCTTCTTCCTCCGCAGAGTCCTTGTGACAAACCCAAACCTTGACGCCGATCTTGCCGGCAGTCGTATTAGCTTCGGTAAAACCGTAGTCGATGTTGGCACGCAACGTGTGCAACGGGACCCGGCCTTCCTTGTACTGCTCCTCGCGGGCGAGCTCGGCTCCGCCCAGACGACCGGCGCAGTTGATTTTGATTCCGTCGGCGCCCATATCCATAGCGGACTGAATGGCGCGCTTCATCGCCCGCCGGAAGCCGATACGGCGCTCCAACTGCTGGGCGATGTTTTCCGCGACCAACTGCGCGTTGGTCTCGGCGCGACGCAATTCGCTGACGTCAACAAAGATTTCCTTGCCCGGAGCGAGCTTGGCGACTTCGCCGCGCAACGCATCCAGTTCCGCGCCCTTCTTGCCGATGAGCACGCCGGGGCGGGCCGAAAAAATCGTTACCCGGACCCGGTTGGCAAAACGCTCGATTTGAATACGAGCGATCGCCGCCGCGGCAAACTTGGTCTTGATGAAGTTCCGGATCGCCAGATCTTCATGGAGCCAGTCGCCGAACTGAGTGCGGCCGCCGACTTTCTTATCCGCGAACCAACGCGATTCCCAGTTGCGGGTCAGTGCGGTTCTCAATCCGATCGGATTTACTTTTTGTCCCACGATCAATTCCTTTTAGTTTATTAATCGGTCAAAATAACTTCCAAATGGCTGGTCCGTTTCCGGATCCGGCCCGCCGAACCCCGCGCCTTGGGGCGGAACCGCTTGATGATCGGCCCCGGGCTGACCAACGCCGCCTTGACCGTCAAAGCCTGACGGTTGACGTCGCGGTTGTTTTCGGCGTTGGCGACGGCAGAACGCAGGGTCTTGCCGAGCAGAACCGCCGCTTTACGCGGGCTCAAATCGACAATCGCCAGCGCCTCGACCACGCTTTTCCCCTGGATCAGCCGCGACAGGTGCCGCGCCTTTTCCGGCGAAATACGCACATTTTTAGTCAATGCTCTAACTTCCATGACCACTTTCCCATCGTTTTATACTCGACAACCGCCCTCGGCTTGGCATAGTTTCCGAGGCCGCCTGCCGCGAGTCGCCGCCCGAATTTCGATTCGACTTCCCCCCGCGACCGCCCGCGCACCGGACTTTTTCGCACTGCCGGCTGGCGTCTTGCGCTCGCGGGATCGCCCGAAATCCACCTCGGCGCCCCTGATCAAATCCGCCGATGTCATCGGAAATTAAAGACCCGGAGCGGCAGCATCTCCTGCCCCGAATCTTTGGTTTTCCGACGCCATTTCAGCAACGGCGGATCACTACCTGCCCCCGCGGAAAGCGTAAAAATCCCACGGTGGCAGTCTTATAAAATAATCCCGGATTTGGCTTTTGGCAAGTGAAAAACGGCTTTTTTCGCAAAAAAAAGTGGATTTTTTCGGCAAAAAGCGGCTTTTATCTCCCCAAAAGGGGGATTTTCGCCAAATTTTTTATTTTCAGACGGAAAAGCGGACATGGATGACGTCGCCATCCTGCACGACGTAATCCTTGCCCTCGATCCGCAGTTTGCCGGCAAGTTGCGCCTTGTTCCACGAACCGCAGGAAACCATATCCTCATAAGAGACGGTTTCCATGCGGATGAAGCCGCGGCACATGTCGGTATGGATCTTGCCCGCCGCTTCGGGCGCGGTGGCGCCCCGGACGACCGTCCACGCCCGGCTCTCCATTTCCCCGGCGGTGAAAAAGGTGATGTAGTTGAGCAACCGGTAGCCGGTTTGGATCACCCGATCCAGCCCGGAACTGGTGATGCCGAGATCTTCCATAAAGAGTTTCGCCTCGTCGGGATCGAGCTTGCCCAGTTCGTCTTCCAGCTTGGCGCAGACCGGCACCACTTCCAAACCGCGTTGCGCCGCGTAGTCGAGCAACGGCTTTTCCGCTTCGCCCTTGCCGAAGTCCGCCAACTGGTCATCGCCGACGTTGGCGCAGATGAATGCCGGCTTGATGCTCAACAAGCCGAAAGTCGATACCAACTCGCTCAAATGCTCGTCGGCGCGGTCAAACTGCGGCGCCTGACCGGCATTGAGTTGCGCAATAAAATCGCAGATCGTGTCGTATTCCAACTTGGCGTCGGCGTCTTGGGTTCGGGCGGCCTTGTGCGCCCGGTCGCGCCGCTTTTCCAACATTTCCAAGTCGGCGAGCATAAGTTCGGTAAAAATGGTATCCAAATCGCTCACCGGGTCGATCTTGCCGTCGACGTGCACCACGTCGCCGTCGTTAAAGAGCCGCACCACATGGGCGACCGCGTCAACGTTGCGGATATGACCGAGGAACTGGTTGCCCAACCCCTGCCCCTGACTGGCGCCCCGCACCAACCCGGCGATGTCGATGAATTTGAGCGTCGACGGCACGATGCGGCCGGAATTTTCCATTTTCGCCAGCACTTCGAGCCGGGGATCGGGCACCGCGACGATGCCGGTATTGGGCTCGATCGTGCAAAAGGGGAAGTTGGCGGCCTCGGCGCCCCCCTTGCTGAGGGCGTTGAACAAAGTGGATTTGCCCACGTTGGGCAGTCCGACAAATCCGCAGGAAAAGCTCATTTGGGAAACCTTTTTTATCGAGATTGCATTATCGTACATATAAGATACTATCCGGAGCGGGGTTTTTCAAGCGGAGCGACTTGAAATCCCGCCCGCGCCGACTATATTTACTCGGGAGTCTTTATGCGTAAAATTATTCACATCGACATGGATGCCTTTTTCGCGTCGGTCGAACAGCGCGACCGCCCGGAACTGCGCGGCAAACCGGTCATCGTCGGCGGCGCGCCGCAACGGCGGGGCGTGGTTTCGACCTGCAGTTACGAAGCCCGGAGCTTCGGGGTCCACTCCGCCATGCCCAGCGCGACCGCGCTCCGGCTCTGCCCCCACGCCACCTTTATCGAACCGGATTTTCGCCGTTATCTGCCGGTGTCGCTCCAGATCCGGGAAATTTTTCTCGCCGTGACCGATCTGGTCGAGCCGGTTTCGATCGACGAGTGCTACTTGGACGTCACCGAAAACCACCTCAAGCGCAACTCCGCCACCCGGATCGCGGAGTATCTCCAGCGGGAAATTTTCCGCCGCACCCACTTGTCCGCCTCGGCGGGGGTATCCTACAACAAGTTTCTCGCCAAGGTCGCTTCCGACTACCGCAAGCCGGGCGGGCTCACGGTGATCACCCCGGAAAGCGCACCGGAATTTCTGGAAAAACTGCCGATCGCCAAGTTTCACGGCATCGGGGCGATCTCCGCCAAAAAATTGGCTTCGCTGAACATCCGCACCGGCGGCGATCTGCGCCAGCTGGATCTGCTCACTTTGCGGACGATCTTCGGCAAGGCGGGCGACTTCTACTACCACATCGCCCGCGGCGAGGACGACCGCCCGGTCGAACCGGAGGGCGCCCCCAAGTCGATCAGCCGCGAAGTCACCCTCGCGCAGGATTGCTCGCAGTTGCGCCAGATGCGGGTGTTGCTCCGGGTGCTCGCGCGCAAGGTGATCCGCAAGGCGGCGACCGAGGGCTTCATCGGCAAGACGCTCACGATCAAGGTGAAATATGCGGATTTTCACTCGATCACCCGTTCGCTCACCTTGCCGGAGCCGGTGCTTTCCGGCAGTCGCCTCGGCGAACTGGCGGTAAATTTGCTCGACCGCACCGAAGCGGCGAAGCGCCCGGTGCGCCTCTTGGGCGTGGGGTTGTCGCAACTGGCGCCGCTGGATGCGCCCCGCTGGGAACAACTGCAACTGGATCTCGACGATTGATTTTTGCCCGATCGGTGCTATATTACCGCTACGGAGGATAGATCGGCGATGAAAGACAAAAAAGCCATGCTCCTGGGAATGGGCTTCGACAATCGGGATGGGCACAAGCGCATCACCGAGGGGGAAGACTTCGTCTTGGTCGGCGGCTCGGAAGAAACCCACGAAAAAATGGTCGAAACCACCATTAAATTCAACGAGAAACTCGCTCGCAAGGGCAAGGAGCTCGCCGACCTATCCCGCGAGGAATTCACCGACTTGATGCGGGAATCCGCCGAGTAGAACTCACTTGAAAAGCTCGCAGATCGGCAGTTTGGCGGCGCGGGCTTCGGCGACGAAAATTTCCGCCACCAATTCCGCCCCCGCCTCGCGCAGGTGGATCTTGTCGTCCAACCCCTTGGGAAATTTCGGGTCTTCGCCGGGGGCAAAGATCATAAAGAGTCCGCGACTTTTTTCCTCGCCCATTTCCGCCAGTTTGGAAATCATTTTTTCCCGGATGTCGAGAAACGCCACGTTTTCCTTTTTCGCCACCTGACGGGCGGCGTTGCCGTAGGAAATCTTTTTTTCTCCGGTGGCTTTATCCATTTTATAGGGCACGGTGGTGGAAAGCAGGATCGGGATCCCGCCCTTTGCCCGCACCTCCGCCACCATTCGGGTCTCGTTGACGACGAACTGCTCCGGCGGGCAGAAGTGCGCGTTTTTGGCGTAATGACTGCCGTCGTTGTGGCCGAACTGGATGATGACGTAGTCGCCCTTTTGGATCTGCTTGAGCGCCTTTTCCCAGTGTTTTTGCTCCATGAAGCTCCGGGTGCTCAAGCCGGGGACCGCCAGATCGACGACCTGCACATCGTCCCGGCAGAACTGCGCCAGCTTTTCGCCCCACCCGAAACGGGGACGCTGCTCGGTGCGATACTTGCCGGAGTAGTCCGCCATGGTCGAGTCGCCGACCAAAATGATTTTTCCGGCGGCAAGTACGCCCGATATCAGCAACGACGCCAAACCGATCAGTGCTTTTTTCATGGTCAAATTCCTTTTGCCTATTTAACGATCACGCGGCGGAAATTCTTTTTGCCCGCCTTGAGGGTCGCGCCGGAATCGGGGATCATATCGAGCGTGATCACGGCGTTGGGATCGGTGATTTTCACCTCGTTGAGCGACACCGCGCCGCCTTGGATCAGCCGCCGCCCGTCGCTGTTGCTCTTGCAGATGCCGGAAAGCTGCAGTACCCGGGCGATCAGGATGCCCGCTTCAACTTCCGCGCGCTCCAACTCCACCGTCGGCAGCTGCGCCGTAGCGGCGCCGGAAATCACCGCCACGCGACTGGTGGTCGGGATCTTGCCTTCCGGATCGGCGAAGCCGAAGCGGATCCCGGCGGTGTTGAACGCCTCGCGCGCCGCCGATTCGCCGTGGGCGAGTGCGGTGGCTTCGGCGGCGAGGACTTCCTTGGCGCGGTTGATGTTGCCGCACCGAGCGAGCGATTCGGCTTCCTCGATCGGCAGATTGATGGCGAACTTTTTGAGCAACTCCTCGACCAGGGCGTCGTCGGTGTTGCGCCAGAACTGATAATAGTCGAAAACGCTGGTGCGCGCCGGGTCGAGCCAGACGCTCGCGCCGCCCGCCGACTTGCCGAATTTTTCCCCGGTCGCCGGATTCATCAAAAGCGGAATGGTGAGGAAGTGGACTTCGCGCTCCTCATCGTACATCCGGCGGATCAGCTCCGTGCCCGCCGCCATATTGCCCCACTGATCCTGACCGCCGATTTCCAGCGTGCAGTTGTAGGTCTTATTCAGATAGTAAAAGTCATACCCCTGCAAAAGCGAGTAGGAAAATTCGAGGAAAGACAGCCCGTTGACCAAGCGGTTTTCCACCGATTTCTGCGCCAGCATCCGGTTGACCGAAAAGCGACTGCCGATGTCGCGCAGGAAGTCCAGCAGCTTCAAGTTGCCCAACCAGTCGAAGTTGTTGACAAAGTACGCCTTGCCGTTTTCGAGAGTGATGAAGCGGCTCAACTGCGCCCGCAGACTCTCGACGTTGGCGGCGACGGTTTCCATGGTGAGCATATTGCGCGCGGTGGAGCGCCCGGAGGGATCGCCGATCGCCCCGGTGGCGCCGCCGATCAGCACGGTCGGCACATGACCCGCCTTTTGCAGTATCCGCATCGCCATAACGGGGAGCAAGTGCCCGACGTGGAGACTCGATCCGGTGGGATCGAAGCCGCAGTAAAAGACCACCGACTCGGTGGTGAGTTTCTTTTCGATCGCCGCGGAATCGGTTTCCTGATAGATGAAACCGCGCGCCGCCAGTTCCTGATAAACATTCATTGTTTCCGCCTCGTATGTAAAGTTTTTTAGTGTCCGATCGTAATTTTCGGCGCGGGCAATTTCCGCCATGCCCGGTGTTCCACCGCCAGACCCTGCGCGCGCCACCGCCGTTCAAAATCACTGCAAATCCCCGCCAAGTCCGCGATCGCCGCGTCGGCGGGGGCAAACAGTTGCGACGCCGCCAAGACCCGCCCCACCGCGGCGCAATAATTGACGTCGTCGCTGGAAAAGTGAAAGACCCCTTCCGGCTTCAACACCCGGTGAAGCTGGGTGGTAAAATCACTGCAGAGCAACCGATTGCCCCGGTGCCGCTCCTTGGGCCACGGGTCGGGGCAGAGCAGATGGATCCGATCCAGCGCCCCGTCGGGGAGCAACCGCCCCACCAAGTGCCGCGCCTCGACCCGCCAAACGGTCAAGTTGGCGCATCCGGAAATTTCAGCGCGATGAACGAGTTTGCGCAGTCGCCCGATCATCACGTCGGCGGCAAAAATCCGCCGCTCGGGGTAACGCTTCGCCAGTTCCACCGTGTAACTGCCCGAACCGCACCCCAGATCCAACTCGGTAACGGCTTCCGGCAACGCCAAATTGCCGAAAAACTCGAAAAGTTGAATGATCTGGTCGTCTTCCGGATGCTCCGCCATATCAAATGCCATCCCGGTTGCGCGCCCACTCGCGGATCTCCCGCGCCGTCGCCGCCGCCTTGCCGTCGAGCATGGCATCGGCGAAGAGCCGGAAGTAACCGCCCAACGCGGCGAAAAAGACGTCCAAAAACTCCATGCGGTCGGCGAATCGCTCAAAATCGTTGATCTCCTCGCTTTCCGGGAGTTTGAGCGAGCTCATCGTAAACTGATCGGCGTCGAAAGTGCCGCTCCAGATCTTTTCCTCGCGGGTAAAGGTGATGACCGCCTTTTTGAGCTTCTTGCCCACCGCGACCGCCGCCTTGGCCTCGGCACTGCGAAGCGGGCTGTCGCCCTTTTTGATCACGGCTTCGCCGGAACCGCGGTCGGCGCCCTCGCCGGCAAAGACCAGCGGACCCTCGATCATCACGTCGAATTCACCGTAGTCGGGAATTGCGAGTTTGCCCGATTTTTCGCTGTAGTACCACAAGTACATCAAAAAATCCCGCCCGGTCTGCGGTTCGGCGGCGGGGGTATCCCCGGAATCCAGCAACGGCAGATCGGCGCAGGTGAGCTGGAAAAACTCTTCCATAAAATACTCCGGCGTGATCTGCACCGGTTCCTGCTTGAGCACCTCATAGAGCGCCGTGAGCAACGTATCAAGCTGGGTGCGCCCGGTCACCCCGGCGTAGAGCCGACGGCGCGCCGGGTCGATCACCACCGGAATACCCGACAGCGACGGCGGCATGCTCTTGGTGTACTTCTCGATGATCTCCTCGCGGATCTCCCGCTTTTCCCGACTCTTGAGGAATTCCTTGTGGTCGGCGGCGAGCCGGGCGAACTCCTCGCGCTTGCAGAGCGCATTGAGCAGTGAAGCGGGAATTTTGCGCACGGCTTGGCGCAACGCCACAAAGTAACAGCCGCCGGGCGCCACGCCCTCGCCGGAAAAATCGGTATCCAAAAGATGCCGACCCGCCACCCAGCCCTGCTGAAGCTCGGCGTCTACGGAATCCAACGTGCCCGCCTTGCGGGCGGCAAACAGATCCAAAAGATTTTCCGGCAATTCCTCCGGCAGGACGAACGCCGCGACAGTAACACTACCTCGATCGAACGACATAACTCACTTTCCCCTGCGGGGATCACTTGATGAATTCATCCCCGTAACCATAATGCTCAATCACATAATCCACATCCTTGTCGCCCCGCCCGCTGCAGGTGGCGAGGATCGAACCGTGCGGATGATTTTTCGCCCACTTCATCGCATAGGCGATCGCGTGCGAACTTTCCAACGCCGGGATGATGCCCTCGTAGCGGGAAAGTTTGAAAAACGCCTCCACCGCGTCGCGGTCGGACATCACATCGTACTTGACCCGCCCCAAGTCGCGCCAAAACGCGTGTTCCGGTCCCACCGAGGGGTAATCCAGACCGCTGGCGATCGAGTAGACCGGTGCCGGGCCGCCCTGCTCGTCTTTGAGCATGATGCTCTTAAAGCCGTGCATACTGCCGGGAGTGCCGTAGGTCATACTGGCGGCGTGATCGCCGATCTTTTCGCTCCGACCGCCCGGTTCAACGCCGATGAGATCGACCGGATCGTTGAGATAGGCGGCGAAACTGCCGGCGGCATTGGAACCGCCGCCGACGCAGGCGCAGACCGCATCCGGCAAGTGGCCGGTCATTTCCAAAAACTGCTCGCGCGACTCCTCGCCGATGCAGAATTGGAAATCCCGCACCATCAGCGGGAAAGGATGCGGCCCCAGCGCCGAACCGATGCAGTAGATCGAATCTTTGTATTTGCGCGAATAGGATTCAAAGGCGGAATCGACCGCCTCTTTGAGCGCCTTGAGTCCGTGGGTGGCTTCGACGATCTCGGCGCCGAGGATCTTCATCCGGCTGACGTTGGGCGCCTGCTTGGCGATATCGACCGAACCCATGTGGATCTCGCACTCCAAGCCGAAATAGGCGGCGGCGGTGGCGAGCGCCACGCCGTGCTGACCCGCGCCGGTTTCGGCGATCAGCCGCTTCTTGCCCATATATTTGGCGAGCAACGCTTCGCCCATACAGTGGTTGAGTTTGTGCGCGCCGGAGTGATTCAGATCCTCGCGCTTGAGGTAAATTTGGCAGTTGCCGCAGAGCCGGGAAAGTCGCTCGCAGTGGTAAACCGGGGTCGGCCGACCCTGAAATTCCCGGCGGATGCGCCGCAATTCGTTGATGAAGCGCGCCGACTGGCAGATCGACTGATAGGCGGCATTGATCTCGGCAAAAGCCTCCTGCAATTCGGGCGGGAGCTCCGCGCCGCCGTAGGGGCCATAGAAACCTTTTTCATCCGGATAATCTCGAAAATAGCGCCGAAAATCCATATTTTTCTCCTCGTTTTTGCGGTTGATCCGCATTAGTGTTAGTGCAACGGCGGTTAATATAGCCCCGCGGCGAATAAAATGCAAAGGCTCCTCACCGATCCGGCGAGGCGTCTTTCTTCAGGAAATCCAACAAAATCCGGGCGGCGTCGGTTTCCGCCGCCTTGCGGCTGTGCCCGATGCCGATCGCCGTGTAGTTGCGCAACCGCGCCTCCACCTCAAAGTCCGGCAAATGCTCCGGCCCGGAAACCCGCAACACCTGATAGTCGGGGGTACGGGCAAAGAGCCGTTGGGCGTATTCCTGCAGCGCCCCTTTGGGGTTGATGGCGTCCAACTGCTGCCGGGGATCGGAGCAATAGGTGCGAAACAATTCGGTGATGCTCGCTTGAGTTTTTTCAAATCCGGCGTTGAGATAGAGCGCGCCGATCACCGATTCCAACAAATCCGCCAAGGTCGAGACCCGGTGGCCGCCGCCGCTTTCCGCCTCGCCCTTGCCCATGCGGAGCAGCGCGCCCAGATCCAATTTCTGCGCCAGCATCGCCAGCGTCGCTTCCTGCGCCAACGCCGAACGCATCTGGGTCATTTCCCCCTCGGCGGCATCGGGATAAGTGGCGAAGATCCAGTCGGTCAAAATGATCTCCAATACCGCGTCGCCCAAAAACTCCAACCGCTGATTGTCGAAAGCAAGCTGATTTTCCACCGCAAAACTGCGATGGGTAAAGGCTTCTTCCAAGCGATCGGGATTCTCAAGATCGAATCCGAGTTTCCGCCGCAACGACTCCAGTTGTTTTTCCCGCTTCATCGGTGATGTCTCCGAAACCGGCGCACCGCCCGGTGCAACGCCCGATGCGGAAAGGCTTCGCCGTAACGCTCCAACACGGCGGCTTCCGGGTCGGCGAAAACGGCGAGTTTTTCCGCCGCGGTGATCAGCCGCGCCACCTCGCGGATCCGCCGCGAGCGCGGCACGGGGCCGGGATAAAGTTTGGCGCCGTCCAGATCCGCTACCCCAACCCGCCAAATGCCATTTTCCTCGGCGGCGTAGAAGTTGCGAAAATTGGCGTCGCCGTGATAGACGCCCGCCCAGTGCATCGACCGCACCACATCGATCAGGTGCCGGAGCAATTCCTGCCGCGCTTCTTCCGACAGTTTGGGGAGCAATTCCGGCACAAAGGCATAGCCCTCGGGGATGCTTTCAGTGACCAGAAAATCGGCGTCCACCCACAGCCAGCGCCGCCGGCGCAACGCCGCCAGCACCGCCGGGGTGGCGATCCCTGCCGTCGCCAGACGCTCCGCCACCGCCACCGCCCGCCACGCGCGCGGCGGCAAAAAGTTGTAGCGAAACTTATTCCATTTGCCCGGCAGATTGTAGCGCTTGATAAATAAATTGCCGACCACCCCGGCCTTGACTTTGGGGCGATCCTTGCGGATCATCGCGTGGGGGCAGTCGAGCGCATCCACCAACTGGTGGAGCTGAAAAAAGGCTCCGACCGGAAAGGTGGCGACCCAGCCGAAGAGGTTGCCCTCTCGGCGGAATTCGCCCCGAGTTTCCGCGCCCGACATGGCAGTTTACAGCTCCGCGACCACGAGATCCCCCACCTCGCTGGTGGAGTACCCCATTTTGCCCGCCGCCATCGACTTGAGTTTGGTGCCGGTGACGGTGGCGATCGCCGCTTCGATCGCGGCGGCGGCGGTGCGCTCACCCAGATAATCGAGCATCATCGCCCCGGCGCCGATCGCGGCGAGCGGATTGATGACTCCCAAATTGGTGTACTTGGGCGCCGAACCGCCGATCGGCTCGAACATGCTCACCCCCTCGGGGTTGATGTTGCCGCCGGAGGCGATGCCCATGCCGCCCTGGGTCATCGCGCCCAAGTCGGTGATGATGTCGCCCATAAGATTCTCGGTGACGATCACGTCGAACCACTCCGGATTCTTGACCATCCACATGGTGGTGGCGTCGACGTGGCAGTAAGCCGTCTTCACGGTCGGGTATTGCGGCGCCATTTCGTGGAACGCCCGCTCCCACAATCCGCACACATAGGTCAACACGTTGGTCTTGCCGACCAGCGTCAGCTGCGAGGTGTAGCCCGCCGCCCGGTCGGCATCGGAAAGCCCCCGCCACGGCGACTGGGCGCTGTGGCGCTGGGCGGCGAGTTCAAAGGCGTAACGCAGACAGCGATCGACCTGCTTGCGGGTGTAGACCCACTCCTGACAGGCGACCTCATCGGGGGTACCGCTTTGCACGGCGCCGCCCATACCGGTATAAACGCCGCCGGTATTTTCGCGCACCACGACGTAGTCGATGTCTTCCGGAGTCTTATTCGCCAACGGCGTTTCCACGCCGGGGAAAAGTTTGATCGGCCGCAAGTTGATGTACTGATCCAACTCAAACCGCAACCGGAGCAAAATGCCCTTTTCCAAGATCCCCGGCTTCACCTGCGGGTGACCGATCGCGCCGAGCAGTACGGCGTCGAACTTCCGCAAGGAGTCGGTGGCGTTTTCGGGCAGGATCTCACCGGTTTTGAGATAATTTTCCCCGCCCCAGTTGAAAAAGGTGCGGTTCAGGGAAAAGCCGAATTTCTTACCGGCGGCGTCGAGTACCTTATTCGCCTCGGCGATCACCTCCGGCCCGGTGCCGTCACCGGGAATAACTGCGATTTGGTATTCTTTTGCCATGGTCGAATTCTCCCGGAACTTCTTACTTGATCGACTGGCAGACCGTGATGACGATTTCGCCGTAGATGTCATCGGCGCTGCAACCGCGCGACAAGTCGTTGAGCGGCTTCGCCAGACCCTGCAACACCGGGCCGTAGGCCTGCGCCTGACCGAGCCGCTGGACCAGTTTGTAAGCGATGTTCCCGGCGTTGAGGTCGGGGAAGATCAACACATTGGCGGCGCCGGCGATCGGACTGCCCGGAGCCTTGGCGGCGGCGACCGACGGAACCAACGCGGCATCCGCCTGCAACTCGCCGTCGCAGAGGATATCCAGTTTTTCCGCTTCCACCTTGGCGGCAAATTTGGCGGCGGCTTCCGTCACCTTGACCAGCAGATCGTTGCTGGCGCTGCCCTTGGTGGAAAACGAGAGGAAAGCGACTTTCGGAGTCTGACCAAAAAGCGCCCGATAAGTATTGCTGGTCGCCATGGCGATATCCACCAACTGATCGGCGTCGGGATTGGGGTTGACGCCCCAGTCGGCAAAGAGCAACACGTCGTCGCCCGACGGAGTCGGGTGAGCGAGGTCCATGACAAAGGTACTGCTGGCGCTCTTGATGCCGGGCGCGGTGCCGATGCAGTGAAACGCCGCCCGGAGCATATCGGCGGTCGAAGCGATACTGCCGGCGACGAGACCATCCGCCAACTGATGACGGCACATCATCGCGCCGAAATAGATCCGGCTGGAAACCATCGCCAACGCCTTTTCCGGGGTGACGCCCTTGGCCTTGCGCATTTCATACATTTCCGCGGCAAATTCCTGCAGCAGCGGACTGGTGGTATGGTCGAGGCACTCAAAGTTGCGCTCGGTGACGCCGGCTTTGGCGCAGGCGGCGGAAATTTCCGCTTCGGTACCGATCACGATGATCTTTTTCACCACTTTTTCCGCCAGAGCCTTGTTGGCGGCGACGACGACCCGGGGGTCCTGCCCCTCGGGCAACACGATGGTGCGCTCGACCTGACGGGCGCGGGCGGCAAATTTTTCGATCGCAGACATGATTATTTTCCTCCTGTTATTTGGTAACCAGTTTAAGCGTGTGGCGGGCGATCATCAGTTCCTCGTCGGTGGGCATGACGATCGCTTTGATCTTGCTGTCGGCGCCGGAGATCACTTCCGCCTTGCCGCGGCAGGCGGCGTTGACCTCGGCATTGAGGGTGACGCCGAGATTGCCCAGCGACGAGAGAATGTGCCGACGGGCGTAGGGCGAAAATTCGCCAATGCCGCCGGTGAAAACGATCGCATCCAGATTTTTGACCAGCACGAAGTAGGCGCCGATGTATTTGACGATCCGCCGGATGAACATTTTGAGCGCGAGTTGCGCCTGCTCATTGCCGCCCTCGGCGGCGGCTTCCAAGTCGCGCATATCGCCGGAATTGATGCCGCCGACGCCGTAGAGACCGGATTTCTTGTTGAGCAGGGTATCCACTTCCTTGGGGGTGCTGCCCAGTTCGACCAGCCGCAACACCGCCGCCGGATCGATGTCGCCGGAGCGACCGCCCATCATCAGACCTTCCAGCGGGGTGAGCCCCATGGTGGTATCGATGACCTTGCCGTTTTGGATCGCCGCCATACTGCAGCCGTTGCCCAAGTGGCAGGTGATGAGATTGACCTCTTCCGGAGCCTTGCCGAGAAACTTCGCCGTCGCCAGCGTCACGTAGTGGTGACTGGTGCCGTGGAAGCCGTACTTGCGGATGCCGTACTTCTGGTAATACTCCATCGGGATAGCGTAGAGATAGGCTTCCGGAGCCATGGTCTGGTGAAACTGGGTGTCGAAAACCGCCACGTTGGGCACGCCCGGCATCGAGGCTTCGCACGCCTCGATACCCGCCAAGTTGGCGGGATTGTGAAGCGGACCGAGCGGGATGCAGTCGCGGATGATGCTTTTGAGTTCCTCATCGACCAGCATCGGCGCGGTGACCTTTTCGCCGCCGTGCAACACCCGGTGGCCGATCGCGCCGATTTCCGCCAGACTGCCGATCACCCCGACTTCGGGATCGGTGAGCTTGGCGCAAATTTCGCGCACCGCCTCGACCTGATTTTTGACCGGAATGACCTCTTCGCACTTGAAGCCGTCGGGGCGCTTGTAAACCAGATTGGGCGAATCGGTGCCCAACCGCTCGAATACGCCCTTGGCGAGCACGGTTTCGTTTTCCATGGCAAACAGCGTGAACTTCATCGAACTGCTGCCGGCATTGATGACCAAAATCTTCATCGTCTATCTCTCCTCATATTTATTTGACGTGCAACGACTTATATTATTTTTTGCGGAAAACGATCCGCCCTTTGGTAAGATCGTAAGGCGACATTTCCAAAGTCACCGCATCGCCGGGCAATATCCGGATGAAGTTCATCCGCATCTTGCCGGAAATGTGGGCGCTGACCACATGCCCCGTTTGGATTTCCACCTTGAACATGGTGTTCGGCAACAATTCCTTGACCACGCCCTCGACTCTGATCACATCATCTTTTCCCACGTTAAATTCTCCGGTTCCTTTTCGGTTATTAGGATCATGTCTTCAAAATGTGCACTTGGGGAATGGTCGCGGGTCGTGACCGTCCAACCATCCTGACGGTTGATCTTCACTTCCCAGGAGCCGAGGGTGAACATCGGCTCGATGCAAATGACCATCCCCGGTTGCAAACGGGCGTTGCCCGAGTGGCGACAGACGTAGTTGGGAACTTCCGGCGGTTCGTGCAGAGAAATGCCGCAACCGTGACCGACGAAATCCCGCACCACCCCGAGGTGGTGATGCTTGGCGACATTTTCCACCGCTTCGGAAACCTGCCGCACCAGATTGCCGCTCCGGGCGGCGGCGATGCCGGCGCGCAGTGCGCGCTCGGTGCCGTCGAGCAATTCCCGGGTGCGGCGATCGACCGTGCCGACCGGCACGGTGACGGCGCAGTCGCCCAAGGCGCCGTCGATTTCCACGCCGACGTCGATGCTGACGATGTCGCCTTCCTCGATCACCTGATCCGGGTTGCCGATGCCGTGGATCACCACGTCGTTGACGGAAATGCAGATGTTGCCGGGGAAGCCGCCGTAACCCAAAAACGCGCTTTTGCCGCCGGTGGCGCGAATAATTTCACCGGAAATCTGATCCAAGTCAAAGGTGGTCATCCCCGCCCGGATCTGCGCGGCGATGGCGGCGCGCACCTGCCCGGTGACCGCACCCGCGCGACGGATGCGCTCGATCTCTTCGGGCGTGTGGACGATGACGCGCTCCATAAACTTACCGCAACGCTTCCAACATCGCCCGGACGATTTCCTGGGAATCGCCCTGATCCATGGTAAGGAGCAAGCCGGACTTGCTGTAAAAGTCGATCAGCGGGCTGGTCTGGCGGTAGAAAACTTCCAACCGGGACTTCGCCGTTTCCAACGAATCGTCGGGGCGCTGATAGAGTTCGCCGCCGCACTTGTCGCAGACTCCGGCGACCTTGGGGGGCATAAAGAGTTTGTTGTAAATGGCATCGCACCCCCGGCAGTTGAGCCGGGCGGTCAGCCGCTGAAGCAGAATTTCGTCCGCCATTTTGAAGTAGATCACCGCGTCGAGCTGTTTGCCGATCTCCGCCAAAAGCTGATTGAGCAGCTCCGCCTGCGCGATCGTCCGCGGGAAGCCGTCGAGGATGAACCCGTCCTGGCAGTCGGCGGCGGAAAGCCGATTGCGTACCATGCCGGCGACGATCTCGTCGGGCACCAGATTGCCCGATTTCATGATCTGCGCGGCGGTCTTGCCCAGTTCCGTCTGCGCGGCGACTTCCGCCCGGAGCAGATCACCGGTGGAAATGTGGGCGAGCTTCACCTTTTCCAGCAACAGATTGGAAACCGTACCCTTTCCCGCGCCGGGAGCGCCGAGGAAAACCAAATTCTTTTTCGTCAGTTTCATACTTTCCACCTTACTTGATATGTTGATCGACAAAATCGTCCAGTTGCGTTTCCGCCAGTTGCTCCTGACTGCCGTCCGCCATATTTTTGACCAAGACACAGCCATTGGCAAGTTCGCTCTCGCCGCGGATGATCGCATAGGCGGCGCCGGAGCGATTGGCGCCCCGCATCTGCGCCTTGAACGAGCGCTCTTCCAGTTCCAGTTCGACCGGAATTCCGGCGCGGCGGTACTTTTCCGCCAGTTCCAAATTGGCGAGCCGGGCATCCGCGCCCAAGCCGATGAGGTAAAAGCGCGGCGCCGAAGTTACTTGCGCGTGCAACCCGGCGGCTTCGCGGCAGAGGAGCAACCGCTCCGCGCCCGAGGCGAAACCGACCCCGGGCACCGGCCGCTTCTCGCCGGGCAGATAAAGTTCATAACGCCCGCCGCCGGCGATCGCGGTCTGCGCGCCGAGCGCGGGGTGAGTGACCTCAAAAACGGTGTGGACGTAGTAGTCAAGCCCCCGCACCAGATTGGGGTTGACCCGATAAGGCACGCCCAGACGATCCAGCGCCCGCCGCACTTCGTCAAAGTAGGCGCGGGATTCGGCGCTGAAACACGCCACCGCGTCCGGAGCGTCGGCGATGATGGCGCGGCAACCGGCTTGCTTGCAGTCCAAGATGCGCCAAATGTTGCGGCTCAAGCGGTTGCGGCAGTCTTCGCACATGTCGTTGATGTGGGCGGAAAAGTACTCGCGCAACTTTTCTTCCGCCGGAGCGCGATCGGCGATCGCGCCGCGGGTGTTGATGTCAACGGTAAATCCGGTCAAGCCGATCCCGGTGAGGAAATTGCCGAGCATGGCAATGCTCTCGGCATCGAGCAAAGGCGCGCACCGACCGACATTTTCCACGCCGATCTGGTGAAACTGGCGGCGGCGGCCGGCGGCGGGGCGCTCCCCGCGGGACATCGGCCCCAAGTAATAGACCCGCTGCTCGACGCCATTCATCACGTCGGTGTTGGCGAGGGCGCGCATCACTCCGGCGGTGCCTTCCGGGCGGAGCGTCAAACTGCGCCCGCCGCGGTCGGTAAAGGTGTACATTTCCTTTTGCACCACCTCGGTCTCATCGCCCAGCCCGCGCTGAAAAACCTCGGTGTACTCGAAAATCGGGGTGCGCAATTCCCCGTAACCATAGCGGGAAAAGGTTTCGCGGGCGACCGATTCGATCAGTCGCCAATCGCGTGCCTCGACCTCAAAAATATCCGCGGTTCCCGGCGGCGGTGCGAAATTAGCCATAATTTTGTTTCCCCCGATAAAAATACGAAACGCCCGACGAAAGAGTTTTCTTTTCGTCAGGCGTACGACAGATTCAAATTTCCTCCCCGACCGGGAACTTACTTGAGATCCGCGGGCTTGAGCTTTTCAACGGCATCCTTGAGTTCCTTACCGGCGCGGAATTTGACCACCGCCCGCTCCGGGATCACGACTTCGTGCGACGGCGCGTTGGGGTTGCGACCCTTGCGGCTCTTGCGGACCTTGATTTCGAAAACGCCGAAATTGCGCAATTCCAGATTGTGGCCGGCGATCAGTTCTTCGGCGATGCTGTCGAGGGTGATCTGAACGATCTCCGCGACGTCGCTCTGGATGATGTTGGTTTTCTTGGCGATTTTGACTACCAGATCCCGTTTAGTCATGTTTTGGACTCCTATGTTATAATAGTGCTTTTGAGGTTGTTTACTCTATAATATGCCACAAAAAGCCGATTCCGTCAATAGCAAAAGGCGATTTTTTCACAAAAACCAAGCAAAAAGGCAGGAGAAAATCACTTCCCCCGCCCCTTATTGCCGATTTTGCGCTTTTATTCCTCGTCGTCGGGATCCGCGTCCTCGTCGTCGAATTCCTCCTCGTCGAGTTCGTCTTCTTCAAACTCGTCGTCCTCGAATTCCTCGTCGTCGCTGTATTCCCGATCGAACTCCTCGCCCATGTCGAATTCATCTTCGTAATCGACGTCGAACTCGTCGTCGTCGAATTCGTCATCCTCCTCGTCAAACTCGCTGAAAACGTCCTGTTCCTCGCCGTCTTCATCGTAGTTGTAGTAGTCCTCGTCTTCCATCAGCGAGCTGGGCGTGCTGATGACCGAGCCGCACTCCGGGCAACACCCGTCTTCGGCCTCGATCGAGCTTTCACTCACTTCGATGTTGCAGTAGGGACACACAGTAGTAGCCATAAAAACCTCTTATTGTTTGAACTTCGGAGCCGACCTCGCGGCGCTATTCCGTTTCAAGGGGTACTATATTGTATTTTCCGCATTTGTCAATAGCCAAAAACAATAATTTTCGACTTTTTTTTGCCGACTTCGCGGTTCGGACTTGAAAATTTTTCGCCGGAGCATAAATTATAGGGAACAGTTTTTACCGAAAACATCCTCACTTTGGGAGTAAAAAAATGAAAAAGCACAGTTTTACTTTGATCGAAATGTTGGTCGTGATCGCCATTATCGGCATCCTTGCCGCGTTGCTCACTCCGGCGGTTTCCAGCGCCCGTGCCTCCGCGAAGCGCACCGAGTGCATTTCCAACAAAAAGCAGTTGATCACGGCGGCGACCAACTACGCCAGCGACAACCACGACATGATGGTCTTTCAGTTCGTCGCCAAAAACAAGCCGTTCCCCTACTCGTGGGCGCTGCGCGGCTACACCAACAAGCAGGATAAACTGGGCAACATCCCGCTGGGGAAACAATATATCATGTTCAAGGTCATGGCGTGCACCCAGACGTTGCCGAGCGACACCGATACCGGGATCAATCAGGAAGAGGTTTCCGGTATGCTCTACGCCAAAAGTTTTCTCGATCAGGATGCCGGCAGCAGCTTGAAGCAAAGTGCCCGTTTCGGCAAATTTTATACTGAAAACGGCGACGCTATCACTTACGACATGATCAAGATGAAATCCACCCTCAATCTCATCATGTTCGCCGATACGTTCAAGCAGAACGGCAGTTTCCAGGAAGCCTGGTGGAGATTTTCCCACAAGGGCGAAGACGGTCACTACATCGCCACGGTGCACGGCGATATGACGACGGTGGCGTACGCCGACGGGCGGGCGGGGGCGCTTACCGCCTCGGAACTCGCCAATTCGCCGATGGCGATCAAGGAAACCATCGACCAGAACTTCACCAAGGTCACCAAGCAATAACCGGCACTTGCAAAACGCCGCAAGGCGGGTTATATTATGGGCACGGGGTGCCGCGAAGGAGTTTTCGCGGCTGAGATCATACCCATATAACCTGATCCGGGTAATGCCGGCGTAGGGAAGTTCCGTTTGCCTGACTTCGGCCGTTGACAGTCGGATCTCCCTGCTAAATAAGAAAGGGAAGCCATTATGGCGGTCGAAAAGCTTATCTCGCACGCGATCATCTCGCAATTCACCCAGAAACTGGTCGATCACTTGGAAGTCGACGTCGCCATGGTCGGCGCCGGGCCGTCGGCGCTGGTGGCGGCGCACGACCTCGCCAAGCTCGGCTACAAAGTGGCGATTTTTGAGCGCAAACTCGCTCCCGGCGGCGGCACTTGGGGCGGCGGGATGCTCTTCAACGAAGTCGTGGTGCAGACCGAAGCGCTGGAAGTCGTGCGCGACTTCGGCATCGACTACACCCCGGTCGCCGGCACCGAAAATCTCTACACCCTCGACTCGGTGGAAATGGCTTCGGCGCTCATTTACGGCGCGGTCAAGGCGGGGGCAAAAATTTTCAACGCCATCTCGGTCGAAGATATCGTCTTCAACTCCGAGCGGGTCGGCGGTCTGGTGATCAACTGGACTCCGGTCGAGCGGCTGGGCATGCACGTCGATCCGCTGACCGTCTTGGCAAAATGCGTCCTCGACGGCACCGGTCACCCGAGCGAGATCGTCAAACTTGCCTCGGAAAAGGCGCACATCGAGTTGGACACCCCGACCGGCAAGATCCTCGGCGAGCGGCCGATGTGGGTCGATTCCGGCGAAGCCTCGACGGTCGCCAACACCAAGGAGTACTTCCCCGGGCTTTTCGCCTGCGGCATGAGCGCCAACAACTGCATGGGCGGCTACCGCATGGGGCCGATCTTCGGCGGTATGATGCTGTCGGGCCGCAAGGCGGCGAAGCTGATCGCCCGCCACTTGGAGCAAAATAAATGACGCTTGCCGAAGCGCATCAAATCTTTGCCGCCAACGCCATTTACCCGGTGTTGACGCCGGAGTTTTGCGCCGGTCGTCCGGTGGAAATAGTGGCGGAGCAAGTCCTGCTCGGCGGGGCGCGGGTTTTCCAGCTGCGGACCAAAGCCGCGCTCCCCGACCGGGAACTCCTCAACTTGGCGCGCCGCCTGCAAAAACTGGCGGCGGAATTTCACGCGCTTCTCATCATCGACGACCGCCCGGATATCGCCAGTCTGGCGCAGGCGGGCGGCGTCCATCTGGGGCAGGAAGATCTGCCGGTCGAGGAAGTCAAAGCGCGCTTTCCGGAGCTTTTCGTCGGGGTCTCCACCCACAACGCTCCGGAGATCGCCGCGGCGCTCGCTTCCGGGGCGGACTACCTCAACATCGGGCCGATCTTTCCCACCCAGACCAAAGCGGTGCAGTACCCGGCGGTCGGGCTGGAAAAGTTGGAAAAGCTGGCGAAACAAGTAACCATTCCCTTTTCGGTCATGGGGGGGATAAAATCCCACCACCTCGCCCAACTGCGCGCCTGCGGAGCGCGCCACGTCGCCATGGTGACGGAAATAACCCAAGCCCCCGACGTCGCCGCCAAGGTCCGCGAATTGATCGCCCAAATGCAATAAAAAAACGCCGGGGGTTTTCCCCGGCGCTTTTTTTTATCTTTTTTACGCCCAGACGAGCTCCAACTCGCCGGAAGTTTTGGCGGTAAAGGTCAACCGGTAGTTGCCGTCGCCGTCGATGCACTTGAAACTCACCGCCTTGCCGGAAATCTTGACTTCTTTTACCGGGCTGGAGAGGAAAAACTCGCCCTTGCCGGGATAGTCGAGATAGAACTTGCCGTCGGCAACTTTCACACGCATATTGCCGTCGAGGATCTGGTTTTTCCGCTCCGGCGAAACGGCAAAGAGCCGACTGCCGTGGGGCGGAAGTTCGAGGAAACTCGCCTTGCTCCAGCGCAAAGTCTGCCCGCTCCACACGTCGGTGAGCAGATAGCGGCCGTTGGCAAGCTCGAATTCCGGCGCGGCAAAGTCCACGCGTTTGGCCGCATCGTCGGTGTTGAAAAACGCGATCGTCCGCACCGGGAGCCCGGCGACCTTCTCCGCCGTCGTGAAGTGCCCGGTTTTGAAGTAAAGTTTGGTCGGGATATCGTCGAAGCGATAATCGTACCCGGCGAGATAAACGTCCTGCCCGTTGTTGGGGTTGCAGATCGCCTTGGCGAGGATTTTGAAGCGCTTATGGCGCGGATTTTGGCTGAGCAGCCCGGCGATCTCGACCATCGAGTGGGTAGCGAGGCAGTAGTTGACGCAAAACATGGCGTCGGTGTCGTTCAAACCGGGGAGCAGCCCGATCGAGTCGCTGTTGGGCACGAAAAGGTCGCCGGTATGGGTGGCGAAACAGCCGATGCCCCACCGGAAGTTGGTCTTGACGTTGTCCCACTTGCCGCCGCCGATATCGATGCCGTAGCGATAATTGGTGAAGTACTTGCCGAGGAAGGGGTTGCCCATGGCGATATCGCATCCGGTCTGCAAATAGCCGTCGGCGGGCAGCCGTTTGCGGAACTCCTTGAGCCACCATTCGCGCCACTCGTAACCGCTCTGGTCGCGGTTATGGAGCAAGTCGTGGCTGTCCTCGTAAGCGTAGCTCCAAAAGTCGTGCTTGACTGCGTCGAAGCCGCCGGAAACGATGAGGTCGTCGAGTGCGGACTTGAGATACTCGCGGACTTCGGGGATGCTGACGTCGAGCGGTTCGCATTGATCGACCCGATAAGTGTAATCGATGAACCAGTCGGGGTGTTCCTTGTACAGCGGGCACTCCGTGGGCACGAAACCGCCGATCCACAGCGCGGGGCGCAAACCGGTGCGGCGGATCCGGTCGGTGAAGCCGCGCAGACCGTGGGGGAACTTCTTTTGGTCGATGCCCTTTTCCTTTTCATAAGGTACGCCGATGCCGTGGGCGCTCTTGATGTAAACGGCGTAGCCGTCGTCGAGTTGGATCCAGCGGCAGGTCGGGAAGGTCTTGGCGAGGAATTCCGCCTCGCGGACGATGAGTTCCTCGGAAACGTCGCGGTAAATGCCGTCGTTCCAACTGCCCCAGACGACGTTGTCGCGGTTGATCGCGGTCGCGCCGTAGGGCTGGAGCAAAACTTTGCGCAACTCGGCGGTGTAGTGGTCGAAAATGTGGTCATACTGATCCGCCTGATCGGTGAAGCCCAAATACCACTGGTCGGTGAGTTGTTCATGGGGCTTCACCACCCGCGCTTCGATCGCCTTAAAGGTCGAAAAGCAGTTGAGTACGAGCGACTTATCCTTGGCGTGGGCAACCGTGTAAATATGGGCGAAGCACATTTGCGAGAGCGTACCGTGGAGCAAGCCGCGGGTGGTGTGATAGTTGCTGATCAACACCGCCGGAAAGGGCTGATAAGGCGAGCGACCGATGCGCTCGGAAATGACTCCGGGGTCGCACCAGCGGTTGCCCGCCTGCGCGTCGAAGCCGCTGTCGTTGACGGTACTGGTAGTCATCCGGTTGAAATCGACCGGAATGGTCATCACCTGATAGACGCGGGGATTTTCGTTGTGGTAAAAGTAGTCGTCGGCACTTTTGCCGCCAAAAGTGAAGCCGGAAACGGTCATCCCCAACTCGCGGATCTCGCGCTGACGACTTCCGTTGGTAAATTTGCGCGTGGCGACGATGCCGGTCGGCACGGCGTTGATATAGATGCTCTCGGTGGCGTTGGGGTAAGCCAAATCCACTTGCCAGTTGCCGTTGCCGGGGGTAACCTTCACCTGCTTGGGCTCGTGGCGCTTGCCCGCCGCGTCGTGATAAAAGAATGCGATCTTTGCTTGGGGGAAGCCGAAAAATTTGCCGATTTCCAACATAAACACCTCAACTTATTTGGAGTTGGTATTAAAATACACTGCCATAAAATTTTTTCAACCCCGGCGCGGCGTGCCGACGACAAAAAGCCGCTCGCCGTGGGGGTAATCATGCACCGGGGTCGCTTCCCAGCGGAACTTCCGATCCCCGGCGAGTACCGGCAGCTCGGCGTCGCGCTGATCCGGAGTTTTGTAGAGGATCAAACGCCCGTCGGCGCGGAGCATCGCCCCCGCCTCGGCGGCGATCTCGGCGGCGGAAGCTACCGCGCGGGCGGTCAAAATCGCAAACCTGCCCCGAAATTCCGACCGGCGGCTCAATTCGCGCCCGCGCCCCCACACCGGGTGGAGGTTGGTCAACCCCAGTTGGGCGGCGGCGTCGCGCACGAAGTCGATCTTTTTGCCGGTGGAGTCGATCGGGGTCATATCCAACTGCGGATAAGCCAGCGCGAGAATTAGCGACGGGAAGCCCGCGCCGCACCCCAGATCGGCGATCGGCAACCGCTGTTGGCGAAATTCCGGGAAAAATTCGGCGATCGAGAGACTGTCGACGACGTGCTTATAGTAAAAATCCTCCGGCTCGGTCAACCGGGTGAGATTGCACAACTTGTTGCGCTCCAGCAAAAACTGGCGGAGTTTTTCCGCCTGCGCGGCAAAAAATTCGGCGTCGACGCCCAGCGGCGGGATGTATTTACGCCACATGGATCGCCGCCCAAATCAGCGAGAGCGCCGCGAGCGAGGCGAATCCCGCCACGGCAAATTTGAATCGCGGCTTATCCGCCGCGCGAGCGAGCGCGTCGCGCAAACTCCACGGGACCCCGGAAATCCAGATCCCCGCCAAGCCGTAAAGCCACGCCAAAACGATGATAAACCCGTACCCCGGCACGGCGAGGGCAAAGGCGCGCTGGATCGTTTCGTAAGCGGCGATGATGAGCGCGCCGCCGATCACCCGGGAAGTGATGTGGTCGAGCACGAAGTAGCCCAAAATCGGCACGATGATCGCCAAAGGTATGAAAGCGACCGCCCAAGACTCCGGGGCGACGGCGCGGGCGTGGGGCACGCACCAGAGCAAAGCCGGGATGCCGAAAACGATCCCCGGCCACCGCCACCGGCAAAAGCGCCGGAGCGCCGGGAGCGTATTGCCCCGCGCGGCAAAGAAAAGCCCCGCCACGGCGATCAACAACAACGCGGCGGCGCTGAAACTCAATAGTGATGTCGCTTCGTAACTCATAGCGTTTTAATATAGCACCGCGCAGTGCGCAGTGCAAACAAAAAAGCGGCGGGAATCGCTTCCCGCCGCTCGGGGTAATTGAGTTGACTTCAGATCTCGTCGTCGCCGGTGCACAGCTCATCGCTGGTGCAGTCAACGAAGCACGACTCGATGCCCTGCGCGGCAACGTAGCTGAAATCATTCAGCT
>JAZTWK010000050.1:0-17789 GCA_045635865.1 Victivallaceae bacterium
AGCGCGGCAAGGCGGCGCTCGAGCAAGTCGGGTTGGCGGATCGCATGTACCACCACTCGGCGCCGCTTTGGGGCGGTCAGCAACAGCGGGTGGCGATCGCGCGGGCGCTGATCAACCGACCGCCGGTACTGCTCGCCGACGAGCCGACCGGCAATCTGGACTCCAAGACCAGCGTGGAAGTTATGGAAATGTTTGACCAGCTCAACGCTTCGGGGATCACCGTCATATTGGTCACCCACTCCGACGAGGTGGCGAACCGGGCGAAGCGGCAGATCCGTATGATCGACGGCAACATCGTCACTGCCAACCGGGGGAACTGAAAGTATGGACTTTTTCAATACCCTGATGGTGTCGCTTCGGGCATTGCTCCGCAATCCCTCGCGTTCTTTGTTGACCACCCTCGGCATCGTCATCGGCATCGCCGCGGTGATCGCCATGATGGAGATCGGCAACGGTTCGGCGCGGTCGATCCGCGGAACGATCGAAAGTTTGGGCGCCAACTCCATTATGGTCCGCGCCGGAGTGCGCAAGGTCGCCGGGGTGAGTCAGGGCTCGAGCAGTTGGATCTCGCTCAACCCCTCCGACGCGCAGGCGATCCGCGAGGAGTGCCCCAGCGTGGCTTATGTGGCGGAAATCGTTTCCGTCAGCAACATTCAGCTCATCAACGGCAACAAGAACTGGGTGCCGGACGCCATAACCGGCACCTCCCCCGAGTTTTTCGCCATCCGCAACTGGAACGTCACCGAGGGGCGGCTCTTTACCCAGCGGGATGTGGACAACAACTCCCGCGTCTGCCTCTTGGGGCAGACGGTCGTCAAGGAACTTTTCGACGGCGAATCCCCGGTCGGCGCGGAACTGCGGGTCGGCAAGGCAACTTTCCGGGTGATCGGCATTTTGGAAGCCAAGGGTACCAATATGTGGGGCAACGATGAGGATAATATCATCATCGCCCCGTGGACGACCGTGCGGATGCGGCTCGCCGGGCCGGTGACCGGTTCCGCCAGTTTCACCTCCAGCACGGCGGCGAACTCCCCCGGCGCGATCTACTCCGGCAGCGGCGTCGCGCTCTATCCCTCGCAGGATTCGGCGCTGACGAGCGATCGGCTCTGGATGCCGAAGTTCACCCCGATAAGCTCGATCCGGGTGTCGGCGGTCACCACCGAAAAAATCGACGACGCGGTGCGGGAAATTTCGCTCCTGTTGCGGGAGCGCCACCGCCTCGCCGAGGATCAGGACGACGATTTCCGCGTCAGCAACAACGCCGACTTCCTCAAGATGATGACCGGCACCTCGACTTTGATGACCAATCTCTTGCTGGTGGTGGCGCTGATCTCGCTTATCGTCGGCGGCGTCGGCATCATGAACATCATGCTGGTTTCGGTCACCGAGCGCACCCGCGAGATCGGTTTGCGCATGGCGGTCGGCGCCCGGTCGCGGGATATTCTCAAGCAATTTCTGGTCGAGTCGATCGTTCTCTGCCTCTTGGGCGGCATCGTCGGCATCATCGTCGGCCACGGCACGGCGTTGATCGTCGAGTCGCAACTCAACTGGCCGATCGCCGCCAGTCCGGGCGCGGTGGTGACCAGTTTCGTCGTCTCGGTGGCGATCGGGATCATTTTCGGCTTCTACCCGGCGTGGAAAGCCTCGAAGCTCGACCCGATCGACGCGTTGCACTACGAATAAGACGGTCAAAAAAAAAAAAAAAAACGCCGGAGCGAAACCTCTCGCCCCGGCGATTTTTTATTGGCGCTCAGCCGATGATCTTCGCCCCGTCGCCGATCGAGCAGATGATCGAAGCCGGTTCAATGCCGGTCTGCAGTTTAAAGCCGGTTTTCACCCGCTCGGCGTACTCCGCCGCATCTTCGGCTTTCACCAAGTGGATGGTGATGCCGCCGAAGCCGCCGCCGGAAAGCCGCGCCCCCAGACAACCGGGTACGCTGTGTGCCAGTTCGACCAACTGATCCAACTCCGGGGAACTGTTGGCAAAATTCATCCGGCTGGAGTCGTGGGAATCGAAAAGCAGATCGCCGAATTCCGCCACGTCGTTCTTTTCCAACGCGGCGACGGCGCGCTTCACCCGGGTACACTCGCCGACCACGTGGAGCGCCCGCAAATAAGCGCCGCGCTCCAACTTCGGTCGGGCGGCATCCAGCTGCTCGAGCGAAACATCGCGCAAGGTTTTCACCCCGGGGTAAAGTTTTTGCAGCACCGCGGCGGCGGCTTCGCAATCCTGCCGGCGGCGGTTGTACTCGGAATCGACCAAATTGTGCTTGATCATCGAATTGATCACCACGATAACGAATCCGGCGGGCAACGGTACGGTACGCAACACCTCGTTGGTGCGGAAATCACTGAGGATCAGCGCATCCTTTTTACCGAAAATGGAGCTGAACTGATCCAACAACCCGGTTTTCAGCCCGAGGTAGCGATTCTCGACGCCCTGCCCCAACAGCGCCCACTCCACCGGCGGCAACTCGATGCCGAAAGCCTGACTCAAAGCGTATCCGGCGGCAACTTCCAGCGCCGCGGAACTCGACATGCCCGCCGACAGCGGAATGGTACTTTCGATCGCGCAGTCGAAGCCGGTGATCTTGTCGATGCCGCGCTCCTGCAACCCCTTGACCATGCCTTTGATGTAGCGACTGCCGTCCCGGCTGGGGGGCGCCGCCATTTCTTTAAGCGAAAATTTCATTTCCGCCCCGTCGCGGAAATCCTTGACCCGGCAAATATCGCTCCCGTTGGGGGCGAGGGCACAGCGGGTCACCTGCTCGACCGCGCAGGAAAGCACCCAGCCTTCGTTGTAATCGGTGTGGTTGCCGAGGATCTCCAACCGCCCGGGGGCTTGCGCCGCCCCGGTGGCGGGGCGACCGTAAAAGGCGGCAAACTTTTGCAGAAAATCCGGATTGCTCATCATCTACTCCTTTATTTCAACTACATGAAACAGATTCGGGAAATACACTGGTCAAAACTTTCCTGACCGCTCAAAATATCGATCTCGATCCGCAGATAGTAAACCGGCAGACCGTAATCCGCTTGGCGCGGGATGCGCACCGCATCCTTTTCGGTGGTGACCACCATATCCGCCCCGGCGGCGTGCGCCGAAGCGACGAATTCCCGCACTTCACTTTCCGCGTAGCGGTGGTGGTCGGCGTAGTGGTCGCAATAGACCAGTTCCGCCCCCAGCTCGCGCAGGAAACGCTCGAAACTTTCCGGACGGGCGATCGCCGACAGCGCCCCGACCTTGACTCCCTTGAGCGCCGAAAGCGGCAACTTTTCGCCCGAAAGCAACTCGACCAGGTGCTTCGGCCGGTGGCAACACTCGATGATCTCCGCCCGGCGGGTGTGGTGGCGGATGAAGTTTTTCAAATGGCGCAACCGCCGACTGCCGTCGGATTTGGTCAAAAAGATGTAGTCCGCCCGGCGGATGTTTTTGATCGGCTCGCGCAGTACGCCGCGGGGCAACACGTTGCCGTTGCTGAATGGATCAGTGGAATCGACCAGCACGATGTTGATGTGCGGCCGGAGCATCAGATATTGGAAGCCGTCGTCCAAAATGATCACGTCGGTCCGGAAATTGTCGATGGCGTAAATGCCGGATTTGACCCGGTCCTTGTCGACCAGCACCGCCACCCCCGGAAGATTGGAAGCCAGCATGAAAGGCTCGTCGCCGGAAAACTCCGAATCCAAAAGCACCTGCTTGCCGTCGGAAACCACCTTGGGCGGCAATTCGATCTGCTGGTGGCGCAAGCGCAACCACCACCGTTGCCAGAGGGGAATTTTCCGGCTCCGGTAGCCCCGGCTGAGGATCGCCACTTTGCGCCCCTTGGCGTTGAGCGTGCGGGCGAACACCTCGACCACCGGAGTTTTCCCGGTGCCGCCGCAACTCAAGTTGCCGATGCTGACCACCAGACAGCCGAGCGCCCGGTTGCGGATCACCCGCTTGTCGTAGAGCCAGTTGCGAAACTGCATCGCCATACGATAAAAGCGGGAGGCGATAAAAAGGATATCGACCAACGGCGCGTCGTACCAATGCTCCCGCTTGCCGGACATCAGTCCGAGGAAGTATTGTTCGACGTCTTCAGCTTTGAATCGAAAGTGGTGCATGCCCTACCGCAATTTCAAACTCGCGAGCGCCAACAGCGCGAAAAGCCACGACAATATCCAAAAGCGGATGACGATCTGGCTCTCTGTCCAATTCTTGCGCTCGAAATGGTGGTGGATGGGGGTGCAGAGAAAGATCCGGCGGTTGAATGCCCGCACGGAAAACACCTGCAACATCACCGAACCGGCTTCCATAACAAAGACTCCGGCGACCACGATCAGCAAAATTTCCTGCCGGGTCAGCACCGACAGCATCCCGATCGCGCCGCCTAACGGCAGACTGCCGGTATCGCCCATAAACATCGCCGCCGGCTGGCAGTTGTGCCAGAGGAAGCCGATGCACGCGCCGCAGATCGCCGCGGAAAAAACCACCGCCTCCTCGGCTCCGGGCAGATAGGGGATATTCAAATACGAAGCAAAAAGTTTGTGACTCATCATGTAGGCGAAAACCGCGTAAGTGAGCGTACAGCTGATCGCGCAACCGGTGGCGAGACCGTCTTTGCCGTCGGTGAGATTGGCGCCGTGCACCGTGCCCAGGATCGCCAACAGCGAAACGGCCCACGTAAGTTTCCCCCGGTAAACCGGTTCCTTGACCAGCGGCACCCAGAGATCGTCCAAAACCGTGCCGATGCCGGAGGAGGTGCGGAGGATCGCCAACGCCCCCGCCGCCACCGCCAGCGTCAAAATGAATTTGAGCTTGCCCGACATGCCGTCGCGGTTGTGCAACGCCGTCTTGATGTAGTCGTCGGCGAAGCCGATCAGCGCAAAGAGCGCGGTACTGCCGATGAAAACCGGGGCGACCACCCCGTCGAGCCGGGTCCAGCACAAGCTGGAAACGATCACGCCGCCGATCAGGAGCAACCCGCCCATGCAGGGGGTTTTATTCTTGCTTTTGTCGATGTACTCCTCGGGCACCAGTCCGGCGAGCCGGTCGGCGGAAACCGCGTTCCACGCGCGCAACGCGCGGGCGGTCGCCGCCCCGAAAAGCGCCACGATCAAAAAGGCGAAAAGAAACGCCCCCGCCGCCCGAAAAGTAACGTAGTCAAAGAGCCGCAACGGCCCGAAATAATTGCTGAAATTCGACAAATAGCTAAGCATTTTTCACCACCCTTTTCCCTTGGGGAAAAATATAACGTCACATCGCGATATTTTCCAGTATCCGCCCGCAAAAAACTGCCGGAATTGCTCAATTATTGAAGCGCACGGCATCCTTTTGGATCTCGAACAGCAACTCGCCACATTCACGGTAAAACTGATCCCGATCGGGCAACGGCTGATCGTTGCTGTCGTAGAGGCGTTGCGTGGCAAAACCGGCGGCGGTCATCGGCAGATTGGTCTTGTACTTGCCGTTGGCGAACGCCAAGCGGTGCCAGTCGGCGAGGATGACGTAGGCGCGCTCGACGTCGTCGCGGGTGATATCCTTGCCCAGCGAATAATCCCGGCTGGGATTTTCCACCCCCCAGTAGGGAGCGAGCATCGGCACGATATCCAAGTGACTGCTCAACTTGTCGATCCGCCGCGGGGCGACCCCGGGGATGCGGATGAAAAGCGGCGGCTTGATCTGCTCTTCGACAAAGGCAGAATTGTGCCCCAAGTGGCCCTTTTCGTAAAATTCCTCGCCGTGATCGCCGGTGAGCACGATGATCGTGTTGTCCCACAGCCCCTGCGCCTTGAGCTGGGCGAAGATCTGCCCCAGACAGGCGTCGAGGTGATGACAGGCATTGTGATAACGCTTCTTGAGCGCGGCGGCGTCCGCCGGAGTTACCGTCGCGTAATTGATGCTCCGGGCGGCGTCGGGGTAGAGCGCGCTATCCCACGGAAACTCGTAGGGCGCATGCGGCGACTCGAAAAAGTGAAAGAGCATAAATGGTTGCGTCGGGTTGGACTTAAGATAAGAAAGCATGCGCTTGAGGTTGCGCTGATCGCGCGTCCACGTGGCGCCGGAGTCGTCGCTGTGCAATTTTTCCGGCGGGATCTGGGCGAAAATCGTCCGGTCGAATTCCGGGTAGGAAAACTTCGCGCTGGTCGAACAGAAGAAATCGTAGCCGTCTTCGCGCAACCAGTCCATAAAAAGCGGCGGGCGATTCCGGCGCAGAAATTCGTGCCAGTAGTTGCCGTACAGCCCGTAAAACATCGAAAACATTCCCATCCGGGTACCGTTGCCGCCGGAGTAGTGATTGGTGAAATAGAGCGATTCCTTGGCAAACGCCGCCACGTTGGGCATGATCTCGGGCGTGACGCTATCCGCGCGCCACGATTCGCACGCCAGCCAGACCAGATTGTACTTGCGGTGTTCGCGGCGCACGATCGGTTTGAGCGGATAGTTGAGCGAGTGGTGCTGCGCCAGGCGCAACACCGTCGCCGACGGCGCGGTGAAGCCGAGTTTTTTCATGATCCCTTTGATCGTCATCGGGATAAACAGCGGCAATCGGGTGGAGGCTTCCAAGACCGGCGGATTCAGCATGAAGTGCTCGTAGCCGTAGAGGAACGACGCCGCCAAGAGCCCCAACGCCGCCCCCACCGCCAAAACGCCTCGCTTCAGCGGCGACACCGCCGCCGCCAAGCGGCTCGCCCAGTTGGCGCGGCGGCAGACTTCACCCAAAAAGAGGTGGAGCAGTAAAAATCCGGCGATCAATCCCGCCAAGGTCCACAGCGTGCCGCCCCGCAACCCCATTGAGGCGAAGCCGCCCGGTGTGGTCAACAAGTTGAGCACCATCAAGTTAAAGTGAAAATCAAAGAGGCGGTACATCAAAAGATCCACCACCAAAAGCAACATCCCCAAGCCGCCGAAAAACGCGGTAACTCCGAAGACCAGTATCCGGTAGAGCTTATCCGACTTTACCCGGGCGAAAGCCGCCGCCGCCACCGCCGACAATACTACGGTCGGCAACAAATAGAGCAGCGTGTAACCCGGGATCGCCAGCAGAAGAAAGAGCACCACCGCCGGGGTGAAGCCCGGACTCAGGCAACCGAAAATAACCGTTACCGGCAACGTGAGCAAATAGAGCAGGCAAAAATACGCGCCGAGACCGCGCAACCGGGCCAAATTTTCTTTAATCTGCATAAATCAATCCTTTTCGGCGGGGGCGATCCACCCTTCCGAGGTAAAAACTTCTTGTACGGCAGGCGTCGCCAATCCTGCCCAAAAGGCTTCCAGCGCCGGGGAAACTGACCGATAGAGCCAAACATATTGGCGCGTCAGCGGGTACTCCCCCTTGCGGATATTTTCCGTCGTCGGCGGCACCACTTCGACCGCCAGCGTTTTGACCTGATCGATCGGGTATTCCGCCTGCCACCGGCAAATCGTCATCGCCTCGGGATCGCCCTGCGCGAGCAAAATGCCTTCGGCGGAGCTGTTGAGGCTCAACGCGCCCCCCACGGGCGGCTTCCCCAAAAAGGATTCCACCAGTCCGGAACCGGGGCGGCCCGGGGTGAGATAGAAACGGTGAATATCCCGCGAAGCGCCGCCGATTTTCGACCATTCCGGGCGGTTGGCGGCATAAATTTCCCGCAATTTTTCCAAGGAAACATTGTTGACCGAGTTGAGGATGTTGACGTAAACCGCGACGGCTTCGCACCCGAATTTTTTCACCGACAATCCGGCGCGCGCCGCCTCGTCCGGGAGTTCCGCCAACACCATATCCACCTCACCGGAGCGCAATTTTTCCAGCGCGGCGGCGGCGGAAAGCCGGTGGAGTTCCACCCCCTCCGGCAACTGATCGGCGACGGCGATCGCGGCGATTTTGAGCGTGGCGCAGCCGTCGCAGGTGGAATCGGCGATTTTGAGCGGCGCCGCCGCCACTTCGATCACCGGCAACAGGAACAATACCCAACTCAAAAAGCGCTTCACCGCTACTCCTCCAAAGCCCCGAGCAAGCGGTCGTTTTCTTTCGGAGTGCCGATCGTTATGCGCAGATATTTACCCGTAACTTCGCCGGGGAAGTAGCGCACGATCACCGCCTGACGGCGCAACGACTCAAAGCGGCGCTTCGCGTCGCCATCCGGCGGCGAGGCAAAGAGGAAGTTGGCGCCGGATCCCGGCACCGCAAAGCCGCGCGACAGCAAAATTTCGCGCACCCGTTCCCGTTCGGAGATCACCGCCTGACAGTTGGCGCGCAAATTTTCCTGATCGTCAAAAGCCGCCGCGCCGATCGCCTGCGCCAAGGCGTCAACGTTGTAGGAATCCTTGAGCTTCATCAAGCCGGAGATCACACCGGAATCCGCGATCGCGTAACCGAGCCGCAAGCCGGCGAGCGAGTAGCTCTTGGAAAAGGTCCGCAACACCACGACGTTGGGCAAGGTGGCGGCGAGCCCGACGCAGTTGTCGGGGGCGAAATCGGCGTAGGCTTCGTCGATCGCCACGATGCCGTCGAAGTTGCGGCAGATCTTTTCCACGCTCGCCAACGGAAAATGCGTGCCGGTCGGCGCGTTGGGGCGGGTGATGATCAGCAAATTCGCCGGGGCGGCTAGTTCCAAAAGATTTTCCGGCAGGGCAAAATCCGCGCCCTGCAAGGGCAACTTGATAACTCGCGCGCCCTGCATCGCCGCCAGTTCCGGGTAGAGCGAATAACTGGGGTCGAGCATCGCCAGCGGCAGTTCCGGACTGGTGAACGCCCGAAACAGCATGGTGAGCAAATCGTCCGAACCGTTGCCGACAATGACGTTTTCCCGCTTCACGGCAAAGTGCGCGGCGATCCGATCCCGCAGATCGTTAGCCAGCGGATCGGGGTAGCGCCGGAGCCGCCGCCAGTCGAAATCCCGCAACACTTCCGCCACGCGCGGCGAGGTCGGATAGGGATTTTCGTTGGTGTTGAGTTTGACCAAATTATCCAATTTGGGTTGTTCGCCCGGCACGTAACCGCTCATCGCGGCGATCTCCGGGCGGAAATAATCCGCCGAAGCCATAAATTCAATCCTGTTTTTCGATTTTGACGTTGGCGGCGGTGCGGAGCATCGCCATTATCACTTTTTCATTGAGATCGCGGCTGTTGCCGCGCAAATCGATCTTGACGTTGACCCCGTTGTCGGTGTCCTTGCGGTGGCACTCCAAAACCCGGATGCCTTTGGTGTGAAATTCCTCGAGCAGATAACGCAACTCCTCCCGATTGTGCAAAATGCAAGTCACCTGCCAGTTGTTGAGTTCCAGCAGGATACTACCCTCGACCTTGAGCAGCTCAAAGCCGATCAGCACAAAGACCGTACCGGCGATGCCGAGCAGGTAGAGCCCGCCGCCGACCGCCATGCCGATCCCGGTCGATGCCCACAATCCGGCGGCGGAAGTGAGACCCGACAGCACCCGCTTCTGAAAGATGATCATCCCGGCGCCGAGGAAGCCGATGCCGCTCACGATCGACGACGCGACCCGACTGGGGTCGAGATTTTCGTGCAATCCGCGGGCGGCGGCGTAGCGGTCGAAGCCCTCGAAGCCGTACTGCGACACGATCATCATCAGCGCGCTGCCCAAAGAGACCAGAAAATAGGTGCGCAACCCCGCATCCTTGGCGCGGTAACTGCGGTCAAAACCGATAATCCCCCCCAACAGCGCCGCGATCGCCAAGCGACCGATCATTTCACCTTGGAAAGCCCAATCAACTCCGCCCATGGTCATTGTCCCCTTTCATAAATAACCGTTTCCCGATGTATAATATATATTTAAAGCGGCACTTTTACAAATGGCGCTTGCCACCGCGGGCGGAACGGGTTATATTAACGGCGGGAATTTTTCACTTTCACTTCGGGGAGGACTGGGTTTATGAGTGCCAAAATCACCGGCGATCAAATTCTGCATCAGGGGCGCTTCCTCGCCCTGCATCAAAAATCTTTCATCGACGATCGCGGCGTCGCGCGCACTTGGGAAAGCACCGACCGGGTCAACTCCCGGGGCGCGGTGCTGATCGCCGCCCGCATCGTGCCCGACGACGAAATTCTGCTGATCCGGCAATTCCGTCCCCCCGCCGGCAAAGTGGTGGTCGAACTCCCCGCCGGTTTGATCGACCCCGGCGAAACGCCGGAAAGCACCGCCCACCGGGAACTTTACGAGGAAACCGGTTACGCGGGCAAACTGCTGGGCGTCACCCCCGCCGGTTACTCGTCGCCGGGGATGAGCGGCGAAGCGGTCTACATCGCCTTTATGGAAATTGACGGCGACGCCTACCGGGGCAAAACCGTCGAGGCGCACCCGGAAGAGTGCGAGTCGATCGAATGCGTCCGCGTGCCCTGCGCGCAACTGGCGGATTTCCTGCTGGCGGAAGACCGCCGCGGGCACGGGGTGGACATCAAACTTTTTCTCTACGCCCAAGCCCGGAAAAAATAGCGTTTTTATCCGGTTTAAGCGCTTGAAAAACCCGGGGACGCGGAGTATCTTATCGAAGCGGAAAATCAAGTAACAAATCAGCGAAAAAAGACGATGAAATTCTGGATGATGGCAATTTTGGTCGGAACAATGATCTCCGGGTGCTCCGACCGCACCCCCGAAGCGGCGCTTTCCCACGCCAAAGAAGCCGCCGAAGCCGGAAACTGGCGCGACGCTTACCACCAGGCGCAACGGTTGGAAAAATCCTACCCGCAGAATATCCGGGTGTTGCTCATGTTGGCTCTGGCGGCGGAAAAGTGCGGCGAGACCGATCAGGCGATCGACGCCGCCCGGCGCGCCGGCTTGCTCAACGATCAATCCTTTGCCGCCAAATACACGTTGGGGCGGCTCTATTGCGGCATCCCCGCCCGGCGCAACGAAGCGAAAAAGCTCCTGATCAGCGCCTACCGGCTCCGTCCCCAAGACCCCGACTTGATCACGCTGCTCTGCAATCTTGCCGTGGAAACCGGCGACCCCGGCGCGGAAAAATTTCTCAACGTCCTCAAGGGGCTCGGGCACGATCAGGATCCGGCGCTCTACAACGCTCTGGGGATCGCCCTCGCCCGCCGTCAGCAATATCCGGCGGCGCAGACCGCCTTTGCTCAAGCGGAAAAACTGGCTCCGGAGCATCCGGTAATCCGGCTCAACGCCGCCCGGTTCTACGATTATTACCTCAACCAAAAAGCCGGGGCGATCGAGCGCTATCAGCAGTTCATCCGCCTGACCCGGCAGCGCCCCGAATACCAGAGTCGGCAAGCGGACGTCATCGCCCGCATCACCCAGTTGAAAAAGCCCCGGCGCTGAAATTTGGCTATGGCAGGGATCCCGGAAGAAATCATCGAAGAAATCCGGTCGCGGTGCAACATCGTTGATGTGATCGGCGGCTTCGTCCAACTGCGCCGGGCGGGCGGGAATTCCTACAAAGGGCTGTGCCCGTTTCATCAGGAAAAGACCCCCTCTTTTTTCGTCGATTCCGCGCGGCAGAGTTACCACTGTTTCGGGTGCGGCAAAGGCGGCGACGTCTTCCGCTTTTTTATGGATAAGGACAATCTCACCTTTGTCGATGCCATTCGCACCTTGGCGGGGCGCGCCGGGGTGATCATCCCGGAAACGACCGGTGCCTCCCCCGCCGAGCGCGACCAGCGCACCAAGGAACGGGAGCGCATTTACCAGATCAACGCCGAATTGTGTTCGCTGTTTCAAAAAATTCTGCGCGACGACCCCAATTCGCCGGTCGCCCGCTACCTCGCCGGGCGCGGACTTCCCCCGGAGATCATCGCCAAATTCAAAATCGGCGCCGCGCCCGCCGGCTGGACCGGCGGTGTGGACTACTGCCGCGGTCTGGGCTTCACCGACGACGAGCTGATCGCCGCCGGGGTGGCGGTGCGCAGTCACAAAGATCCGGGGCGGATCTTCGACCTCTTTCACGATCGTTTGACCTTTACCATTGAAAACGAGATCAGCCGCCCGATCGGCTTCAGCGCCCGTTCGCTGGAAGCCAAACCCGCCGACGGTCGAAAATACGTCAACTCGCCGGAAACGGCGATCTTCAAAAAGAGCCGCACCCTCTACGCGCTGTCGCTCGCCCGGCAGGAAATGGGCACCCGAAACCTGGCGATCCTCTGCGAGGGGCAAATGGATGCCATCGCCTTTCACCGGGCGGGATTTGCCTGCGCGGTCGCGCCGCTGGGTTCGGCATTCACGCCCGAGCAGGCGCAGATCCTCAAGCGCTACACCAAAAACGTTCTGCTCGCCTTTGACGCCGACAGCGCCGGGGAAAAGGCGTTTTTGCACGCGGCGGAGATATTGTTGCCGCTGGCGATGGATCTCAAGGTCATGACGATCGAGGGCGGCAAGGACCCCGATGAATTATTCAATCAGCAAGGCGCCGCCGGGATCGCCAACGCGATCAACTCCGCCCGCCCGTGGCTGGAAGTGCTGGTCGAGGTGCTCAAAAAGCGCTACGACTTCGCCAATCCGATCGGGCGGAGCGAAGCCGCCGCCGTGGTGGCGCAATATCTCGATCGCGTGCCCAGCGAAGTGGCGCTGGAGCTTTACATCCGATCCGGAGCGCAGCTGTTGCAGGTGAGCGAAGCGGCGCTGACGGCGGAACTTTCCGCCCAACGCCGGGGAAGGCTCCGCCGCGAAACGTGGAACCGCCCCGAGCCGACGCCCGAACCGACTCCGGCTCCGCCGCGCCAACGCCCCTCGGTGGCGCTTTTAACTTTGTTGGAGATCGCCTTGAGTTCCCCCGATGCCGGGCGGATGATCGCCGATGCGGTCGAACCGGAATTGCTGGCGGGCGACGACCCGGTGCGGACGGCGCTCAACCGGGTGATCGACGGCTCGATCAACGGCGAATTCGATCAGGCGGTGGCGGATATCCGCAATCATTTGGCAGAAACGCCGTCGCCGGAGATCAGCCGGATCTTGGTCGCCAACGCCCAGTTCCCGAAACTGGAGCAGGCGATCCGCGAAGCTACCGCCGAATTGCGCCACACCGCGCAGACCCGGAATCTGCGGGAACTCACCGCCCGGCTCGCCGCCGCCACTACCCCCGAAGAGCAGTGGAAGATCATGCAGGAAATCCAAAAAATCAAATAATCAGGTGGTCTTATGTTCAAAATCCCCGTTTCGCTGTTGTTGCTTGCCGGAGTGCTTTCTTGGACCGGTTGCGTCCGCACCGAGATCGAAGCCAAGAGCCGCGCCGGATTTTCCGGCGAAGAAGAAGTCGCCCAGATCACCGACGCCCAGTTGAAGCTCGAACTCGTCGGCAGTCGGGAAAAGATCGCCGCCCCCGGTCAAACTATCAGCTACAAGCTGACCAACGTCGGCAAAAAAGAGGTGGTGCTCGCCGACTGGCACTTGGACGATCGGGAAAATCTGATCCTCGAGTGCCAAGTCTGGTTCCCCGGCACCACGGCTCCGGAAGTTGACGCATGGATCCCGGCGTACGAGCCGGAAAAGCGCTCCGCCCGCTACCCGCTCACGCTCGCGCCGGATAATTCCACGATCATCGAGATCCCGCTGGATTTCCTGCAATCGCTGGTGATCGGGCCCAACGCCGAGCGGCGCTACTTTGTGCGGGCGAAACTCAATTTGAAATCCGTGACGGTGAGCAGCGAGATCGCCGCTTTTACCGTCCGCAGCCGCGCCGCCGGCAAATAATTATGCTGACTACCGACTCCAGTATCCCGCTGCCTTTCCCGGAAAAGCAGGTGTTTTTCCGCTTGGGCGGGCGCGCCGGCAAGTCCGGTATGGCCCCGGCATTTGCCCAAGCCTACCAAACGTGGAGTCAGGTCGCCTTTGCGCTCTGTCATCCGACCGGACGCAGTTGCACGATCGGCATTATCGAGATCGCTCCCGAGGGCATTCTTTTGGAAAACGGCGCTTTCCTGCCCGGTAAAAATTTTGCCGAGAGCGTGGCGGGATGTCGCAAACTTTGGTGCGCCGCCGCCACGATCGGGGCGGAGCTGATCGCGGCGCGCGACGCCCACGAATCGGTCGCCGCCAAGAGCATTTTCGATGCCGTCGGCAGTGAGTGCGCCGACGCCGCGATGGATTTTCTGCACCGGCGGGCGATCCGCGAAGCGGTGCGGCGCAACGAAGTCGTTTCTCCCCGGCGCTACTCCCCGGGCTACGGAGATATGCCGCTCTCGGTGCAAAAACTTTTTTTTGAATACTTGAAGCTGACCGAATTGGGGCTGACGCTGACGCCGGAAAATTTGATCGTTCCGGAAAAAACCGTGACCGCTTGGGCAGGAATTTCGTTATCATAAAGGATATTTCGACTATGACCAGAATGGATTTCCGCAAACTGACGGCTGATTTGGTTCTGCTGGACGGCGCCTTCGGCACCGAACTGGCAAAACGCGGGATGCCCGAGGGGGTATGCCCGGAACTTTGGGCACTGGAGCACCCGGAAACCACCGCCGAGATCCTGCGCGAATATCAGGCGGCGGGCAGTCAGATCGTCTATATCCCCTCGTTTGGCGCCAACGCCCACAAATTGGCCAATTACGGACTCAAAGAGCGCGTCGTCGAGCTGAATCGGCGCTTGGCGGAGTTGGTAAAGGCGGCGGTGCCGGACGTTCTCGCCTTTGGCGATCTCGCCCCGACCGGAGCATTCGTCGAGCCCTACGGCGATCTCGCTTTTGAAGACGCGGTGGCGATCTACCGCGAACAAGCCGGCGCGTTGCTTGCCGGCGGCGCGGACGGCATCGTCATCGAAACCATGATGGACTTGCAGGAAGCGCGGGCGGCGCTGTTGGGCGCCCGGGAAAACGCCGGGGATTTCCCGGTGATCGTCACCATGACCTTTGACGCTTCGGGGCGGAGCCTCACCGGCGTCGATCCGGTGGCGGCGCTGGTGACGTTGCAGGCGCTGGGCGCCGATGCTTTCGGTTGCAACTGCTCCACCGGGCCGGAGGACATGGCAAAACTTTTGGAAACACTGAAACCCTACGCCCGGATCCCGCTGATCGCCAAACCCAATGCCGGACTGCCGAAACTCCACGACGGCAAAACCGTTTTCTCCTTGGATTCCGACGCTTTCGCCCGTTTCGGCAAACTGCTTTTCGATGCCGGCGCCACCTTGTTGGGCGGCTGTTGCGGCACCACCCCCGCCCACCTCGCCGCCTTGCGGGAGTCGTTGCGGGGTTTGGGCAAACCTTTCGTCAATTTTGCCCCGGTGCGCAACGTGATCGCTTCGCCGTCAAACTACCGGGAACTTGATGTCGTTTCCCCCTTTGCCGTCATCGGCGAGCGGATCAATCCGACCGGCAAAAAGGCGCTGCAGGCGGAGCTGCGGGAGGGCAAGACCGATCTCGTTTTCGATTTCGCCATTCAGCAGACGCAGGCGGGGGCGGCGTTGCTCGACGTCAATATGGGCATGGCGGGAATATCCGAAAAGGAAATGATGCAAAAGTCGCTCAAGCGGATCATCCGGGCGACGACGTTGCCGCTGTGCATCGACACGACCGACCCGGAAACGCTGGAAGCCGCGCTCCGGCTCTACCCCGGGCGCGCCCTGTACAATTCAGTTTCCGCCGAAACGGAACGGTTGGAAAAAGTGTTGCCGATCGCGGCAAAATACGGCGCCATGCTGATCTTACTGCCGCTGACCGACGCCGGGATCCCCGCCACGCTGGCGGAACGGATCGCCGTGGTCGAAAAACTGCTCGCGGAAGTCAAAAAATACGGCTACACCGAATCGGAAGTCTGCATCGACGCCCTCATCATGACCGTTTCCGCCAACCCGGAAGCGGCGCAACTTTCGCTCGACTTGATCTCGTGGGCGAAAAAGCGCGATCTCAAAACTGTCTGCGGCTTATCCAACGTAAGTTTCGGCTTGCCGGAGCGGCGGTTGCTGAATCAGACCTTTTTGGGTATGGCGATCGGTTGCGGACTCAATATCGCCATCGCCAACCCGCTCTTTCCGGAGATCATGGCGGCGACCCTCGCCGCCGAGGCGCTCACCGGGCGAGATGAGCGGCAGAAAAATTTCATCGCCCATTTCAACGGCAACTCCGCCCCGGCGCCCCCCGCCGCCGCCGAACTCCCGCCCCGGGAAAAGATCCGGCGCGCCCTGCTCGACGGCAACCGCGAAGGGATCATCCCGGCGATCGAACTCGCCCTCAAGGAGTCGGTCAGCGCCATGGAGATCATCGACGCGATCCTGATTCCGGCGATCACCGAAGTCGGGGAAAAATATGAGAAAAAGGAATATTTCCTGCCCCAGTTGATCGCCAGCGCCGAAGCCATGCAAGCGGGAACGAAGTTTTTGGAACCCCTGCTCATGCAGACGGAAAACCGCCAGCCCAAGGGACGCCTGGTATTCGCCACGGTCAAGGGCGACATCCACGACATCGGCAAAAACATCGTGATCGTCGTGTTGCGCAATTATGGCTTCGACGTCATCGATCTGGGCAAGGACGTGCCCCCGGAGGTCATCATTGATACCGCCGTGCGGGAAAACATCACCCTCGTGGCGCTCTCGGCACTGATGACGACGACGATGAAATCCATGCGCGAAACCGTGGAACTCGCCCGCCGCCGCGGACTCGATCAGTTGCGCTTCATCGTCGGGGGCGCGGTGGTGGATGAGGAATTCGCCAACAGCATCGGGGCGTACTACGCCGCCGACCCGATGGCGACCGTGCGGTGCGCCAGAAAACTGCTCGAAAATCAATAACCGCGACAGACTTCGATCGCCGTATCCACGCGCCCCAAGGGTGCGCTGGAAGCGACGCCGCGCACTTCATCGTGGATCTCTGACAAGATCATGCGGGCGATGCGGATGCCTTCCTGCCGCTGACTTTCCTTATCCGGAGCTTTCTGCATCGCCGCGATGATCCAATCGGGCACGACCACGCCGGGAACTTCATTTTTCATAAAAATCGCGTTGCGGTAGCTGGCAAAGGGCCAAACTCCGGCGATCACCGGCACGCCGAAATGGGCGATCTTTTTGAGGAATTTTTTCAGCGCGTCGGGGTCGAAAACCGGCTGGGTGATGATGAATTCCGCCCCCGCCTCGACCTTTTCCCCCAGGCGGCGGTATTCCCGCTCGGAGTCGATCGCGTTGGGATCGGCGCCGACGCCGCAGACGATCTCGGTTTTCACGCCGTCGCCCAACTTTTGCCCGCCGATGTCGATGCCCCGGTTCAGCCGGTTCTGCAGTTTGACCATACCGATCGAATCCACGTCGAACACCCCGGAACTGAAAGGATATTTGCCGAGTTTGGGCGGGTCGCCGGTGATGAACAGCACGTTGCGCAGATTTTTCGCCATACAGCCGAGGATCATCGACTGCAAACTGATCAAATTGCGATCCCGGCAACAGCAGTGGATCACGGTTTCGATCCCGGCCTTTTCCTGAATTTCCGCCCCGGTAACGAACTGGGAAAGGCGGCAACTGGCGCGGGGGCCATCCGGAATATTTATCGCGTCGAACCCCGCTTCCCGCGCTTGGATCGCCTTGGCGACGGTAGTGCTCAAATCGAATCCGAGCGGCGGGATCATTTCCAAAAGTTTCAGCCATTTGCCGGAAGCAATTTTTGCACCGAAACTGCTGCGCTCGGCAAGCGGAGTTTCCTCAAGCAGCGCACTCTCATCGATTTTGACCTTGAAAACTTCGGCATGCTCGATCTTGTTGAGCGGCTTGAGCGAGCGCGCCAGATCCGCGATATGCTCCGGCCCGATGCCGCAACAGCCGCCGAGCCCGCGGGCGCCGAGTTTTTTGTAGCGCAACGAAAAGGTGGTGAAGTACTCCGGAGTCGCCATGGGCATCAGGCGGTTGTCCACCGACTTCGGCAAGCCGGATGCCGGTTGCACCACC
>JAZTWK010000051.1:0-12227 GCA_045635865.1 Victivallaceae bacterium
GATCGCTCCGGGCACCGAACGGCAGACGCCGCTTTTGCCCAAACACCAGCCGCCCACCAATGCCGCGGTCATCCGCAGGGCGGTGAAACTCCCCGGTCCGGAGCCGACGCTCCACCGGGAAATGTCGGATAATTTGAGCGAAACATTTTTGAGTTCGCGCTCGACAAACAGCGGCAGTTCCGCCGCGTCGCGGCCGTACATGTCGGCGCGGGCGCGCAAGATGACTTCGCCGTCGCGCAGTACGACCAGATTCACCCCGTCGGCGCCGGGATTGAGCACCGCCGAAATCAGCATGAAAAATCCTCCAAAAGGTGATCGATCATTTCCGTATCGCTCTGGCGGCGGCGGCGGGAAACCACTTTGCCGTCTTTAACGACGATCTCCCCGGGCATCGAGCGCAGATTGTAAATGCCGCCCATGCTGTAGCAATAGGCGCCCGCGTTGCGGATATCCAAAATGTCGTACTCGCGGATCTCCGGCATTTCCCGCTGTTCGGCGAAGCGGTCGCCGGTTTCGCAGATGTTGCCGCAGATGTCGTAAGTCGCCAACTTGCCGTCGGGATTGCTCAAATTGTCGATCCGGTGGTAGGCTCCGTAGAGCATCGGGCGGATCAGTTGCGGGAAGCCGGAATTGCACCCGGCGATCAAACGCTCGCGGTTGCGTTTGATGGTGTTGACTTCGACCAGCAAGTGGCCGCACTGCGCCACCAGAAACTTGCCCGGCTCAAAGAGCATTTGCAGTTTTTTGCCGTAGCCGGCGCAAAAGGCGTCGAACTTGGCGACGATCGCCTTGCCCATAGCCGGGTAGTCGATCTCCGCCTCGTCGGGTTTGTAGGGCACTTTGAAGCCGCCGCCGAAATCGAGAAATTCCAGATCCGGGAAATTTTCCCGCGTGGCGATCGACATGAGTTTATCCATGGCGGCGAGGACGGATTCGGCGTGCTGCAGACCGCTCCCGGTATGCTCGTGCAGACCGACAACGCGCAGATCGCCCGCCTTGACCAGCGATTTGACTTGCTCCACATCGTCGAGCAGGATGCCGAACTTGGTCAGCGCGCCCGCCGTCATGGTGTGGATGCTGTCGCCGTCGCAGACGTCGGGGTTGAAGCGCAGACAGATCCGACTGCCCGGATAGTCCCGGGCGACCTTGCCCAAGCGGGAAAGGGAACCGATATTCATCACGACGCCGGTTTTATTGACCCGGTCGAATTCCGCATCGGTCATGTTGTTGGCGGTGTAGATGATCCGCTCCGGGGAAAATCCGAGTCGGAGCGCGTACTCCACTTCGCCGGGGCTGACCGCGTCGATCCCGGAACCGGCGTCGCGCAGCAGTGCCAATATCCCGGCGTTGAAGTTCGCCTTGAGTGCATACTGGATGCGGAGCGCCGAAGTGGGCATGAAGCGGAAAAGATCCCGGTAGCGCTCCAAAATCATATCCCCGTCGTAAACAAAGAGCGGCGTGCCGTACTTTTGCGCGGCAGACAGCAGAAAATCCCGGTCAAGCATACCGAATCATCCTCTATATTTTGAATTGAGGGACTGCGCGGCGGCACTCCTCTTTACCGCCCGATTCCCGATTTGCCGACTAATATACCCCGATTTATCGGAATTTTCAATACTTTATCGGCAAAAGAGTGGAAATTGGCGGCCAGCGGTGCTATTTTAATAACTTGCTTTCAGCAAAAAAGGAATTTGGGAGCGTGAAACCGACCTTTGAACAACGATTGACCGAGCGTTGCGGCGCCGAGCAGCTCAAAGCCGCCAAGCAACTGCTCAAAAACCAAACCCTGCAAGGAGTGTGGCGCGATGTCGACGGCCACCTTTGGGGGCGGTTTTATACTCCCGGAGCCCCGGCTTTCGAGTGCCGGGTGACTCCCGGCGATCAGGCTTCGTCGCAGTGCAGTTGCAATAGTGAGTATCCACTATGCGCTCACGGCGCGGCGTTGTTGCTTTACAACGGCTTCGTCGCGGGGCGCCGCCGGTTGGGGGTGGAGCCGCCGCCCGCCTACTACCGCGGACTCAAGCAGGAGGACTTCGCCACCTTGATCCGGCGTTGCCGCCCCCAGCAGGCGCACTTGGAAATCGAAGTTTACGCCACTTCCCCGCACGCGCCGAGCAAGTGGGAAAACATCACCGTCGGCGTCGCGCTGTACGGCGAAAACGAGCGCAAATATTTGGGCAACTTGAGCAACTTGCGCAAACTCTATTTCGACAAAAATCTCAATGTGGTGCTGCGTTACGAGCAGTTTTCGCTTCAGGAGCAACAGATCATCCGCTTTCTTGCCACCTACGGCGAGTTGGACGGCCCCCGCTTGACTTTGGATGCGGGAGCGAGCGCGGAATTCTTTCAGGTACTCATCGGCTTCCCCCGGTTTTTCCGCGACGGCAAGGCGTTGAAGATCAACGGAACTCCCGCCACCCCGGCATTGATTTCCCGGCGGGGCAAACTCTATCCCGCCCTCTCGGTCGGCGGCGCGGTGTTGGCGCTCAATCAACCCAAAGTCATCACCGGCCGGTCGGGGTGTTGGGTCGGGCAGGGGGCGGAGTATTTCTTCGTGCCGGCGATCTGCGAATTGAGCTTCCTGCGCAACTTTTTCCGCGCCGGGGCGCATTCGGTGCCTTCCGGAGTGACCGAGGCGGAATATCTGCAGGATTTCCCGTTTCCGGTGGTGACTTCCGGGGCGATCGAGCCGGCGATGTTGGAGCCGGTGATTTTGCTCGACGGCAAACTCGCAACCGACCAACTGGTGCTTTCGGTGGAGTATCTCTATCGCCGGGGCGAAGCAAGTTACCTCTGCGGGCCGTTTTCCGGTGCGCTGTTGCGGGATGAGCGCCGTTTCTATCGGCGCGATCGCGAATTGGAACTGCAATTTGAAACCGCCTTGGAACTTTTCGGTTTTGAACTCACGCCGCACGGCGCCACCTTGGACGGGGCGGAAAATTTTGACCGGATCGGTTTCTTCCTCGACCGGGTATTGCCGGATTATCTGCGCAAATATCCGCAACTGTCGCTCGGGGCGACCCTCGCCGCGCTCTGTCGGGGCGGGCAGGGGGTGGAGCCGGTGTCGTTGCACTGCCGGGCGGCGGAAAAGAGCGTTTCAGCTTGGCGCATTGACTACGAATTGACCTCGGGCGGGGAGTATGTCGAGTGGCAGGATGTCGAAGCTATCGCGCGGCGTTACGGCGCCTATTTCCGCACTCCGCTGGGGCGGGTCGGCGGCATCGGCGCGGCGGCGGGGAAGTTCTTTCGCTCGGTCGGCAACGCGATCACTCACCGCGGCAAGCCGGAAAGCGCTTTTGATCTGCCCCTGTGCAATGTCGGCTATTTTCAGCAGTTGGCGGCGGAGTTGCCCGGCGCGGTCCCGCCGGAGATCATCACCAATTCGGCGCCGGAAATTCTGCCGGAAGCCCCCGATTTCCACTTTGAGGGCGAGTTGCGCGCTTATCAAAAATCGGGGGTGAGCTTCCTGCAATGGATGACCGACCGCGATTTCAACGTCATTCTCGCCGATGAAATGGGGTTGGGCAAGACGGTGCAGGTGTTGGCGCTTTTGGCATCGCGCTTGAAACGCCGGGGCGAACCGGCGTTGGTGGTCTGCCCGGCGTCGCTGGTGGTCAACTGGGAGCGCGAAGCCGCCAAGTTTGTGCCGCAACTGCGGGTATTGGCTCCGCAGGGGGCGGAACGCTCGAAGTTGCTCAAAAAGCGGAGCGAATGCGACTTGCTGATCCTTTCCTACACCGCGGCGCGGCTCGGGCGCGAGGAATTGCGCGACTGGCAGTTCAGCTATGTGATTTTGGATGAGGCGCAACACATCAAAAACCCCGGCTCCGGCAATGCGAAAAACTGCAAATCTTTGCAAGGCAGGCACCGCTTGGTCTTGTCGGGTACGCCGCTGGAAAATTCCCCCGAGGATCTGTGGAGCGTCATGGACTTTCTCCAGCCCGGGATGCTCGGCACACTGGCGGATTTCCGCCGCCGCTACGCCGGGATCGCCGACAATGCGGAGTTGCGCGAGGATCTGGCGATGCGGATCTCGCCCTTTATCAAGCGGCGCACCAAGGCGGAAGTCGCCGCCGATCTGCCCGGCAAGAGCGAGCGGATCTTGTACTGCGAATTCACCCCCGGGCAACGTCGGCTCTACGAAGAAGTTTTGAGCGAAGGCCGGCGGAAGATCGCCAATTTGCGCAGTGGCGACAAACGCGCCAACGCGATGATTTTCAATACTTTGCTGCGTTTGCGGCAGATTTGCTGCAACCCGGAGTTGCTGCCCGATAAGATCGGCGCGGGGGTGCCCTCCGCCAAGCAGGAACTGCTTTTTGAGTTGCTCGACGAAACGATCGACAGCAATCACAAGGTGTTGCTCTTCAGCCAGTTCACCTCGCTGTTGCAGTCGCTTATCCCGGAATTGGAGCGCCGGGGCATCCGTTATGAATATCTCGACGGCGCCACCACCAAGCGGCAGACCCATGTCGATAATTTCAACGGCGACCCGGAGATCATGCTCTTTCTCTTGAGCATCAAGGCGGGCGGCACCGGGCTGAATCTCACTTCCGCCGACCGGGTGATCATTTACGACCCGTGGTGGAACCCGGCGGTGGAACTGCAGGCGGCGGATCGCACTCACCGCATCGGGCAGACCCGCAGCGTGCTCACCACCAAGCTGGTGGTCAAGGATTCGGTCGAGGAAAAAATCCTCGCCCTGCAGGGGCGCAAGCGCCGCCTTTTCGACGCATTGGTCGAGGCACCCGCCGCCACAAATCTCACCCTTGACGAATTGCGTTTCCTCTTGGAGGAATCATGATCCCGCTTCGGGTCATCATGGGTCCGACCGCTTCGGGCAAGAGCGCGTTGGCGTTGGAGTACGCCGAGCGGCTCAACGGCGAGATCGTTTCGGTCGATTCCATGCAACTTTACCGCGGTCTGGAAATCGGCACCGCCCAGCCGACGGCGGCGGAAAAGGCGCGCATCGTGCACCATTTGGTCGGCGTTTGGGATATCCACGAAAAGGCCGACGTTTTCCGCTACTGCGCCGCCGCCGACGCGGCGATCGCCGACATCATCAAGCGGGGGCGGACGCCGATCTTGGTCGGCGGTACCGGCTTTTATTTCAAGGCGTTGTTGCACGGTTTGGACGATTTGCCCGGCGAGGAAAATTTGCGTCGGGAACTCGATGAAAAATACGATTCCCCCGCCGGGGAAGCGGCGTTGCGGGCGCGGTTGTCGGAGTTGGACCCCGCGGCGGCAAAAAAGTTTGCTTCCTGTCGTCGCAAGATGATCCGGGCGCTGGAAGTGCGGTTGTTGGCGGGCAAGTCGATTTTGGAACTCCAGCAAAATCAGGCCGATCGCCGCCGCTATGAGTTTGCGGCACTGCGGCTGGAAATGCCCGCGGCGAAACTCAATGAGCGCATCGCGCTCCGGGCGGAAAAGATGCTTTCATCCGGTTGGATCGAGGAGGCGCGCACCGCACTCGACGCCGGATTACTTAATACCCCAAGCGCTTGGCAGGCAATCGGTTATGCGACGATAGGCTCATATCTTGCCGGGAAAATAAATGCCGCGGAAATGCGCGACCAGATCATCATTTCCACCCGCCAGTACGCCCGCCGCCAGCGCACGTGGTTTCGCCACCAGCACCCCGAAGCGGAAATCTTATCGTGCTGAAGCGCTTGTAAAAAGCCCGTTTCGGGTGTATATTAACCTTATGCAGTTACAGCTATGCGCCGGCAGTCAGGTCGACGCGAAGCGGGATACGGCGAAGCGTGGAATTCGGTCGCTATCAGTTTCCGGGGGAAACTTCGGGGGTTGATACCGGGATTCCGCGCCGAAGCCCCGGTGCCGGAAAGTTTTCCGGTACGGCGGAAATCGCTCCCGGCGCAAGCTGAAAATGAGAGCCATATTTTTTTCAGAAAGGAATAGAAAAAGTGGCAGAGGAAAAAATCGTTTTTCAGTTTGACGGCGAGCGCACGATGGAAATTTCCACCGGCAAAGTCGCCGGGTTGGCCAACGGCGCCTGCCTGGTGCGCTTGGGTGACACCATTGTTTTGGTCGCGGCGTGCAGCGGCGCGCCCCGCGACGGTTCCGACTTCTTCCCGTTGCAGGTCGACTATCGGGAAAAATACAGCGCGGCGGGCAAGTTCCCCGGCGGGTACATCAAGCGGGAAGGGCGCCCCTCCACCAAGGAGATCCTCACCTGCCGGATGATCGACCGGCCGATCCGTCCGCTTTTCCCCAAAGGTTTCTTCAACGAAGTTCAGGTTTGCGCCACGCTGCTCTCTGCCGACGGCGTCAATGAGCCGGATGTGCTGGCGATGCTCGGCGCCTCCGCTTCGCTGATGCTTTCGGATCTGCCCTTTGAGGGGCCGATCGGCGCCGTGCGGGTAGGCTTGATCGACGGCAAGTACGTCATCAATCCGACGCGGGCAGAAATGGAAAACAGCAAGCTCGACCTCATCTACGCCGGCAGTCCCGACAAGGTCATCATGATCGAGGGCGAGGCGGAGTTCGTCACCGAGAATCAGATGCGCGAAGCCATGTACGCCGCCAACGAGGCGATCAAAAAGCAGTGCGCCGCGCAGGTCGAACTCGCCGCCAAGGCTGGTCGCCCCAAAAAGGAATACAAACTTTTCCCGGTGCCGGAAAATCTCCAGAAGCGCCTGGAATCTTTCTGCGCCGATCGGATCGAAGCGGCGTGCACCATTCCCGGCAAGGAAGATCGGGGCGTGGCGCTGGATGCGTTGCTCAACGACGCCCGCAGTGCCTTGCGCGGCGAATTTGCGGATATGAGCGATGCCGATTTTGCGTTGGAAACCGCCAAAGGCTTTGACGATTTCGTCCGCACGGTCACCCGCAACGTGATTTTGACCAAACAGTTCCGCCCCGACGGCCGGAGCATTACCGAAATCCGGCCGCTTTCCGCCGAAGTCGGCGTTTTGCCGGTGGTTCACGGCAGTGCGCTCTTTAGCCGCGGCGAAACTCAGGCGCTCGTCATCGTCACCCTCGGCAACGACAAGGATGCCCAGGAATTCGACGATTTGAGCAGTCCGACCGGCAGTGGCGTCAAGCGTTTCTATCTGCACTACAACTTCCCCAACTTCAGCGTGGGCGAAGTCGGTCGCATCACCGGTCCCGGCCGGCGCGAAATCGGTCACGGCAACCTCGCCGAACGGTCGGTTTCCAAGGTCGTGCCCAAGGATTTTCCCTACGTTATTCGTTGCGTGTCGGAGATCATGAGTTCCAACGGTTCGACTTCGATGGCGAGCGTCTGCGGCGCCACGCTGGCGCTGATGGATGCGGGCGTGCCGATCACCGCTCCGGTGGCGGGCATTTCCTGCGGTCTCGTCACCGGCGACAACGGTGAAAGACTCCTGCTCACCGACATCATCGGCGCCGAGGATCACTTCGGCGATATGGACTTCAAGGTCTGCGGTACCCGCGAGGGCATCACCGGCTTCCAGCTCGACCTCAAGCTCCCCGGCATTCCGATCGATCTGCTCTGCGAGGGCATGGAGCGCGACCGCGTCGCCCGGCTCAAGATCCTCGACGTGATCGAAAATTGCATTTCCGCGCCGCGTCCGGATATCAGTCCGCGCGCTCCGCGCTTGGAAGTGGTCAAGATCAACCCCGACAAGATCGGCGCGCTCATCGGCCCCGGCGGCAAGAATATCCGCTCGATCACCGACGAAACCGGCGCTTCGATCGACGTCGACGAAGACGGTTCGGTCAAGATCATGGCCGCCAACTTGGAGCAGCTTTCCGCCGCCAAGGAGCGGGTGCTCGCTTCCACCGCCGAGGCGGAGATCGGCAAGATCTACCGCGGCAAGGTGGTGACGGTGCGCGATTTCGGCGCCTTTGTGGAAATCCTGCCCGGCATCGACGGGTTGCTCCACATTTCCGAAATGGCGGATTACCGGGTCAACAAGGTCACCGATATCTGTGAGGAAGGTCAGTTCGTCACGGTCAAGGTGATCGACATCGATCAGGCGGGCAAGATCCGCTTGAGCCGCAAGGCGGCGCTCAAGGAAATCGACGAGTGATCCGCGAGCGGATTTAGGCAAAAAGTGAACGCAGTCGGCGAACTTCGCCGACCGCGTTTTTTTTTGATCTGTAACAGGAGAGGTATAATGAAAAAGACCGGATGTGCCATTATTGCCGGGTTGGGCGTCGCGTTGGGCGCGGTGGATTTCCAAATTACTTTTGCCCCGGGCAAGTGGGATATCCGGGATTTCATCATGGTCAAGGGACCGCGGTGGAAGGAATTCAATAACCAGTGGGAGCAAAAGAGCGACCACATCGTGCAGAAACTCGATGACCGGATCAGCGACGATGATTACATGCGCCGCTACCCCGGGGCGGGTTATGTGGCGATGTGCTACAAAAATCCGGTGGCGTGGAGCAAGAAGATCTTTTGCTCGTCGCGGATGTCGTTCGATCACCGGATGGCGCCGATCATCGTCATCGCTTCCAACTTCGGCAAAAACGAAAAATTTGATGCGCCGGAATTCCGCGATCACTACGAAGTGTGCCTCTTTGACGAGGGCATCAACGTTTGGCGGCACGTCTGGAATGGCGAGCGCACCCAATGGACTCTGGCGGGCTATATCCGGTTGCCATTTGCCGCCAAGACGATCTACGATCTGCAGGTAACTTTGGTGCGCGGCAATTTGGGCAAGCGACTGGAAATCGTCTGCGGCGACGCGAAATTCGGTTGCGCCGCGCCCGATCTGCCGGATGAATTGTACTTGGGGATCATCGGTTGCGAGGGCCGCAACCGCTTCTATGATTTCACGCTCCGCACCGAGGAGTGATTTTTCAGCGCAAAAAGATCGCCCCGGAAACCGCTTTGACCCCGGCGAGATTGTTCCCCAAAAAGTAGGCAGTCTTGCCGTCGAGCGCGAGATTCATGACCAAACTTTCCGGCGCGCGGATCGGGAAGTGGTAGGAAATTTCCGCCCCGGCGATATCCGGCGAAGCACCGTCGGCGCAGAGCACATCTTGCGCCGCGCCGATGTACTCGGCGTTGTTGAGGTGGCCGTTGATGTCTTCCATGGTGTGGCGTACCGGAATGGTCAGGGTGCGGTCGAATTTTTCCGCCGTCGGCAACTTGGCCGCGAAATCGAAAAATTGCGGCAAGTCGGCGTTGGCGGGAATATGATCGATGATCGGGTCGAGCGAAAGCGGCCGCCCGGTTTCGCGGTCGAGCATCATCCAGCGGCTGGAGCCGCGCAGCAACTCATTTCCCGCTTCGTCTTTGACCAGAAATTGCCGTTCGGCAAAGAGTCGCCGCGCGCCGCGAGGGTAGGTCAGTACCGTTGCCAGACTTCCCGGTCGGGGATCGGCGGCAATGGCGACCCGGATCCGGGCGAGCACCCAACAGCGGTTGGCGGCGAAAAAGTCGCCCATGCCGACGCCGAGCTGATCCGCGTGCAACCCCGCCGCCTCTTGGAGCAGGTCGAACCAGGCGTTGAGTTTGAATTTGCCGTTGCGGTCGAATTGGCTTTGGCGGATGCGGAATTGGGTTTCAAAAGTATTCATAATTCAAGTCCTTTCAATAAGTTGTCGAGGGCGATTTTCATTTGGGCAAAGGTCGCGCGATAGATCGGTACGTCGCCGCCGAAAGGATCGCGGATGTCGGTGCCGTCGGCAAAATCCCCCAAGCGGCGAATTTTGGCGGCGCATTCCGGGTAGCCTCGGATGATCGCCGCGGCGTGACTTGCCGTCATCGGCACGACAAGATCCGCCGCCGCCAATTTTTCCCGGGATAGCGGCGTAGAGCGAAATCCGGCGGCGTCGATGCCGTTTTCCGCCATTACCGCCGCGGCGGGGGCGGAGATTTTCCCCCCCAGTGTCGCCGCCAGTCCGGCACTGAAAAAATCCGCGTCGGCACAGCGACTGCGGCAGTAGAGTTCCGCCATCGGACTGCGGCAGGTATTGCCGGTGCAGACAAAGAGGATATTCATCGATTCAACTTGAGCAACGCCTGCCGGAGCAGGTTTTCGCTGGTTTGCTCCGCCGGGGGCAATTCGGTGCGGAGTTCCTTGAGCGCCTGCGCCACGGCGGTGCGCTTGAAACCCAAGGTTTCCAACGCCGCCGCCGCATCGGCACAGCCGGGCGCGGAGACTGCTTCTGTATCCAGTTGGTTGCCGATCACATCGCGCAATTCGACCACCAATCGCTCGGCGGTGCGTTTGCCGATGCCGGAAATATGCGACAAGGTTTTGAGGTCGCCGGTGGCGATCGCTGCCGCGAATTCCTCGACCGGCATGGCGCTGAGCACATTGAGCGCCAGTTTGCCGCCGATGCCGGAAATGTTGATGAGCTGACGGAAAAGTTGGCGCTCCGGCGCCGTAGCAAAGCCGAAAAGCGTCAGCGCGTCTTCCCGCACTTGCGTATGGATGAGCAAGGTTACTTTTTCCCCGGGAAGCGGCAGCCGGTCGAAAGTCGAAAGCGGGATCGCCACGTCGAAACCGATGCCGTTGACGTCAACGAGACAGGCGGTAAGTTCTTTTTCCGCCAAAATGCCGGAAAGCCGCCCGATCATTTTTCCACCTCGACGTCGAGAGAAATATCCGCCGCTTTGACCGAGTGGGTGAGCGCTCCGGCGGAAACGTAGTCCACCCCGAGTTTGCCGATGCGGGGCAGTCGCTCCAAGGTGATGCCGCCGGAGGCTTCCAACTCCGCCTTGCCGCCGACCAGTTTGACCGCTTCCGCCATGGTGGCGTCGTCCATATTGTCGAGCATGATGCAGTCCGCCCCCGCTTCCAGCGCGGCGCGCACGTCGTCGAGGGTGTCGGCTTCCACTTCCACCGCCAGTTGCGGGTAGCGTTGCCGCGACCTTTCCACGGCGCGCCGGATGCCGTCCTCGCCGTCGAGCCGGGCGAGTTCGCGGTGATTGTCCTTGATCATGACCATATCGAATAATCCGATGCGGTGGTTGATCGCGCCGCCGACCGCCACGGCGTATTTTTCCAGATTCCGGAAGCCCGGAGTCGTTTTGCGGGTATCGAGGATGACGCAATCGGTGCCCTTGAGCGCTTCAGCGTACTTTCTGCTGGTGGTCGCCACGCCGCAGAGCCGTTGCAGGAAATTGAGCGCGGTGCGTTCGGCGGTAAGAATGCTATGCGCCGAGCCGGAAATTTTTGCCATAATTTCGCCGGGCTGGACCACGTCGCCCTCATTTTTTACGGCGACGAATTGCACTTCGGGATCGACGATCTCGAAAACCTTTTGCGCCACCGGCAAGCCGGCGACGACCAAGTCGGGACTCTTGCCGCGCAGGACCGCGCGACAGCGGGTTTCGGGGGGAATGACCGCCAAAGTGGTGGCGTCGCCGACGATATCCAAGTCTTCGCTCAGCGCCAACTCGATGAGATGTTCCGCCCGCGCCCAATCGATGGCGGGAATGACCGCCGGATGCAGTTTCATGATCGCGTTTGCTCCTATAATTAGTGTTGCCGACTTAATATAGCACGGCAAATCAAAGCTGCAAATCCCGGTAGAGTTCCGCGTGACGTCGGGCGATGATTTCCGGCGAAAAGCAGGTTTCAACGTGGCGCCGGGCGCCTTCCCGTAGCCGGGGATCGGGGCTGACCAGTGCGGCGGCAAGTCGCGTTCCCAACTCCGCACCGTCGGCGGCGAGGATGCCGGTTTCGGCATTGACCAGATCGCCGATCCCGCCGCCCGAAACCGCCGCCACCGGAGTCCCGCACGCCAACGACTCCAGCGCCATGTTGGGCAGATTGTCGATCCGCGACGGCACGCAGAAAAAGTCCGCCGCCCGATAGAACTTGACCAGTTGCTCCGCCGCGGTGATCCGCCCCGCCGATCGGACGGTCAGTTGAGTGGCGGGTCGCAGCCCGCCCGCCGTCAAAATTATCGCCTCGGGCAGGAGCTTTTCCAACTGGGCGAGCAAACCGGGCAGGTGAAAACTTTTGTTGGCGTTGCCGGGATCGGCGCTGCCGATGGCGACCACCGGGCGATCGGGCGCAATGCCGAATGCGGCGCGGGCTTCCTCCCGGCTACCGGGGGCAAATATCCGCGTATCCAAGGTGTTGCCGATGACGCGGATATCCTGATTTTTCAAGAGCCGACTGCGCCGGGCGCAATCCCCCATAAAGTTGCTGGGGGCAACGAGATGCAACTTGATGTCACTCCACTCGCGGAGTTTGCTTGCAAAGGCGCGGGCATCCCGATCCGCCGCCGGAGCGTAGCCGGTGACGAAGCGATCCTCA
>JAZTWK010000052.1:0-22426 GCA_045635865.1 Victivallaceae bacterium
AAGTAGCTTTTGCGGTCGAATTTGCTGAATTTGGCGATCGTGCAGTGAGTGAGCAATCCCGCTTTGACCGCTTGGCGGATCGCTTCCTTATTCGGCACGGGCAGGGTGCCGGGATACCCCAGACAGACCGGGCAGGTCAAGGTGTTCGGCTCCGCGCCGAATTGATTGGCGCACGAACAGAACATTTTGCTCTTGGTGCGAACTTGCACGTGGACTTCCAAACCGATAACTGCTTCGTATTTCATCTTCGTTTTCCTCAAAGTTCACTTCAACCGTTCCTGCGCCGACTGCAGTCGGCGGAGCGACTCCGTTTGACCGAGAATGGCGGCGATCTCCCCGGCGCCGCCCGGGGTGACGGTCTGACCGGCGAGCGCGATGCGGATCGCCCACATCGGTTGCCCCAATTTTACTTCGTGAGTTGTCGCGTAATCGGAAATCACCGCATTTACCGCCTCGGCGCTAAAATTCGGGAGCGCCGCCAGTTTGGGCACCAATTCGCCCAATACTTCGCGGGCGATCCCCGGGTCGCACTTGCTCTTTTTGTTTTCAAACAGCGAAATTTCGTACTCCGGCAGTTGGAGCAGAAAAGCGATTTTGGCGGGGATCTCGCTCAACAACTCGGTGCGGGGCTGCAACAGCGAAGCGATCGTAGCCCACTGGGATACCAACGGCGTACCGGAAATTTGAGCAAAGGGCAGGGCGCGCCGGGCGAATTCTTCCGGCGGCAACGCCTTGAGATATTCGGCATTCATCCACCGCAACTTGTCGTAATCGAATACCGCCGATGCCTTGTTGAGCCCGGAAAGCTGAAAGTTTTCCGCCAGCTCGGCGAGCGAGAAAATTTCCCGATCGCTCTTGGGCGACCACCCCAACAACGCGATGTAATTGACGATCGCTTCGGGGATATATCCCTCGGAAACCAAGTTTTCAAAACTTACCGAGCCGTGCCGCTTGGAAAGTTTGGAAACATTGCCCTCGGCATCCTTGCCCATGATCAGCGGCAAGTGAACGTAGGTCGGGATCTCCCAACCGAATGCCCGATAGAGCAAATTATATTTCGGCGTACTGGATAGATATTCCGAACCGCGCACCACATGGGTGATCTGCATCAGGTGATCATCGACGACGTTGGCGAAATTATAGGTCGGCATACCGTCGCTTTTGAGCAGGATCTGATCGTCCAAGACTTTGTTTTCGATCGTGATGTCGCCGTAGACCGAATCGGTAAAGGTGGTCGAGCCCTCGCGCGGCACTTTTTGCCGAATCACGTAGGGGACTCCGGACGCCAGCTTTTGGGAAATTTCCTCGGCGCTCAAGTGGCGGCAGTCGCCGGGGCAACCGCAACCGTCGATTTTTTCCTCGGCATCACTTTCTTCGCTCTTGGCGCAAAAGCAATAATAAGCGGCGCCGGAAGCGATCAACTTTTGGGCGTATTCGGCATAGATTTCCCGGCGTTCGCTTTGGATGTAGGGACCGAAATCGCCGCCGACGTCGGGACCCTCGTCATGATTCAAGCCCGCCTGCTTGAGGGTGGCGTAGATCACCTCAACCGCGTCTTCGACGAAGCGGCTCCGGTCGGTATCCTCGATGCGCAGGATGAATTTACCGTCGGCGTGGCGGGCGAGCAGCCAGGCGTAGAGGGCGGTGCGAAGATTGCCGACGTGCATAAAGCCGGTCGGACTGGGCGCGAAACGGGTGCGAGTCATGGTATCAAGTATCCTTCTGCAAAATGAAATGCTATATACGCTAATAATATACAGTAGGAAGCGGCTTTTTGCAATGAAGTTGCTTTTTTTTGTCGAAAACTTGTCTTTAAGCCGATTAAGTGCTATATTAAACAAATCAAACGTGGTTTTTTCGCAAAGGTGTGCCTAATGGCAGTGACGGAACAGGTCAAGAATACCGGATTCAATCCGCGCAAACTCGGCAAGTATTACGTCTTTTTGGTTATGATGATCCTGCCGTTGCTCTATTTTGTCGGCAGGGAACAATATACTGCCCTCTACGACAACTGGAGTTATATCCTGACGTTTGTCGGGGTGGGTTTTTCCTGCTTTTCCATGGCGTATTTCCTGCTGGTGGCGCTTTTGGCGTATTGCTACAAACCGGCGCAACGACTTGGCGACGCGGAGTTGCCGGGTTGCACCGTGATCGTGCCTGCCTACAACGAGGGCGAGCAGGTGTTGGCGGCGGTGGAAAGTCTGGTCAACTGCGATTACCCCAAAGACAAGTTGGAGATCATCGCCGTCGACGACGGTTCTCACGACGACACCCGCGATTGGTTGCTCTTGGCTCAACGCCGCCACCCGGAACTGGTTAGCACTATTTTGCTGGACGAAAATAAAGGCAAGAAAAATGCACTTTACTTGGGGTTCAAGTCGGCAAAGTATGAGATCGTGGTGACGGTGGACAGCGACTCCGAAGTCATGCCCGACGGGATCCGGCGACTGGTCGGCGCCTTCCCCCGCGATGCCAAGGTCGGCGGCGTAGCCGGCAACATCCGGATCGGCAACATCAACGACAGCCCGTTGACCAAAATGTTGGACGTCACTTTTGCCTTTGGCTTTGAATTTTTGCGCTGTGCCCAAAGTTTTATCGGGTCGGTGCTCTGCACCCCCGGCGCGTTGAGCGCTTATCGTCGCTCTGCGGTGTTGCCGATTCTGGAAGAATGGCTCGCCCAGACTTTTATGGGGCAACCGGCGACGATCGGCGAAGATCGGGCGCTTTCCAGCTTGCTCATTCGCACCGGGTACAAGGTGTTGTATCAGAGCGACGCCTACGCGTTGACCAATATCCCGTCGCGTTATGTCCGGATGTGCCGGATGCTGATCCGGTGGACCCGCAGTGATATTCGGGAAAATTTGGCGATGACCCGCTATGCCTTTTCCGGTATTGGGCACTGGAACTGGCAGCGCGTCGGTTTGCAAATCAATTTGGTGATGTTCAACCTCGGCATCTTTTTGCCGATCATGTTTTTGCCGACCAGTGTCGCCTTTTTCATCACCCACTTGGGGCAGGCGCATTTGCTGTTGTCCTACAGTTGTGCGATCGCTTCGATCTGGGCAATTCTGCCGGCGATGATCTACGCCAACCGCTACTCGGTGTCGAAGTCGCTCTGGGCATTCGCCTACGGAATATTCGGCATCTTTTTCCTGACTTGGATCCCGCTTTATTCGCTGATCACCGTCAAGAATTCCAGTTGGATGACCCGCGAACTTTCCCAGCAGGGGCGGGAGGATCAGATGCGCGACGCGGTGGTGGTCGATCACCGGGTCTGAAGTTCAATTAACTCGGATAAAAAAAGCGCGGTCGAAATCGATCGCGCTTTTTTGTTTTCAAAATCAACCGTTTACCACGGTTTCCGGATTGGGGCGTTTCCAAACGCGGCGCGGGGCGCCGAGGTAGGGGCGCGCCTTGATCCGGTATTTGTTTTTGCCCAACAGCGCGTCGATGGCGTTGAGCAAGCGGGGCGAAATCTTGACCGCGATGGAGCGGGACTCCAAAAAGATCACCGAGTCGTCGGCATCCAACAAGCAGAACTTCACGCCGGTTATGCCGGGGTTGGCGCGGAGCAGGGCGTTGAGTTTCCGGCAGTTTTCCTTTAAGTTGGTATCCTGGCGATCCAGATGCAGATACAACTCCTCGCTCAAGGTTTCCGCCGCCATCGCCAGCGGTTGCGCGGATTCCAGCATCAACCGGGGGGCTTCGCCCTCCCGGCGGCTCGCCGAAACTTCCATGACGTAGGGTTTGCCGCTTTCGAGGACGATTTGCGCATCCTTGAGTTTGCCGAGGGCGCGTTCGTACGCCATACACTCGCAGGAGCTATCCAGATCCTCGATCTGAATGATCGCAAATTGCTTGCCGCTGGTCTTGCTGAATTTGTAGGTCAGCGACGAGATCAGCCCCGCGATCCGGAAGTTGGCGCCGTCTTCGGCTTCGGCAATCAACCGCAACGGGTGCCCGAAGGCGCGGATCTGCTCACGGCAGGGATCCAGGGGGTGCCCGGAAATGTAGAAACCGAGCAACTCTTTTTCGTTGGAAAGAATTTCATCCCAATCAAATTCCGGCAGATCGGGGATCGGCACCGATACGGAATCCAGCTCCGTGTCGCCGGAATCGAATATGTCGAAAAGGGAACTTTGACCGCTCGCCCGATCCCGGGCCTGCTTGGCCGCCAAGGCTACCATGGGTTCGGCGATCGCCAATATCTGCGAACGGCGCAACTGCAAACTGTCGAACGCCCCGGCGCGGGTCAGGCACTCCAACATGCGGGAGTTGACCTCGGTGCCGCAACGCAGGCAAAAATCCAGAAAACTGGTGAATTTGCCGTCGGTCTTACGGCTGTTGATGATCTTGGAAGCGGCGACTTCGCCGACGCCCTTGATCGCACCCAAGCCGAAGCGGATCGCGCCGTGGTCGCAGGAAAAACTGATCCCGCTGGAGTTGACGTCCGGCGGCAGGATTTTTATGCCCATATCGTGGCAGGCGTGGATGAAACACGCCAGTTTGTCGGCGTTTTCGATTTCCCCGGTGAGCACCGCCGCCATGAATTCGACCGGGTAATTGGCTTTCAAATAGGCGGTCTGGTAAGAGACCACCCCGTAGGCGGCGGAGTGGGATTTGTTGAAACCGTAGCCGGCGAAAATTTTGATCTTTTCCCAAATTTCATCGGCGAGCTTTTCGGGGATGTTGTTGGTCTTGGCGCAACCCTCAATGAAGTCCACCCGCAACTTCGCCATTTCCTTTTCTTTTTTCTTGGCGATCGCCCGGCGCAAGATGTCCGCGCCGCCGAGCGAGAAGCCCGCCAACGCCTGCACGACCTGCATGATCTGCTCCTGATAGACCATGATCCCGTAGGTTTCGCTGAGGAGCGCTTCCATTTTGGGGTGATCGTAAATGACCTGCTCTTCACCTTTTTTTCGCTTGATGAATTGCGGGATAAACTGCATCGGGCCCGGGCGGTAAAGGGCGACCAGAGCGATGATGTGCTCGATGGTTTCCACCCCGAGATTGCGGCAGAGATTCTGCATGCCGCCGGATTCCAACTGAAACACCGCGATCGTATCGCCCCGGCGGATCATTTCAAAGGTTTTGGGATCGTCGAGCGGGATCTTGTTGGGGTCGATATCGACACCGTGTTCCGCCTTGATCATATCCAAAGCATTGCGGATGATCGTCAGGGTGCGCAAGCCGAGGAAGTCCATTTTCAGCAACCCCAACTTTTCGCAGGGCTCTTTGGTGTACTGCACGACCATTTCCCCTTGGGCGCTGCGCGAGAGCGGCACCAGATTATCCAGCCGTTGGTCGCCGATGATGACGCCGGCGGCGTGGATGCCCGCCTGACGGTTCAACCCCTCCAAAACGTGGGCATACTCAAAAATTTTCTTGGTGGTTTCGTCAGTTTCCAGCTTTTTCGCCAGTTCCGCCGATTGCTCCACCGCCTTTTTGAGCGTCATTTTCAATTCGTCGGGGATGAGTTTGGTCAGCGCGTTGCTTTCCTCGAAACTCAACCCCAGCACGCGGGCGACGTCTTTCACCACCGCTTTGGGCTTGAGCTGACCGTAGGTGCAGATCTGCGCCACGCTGTCGTAACCGTACTTTTCGCGGACGTAGTCGATCACTTCGCCGCGTCGCTTTTCGCAAAAGTCGATGTCGAAGTCCGGCGGGCTGACCCGCTCCGGGTTGAGGAAGCGCTCAAAGAGCAGATTGTACCGCAGGGGGTCGATGTCGGTGATCCGCATTAAATAAGCGACCAGACTGCCGGCGCCCGAACCGCGCCCCGGTCCGACCGGGATGCCGTTGTCTTTGGCGTAGCGGATAAAGTCGGCGACCACCATAAAATACGAACAGAAACCGGTGCGCTCGATAACGCCGAGCTCGTAATCCAACCGCTCCAGGATCTGCTGCCGCTCCGGAGTCGTGCAATCATCTTTGCGGGGATTGAAATTGTAGCGGTATGCCATATTGTCGAAACAGATTTCCTTGAGCGTTTCCTTGGTCGGCACCGAGTGGTCGGCAAGGTAGAAAACCGGGTAGTGGTTGGTTTTGTAGTCAAAGTGGATATCGCACCGTTCGGCGATGGCGCGGGTGTTGGTGATCGCCTGCGGCACATCGGCAAAGATCGCTTTCATTTCCTCGGCGCTCTTGAAGTAGTAGTCCGGACCGGAAAACTTCATGTGCTCCTCGCCGAGTTTGGTGCCGGTCTGGATGCAGAGCATGACTTCGTGGGCGGCGGCATCCCCTTTTTTCATATAGTGGACGTCGTTGGTCGCCACCAGATCGAGATCGTATTTCTTTGCCATTTCGATCACGAACCGGTTGGCTTGCCGCTCTTCGGGAATACCGTGATCCATGATCTCCAAAAAGAAGTTTTCCTTGCCGAAAAGGTCGCGGTAAAAATTCAGCGCGCTTTCGGCGGCGGCGGGGTTGGAATCGAGGAAGCGCCGGGGAATTTCACCTTGGATGCACGCCGACAGCGCGATCAATCCCTCGTGATATTGGGTGAGCAACTCCCGATCGATCCGGGGTTTGTAGTAAATTCCGGTGCGGTAGGCTTCGGATATGAGTTTGCACAAGTTGTGATAACCGATGTCGTTTTCGCACAACAGCACCAGGTGGAAGCCTTTGCAATGCTCGATATGCGGGTCGCGGTCGAAGCGACTGCCGGGGGCGATGTAGGCTTCGCAACCGACGATCGGGCGCAGATCGTTTTCGGTAAGCACCCGGTGGAACTCCTCGACGCCGCCGAGATAACCGTGGTCGGTGATCGCCGCGCCGATCATATCCTGCTCTTGGGCAAGTTTGGCGATGCCGTTGGCGGTGCAGGCTCCGTCAAGCATGCTGTAATGGGTGTGCAAGTGCAGATGAACGAAATCCGAAGCCACGGTAAAATCCCCTTTGTGTCTTTGATACATTTTTCAAAATACTATACCATTTGCCCGGTATTTTTACAAGCTCTTTTTGCACAAATCCGGCTTGTTTTTTCGGGAGTGCCAAGGTATATTATGCAGACTGAACAACCTTGAAAAACGCTATGGTCAACCAAAAAGTTTTACGTGCGGCATTTGTCGCCTCGCTCCCGGTGCTGATGGGCTATGTTTCCATGGGCATCGCGTGGGGAGTGCTGTTTTCGCAGATCGAAGGGACCAATGCGCTGTACGCCGGATTTACCAGCGCCTTCACCATTTCCGGCAGTATGCAGTTTGCCGCGATCGAAATGCTCAAAAATGCCGCCGCCTATTCTCTGGCGATGACGGCGTTGCTCGCCTTTATGATCAACATCCGCTACAGCGCCTACGGGTTGCCGTTCATCGAACTATTCAAAACTTATCCGTGGTATCAGCGGTGGTATCTGATCCTCTGTCTTACCGATGAGACTTACGCCTTGCAGTTGCAGTGCCCTTACCGGGGCGACGAGCAACGCCATTATCTTTTGCTCGTCGGCGCCTTGGATCAGCTCTACTGGGTGATCGGCGGAGTGATCGGGGTGAGCGCCGGGCGGTTGATCACCTTTGACACCCGCGGGATCGACTTTTCCATGGTGGCGCTCTTTATCGTCATTTTGGTCGATCAGCTGCGGGAAGCCAAGAACCGGATCCCGGCGGTGATCGGCGGCGGCATTACCGTGGTGGTATTGGGGCTTTTCGCCTGGTTGTTGCCAGATCACGCCGACAAAGTGTTGCTGGTGGCGCTGGCACTGATCGTCGCGGTGCTGATCTTGTTGCGCCGGCGCTTGGAGGTGGCAAAATGAGTTGGCACCGAATACTGATGTTGGCGGTGATGTCGTTGGTGGTGATCCTCTTGCGCGCCTTGCCGTTTCTGCTCTTTCGCAAGCGGGCGGTCTCGCCGCTTTTCCTCTATTTGGGCAACGTGCTCTCGGCGGCGGCGATCGCCATGCTGATCATTTGCAGTCTCTGCGGGGTAGGGTGCTACTATCATGTGTCGTTCCTGACGGATCTGTTTCGTTTGGCGGCGGCGAGTGCGGTGGTCGTCGTTTTGCAGATGTTGGTGCGCAATCCGCTTTTGTCGATCATCGTCGGCACGGCGGTTTATATGATCTTGGTGCAACACTGAAAGGAAGAATGAGTGATGAAAAAGTTTTCTTTGGTCGCGCTTTTGCTGTTTTGCGCAGTCACATCTTATGCGCAGAAATCCTACGTTTTCCGGGTCTTGCAGTGGAACATTCAATTTGGCAGTGATGTGCTTTATCGTTTCAATCTCGCGCATCAGGCGGACGTTATCCGCGCCGCCGACGCCGACGTGGTGGTGTTGAGCGAAGTTGAAGTCAACTGTCATTACACCGGGCACGTCGATATGGCGGCGGAATTGGGCTCCAAGGTCGGGATGTTTCAGTGTTTTGCCGGGGCGATGGTGGTGCCGCCGAAAGGGATGCGCGGCAATGCGGTTTTAAGTAGGCACGATATGGAGTACATCGACTCGTGGACGATCCCCTCCACCCCGGGAGTGCAGACTCGGAGCGCGTTACTGGTGCTGATCAAAGGCGGAAATCCGTTTTATCTGGTTTCCACTCACTTGTGCCATGTTAAAGGCGACAAGGGCGGGGATGCCGCTCGCGTCGCGGCGATCAAAAACATTTTGGAACATGTCAAACCTTACGCGGAAAAATATCCGGTCGTCATCGTCGGCGACTTCAATTCCTCCCCGGATCGTCCCGCGATAAAGGCGCTTCGCGAAGCCAAATGGGAAGTCGCCCAGCCGCTGAAAAGTTACCCGGCGCCCGATCCGAAAGTCGCGATCGACCATTTCGCCTACGATCCGGCGGATAAGCGCATTGAGATCGTTTCGCGCCAGACGATCGACGAGCCGTTCGCCTCGGATCACTTGCCGGTGCTGACGGAGATCAGATGTTACGGCAACAACTCGTTGGAAAGTTACAAGTATTACAAGTACGTAAAAGCCGCACAGGAAAAAGCGAAATGATTTTCCACTCCGCCGAAAAGCTCGGCGGATTTTTTTTACAAAAAAATTGATTTTTTGCCGATATCTCTCTTGCCAAGCGTTTGACCAAGGGGTATATTGTATTCCGGCGGCGTGCCGCCCGGGCCAGCAAAACCCGAAAATCTTTCATCCGCAGTCGGGGGAATAAATGGATAAACTGCTCATCGCCGCCGCCCAGATGCCCGGAATCATCCGGGAGTTGGCGGGCAAAATTTCCGCCGCCCATTCCGGGGATAACTACGCTTTGGTCGGCATCCACCAACAGGGAGTGCCGCTGGCGGCGCTGTTGCAGGCGGAGATCGCCAAAAGTACCGGCTTTTGCCCGGAGCTTGCCAAACTGGATATATCCATGTACCGCGACGATATCGGTTCGCACTTGCCGAGAATTAGAGAAACGGAAGTGCCGTTTGATGTCAACGACCGGGTGCTGATCCTCGTTGACGATGTGCTTTCCAGCGGGCGGACGATCCGCGCCGCCTTGGACGCCTTGACCGACTACGGTCGCCCGGGGATCATCCGCTTGGCGGTGCTGATCGACCGGGGTGGGGCGGAGTTCCCGATCCGCGCCGACTTCGTCGGCCGTCAGCTGGAATTGCCACCCGACCACCGGGTGACGGTGCGTTTTGAATCCGATGGCGACCCCGGGGTTTACGACACCGTTTGGGATAAGAAAAAAAATACCGAAACCAAGGAGTAAATATTCATGCAGTGGAATCGCAAGGATTTGCTTGAACTCTACGATTTGCGAGCGGAAGAGATCGAATACATTCTCGATACCGCCGCCGAGTTCAAAAAAGTTTCCCAGCGCCGGGTGAAAAAAGTTCCGGTGCTCCGCGGCAAAACGGTCGTGAACTTTTTTGTCGAGCCCAGTACCCGCACCCGGGTCTCCTTTGAACTGGCGGAGCAGCGCTTGAGCGCCGATATCGTCAACGTCCAGGCGTCGGCGAGCAGTCTGCTCAAGGGCGAGTCGCTCTTGGATACGATCAAGAACATCGAGGCGTTGCAGGTCGATCTGGTGGTGATGCGCCACTCCGCCCCCGGAGCGCAATCATTTATCGCCCGCCACCTCAACTGCGGCGTGATCAACGCCGGCGACGGCGCCCACGGCCACCCCACGCAGGCGTTGCTGGATATTTTCACCATCCGGGAAAAACTCGGCACCCTCAAGGATGTCAAAGTAACTATCGTCGGCGATATCCTGCACAGCCGGGTCGCCCGCAGTAACATGTGGGGGTTGCTCAAGTTGGGGGCGAAAGTAACTTTTGCCGGTCCTTCCACGCTGGTGCCGCGGGAATTCGAAGAAGTCGGCGTGCGGGTCTGCCACGATCTGGATGAGGCGATCGCCGATGCCGACGTGGTGAATATGCTTCGCATTCAACACGAGCGCCAGACCGCCGGATTCTTCCCCAGTACCGGGGAGTATTCGCGATTCTACGGTATGAATACCCAGCGGCTCAAGTCGCTCAAGCCCGGGGTCATTATCATGCATCCCGGCCCCATAAACCGCGACGTCGAACTTGCCAGCGAGGTCGCCGACGGGAAAAACTCGGTTATCTTGGAGCAGGTCACCAACGGTTTGGCAGTTCGTATGGCGGTGCTTTATTTAGTTGCGGGGTGCGTGAAAAAATGAAAGATATCCTCTTTAAAAATGCCCGGATCATCGATCCGGCGCGCGGAATCGATTCGGTCGGCGATCTGGCGGTTTCCCGCGGTCGGATCGTCGAAAAAACGCAAGTCGCGGATCCGGAAGTGATCGATCTCACCGCCAAGGTGCTGACTCCGGGATTCATCGACATCCACGTCCATTTGCGTCAGCCGGGCAACACCAATGCCGAAACGATCAAAACCGGTTGCGCGGCGGCGGCGGCGGGCGGATTCACTTCGATCGTCGCCATGCCCAACACCAAGCCGGCGGCGGATACCGCCGGCGCGATCGAATTGCTGCGCTCCACCGCCGAAAAGGATGGGGTGGTCAAGGTTTTGCCCTGCGGTTGCATGACCAACTGCTACAATGGGGAAGAAATGTGTTCGATCGGTTCGCTCAAGAGCGCCGGAGTGGTCGCCTTGAGCGACGACGGCCACTGTATACAGGATCACTCGCTGATGCGGCACGTCGTTGAATACGCCAAGCATTTCCAACTGCCGATCCTCGACCATTGTGAAAACTCCTGCCTCGCCGCCGGCGGGGTGATGAACGAGGGCAAGTGGTCGGTGTTGCTCGGCATGAACGGTATCCCCGGCATGGCGGAAGAACTCATGATCGCCCGCAATATCATGTTGGCGCGGGAGATCCAGTGGAAGATCCACATGCAGCACGTTTCGGTCAAAGAGAGCGTCGAGTTGCTCCGCGAAGCGCGCCGCCGCGGCATTCCGGTCACCGGCGAAGCCACGCCGCACCACTTGACGCTCACCGATGAATGCGTCAAGCACTTTGACACCAATTACAAAATGAATCCGCCCCTGCGTTCCGAAGCGGATCGTCAGGCGTTGATTGCCGGGGTGGCGGACGGTACGATCACCGTGATCGCCACCGATCATGCTCCGCATACCGCGACCGCCAAACTGGTGGAATTCGACCATGCGCCTTTTGGCATCATCGGGTTGGAAACGGCGTTTTCGCTCTGCTACACCGAGTTGGTCAAGGGCGGACACCTGGATCTGCCGACCCTGATCGCCCGCATGACCACCGGTCCGGCAGAAGTTCTGGGTCTGAAAGATTACTCCTTGAAAGTTGGCAACGCCGCCGACCTTACGATCGTCGATCCCGATGCGGAGTATGTCATCGACAAAGAAAAATTCAAATCCAAGGCGCGCAACACCCCGTTCCACGGTCGGGAAGTTTGCGGTCAGGTGGTGATGACCGTCGTCGACGGCAAGATCGTCTACCGGAAATAAGAGCAGTTACTTTTTCAACAGGTAACGACGGAAAAAATCGCCTGCCAAGGGGGCGCAGCTGGCGCCGCCGGAGCGGGCGTTTTCCAACAGTACGGCGATCGCCAAGCGACGATTTTCGTACTCGGTAAAGGCGACGAACCACCCGTTGATATGCAAATTGGGGCGCACCCCCACTTCGGCGCTGCCGGTTTTGCCGTAGATATTCAAGCCTTCGACCTGCGCCCGCCGCCCGGAACCGTCGGAGGCGTTGACCACTTCCCACATCCCTTGCCGAATGGCGTCGAGTTGTTCCGGGGTTACCGGCAGGGTGCGGCGCACGACCGGTTCCCGGTGGAAAATTTCGTTGCCGAAAGGATCGACCGCGCCGGAAATCAGATGCGGGCGATAGAGCTTGCCCCCGTTGGCGATCGCGGCGGTGTAGAGCGCCGCCTGCAACGGGGTGAGGGTGATAATCCCTTGCCCGATCGACAACAAGGCGCTGTCGTAACTATTCCAATGCGAACGAAAGATCCGCCGCTTTTGCTCGTCGGAAGGAAATATCCCGGCTCTTTCCGGCAATTCGATCCCGCTGGGTTCGCCCAAGCCGGCGGCGGTCAGCACCTCGATGATCGCGTTTTTGCCGGTCTGCTGGATGTTTTCGATCATATAAGAGTTGCACGACCAGCGCAGGGCATGGGGCAGATCGACCTCGCCGTGGCCGCCCCGACGATAAGCGGTACAACGGATCGTGGCGTTGCCGATCTGGTTGTAGCCGGTGCAGGAGAAAGTCTGTTCCGGAGTCACCCCGGCATTGAGAAATCCGAGCGCCACCAGCGGCTTGAGAATGGAACCGGGGGTATAGGTTCCCTGCAACGCCCGGTTGAGTAGCGGCTTGCCGGGGTCGTTCAACAAAACTTGGTAGTAGTCGGAGGTCAACTTGGGGGAAAAGCGGCGCAAATCGTACCCGGGACTGCTGGCGGAGCCGATCACATCGCCGTTGTCGACATCGACCACCACGATCGCTCCGCGCGCGCCTTGGAGCAGGTCTTCAAGGATCTTTTGCGCCCGGCTGTCGATGGTCAAAACCAAGTTGTTGCCGTGGATCGGCTCGATCTTGCCGATTATGGTACGGCGGCGGAAGCCGCTTTTATCCACCTGCATCAGCGAGTAGCCGGGGCGGCCGCGCAGACCGTCGATCCCGGAACCGGGGATGTGCAGATCGGCGGCTTTTTCGATACCGTCCCGCCCGACCAAGTCCGGCAGATAGTAGAAGAACTGGTGGCGATCATAAGCGGCTTCGGAATCGTCGTAACGAGTCGTGCCCACGAGGTGACAAGCCAGGTGCCCGCGGGGATAGACCCGGTAAGAATTCAGCTGAATATCCGCTCCCCGATGTTCCCGGAGCTTTTCAAAAAGTCGCGCCGCCTCAAACGCGGTCAGCCGGTCAAAAACTACCAACGGCAACCCCGGCTTGGTGTAGATGTGATGCTGGATGATCTCGGCGGTCAAGGGCGATTTGCGCCAGATGTGTCCGGCGAGCGCCTCGGCGCTTTTGAGCATATATTCGATCGTTTTGGCATTGCGGCTGCTGCGCATTTCCTCGGGGTAGAAAATCAACTGGAAACACGGCTGATTATCCGCCAATACCACTTGGTCAAAGGATAGTATCTTTCCCCGGCGGGCGGGGATCCGGACGCGCCGGATGGATTGCCGGGCGATCTGCTCGCGATAGTCGCTGCCGGAGCGCACCTGTTCCGCAAAACAGCGGAACCACAGCAGCAGCAACCCCAAGAGCATTACGGCGCCCACGATCACGATCCGCAACCGGAGCGAAAACTGGAGCTTTTCGGCGCTTTTCATTTGACCGCTCCCCAAGAAGCCTTGCGGCGCGGCAACCGCCGCGGCCGGGGGCGCTCAACTGCCGTGACCGCCGGAGCCGCGTAGAAAATCGGTACATCGATCCGCTTGGCGATGCAATCCATGAACCAAAAGAAGATCGGGCAGAGCAGGGCGCCGCCAAATACCGCCAGCGGCAGGAACCCGACGATATCCCAAAAACTCATCGTCAATCCGGGAACGGCGATTTTTACCGCGAGCGCATAGATAAAAAACAACCCCCCGGATACGGCGCCGCTGATGACGACGCTGAGCAAGGCTTCGCCTTGCAATCGCTCCGGCTGGGCTGGGCGGGAGGCGGCGGCCGTCAAGAGCAAATATCCGGTGGCAAAGGGCAGTTCCCGGGCGTAGACGCTATCCAAAATCATACCGCAAAATATCGCCAGAAAAAGTCCGTGGCGATAGGATAGCGTGGCGGAAAAGTAAAGCACCACCAACATGCTCAAGGGTAGGGGGATGCCGCAATTTCCGAGCAGAACTTCGCCGATCAGCACGATCAACGCGGTAAACAATTCAAAGATCCCGGCAGTCATGGCGTTTATCCAATTAGCGGCTGTCTTGGCGGACGGCGATGATGACGAACTTGAGCAAATTGAAATCGACCGGCGAGGATATTTCCCCGGCGAGATAAAGCTCCGAGGAAAACCGCGGGTCGATCGCCGAGGCGGATTTGATGACGCCGATGCGGATATTGGGCGGGATAAGTTGCTCAAAACCGGTGGTTTCCGCGACTTCCCCCGCCACCTCACGGTCGGTCATCGTCAGGTAATCAAAAGGAATTTTGCCGTTTCCCGCCCGTTGTTCGCCGGAGTTGATGAAGCCCACGATGTTTTGCCCGTGCAACTTGAATGACAAACGCAATTCCGGGTTGAAAATGGTCTGCACCTCGGCGCGATCTTCGGTGGTGGAGATCACCACCCCGACCAACAGCGGTTTACCCTCCGGAGCCATATCCAACACCGCCGCGCCCGGCGTTACACCGTCTTGGGTTCCCCGGTTGACCGTGAAGTGGCCGTTCCAAAAGAAGGGGTCGCGCAGGATGACTTCGCCGGTGATGCAATTCCAAGCGGGGGAGGGGGGTAGTTTTGCCAAGCGGCGCAACTGTTGATTTTCCTGCAGTAACTTTTCATTTTGGGCGTACTGCAAGGCAAATTGACGATTGATTTTTTGCAGCGTTTCCACCTTTTGCGCCAACTCCGCCCGCGAAAGCGAGAGCAACGATTGGTCGGTCAGCGGCGCATCGACGAGCCGTTGCAATTCCAAGTAGGGGTGAAAGAATCTGCCGACGATCCGGTTGGCTCCGGAGCGAACCAGACCGCCGATGGAAAAGATCAACAGCAAAAGCAGTACCGCGATCGCCGCCGGCAACCAGTATTTATTCGTTTGTTTTGCCATCGTGTTTCCCGCCACCGGTTTATAACCAATACCATATATAATTTATCATTTTTTTGCTACTTTTGCAAACGCCGGGCGCGGATTTGGATCGCGGAAAGCAACTTTTGGCAAAAATCCGGAAATCCGCTCGCTCTTGACTTGCAACTGCCGGAAATCTGACCTATATTTAATCAGCAACTTGTGTAGGAGGTTTTTTATGGCGGATATTCTGATCAAAAACGCGCATATCGTCAGCGCCGGGATCGATTTGGTCAACGGTGCATTGCTCATTTCCGAGGGAAAGATCGTCGCCGTCGGGGAAAAGGAAATTTCCGGTTTTTCCGGCAAGGTGATCGACGCCGAGGGCAATTACGTCATGCCCGGTTTCATCGACACGCACTGCCACGGGCGTAACAATTTCGATTTTTGCGACGCTTCGGCGGCGGGGGTGCAAACGATCGCCGAAAACAAACTTGCCGAGGGCGTGACGACGCTTTTGCCGACGACGCTGACGGTTTCGGAGCAAAACCTCGCCGACGCCTTGACCAGTATCGCCGCTTACGATCAAGTTGGCGGTTGCCGGATCCCCGGAGTTCATCTGGAAGGTCCCTTCATCAATCCCAAGTGCCTCGGCGCGCAGAATCCGGATTTTGTCCGCCCCGCCGACATCGCCGAAGTCGATCGACTCAATGCGATCTTTCCGGTAAAAAAAGTTACTTACGCCGTGGAAATGCCCGGCGGAGTGGAGTTTACCGCTCAACTGCTGAACCGGGGAATGGTCCCGTCGTGTACCCATAGCGGCGCCAAGTATGCGGAATTTGTCGCCGCCTATCGCTCCGGCTTGCGGAATTTGTCGCACTTTTGCAACCAGATGACCGGTTTGCATCACCGGGATATCGGGCTCGTCGGCGCGGGGTTGCTGCACCGGGACGTCTTTGCCGAATTCATCTGCGACAAACTCCACATTTCCCCGCCGATGATCCAGTTGGTGTTTCAGACCAAGGGCGCCGATCACATCGTGCTGATCTCCGACGCCATGCGGGCGGCGGGTATGCCGGATGGCGACTACACGCTCGGCGGCTTGCCGGTGGTGGTTTCCGGCGGCGCCGCGCGGCTCAAGGAGGGTGGGGCGCTTGCCGGCAGCACCTTGCAGATCGCCCAAGCGCTGAAGAACGTCTATGAAATCACGCAACTGCCTTTGTGTGAAGTAATTAAGTCTGCAACTTTTACTCCGGCAACGGCCTTGGGGCTGACCGGATACGGCAAGTTGGAGCCGGGGTTTGTCGCCGACGTGGTGATCCTCGATGCCGATTTCGTTGTCCAAAAGGCGTTGGTCGGCGGCGAAGTCCGTTATCAAAAGTAGTATCGTTAAGTTTCTTTCGGCGGAGCGTCAAACGACGCTCCGCTTTTTTTGTTGACCTTCGGATCGCCTTGCCCAATTATCGTCAAAGTTTTGAAAAACGTCACCTGACTTTATTTGCCCGGAAACCTCTAACTGATCGCGATCGTCGCCGCCGCATGTTTTCACTACCGCCGATCTTTGCCCCGGTTCAAGCGGGTCGGAATCATAATTTATAACGTCGCATAATATATGTTATGTAAAATTTAAAACCGGTGTGAATTGGTTGTTGGCATTTTGCATATTGTTGGTAATAAAGAAGTTAATGATATGTTGTCAAGCGCTTGTTAATAACTTGATAACAAAAATCCGGGGTCGTTGATAAAAAAATGCCGGATCGCTTTATTTGCCCGACGACGGTGCGTCGACTTGTCCGATGATCTGGGTTTCCAAGTTGCTGTACTGCTGATGCAGATAAGCCGAACGGACGATCTGGGCATGGATGCACTCGAAGTTGCCGATCTCGCAACTGCCGTCGGGGCGAACGCCGCCGCACGGCCCATCCGCCAGATGCTTGGGGCAACGCTCCGGGCAGATATAGAGAGTTTGCGGCAGTCGGCACCGCCCGCAGTTGGAGCAACCGTCGCCCAAAATTCGGAGCAGGAAGCGCTCCCAGGCGCGCGGATGCGCATCGGTCAGCCCCGCGAAGCAGCGTTCGCGGCAAAAATGGCGGATCCGATCGGCAAAACCGGGCTTTTCAAGTTCAAAATCGTGATATTTCGGCGGATTATCGACCGGATAATCCCGGTGGATGATCTGATCAAAAAGCCGGAAATCCGGGGTAAAGGGAGCGACTTCCACGCTCGCCATATAAGCATTGTATTCATCGATCCACTGCTCAAAAGTGGAAAATTCGCGCAACGCGGCGGCGATCCGGGAAATGACCGTTTTCGCCTTGGCGGGGGTATCGGCGCCGCAAATCTGCACCCCGCGCGCCCCCATGAGGCGGCATCCCGCCACCTGCAGTTCGATCCGGCGATATTGCGCGGCTTCAAATTGATTTTTGGAGTAGCGCAACTCCCGGCGCAAGATGCGGTTGAAATCCTTGGATATCCACAATCCCGGATGTTGACCGGCGTTGATTTCCTCCACTTTTTCCACCGACAGCAAGGTGAGCCGGGTGATGATGGGGTAATAAAGTTGCCGGTTCTGCAAATACCAGAAAAGCGATTGCAGTTTGAGCATATCCCAGCCGGACTGGGCGACCGCGAAATTGGCCCCCTGCCCGAACTTTTTCACCAGTTTGGCATACTGCCCAAACAGCGTATAATAGGTATATTGAAATGGATTTACCACCGCCCCCGGGAAGATGTCGCCGGACTCTTTCAGCGCCTGCAACATCCGGATACTTTCGGTAAAATGGTGTCTGCGGCACTCGCGGACCGTGGCTCCGGGAATGGCGTCGCCGGAAACCGGCACCAAGTTGCGCAAGTTGTTTTCCTGCGCAAAGCGGATCATCCGCGCCAAATCTTCGGCGTCGGTATCGGCTCCGGATAGATAAACAATATGGCGGTTGCGGTTTTCCGGCGCCAAACCGGCGGCATATTCCAGCGCGCGGATCCCGCCGTTTTCCCGGCGGTCGAGGATCGCCAATCCGGTGTTGAGTTCCGCCTTGTCGGTGATCACCGCGCTTTCCAGCAGGCGGAGTTTTTCCGTCGCCGCCGCCGGATCGACGGTTCGTTCGGGAGTCTGGGTTTCGATCAGTACGGTAAACGCCCCGTCGGCAAGCTGACGGCGGAAGTGATTTTCCCCGCTGTTTTCCAACGTGATCTCAAATTGCAACTCGCCCGCCATTATTTCGACTCCGCAGTTGGTTTACGACCGAAATCAAAGATGAAAAACCAGCCGCCCGACAAATTGAAAAAGAGCAGGATCGCCGTATAGACCAACATCGCGGTTTTGGCGGTTTCCTCCGGGATCATCCCGGCTACCAAAATGGTGACTGTTGCGACATCCCTGCCCCCTACCCCGGCGGGGAAAAGCGGCAGCAGACCGACCAGATTACCGATGGTGACCGCGGTGATCGCCGTCAGGAAAGAATATTCCGCCCCCAGACCGGCAAGCAGGAAAAAGATCGGCACCACCGTCATCAAGTGGACAAAAAAGATCGATTCGACGATCAGTTGCGTCAAAATTCGCCAGTTGGAGTTGTAGATATCGGTGGCGGCGGTCATTTTGCCGACCAAGCCGTGAGAAAGTTTATCCAAAAGCGCCAAAAGTTTGGCGATCGGCGCAAACTTTTGCAGTTGGCGATGCAGGAAGATCACACAGCAGGCGCCCAGACCGGCGAGGCACAACAGCGCGAACCCCGCGATCAGCAGTTTGTGCGTGCCGGGCGAAAGCGACAATTCCGGCAGGGAAACATTCAGCAATATCGGGATGCTCGGTACCAAAATCGCCAACGCCAACACCAGCAACGCGATCATACCGACGATCCGATCCATAAGCACGGTAAAGGCTCCGTCGGTCTTTTTGCCCGCCTGCGAACGCTGGGAGATAAAGCCCATTTTTACCACGTCGCCGCCGATCGCTCCGCCGGGGATCACCAACGAAAAGAAGTAGCCCTGAAACGTCAGCGACAGCGCCTCCCCAAACGAGAGGTTGACATCTAAAATATTCGCCAGCCGCCGCCACCGCCACGCGCAAAAGAAAATGTGCAGCAAATAAAAGAACATTGCCGGCAAAAGATAGATCGGGGAAAAGTGCGCGAGGCTATCCAACAATTTCTGCGGTTCGCGCAACAACAGATACCAGATGATCCCGGCGGCAATGGCGATTTTGAGGATAAAACCGATGCTCTTGCCCCAAACGCTGGTGGAGTTTTTTGCAGTACTCATAGCCGAATATCATCACTTGTTTTTGACTTTTCATAACATAGCACCGCTTGTCGATTTCGTCAATACTTGAATATAGGATAAAAAACATGTATATTTTAACCTTGACACAAGGAGAATTTTCAATGAGTATTTACGATCGGTCATATATGCGTACCAATTCCCCTGCCCCGGATCATTCCCGGCGGCCGATTTGGATATTGATCGCGATCAATGTGGCGTTGCTGTTTGTTGACCAATTTCGGGTGGAGTTGGCGCTCGATTGCAGTGCCCGCGGATTTCGGATCTATCAACTCTTGACCGCCGGATTCATCCACGCGGACTTTTGGCACTTGCTCTTTAATATGTACGGCTTGTACCTGTTTGGCTCTCTGGTCGCGCCGCACCTCAAAGAGCGGGAGTTCTACTGGCTCTATCTGGTCGGGGTGTTGACCGGTAATTTGATCTTTTGGGTATTCAATTTTGAAACGCCCGCCCGGCTGGTCGGGGCTTCCGGAGCCGTCTGTGCGGTGATGGCGGCGGCGGCGATGTTCGAGCCGGATCGCCGCTTTGTGATGATCTTTTTTCCGTTTTTCCCGCTGAAGACCTCCACGCTGGTGGTGGTTTATACCATTTTGGAGATCATCTATCAGCTCAACGGCTTGGAGTCGGGCATCGCTCATTTGGCGCATCTGGGCGGCTTCCTCGGCGGCTATATTCTGCTTAAAATCATTGCCGGCAACCGTCTGAGCTGGGATCCCCTGCATTGGAAAAGGAAAATAACGGTAAAGAATTCCGATTTTTCCGCATCGACGGGCACCCCGGTAAGCGGCGCGGAATTGGATTATCTCTTGGATAAAGTTTCCCGGGGCGGCATCAACAGCCTCACTCCGGAAGAATACGCCCGACTTCGGCAGGCGCGGGAAGAGATGCGGCGATAAAATGCTTTCCACCTCGCTTTTTGATTACGAACTCCCCGACGAGTTGATCGCCCGTTTCCCGGCGGAACACCGCGACGGGTCGCGGATGCTGGTGCTCGATCGCCAAACCGGCGAACGGGAGATACTCCCTTTCCCCGCGATCAAGGAATTTTTGGCTCCCGGCGACGCATTGATCTGCAACAACACCAAGGTCCTTTCCGGGCGGATGTATGGTCGCAAGCAACTTGCCGACGGCAGTTGGGGCGCGCATTTTGAACTGCTGCTTGTTTCCGCTTCCGGCAACGACGCCGCCGCGTGGAATGTTTTGCTCAAACCCGGCAAGCGCGCGTTGCCCGGTACCGTGGTGGCGCTGACCGAAGCCAACGGCGAAGTCAATACCGACGGCGACTTTTTCACCGTACTCGGCAAAAATTCCGACGACACTTATCTGATTAAGTTCAGCAACGCGGATATCGAGTTGATGCAGCGCCGTTACGGCCACATCCCCCTGCCCCCGTACCTGCGGCGGGAAGCGCAAAGTTCCGACGCCGAGCGTTATCAGACGGTTTATGCCCGCACCCCCGGGGCGGTGGCGGCGCCGACCGCCGGACTGCACTTCACCCCGGAAATCCTCGCGGAGCTGCGGGAAAGCGGGGTGAATATCGGGGAGTTGACCCTACACGTCGGTCCGGGCACTTTCGTGCCGGTTTCGACCGAAGATGCGACGCTTCATCACATGCACAGCGAAAACTTTGTGTTGCCGGAAGCTACCGCCGAGTTGATCAACTCCACGCATCGCGCCGGAAAGCGCGTCCTGGCCGTCGGCACGACCACGGTGCGGGTCATGGAAAGTTGCGCCGCGCCCGACGGCACCGTCACTCCGCGCGCGGGCAGTACCGATATTTTCCTCTACCCGCCCTACGCTCCCCGGTCGGTGGATCTGCTGTTGACCAATTTCCACTTGCCCAAAAGTACGCTGTTGATGTTGGTAAGCTGTTTTTGCGACCGGGAAAAGGTGTTGGCGGCGTACGAATACGCCAAAAGTTGCCGGATGCGCTTTTACAGCTACGGCGACTGTATGTTGCTTAAATGATCAACCCCGCAACACGGTGGAGCCGTTGCCCGGCAGGGTGAATTCGGCAACCGTTTCCCCGGTGAGCAAATCCACCATGGGCTTCGGCAACTTTACCGACTGCTCGACTTCGCTGAAGTTGTTGAGGAAAAGGTAGTCGGCTTTTTCGCCGTAGCGCCATGCCGCCTTGACTGCCGCCGGCACTCCGGGCAAGGCGGAACGCACTCCGCACCCGGCGGCGATCTCGCCGTAGAGCTCGCTCAAAAACTCCCGCGGCAAATTTCCGCCGATGTACCAGACTTTCCCCTGCCCCAAACTATGGGTGGCGATCGCCGGCATCCCGGCGTAGAAATCCTGCTCGTAAGTAGCGACGACTTCCGCCTGCTGAATATGGAGCAACTCCGCCACGCCGGTAACCGGAATGCTCCGCCCCCGGAACGCGATGCTCTGGCTCCGAGCCGGTTCAAAGCAGTCGATGTCTTCCTCGACCGTCAAGCCGCACAATGCGGCAATATCCTGCGGAGCGCGGCAGAGCGTGTCGCCGTTGAGCGTGCCGAATTGATGCGTGACGATCAACGTGCCTCCCGCCTTTACGTAGTCGGTGAGCATTTGCAATACTTCGTCGCGAAGCAACGACAGCATGGGGGCGACCACCAGCTTGGCTTTGCGCCACTGAAAATCGGTACTCGCGTAAACGCCGATCGAATAGTCGTGATCCCACAGCGCCCGATAATGGGTATACATGGCGACCTGCCGGACGTCTTTGAAATTGTGCAGACACTCGGCGTCGAAACTCCACGCATTGTCCCAATCCCACAGCAAGGCGACTTCGATCTGCTTGCGACTGCCGACGACTTCGGCAAGTTTTTCCAACACTTTGCCGTACTCTGACACAGTGCGGAACATCCGATTGTCGGGGGAATTGTCGTGCCCGACCACCGCGCCGTGGAACTTTTCCATGCCGCCCCGCCCTTTGCGCCACTGGAAATACATGGGGCCGCCGGCGCCGTGGGCCATCGCCCCGAGCATTTCACGCTGAAATCCACCGGGCCGCCGGATGTGGGCATAAGGGGGATAATTGGGGATGCCGGGGGCGGATTCCATCATCACAAAGGGTTTA
>JAZTWK010000053.1:0-18861 GCA_045635865.1 Victivallaceae bacterium
CTTCAGATCTCGTCGTCGCCGGTGCACAGCTCATCGCTGGTGCAGTCAACGAAGCACGACTCGATGCCCTGCGCGGCAACGTAGCTGAAATCATTCAGCTCGGGCTTGGCATAAGTAAACTTTTCCATTTTTCTGTACTCCTTTACCTTTCTGCCTTACGCGATCGTACCCAGCTTCATGGCGTTGTTGTCGAGATAGAGCTGGTAGTCGCCCGCGGTGTAAACGTTGTTGACGAGGTCGTAGTCCGCCGCCACACCGTTGATGTTGACCAGAGCGAAGTCGTCGAAGCCCGCCAGCGTCGTTTCCGAGCCGGAAAGGATCGTCCAGTCGCTGTCGAGACTCGTGAAGTTCAGATTCAGCGTATCGCCGCTGAAGTCGTTCCTGCCGGTCGACCAAGCGAGGCTGCTGCCGTTGCTGAAGTTCCAAGTACTCACATTCTGCAAGTAAACATTCGCGCTGGTGAAGCTCATCGCGCTGTCGTTGGCGAAGCTCACCGTGTCGAAACCGTTGATCTTGGCGTTGAAGGCGCCGTCAAAGTCGTCGAAGACGAGGCTCCGATTTCCCATCACCATCCGGCTGTTGGTACCGCCATTCTGGCTGTCGCCGGTGAGGATACCGGTGAAGGTCAAATTGGCGGCGCTACCGGTGAAGGTGACGGTCGAAGTGCCGCTGACTTGACCCTGACCGTAGCTGCCCGCCACGACGTTGCTCGCGCCGAAGTTGACGGCGTTGGTGCCGGTCACGTCGACCGCGATCTCGGTACTGCCGTTGATGTCGATCAAGGTCGAGTGGGTGTTGCCGCTGAAGTTGGCATACGCCGCCTTGCTCGCCACGTTGCCGCCGTAGACGCCGTTGGCGAAGGTGCCGCCGGAAATTTCCACGCGCGACACGTAGTTGGTATCGCTGTCGATGTCGCCGCCCTGGCTGTCACTGCCGCCCGCCACCGCGTTACCGAAGTAGCCGCCGGTGATCGAAAGCGTACTGGTGCCGGTGAGATAGGCGCTCGCGCCGGTCGCCACGACGTTGCCGCCGGTGACGAAGCTCGAGAAGGTACCGCCGGAGATCGCCGCACCGGTGTCGCCGCTCACGGTCGCGTCGCCGCTTGCCACATAGTGACCGCCGAACGCCGCCTTGACCTGACCACCGGAGATCTCGATCGCTGAATCGCCGGAAACCGTAACGTCGGCCTCAAGGCGCTGACCGCCGACCAGACCGCGGAAAGTACCGCCGCTGACCGAGACCAGAGAATCATCGACCACCGTACCGGCGGAAACGACATCCTCACCGCCGTAGACGTTTTTGGTGAAATTGCCGCCGGCGATCGTGCCTTCCACACCGTAGACCTCGTCAGTCACCGCCGACTTGGCGACGATCTGAGTAGAGGCGCCGGTATTGGTGACGTCGTCCATGCTGGCAAAGGCGTTGATGCCGACCCGGCGTTCAACGCCGTCGATGATGACTCTTTCGTAATTCGCGGCGGAAGCATAGGCGCTGTTCACATAGACCGTGCTCTGCGCGGTGCTGTAAGCAAAGAGCGTATTGTCGCCGTCGATCGCGGTGGCGAGGTTTTCCGCACCGGTAATGGTGGCAGTACCTTCGTTGGCGATCGTGTTGTTGGCAAGATCCTTGATACCATAGGTATTGAAGGCGACCAACGCGCTCTCACTGGCGAAAACGAGATCGCCGTAGTTGGCGAAGGTGCCGCCGATGTTGATCGACGAACTGCCGACGGTGAAGCTCGAATCCGCCGCCACCGTGAAGCTGTCGACCTGGCTGGCATTGATACCGGCACCAAAGGAGCTGGTTCCGGAAATCACCGCGGTGTAAGTGCCGCCGATCGTCGCCGAGCCGCCGGTGAAGTCCACCCGGTTGCCGACGGAAACGTCGGTGAGCGCGACCACCACGTTGCCGGTAACCGCGCCGCCGGCGACGATCTGCAAATTGCCGCCGTTGACGACGTTGTCGTAGCTGACCAGGAGATCGCCGTTGACCGTGCCGCTGTTGAGGACCACCGAACCCAAGGTGAGGGTGGAATCGGTCACGTCAAAGGTGTAGTCATCGTTGACCGTCGCAGAGTACGCGCCGTAGAAGTAACGGCTGACCGTCGTGCCGACGACGTCGATATCCACCGAGGCGGCGGTCAGATTATCGCCCTGATTGCTGAAGGCGTAGAAGCTCTGGTTGATCGAGCTGCCGTTGAAGTTGATGACGTAGTCACCGGTATCGGCGCTGGCGCCTTCGAAGTTGTAGAAGCTGCTGTCCGTCAAGTTCAAGGTGACATCGCCGTAGGCACTGGCGTTGGCGATCGTGAACTGATTGACCGTCACGTTATTGAAGTTGAGCGCGATGCCGCCGGAGTAATCACTCGAACCGGTACCCTTGGCGGTGAAGTTGCCGCCGATGGTCGTATTGGTCGCATTGACCGTGAGCGAACCGGAGTTGGCGCTGCTCTGGATGTTGCTGTGACCGGTAACCGAGCCGGTGATCACGGCATCGACGAAGTTCATCGTGATGTCGGTATCGGCGATACTGCCGACGCCGCCGCCACCGACCGCGCCGACAGTGGAACCGAACACATTGATCGTGGTCGAGCCGCCGAGGAAGCTCGCATTGGTGCAGCCGCCGTACAAATTGGCAACATAGCCGCCGTCGCGGACCGTCACCGTCGCGTCGCCGGCGAAATTTTCCCGGTTGGTGAAGTAGGTCGTGACCGTGCTGCCCTCGCCGATCGTCACATTGGTGTAACCGGCGGACTGGGAAGTGTTGGTACTGCCCAAAACTTCGCGGGTTTCGATCGTGGTATTGGTGATGTAGGTATCCACCCCGCCCAGCGCGATACGGTTGGAGCTCGAACCGCTGGTCGAGCCGCCGGAAATGTGCAGCACGCCGTAATTGTTGGCCGCGGCGGTCTTGGCGGCGCCGAGCGCATTCTCGTCAAAGGCGTTGGTGCCGATCGTCGCCTGCACCGTGCCGCCGGGGGTCGCCACGTCGATGACTTCGCCGGCGGTGTGACCGCTCCAGTCGAACTGGTAGTAGACGTCGCCGATGCTGGGGAACTCCTTGCCCGCGGCGGTCGCGGCGTCGATGCCGGTGAAAGCATCGGTGCCGATGACCGCGGTGCCGCCGGTAACGTCGACCACCGTGCCGTTAGCCAGACCGGTCCAGCCGATCGAAATGTAAGCATCGACATTGTGGGCGATGTACAAGTTGGTGCCGGAAATATAGGTGTGGTAATCCGCGGCGTCTTCGCCGATGATCGAGATGTTGTGCGCAGCAAGGTTCTTGCCGCTGAAAACCAGCTTGCCGTTGCCGTCGGTGGCGGTGTAGCCGTCGACGTTGATGACGAAGTCGGTTTTGGCAACGATACTGTTGTAACCCGTGATGATCAACGCGGAGTCGGCGTCGATGGTGATCGTGCGGCTGCCGCCGTCATTATCATTGATTTCCAAATAAGTAAAGGTCGAGGTGCCGCCCGACACGTTGATCGCCATGTCGCCCAGCACGTAGCACGACTTCCAGTTGCCGCCGTCGAAACCCTTGGTCGCGCAGAACGAGCCGCCGGTCACCGAAACCAGGTTGAAAGTCACGTCGTTGGCGCTGCTGGCATTGGCACTGCCGGCGCCGGCGATGTTGTCAAAGGTACTGTTGGTGAAGTTGTAAACCACCTCGCCGGTTTCCACCTTGCCCTGATTGAAGACGTTGTGCACCGAGCTGCCGGTCACATTGACCGTGAGCGTACCGGTAAGGTCGGTGGTGCTCGGGCCGCTCACCGGGCTGATCCACGCCACGGTGGAGTTTTCGACATTGATCTCGCCGCCGTTGATCGAGCCATAGTAACGGTTGCCGCCGCCGATACCGCCGGTAACGGTGCAGCCGCGGATGGTCAAATGGGCATCGGTCGCCTTGTTGGCGTTCCAACCGGCGCTCAGGAAGGAGATCAGCGAATTTTCGATAACGGTGTGGTAACCGTCGGCAAACTGCTTCGCCGCGCCGCTGGTGTGCATACTGGTCGAAGCGGTGTAGGTGCCGCCCACCAGATAGAGCGCGCCATACTTGGCAGTAGAGGCGTAGGCGCTCTTGCCGCTGTCGAGCGCGCCAAAGGCGTTGGTGCCGATCGTCGCGGTGTAGCCGCCGACCACCACCGTATCACCGGGGGTAAGCTCGCTCCAATCGGTATTGACGTAAATGTCGAGCACATTGATCAATTCCGCACCGGCAGCGGTCGCCTCGGCGTAAGTGGCAAAGGCGTCGGTGCCGATGACGGCGGTGCCGCCCTGAATATCGACCACCGTGCCGTCTTCCAGACCGGTCCACCGGGTGGAAATATAACCATCGATGTCGTGGTAAACGTAGAGATCGCCGCTGACGATCTTATAATCCAATTTGCTCACGTCGTAAATGGCACTGGCGAGAGTGATCGAACCGGAGTCAGTGAAGCTGCCATTGGTGTCGATCACCTTGTACTCGTGACTGTCAAGGGTGAAGCTCAGCGAATCGACATCGATGGTAATTGCACCGGAATTGGTCATCGCACCGGTAGTGGTCAAAGTCGCCGCCGTGCCGGCGACCACCGTGATCGATCCGGCGTTGGTGAGGCCGACCGAACTACTGTTGGTGCCGGAATAAGTACCACCAACCAAGCCGAGTACCCCGTAACCGGTGGTGGCGCTGTAAGCGGTCGCGCCGTCGGCAACATCGGCAAAAGCGCTGGTGCCGATCGTCGCGGTGTAACCATAAACTACCACCTCGGCGCCGGGAGCAAGCTCGCTCCAATCGGCGTTGACGTAAATGTCGAGCACGTCAACAACTTCCGCACCGGTCGCGGTCGCCTCGGCGTAAGTAGCAAAGGCGTCGGTGCCGATGATCGCGGTGCCGCCCGCGATATCGACCACCGTGCCGTCTTCCAGACCGATCCACCCGGCACTGACGTAGGCATCCGGAACGAGGACAAGGTAGAGGTTGGTGCCGTCGACTTGGGTGGTATACTTGTCAGCCCCCGTACCGACCACCGTAATGGAGTAAGTCGAGAGGTTCCTGCCGCTGAAAACCAACTTGCTCATCGACGTCGGGGTGTAACCATCAACGTCAATGTTAAAAGTGGTGTAGCCGGCGATGCTGTTGGTACTACCGATCGTCAGGCAGGAGTCGGCGGCGATGTTGACCGCCGCGCTGCTGCAGGTGCCGTAAATGCGGAACTCGGTGACCTGCGTCGTACCGCCGCCGAAGACATTGACGGTCACCGCACCGGTCACCGCGCTGTTTTTAAGGCCGCCGCTGGCATCGATACCGCGGTCGGCGTAGAGTTTGCCGATCGTCGAGTTGGAAATATTGTAGGTGATATCCGCGGAGGTGACGTTGGCATTGGCGGCGCCCGCGCCGCCGATACCGTTGGTGATCGTCGAGGAAACGATGTTGTAGGTAAACTCCGCACCGGCGGGGACGCCGCTACCGGCACCGACGATGTTGGCGGTGGCGCCATCCAGCGTGACGTTGACGATGCTGTTGGCGGAAACACCCGCGCCGGAAACCGCAAAGATGGTAGTGACGCTGGCGCCGTCTTCCACCAGGATGTCGACGTCGCCGGAAAGCGCGGTGTTGGCGCGGTTGGCACCGTAGATCGTACCGACCGAACCGCCCTTGACGGTGATGCTGGTGTTTTGGGCATCGCCGGAACTGTTACCGCCGATAAGGAGCGCGGCGTAACCATCGGTCACCACCGTCGTGGCGCCCGCGAGGTACTGGGTCCCCGCCGGGGTGGTGGCGCCGTCGCTGAAAGTACCGCCGGTGAGATGAATGGCGCCGAGCTTCGAGCTGGCGCTGTAAGCAGTGCGCGCATCGGCGAAAGTGCTGAAAGCATCCACGCCGTAGGTCGCGGTGTAGCCGCTCACGACGATCGGATCGGTGTCGTTGTAGTCGCTGTTGAGGAAGATATCCAAGCTCTTGATGTTTTCGGCGCCCGCCGCCGCCGCCGCACTGTAAGAGGCAAAGGCGTCGGTACCGATCGTCGCCGAACCGCCGGGGATCTCGACCACGGTGCCGTCGGCGAGATCCGCCCAACCGACCGAGAAGTAGGTCGGTTTGACGTTGAGGAAAAGCTTGGTGTTGTTGTTTTCCAGACTGTAAGTGTATTTGTCGGCGTTGTTGCCGACGATCGAAATGTTGGCGTTCTGCAAGCCGCCGCCATTGAGGAAGAGCACCTGCTCCTTGTCGGCGGAAGCGACGTAATCTTCCACATTGATGGAAATGTTGACGACGTTGCTCGCGCTGATGCTGCCGGCGGCGAAGTTCACCGCGGCGCCGCCGTTGATGGTGATGTTGACGGTCGGCTGGACGTTGACCTGCACATCTTCGACCATCTGCTTGACGGTGCCGATGCTCAAACTGCCGACGCTGTTGGTGCCGCCGACGACGTCAACGTTGACTTCGCCGTAGAACCACAAGTCGTTGAAGCTCCGGCTGGAACCGGTTTTAATCGTGCCGGTGATCGTCGAGCTATCCAAAGAAATGTAGGCGTCGCCGTAGAGCCGAGTACTGGTGTTGGCGTTGCCGAGGTAGAAGTTGCTGACGTACGCATTCTTCAAATTGGCGTGGACATCGGCGTAGGTCGTGCCGGTGCTGGTCGCGGTTATCGTGCCGATCGAACCGCCGTTGACGTTGAAAGTAATATCGTAAATGTATTTGCCGTATTCATCCACGTCGGCCGCGGTTGCATAGTTGGCACCGATACCGCCGCCCTGGACGGAGCTCACGTAGCCGCCGTTGATGACGTTGACGACCGCGTTGCCGCGGTTGATGGCGTAAGCGCCGCCGACGAAGATGGCATTGAGCAATTCGCCGCCCTTGCCGACGGTGATTTCCACGTCATAGTTGGTGTCGCTGTTGCTCGCCAGCGCCAAACTGGTGGAGCTGGTGCCGTCGAGCTGGATCGTCGAATCGGTGACGTAGAGCCGGCGACCGGAAAGCCAGCCGCGGGCAGAACTGCCGGAACCGCCCTGGTGAGCGTCGTTGAAAGTTCCGCCGACCACCTGGATATACTGCCCGACTTTCGCCGCGTTGCGCGCAGTCGTAATCGTGGAAAAGGCATCGGTGCCATAGGTGAGCTTGATCGCGCCTTCGTAAAGTTCGCTCGGATCAGCGGGATTGGCAACGTCAATGTAGATGGAGTCGCCGGATCCGGTGCCATCCCAATCGGTGTTGGCGAAAAAATCCGGGCTGGAAAGTTCCCAATCGACGTAGATCGTCTCTTCGTAATCACCATACGCCGCGATACCCGCCTGCACGGCGTCATAAGCACTGGCAAAAGCGTCAGTACCGATGATCGCGGTGCCGCCGGAGACCGTTACGACGGTACCCGCCGATAGGCCTTCCCAACCTTGTGAAAAATAGAAATACTGCATTTTCCCTTCCTTCCTTTTCGTTTAGGATCTTGGTTTAGTTTTCTATTTAATTAACCGTTTAAAATTGCTTCTCGCCCCACCCGATTTTTCGACAATAGGGCACGCCGCGGGTACAACACTCCCACGGTCATAACGCTTAATATAGCACAAAAGCATAGCCAAATCAACAATTTTTTTACACTTTTCAGCTATAAACGGCGATCCCAGTTCAAAAAAATTTTTTCGCTCCGGTTAACCTTAACAAGAGGGGGGTTATCGGGTGATTTCCGGGTCCAGCAAAAAGTCCAAAAGGTCGATATTCAGCACCCCTTTTTCGTCATACCATGCCTTGCCGACATCTCGCCGCACGATGATCTTGGGAAAGGAATCCCCCGCCAAATCCAAATCCTGCGCTTCGCGCATCGCCTTTTCCGCACCCGGCAGGTTTTCATTGACATCTTGGCTCGCAAGTGAGGCTACTTGTCAATGAAAATATGCAACTGCGGCGGAAAAAAGGGAGAAAACCTCGCTCCGGAGTGGTAAATTTTAAGTTGGACTTTAAAATTTACCCACTTTTAGCTCAAAAGGTTGAGGAGTCATCGGTTTTTCATTGACATCTTGGCTCGCAAGTGAGGCTACTTGTCAATGAAAACGGGGATCGGTGCGCTTTTTCAGCGCGGCTCGATGGTGAAAAGGCTCAAGGTAAATGCCCACGCGTCCGCCATGGGCATCCTGCCCAACTCAAAGCCCGCGCCCCAACTGTCGGTAAAGAGCACTTCGTTGGTCTGGGCGTTGTAGCCGCAAATGATCCGGGTGTGGCCGGTCGGGACTCCGGCGGCGAGCGCCCCCTCGGCACCGGCTTTGAACATCAACACGTTCCAGCAGATGAGCTGCCCCCGGTCAATGTTTTTGGCAATGGTATCGGCAAATTTTTTCACCGCCTTGTCGCTCTGCCGCGCCGCCTTGAAGCATTCGGGGTCGAGTTTGGGGACCTTATCCCCCTTGAGTTCGATCTTGGCGATCTGTTGATCCCGCCCGCGGCTGAGTTTCGCCGCCTGCTTGTTGTACTCTTTGACCAGTTTGGCGCAACCTTTTTTGCTGGTCAGGCTCTCGCCGTCGAGGAGTTCCCGCGTCGAAGCGCCGATTTTGCCGGAGCCCTTGCGCAACGCTTTCATCGCTTCCACCAGATTCGTGCCCTTTTCGCCGTCGCTCGCCACCATGGTCGCCACCGTGTTCTGGTCGATCAGCGAACCGTAATAGCGCAGCACCCGGCTGACCGAGGCGGGCAGGCAAAAGCCCTTGTCCCCCTGATCGACCATCGGCACCAAGATCACCACGTCGCCGGAGTCGGTACGGGTGACGCGCTTGAGCAATTCCTCGGACGAAACCTTTTTGACGGTAAAGTCGAGCGTGCGCGGCATTTTCCCCGGCGGCGCAAACATCAGCGCGATACAGCCGTTGCGTTCGGCGTCGGTATTGTAGCGCAAGGCGGCGTCCGCCCCCGGCGCGGAGTAGATATTGCAGATGACGCTCGACCGCCCCAGGCTCCGCACCAAGTGCAGCGGCTCGACGCCGGGATAAGCCTCGGCAAACTGGTTGAGCACCCCCTTGACCCGCGCATTGTAGTCGCGCTGATTGAGCGGCTCCTTGCTGTCGCCCTTATTATATAGGTATATTTCGATAAAGGAAAGTTTGCCGTCTTCGAGCGTGATCAGCGCTTCCGGCACCGGAGCGTCGGCAAAGGTGAGACCCTCGCCGTAGTGGCGCAGTTGATCGCTCCCCGCCGCCACCGGCTTAAAGGTTGGGGAAATTTTTTTGGCGATCCCCGCCGCGTCCAAATTCCACAGCTCGGCATCCGCCTTAAACAGCTCCTCAAGCCCTGCCCCCGCCAGCGGCAACGCCAACAGCGCCGCCGCCACGACCGCCCAACGCCAAAGTTTCATATCAATCGTCGGAAAGTTGGCAGATATTGCAGTTGCGGCAGTCCAGACCCGCCGGCGGAATATACATTTTGCCCGCCTTGATCGCCGCCCGCCGCGAAAAGTAGTTGCGCAGACCCAAAATACAGCCCACGATAATGAACGCCCCCGGCGCCGCCGCCGGCAACAGGAAATCCGTCGTCCACGCGGTGATGATCTTCACCCCAAAGAGCGAACCGGAACTCAAAAATTCCCGGAGCATCCCCAGCATCGTCAGCGCCAGTGTGAAGCCCAACCCCATGCCGATACCGTCGAAAATCGACCGCAACGGAGTGTTTTTGGAGGCAAACGCTTCCGCCCGCCCCAACACGATGCAGTTGACCACGATCAGCTGAATGAAAATACCCAACGCTTCATTGAGCGAAGCCGGCGCGTACGCCTGCATCAAAAGATCGATGATCGTAACAAACGTGGCGATGACCACGATGTAAACCGGGATCCGGATCCGCTGCGGCACGATGTCTTTGATCAGGCTAATGACGAGATTGCTCCCCGCCAGCACCGCCGTAGTGGCAAGCCCCATGCCCACGCCGTTGACCGCACTGGTCGTCAGCGCCAGCGTCGGGCAGGTGCCGAGCAACAAAACCAATACCGGATTTTCCCGCCAGATGCCGCGGACCAAATCCTGATAGAATTTAACTTTTTCCGCCATAGCCCTTACTCCTTGACGATCTCGGCGCGGTGCGCCGCATAAGTTTTGACGACCTTGCCGACGAGCCGCACCAGCGCCCGACTGGTGACCGTCGCCCCGGTACGGTAGGCGAAGTCCCCGCCGTCTTTGGCGACTTCCCACTTGCCGGCGGCATCCCGCCCCCGGTACTGGTCGAGCAATTCATTGGGCGGCAAGCCGTCCACTTTCGGGAAGGGGTTGGAAATGGTCCGCGTCACCTTGCGGTCGCAGACTTCCTTGCCCAGACCCGGAGTTTCCTTGTTGTCGGTGACCAGCACGTTGAGCACTTTGCCCGCGCCATCCAGCGCGACCAGCACTTCGATCTTGCCCGCGTAGCCGTCGAGCGTCGAAGCCGAGGCGAATACCGCCGCGAGCTCGCCGCCTTTGGTCACCGGGAAAAACTTGATGCCGTCCAATTCAATTTCCGCGCCCTGCGCGTCGAAATCCGGCACCAGTTGCTTGAGATTGCGCGCAAAGTTGGCGGCCTTCGCCCGGGCGATCGGCTCGCGGGTGACTTGGCTCACCGCGCCGAGCAACAACGCCGACAAAACCCCGATCACGCCGAGGAAAAGCCCCAAGACTACGATATTTTCCGTCGCTTTGAGTCTCATTTCGTCGCTCCTTTCCGCCGCCGCACATAGCCGAAGGGCCGCAGGTTGCACCACTTATCCAAAAGCGGCACCAGGGCATTCATAAAGAGGATCGAAAAGCTGACCCCCTCCGGGTAGTTGCCGAAGATCCGGATGACCGAGGTGATCACCCCGCACCCCAAGGCGAACCAGACGCAGCCCCACCCGGTGATCGGCGAAGTTACCATGTCGGTCGCCATAAAGATCGCGCCGAGGAAAAGTCCGCCCGTCACCAAGTGAAACACCGGCGTCGGCGTGAGATCGGGGTAGAAGTAATGCAATACTCCGGTGATCAACGCCACCGTGCCCGCAAAGATCAGCGGCACCCGGTAGTTGATGAGGTTGAAAATAAAGAGGATCAACCCGCCCAGCAACAGCGCCGGGATACAGGTTTCGCCGATGCAGCCGCCCCGCTGACCGATAAAGTAGCGCCACCACATCCGGGGCTTATCCAGCGCGGCGAAGCGGCCGCCCTGCCGCCGTTCGGTTTCGACTTCGGGGGCGAGCTTGGTCGCCGCGGTGGTGTGATCTTCGACCACGGCGGGGAGATTTTTCGCCGCGCCGAGGGGAGTCGCGCAAGTGCGGACTTCCGCTTTGTCCACCCCAAAGAGCGACGCCGAGGGGAATTCCTCATCCATGCCGGTCGCCGGGTTCCACGTCGTCATCAGCGCGGGGAGCGCGATCAGCAACCCGACCCGCCCCACCAGCACCGGGTTAAAGGGGTTGTGCCCCAAGCCGCCGTAGATCTGCTTGCCCAGCCAAATCGCCAGAAACGAGCCGATCAGCGGCACGTAAAACGGCACCCCCGGCGGCAGGTTCAGCGCCAGCAATACCCCGGTGACCGCCGCACTGCAGTCGCCGATCGTGCGACCGACCGGCTTGCCGACGATCCAGCACCAGAGCGCTTCGGCGCCGACGCAAAAGACCAAACTGTAAAGGATCACCCGCAACGCGGGCAACCCGAAATACCACACGCCCGCCGCACACGCCGGCAGCAGACTTAAAATCACCAGCAACATGATGCGCCGGTCGCTCACCGGCGCCGACAGGTGCGGACTGCTGCTCAAAACCAGATTGGCGGAATCCGGCAACCGCACGGCTTCTTTATTTTCTTCCATGATCATCACCTTATTTCTTTTCGGGGGCGGCGGCGGCTTTGGCTTTCGCTTCCGCCAGCTGACGGCGGATCTCCGCCTTGGCCATCCGAAGTATCTGCACCAGCGGGCGATGCGCCGGGCAAACGTAGGCGCACGAACCGCACTCCAAACAATCCATCACGTGGTTCTGCTTGGCAAGATCGTAGCGACCGGCTTCGATCGCCGTCGCCAGTAAACACGTGGTAAGGTGCATCGGGCAGCCCTGCACGCACCGACCGCAACGGATGCAACTGCCGGTACGGTAGTTCATCGCCTGACCGCGCGGGAGCAACAAGATCCCCGACGTGTTTTTCGCCACCGGCACTTCGTAGGAGTTCTGCGCGAAGCCCATCATCGGCCCGCCCAGCACCAACTTGCCCGGCTCGGCGGTCACGCCGCCGCAAAATTCGATCGCCTTGATGACCGGCGTACCGATCCGCAACTTCCAGTTGGCGGGGTTTTTCAGCACCCGACCGGTGACGGTGACGATCCGTTCCACCAGCGGGATGCCCCACACCACCGCGTCGCTCAGCGCCGCCGCCGTGCCGACATTTTGCACCACGCAACCGGCATCCATCGGCAAGCCGCCCGAGGGAACGCTCCGCCCGGTCAGCGCCTTGATCAACTGCTTTTCACTGCCCTGCGGGTACTGCACGAGCAGCGGCACCACCTTGACGCCGAAATCCGCCGCCGCGGTTTCCAGCGCGACGATCGCATCCTGCTTGTTGTTTTCGACGCCGATGAAAACCCGCTTGACTTTCAAGATCTTCGCCAAGATCGCCGCGCCCTCCAGCACCCGAAGCGGCGTTTCCCGCATCAGCAAGTGGTCGGCGGTCAGAAACGGTTCGCACTCGGCGCCATTGAGGATCAAGGTATCGACTTTTTTGCCCTCGGGGATCGAGAGTTTGACCCGGGTCGGGAAGCTCGCCCCGCCCATGCCGACCAGACCCGCGTCCGAGACCCGCTCGAGGAGCGCCGCGTCGTCGGCGTTGCGCCAGTCGGTGATCGGCTCCATCGGCGCGGCGGAATCCTCGCCGTCGGAAATGATCTCCAGCGCCGGAACCAGCGAGCCCATCGGCCCGGGGACGTTGATGATGCCCTTGAACGTACCGCTGGTCGGGCTGTGCAAATTGGCGGAAACAAATCCGGAAGCCTTCGCCAACAGCTGATATTTTTTCACCTGCTCGCCCGGAGCAACCACCAGTTCGGGCGCCTTGCCCGCATTCTGCTGCAAAGTCACCGTGTAGCGCTCCAACAGCGGCGCGGTGCGCACCGCCTTGTCGCGGGTGAGCCGCTTGCCCTTCGCCACCGGGTGGATGCCCCCGTCGAAGGTCATTACTTTACGCGAACTTTTATTCATGCGGCACCTCCCGGATTGCGGGCATAATCTTTTTCCTTGTTGTAGTGCGCCGTCTCGTTGGCGAGCGCCCCGGTCGGACACTTGATCAATTCCAGATCTTCCTCGGTCGGCACCGGGCCGTCGTAGCGCACGTGCGCCAGCGTCCCGTCGACCATAAATTTATCCGGGCAGTTGCGCTCGCACTTGCGACAGCCGATGCACCCGGCTGTGCAGAACTGCCGCTTGGTCGCGCCCTTTTCCGGCGAACTGCAATAAACGTGGATATTGGCTTCGGCGGGCACCAGTTTGATCAGGTGGCGCGGACACGCCGCCACGCACTTGCCGCAACCGACGCAGATTTCCGGGTGGACCACCGCCAAGCCGTTGATGATCTCGATCGCGCCAAAGGGACAAGTCCGGGCGCAGGTGCCCATACCCAGACAGCCGTAAGCGCAACCCTTGGGGCCGCCGGCGATCATATTCGCCGCCGCGCAGTCGATCACGCCGTTGTAGTAGTGGCTGTTTTTGATGTAGTGGCTACTGCCGCTACAGCAGACCACCGCCTGCTTCGCCCCCTCGGAAACCGCTTCGATACCGAGCGCAAAGGCGATCGCGTTGACCTGCTCCTGACTCGACACCGGGCAGCGCGACGGCGGAAGCAGTCCGCCCGCCACCGCCTTGGCGAAATCCGCGCAACCGGCACAGCCGCAACCGCCGCAGTTGGCACCGGGGAGCAATTCCAAAACCAGCTCCACCCGCGGGTCGCTTTCCACCTTGAAGAACTTGACGAAAATTCCGATCGCCGCGCCCAACACCAACGCCAGCACGCCCATCACCAGGATCGCTATCAGCAACATCGACATCGCGCCACCTCAACACAATCCGGCGAAACCGCAGAACGCCATCGCCAAAATCCCCGCCGTCACCAGCGCGATCGGCGTACCTTCAAAAGCCTTGGGCGGAGCGGAAAGCTCCAACTTTTCCCGCAAGCTGGCAAAGAGCAACAGCGCCAACGCGAAACCGACTCCGGAAAAGCACCCGAAAATCGTCGCTTCCAGCACCGTGTGCCCCGCCTTGGCGTTGATCGTCGCCGCGCCGAGCACCGCGCAGTTGGTGGTTATCAGCGGCAGATAGATCCCCAGCGCCTGATAGAGCGTCGGGCTGATCTTTTGCAGGACGACTTCGATGATCTGCACCAGCGCGGCGATGACCAGGATGAAAAGCAACACCTGCAGGAAGCTCAAATCGTACTCCACCCCGCCCCACGTGAACTTCAGCACGTGCCGATAGATCGCGGCGGTGATCGCCGACGCCAAGGTCATCACAAAAATCACCGCCCCCGACATGCCCATCGCCGTCGATACCCGCTTGGACACCCCCAAAAACGGACAGATGCCCAAAAATCGGGAGAGGACGAAGTTGTAGACCAGTACCGCACCCACGGTAAGTTCAAGATACTTCATAACCCTTTGCCTCTCTTTAATTTACCGCACCGAAACAATCGGCGGCAACTTTGACCACCACCTTGACCACCGCCGAGCCGTCACCGACATCGGGAGCATGCCCCTCGCCGGGCAACAGCAACAGGAACTTGCCCGGAGTCAGAGTGTACTGGCTGCTCACTTGCTCCAAGCGATAAAAACCGACATCCCGCGACGCGTCGTAGGCGGTCGTAACTTCCCCGGTAAGATCGCCGCAGAGGACGTCTTCAACTCCGGAAGCGACCAGCTGGATATCCGCGTACTTGGTGTGATACTCCAACTTGTCGGTGTCGAGCGCATGGGATTCGATCCGGTTGACCGAAGCGTAGATCCGGTCGCCCCAGATCTCGTATTTGCCGGAGGGCGTTTCCGCGGAAAGTTGGCGGAAAAATCCGGCGATGCGGCTCCACGCCTCCGGAGCCAAGGTCGCGTAATCGGCGAAATTTTCCAGACGGTCAAAAACCATTGAATGATACTCCTAAATGAAATCGGGGTTTCCCTTATTATACACTATATATAGGTAAAATGCAAATCCTAATGCCAGATCGACCGCAAAAAAAGATCCTGCCCAAAATTCGCCATTCCCCGCCCGAAACGGTGGTACTTGCCGCTCATCAACAACTTGAATACCGGGGCGATGCGAAAGAGCAAGTGCTTCGACAAGCGACTCCGCGCCAACGAAAAATCCCGCCGGGCGGCGACGAGGTTGAGTTTTTCCGGCGCGACGCCGGGAATTTCCCGCAGTCGGGAAAGCAGAAAATCGAACATTTCCGCCGTGTAGATGTCCCGGTGGGCGGTGAGCGCATATTTAGCCTGCGCCCACTTCCCCCGGCCGGCGTACATTTGGGATAGATTGCCCGCGTGCTGGCGGAAACGGGTCAGCGGTCGCTCGACCACCTGCCAATGGGCGACCGCCCCCACCACGAGGGCGATATAATTGTCGTGCACCTCGTCCAAAGCCGGCAACGGCAAAATTTTATCCACCAGTTCCCGTTCGACGGCGATATTGTGCGCCGCCAGCGGCGCCCGGCGGCAGATCAACTCGAACTGCCGCGCCGGGGTAAATCCCCGCGGGGAAAATCCGCGCAACTGCCAGTGCGAAACGCCGAGCGAGTTGCCCGCGGCATCGACGAGGGCGCTGTCGCAAAACGCCCCCGCCGGATGAGTCGGCGCGGCGGCGAGCGCCGCCGTCAGCGCGGCAATTTTTTCCGGTTCCCAAATATCGTCCTGATCGGCGAGGAAAATCACTTCCCCGGTGGCGAGCGTCAGCGCATGGGCGAAATTGGCGGCGGCGCCGAAGCGATAGTCGTTGCGATGATAGCAAATGACTCCGGGATAGCGGGATTTGAAATCGGCGAGGATCGCCGCCGGACTTTCCGGTGAAGCGTCGTCGGAAATGATGATCTCATCGGGGCGGAGCGTCTGGGCAAAGAGCGACGTCAACAATTCCGGCAGGAACTTGGCGCCGTTGTAATACGCCACGATGACACTGATCCGGCGCGAGGGGATTTCCCCCGCGCCGGAAGTGTTTTTGGTGTCGTGCGCCGTCACCCGATCCGCTCCGGGATCAGACCAGCGACTTGAGCATGTTGAGCAACACGCCGGCGGCGACCGCCGAACCGATCACGCCCGCCACATTGGGCCCCATGGCGTGCATCAGCAAGTAGTTGCTCGGATCGGCTTCCAAACCGACCTTGTTGGCGACCCGCGCCGCCATCGGCACCGCGGAAACTCCCGCCGCACCGATCAGCGGATTGATCTTGTTCTTGCTCAAGCAATTCATGATCTTGGCAAAGATCACCCCGGCGGCGGTGCCCATGCAAAAGGCGACACAGCCCATGACCAGAATACCCAACGTCTGCAACGAGAGGAATTGATCCGCCGAGAGTTTGGAACCGACGGCGATGCCGAGGAAAATGGTGACGATATTCATCAGCGCATTCTGCGCCGTCTGGCTCAACCGTTCGACCACGCCGCACTCCTTGAGCAGATTGCCGAACATCAGCATACCGATCAGCGGCGCGGCATCCGGCAACAGGAAAGCGCAGAGCAAGGTGATGACGATCGGGAAGCAGACTTTTTCCACCTTGCCGACCGCCCGGAGCTGTTTCATTTTGATCTTGCGCTCCGCCTCGGTGGTGAGCAGCTTCATGATCGGCGGCTGAATGATCGGCACCAGCGCCATGTAACTGTACGCCGCCACCGCGATCGCGCCGAGCAATTTGGGCGAAAGTTTACTGGTGAGCCAGATCGAAGTCGGGCCGCCGGCGCCGCCGATGATGCCGATGCTCGCGGCATCGAGCAGACTGAACTTGATCCCCGGCACCCAGACCGAGAGCGCCAGCGCGCCGAGCAACGCCGAGAAGATACCGAACTGCGCCGCGCCGCCGAGCAACGCCGTCTTGGGGTTCGCCAAGAGCGGCCCGAAGTCGGTCATCGCCCCGACGCCGAGGAAGATCAGCAAGGGGAAAACGCCCGATTCGATACCGACGTTGTAGATCATGCCCTGCAACCCGTCCGGCCCGGAAATGCCCGCAAGCGGAATGTTGGCGAGCAGTGCGCCGAAACCGATCGGCAACAGCAACAGCGGTTCAAATCCTTTGACGATCGCGAGATAGATCAGTACCAGCGAGATCAAAATCATCAGCACCCGGCCCAGACCGAGGATCCAGGTCGAGGAGAAGTTGGAACGGGTCTGGCGGATGATGTCGGCGATGCCGGTCGAGTGCCACAACCCCTTGAAGGTGTCGCCCCAGGAGCTGTCGAGCCGCTCCAGGGTGGAGCCGCTTCCCTCAAAAACCGCGTCGCACGCCAACTCCACCGGCAGAAACTGACCGACCACGTCGCCCTTTTTGAGCATGGTCGAGCCGGAGAGCCCCTCTTTGAGATCGAGCACCCGGAAACTGCCTTCCGCCTTGAGTTTGCCCTTGCTCCAGTTGCCCGCCTTGAGGATCATCATTTCCCGGCCGGGATTGACCAACTGGTTTTTGGCGATGGTGACGGAAAAGACCACCGCGGGCTCCTCGCCGTTGTAGACCAGATAACGCGTCCGGTCGGCGGCTTCGTACCACTTGAATAATTGCGGAGCGTTCCCGACCGAGTTGGGAACTTCCATGACCGCCTTGGGCAGCTCCAGCGCGCCGAGCGCCGCGCCGCACACCAAGGTTGCAAAGAGGAGAAGTTTACGCCACATAGATCACCTCGTCAGTTGAGCGTAACGAGCACTTCGCCGGCGGAAACCGCGGTACCGGCGGCAACTTTCACCTCGGCGACCGTGCCGTCGGCATCGGCTTTGATCTCGTTTTCCATTTTGATCGCTTCGAGGATCAACACGGTGTCGCCCTTGGCGACCTGATCGCCCGGCTTGACCAAAACCTTGATCACCGTACCGGGCATCGGCGCGGCGATCGAGCTGCCCGCGCCGCCGGCAACCGGGGCCGCCGCCGGAGCCGCCGCCCCCTCGCCGAGGGTGACCTGATAGCTCTTGCCGTTGACCTTGGCGGTGTAAGCGCCGGCTTTGCCGTCAGCTTCGACCACGATCTGCTTGCCGTTGATCGTCGCGGTGTAAACGCCCTTGCCCGCCGACGCGGGTTTCGCCGCTTCCTTGTAGCGGATGCCCATCGGGCGATCGCCCTGCAGGAACTTCAAACCCTTTTCGCCGCAGGCGGCGACGATGAAAATGTTTTCCTCGGTAACTTCCAAGCCCGCCTGTTTAAGCAGTTCGGTATTGTACTTGATGCCGAGTTTGGGATCGGCGTCGTTGATCTCGACCACCGACTTGGTGGTCGGCTCAAGTTTAAGCTGTTCGCTCGCCCACTTGACCACTTCCGGATCGGGCGGCACCGGGGTCTTGCCGAAGTAGCCGAGCACCATTTTGCCGTAGCCCTTGGGGTCGAGTTTCCACGAGCCGTCGGGATTCTTGCCCTGCATGGCGTTGCGGAACGCCTGCTGGAAGTAGAACTGGCTCACCGGGGTAACCGAAGTGCCGAAACCGCCCTTGGCGACCACTTCGCGCATTTCCTCGATGCAGGCGTGGTATTTATCCAAGCAGTTGTTGTCGCGCATCATCTGGGTATTGGCAGTCAGCGCGCCGCCGGGCATCGGGCTGAAAATGATCTTGGGCGAAACCTGCATGGATTCCGGGGGCATGAAGTATTTATCCATGCAGTTTTCAAAGATCTTCTCGACCGCCATGATCTTTTCGGGGTCGATGTCGAGGGTGTAATCGGTGCCCCGCAGGCGGTGGTACAT
>JAZTWK010000054.1:0-4068 GCA_045635865.1 Victivallaceae bacterium
TTGGAAGCGGCAGTCATTCGCCAAGTGCGACCGCAAGGGGTGACCCTGACTTCCGACCCGGAGTCCATCCGCTTCGATCACGGTCCTTTCAGCATGGGCAATTGGCAGGAGATCCCGCTGAAACCGGGATTTGAATTTACCAAAATTTTCGCTGAACCCGCGCCGACGGCAGGGGTGGGGGAGTGGAGCATCTTTGCCGCCGCCCCCGCCACCTTGACGTGGCGCTCCGATTCTGGCAGAATCCAAACGACCGACTTGATGCCGGGGCTCAATCTCTTAAAAGCCGAGATCTCCCCGGGGCAAATCTCCGCTTCACTCAAGGTGTTGGAGTTTTCCGGCGACGCCGTCGCGGCGTGGGACGGACTCCGCCGCTACGACCGCAGTCAACTCAACGGGGAGTTTTTGCCGGGGGAATTGGTTATGCGCTGTCGTTTTCCGCTTGTAAAAATTGCGCGTTGACAGTATATTATCAATTCGCAAACCAAACTTTGTGCAGGTGACTGAAATCGAAACCGAAACTACCATTTTGACGACTCCGCAGTACTTCCACTTGCCGGAAGCGCTGGAACTGGATTGCGGCAGAAGTCTCAAAGACGTGGTGATTTGCTACGAGGGCGCCGGTACGCTCAATGCCGACAAAAGCAACGCCATACTGGTCACGCACGCCCTGACCGGCGACGCCCACGTCTGCGGCAAGCATGCCCCCGAAGACAAAAAATCCGGTTGGTGGGATGCGATGATCGGGCCGGGCAAATATATCGACACCAACAAATACTTCGTGCTCTGCTCCAACGTGCTGGGCGGCTGCTCCGGCTCGACCGGGCCGCAGTCGATCGATCCCGATACCGGCAAACCCTACAATCTGGATTTCCCGGTCATCACGGTAAAGGATATGGTGCGGGCACAAAAGCAGTTGATCGACCACTTGGGCATCAAACAGCTTTTGGCGGTCGTCGGCGGCTCGATGGGCGGGATGCAGGTATTGCAGTGGGCGGTGGATTACCCGGACGCCATGAAGTTGATCGTCCCAATCGCCACCGCGGCGAACTTTTCCCCGCAAAACATCGCCTTCGACTGGGTGGCGCGCGAAGCGATCCGCGCCGACGTCAACTGGAATAACGGCGATTACGATGCCGATCACATCCCGAGCCGCGGGCTTGCCGCCGCCCGGATGCTGGCGCACATCACCTATCTTTCCGAAGAATCGATCAATCGCAAATTCGGCAGAAGCCTGCAGAATAAGGACGATTACGACTTTGACTTTGCCCACGATTTCGCGGTGGAAAGCTATCTGGAGCACCAAGGTCGGCGGTTCGTGGAGCGCTTTGATGCCAACAGTTATCTTTACATCACCCGCGCCACCGATTACTTTGACTTGACTTCCGACTACGACGGCGATCTCGCCAAGGCGATCGCTCCGGCGCAGGCGAAGTTTCTGGTGGTCTCGTTTTCCAGCGACTGGCTGTTCCCGACGCGGCAATCCAAGGCATTGGTCAAGGCCTTGCTGCAGAACAACCGGGAAGTTTCCTTCTGCGAGATCAAGTCCGGCTACGGTCACGACGCCTTTTTGCTGGAAGTGGACACCCTCGGCAAAATGGTGAGAGACTTTCTGCACCAACAGGGAGGACTTTGATCATGGCGATCCGCAATTATGATTTTCAACGGCGGGAAGACCTCGACGTCATTTTCGATTTAGTCAGCCCCGGCGACCGGGTGCTTGACCTCGGTTGCGGCGACGGGTCCTTTCTCGCTCGACTCAAACGCGAAAAGAATGCCCAGGTGCTCGGCTTGGAGATCGATCAGGATTTGATCGGTCGGTGCATCGCCAACGGCGTTACGGTGATCCAGAGCGACTTGGACAACCCGTTGGATTTTGCCGACGACGACGCCTTTGACTTGGTGATTTTGAGCCACACCATTCAGGAGTTGCGCCGCCCGGAACTGGTGCTCAAGCAGATGATCCGGATCGGCAAGCGCGTCGCGGTCAGCGTCATCAACATCGGGCACTGGCGGTGCCGCTTGCAACTGCTCGCCGGGCGGATGCCCCGCAACTCGCAGTTGCCTTATTTGTGGTACAACACCCCCAACATCCACTGCGGTACGATCGCGGATTTTCGGGATCTCTGCGCCGAGTTGGATGTGAAGATCACTTCGGGCACGCCGATCGCGGGTAAATTCACCACGCTGACGCGGCTTTTCCCCAATCTCTTTGCCGTGGGCGAAGTTTTTCAGCTGGAAAAGAATTAGATCCGTTCCATTTGAATGGCGATGATCGGGCTTTCCGGCTCGGCAACCGGGGCGAAATTACCGTGCCGCACCAACGGCGCCCAAATCACGACTCCGTCGGGCGTCTTCACCACTGGAAGCACCGGAAAGGCGGGAAGTTTGCGGTCGATCCGCAACTTCTTGATCTTTACCGGCGTGCGCCGACCAAAGGGAGTAATGACGCATCCGGGGCAGGGGGCGGCGATGATCAGTTGATCCGGCACTCCGGCAATCGAAAAGTATGCACAAGACTCATCCGCCGGTTTCAGTTTGGTTACGATTTGCGCCTTGAAGCGGAAGTTGCCCCAAGTAACTTCCGCCTTTTTTTGCCACTCCCAAACGACTTCCGGCGGAGCCGGGGCAACGATACAAACTCCACGCGGCGAGAGCGCCAATTTCCACTTCCCGCACAACGGGATCTGCCGAGTGCGCCGCACCGAGCTTGCCAACGCCTCGCGCAAGCGGCGGATCCCCGCGCCCGGCACGATGATCTCGACCCCGGTTTCCCGACAAAGGTACTCGCGCAACACCCGGGGAAGCAACGCCGGGGGCAACGTTTGCCAAAACTTGAGCGTGTCGGGGTCGCCGCTTGCCAAATAGCGCTCGGCTTCGCTTTCCAAAAAAGCCGCATCTTCGCTCAAGGCGTCCAAGGCGGCGATACAGCCGCGCTTGCCGCCCGGCAGCACCCGGTAGAGTTCCGGGAGAAGCCGGTTCCGCAACGCGTTGCGGGTAAAACTTTCATCCTGATTGCTCGAATCCTGCGCGAAAGAGTCGATCCCGTTTTGGTGCAAAAACTTTTCGATCTCCCGCCGTTGCCAATCGAGCAGGGGGCGAACCAAGGTCAACTCGCCGTAATGGGTGATCTCCCGTAGCGAGGTAACTCCGCTGGCGTTGCCGCCGCGCCCCAAGCGGATGAAAAAGTTTTCCAACCGATCATCGAGGTGATGACCGAGAAAAATCGTATCGGCATCATACTTTTTTGCCAATTTGCGCCACGCCGCCAGCCGGGCGGCGCGGGCGGCGGCTTCCAGATTCTCCCCGGCGGGGACGGCAATATCCACCACTTCGCAATCGATTCCGCGACTCCGGCAGAACCTTTGAGCGTCGGCAGCTTCGGCATCGGACTCGGCGTCGCGCAGGTGATGATTGAAAATGATCGCCGTGATCTGCAAAGACAATTCGGCGCGAAATTTTTCCGCCAACACCAGCAAAGCGGTGCTGTCGGCTCCGCCGGAAAAGCCGATCAGCGCCTTTTTTTGGGCAAATTTGCCGAAAATTTCACGACAACGGGCAATGTTCATTTGAAAAACTCCAACTCTTTGCTATAATATATGCTGAATACGCCGGAAAAGCAATTTTCCCCGGCGCGGTTTTGACAAAAGGAATAAAGCGTATGCCGAATATTTTGATCGCTACCGCCAATCAGCACAAGGTTGATGAATACCGGGCAATGATCAACGACGACAATATTGAGTTGGAGTCATTGTTGGATTATCCGGACTGCCCGGAAATCATCGAAGACGGCACGACTTTCGCCGAAAATGCCGCGATCAAGGCGGTGGCGGCAAGCAAATTCGCCCAGGCACCGGCTTTTGCCGACGACTCCGGATTGGAAGTTACTGCGCTCGGCGGGGCGCCGGGCATCCACTCCGCCCGCTATGCGCCGACCCAGGAAGAAAAAATCCAAAAGCTGTTGGGGGAATTATCGGGCAAAACCGACCGGAGCGCCCGCTTCGTCTGCGCCATCGCCATCGCCTACAACGGCGAAGTGATCGCCAACTTTGAGGGTGAACTCAAGGGGCG
>JAZTWK010000055.1:0-112619 GCA_045635865.1 Victivallaceae bacterium
TGGGGGGTGGGGTCATGGTTTGGCTTTGTTTCGCTCGGCGAGGCGGGCTTGGAGCATCCGTTCCCGGATGCCGCCGTCTTTCACGAAGTCCCGCTCCTGACTTTGGATCTGACGATCCAGCAGATAATTGCATTGATTGATCAGGCAGATCATAATATTGGCAAATGTGCCGTCCGAACGCTCTTCAAAATATTCCCGGTAGGTCTCGTAGGATTCGTCTTTCCCGCGTCCCAGACGGCGGATCGCCAGCGCCGCTTGGTCATCCCGCGCCCACAACGGCAAATCATGGGTGCGCAGATAATCTTTGTAATCCTCCAAAAGTTCTTCCAGGCTTGCCCGCGCAACTCCCGTCAATTTGAGCTCGGTTTCCGAACTCACTCCCGAGGCTTTCGCGCCCTCCACGATATTCTGTTTCCCCGATCGCGCCGCCTGCACCATCTGATCGATCGTGCGATCGCCTTGGTGCAGGAAGCGCCGGCAAAACCGCACCGTCGCATCGTAAATGATTTGCGCCTTGCGATAAGTCAGCAGATTTTCATAACCCCCTGCCCTCACAACCTGCCTATCCGGCCTATCCGGCCTATCCGGCCTATCCGGCCTATCCGGCCTATTCACCCTTATCACCCGCTCGGCCTGCTCCACCACCTTTTCCGCCAGTTCCGGGGGGCTCACCACCTGCACGGCGCCGCCCTCGTTGAGCACGAGATTGATGATCTTGAAGTCGATCGCATCATAGATCGTCACCAACAGCGAACCGTCGCTCTGCTCCTCGATCAGCACCGGCTCGTAGTTTTCCCGGGCGAAAGGTATTGCGTTGCCGGTGAAGCGCAGCACCACCTCGTCGATCGTCGGGAAGTTGAAAAGTTTGCCCGCGTTGACTTCGGCGATCAGCCGCTGATCCGGCTTGAAGCGCCCCGGGTAGATCGCGGCGCTTAAAATGCGGTTCAGCGCCAGCGTGCGGACCGTCCTTTCCGGCAAAATTTCGCCGTCGCAGGAAACGATGATCGCCTTGGTGTACCACAAGCCGTCGTGAAACGACAGCACCTGCGGCTCCAGGAGATAGTCGGAAATTTTGCCGGTCGTGCTCCGCTGATAGCGGATCGACAAGCCGTGCCGGGTTTGCCACGCGGCGAAAACTTCGCGGAAAATTTCCGGCTTGACCGGGATCCGCGCCCCCTGCGCGACCAGCGCGATGAGCGAAGCGTCGGCGTCGAGTCCGGAAGGGTTGTCGCACCAGAGATTTTCCGCCGCGGCCTGGATCTTGGAAGCTATGGGTTCGGGCATGATGGTTTCCGCCAGCCGCGCCCCGAGCGTGATGGCGCGCATTTCGTTGTCGTCAAGCTGCGGCACCTCGAATTTCCAGTCGGGATCGGTCAGGTAATAACCGCGTTTGCCGTTGTCGAATTCGATCGGCGCCTGATAAGCCTCGCGCAAATACTGCACATCCCGTTGGATCGTCTTTTGCGAAATGGAGTAAGCGCCGGTCGCGTCGAGCGTTTTCAGCAGTTGTTGCAATTTGCGATGATTGGGGTAAGCGGTTTTGCGCAGCATCGCCACCAGTTTCATCAAGCGGGTCATTTTGGGAATATCGCCAGCCATGGAGTACCTCCGAAAGAAAATGGTCATATCATAAGATAGCACCCAAGACAAGCATTGTCCACCCGATTCAAACTTTCTTTTTGACCGCCACCACCGCCGGTGCGAGGCACCGGGGGCAGAGAAACGGCGCATCGGAGCGCGCGATTTTGCAAGTCGGCGCCCGGACCCCAAAAGGACTTTTAGAAATCCAGGCTGGGGGGCGGCTCTATTTTGGGGGCGAAGCCGTGAGGATCTGGCGGGCTTTGCGCGCTGAGTGCGCGTAAAGTTTGGCCAGACGATAACATTTCAGCCGGTCGAAAAGCAGGATCGGCAGGAAGCTCGGCGGCACGCAGGCAATTCCCGACCAGAAACGGTAAGGCGAGAAAAATCCCGCAAAGGATTTCAGCAACTCCCGGTGTCTGGATGCGGGATTGTCGTTGAATATCTTGATCAAAAACACCATGCGCAGATTTATTTTCGCCTGCTCAAGGGTGCGCAAAAGTTCGCGCCGCCGGCTTTCGGATGCTTCGCGGCGAAACGCCGCTTCCAAAGCGAGCACCGCTTGCTTGACACACTCCCCCCAAAAAATGAGGTCGTTGGAGCCCGTCGCGCTTTGTTTCCGCTGGACGTAACCATACGCCGCCGGCACCAACGAAACGGCGCTTTGGGCGAACGACGACCAATAGCTGTGCATGGTATAATCTTCCGCGATCTTGAGTCCGGTGCGGAGCATGGGGTGTTCGATCGTCAACTTGCGCCGCACGATATTTACCCACGCGGCGTGCTGCAGAGAATTGGAAAAGATGATGCGCTTAAAAAGTTTGCGACAGTCGATCGGATAATGGCGATAAGTCGCCGGAGTCGCCCCGAAATTTTCTCCCGGTCGGAGCGTTCGGAACTTCAACGCCAAATAATCGGGGTCGGCATCCTCAAGGGCGGTCAAAATCGCCTTTACCGCGCCGGGGGCGATCACGTCGTCGGAGTCAACGAACCAGACATATTTGCCGGAGGCGACGCTCAAGGCGGTGATCCGCGACATTTCCACGCCGCTATTCTTTTCGTGCTCGAGCAAATGCGTCGCCGCGCCGAGTTCGGGATGCTCCGCCAACACCGTTTGCAGAACTCCCCAACTGCCGTCGGTCGAGCCGTCGTTGACCAAGACGTACTCCACGCGCGGATCGTGCTGATCAAAGAGCGATTCGACGGTGGCGCGGATATACGACTCCACGTTGTACACCGGGATCAGGATGGAAAGCAAAACCGGCTTATTCGTCAATTCTTCACCACCAATTTGCGGATTATTTTTTTGACTCCCGGCATATTCAGCACGACCAACGGCAGCAGCGCCGGGGAGCCGCACCAATAAGGCAGATAGCGCAGGATGCGATAAATATAAGCAACCCCGCAACGCGACCCGAACCCGAGTTCCCGCGAGGGGCGATAACCGCCGCCGGCTTTTGCCACTTGCGCGCACTCCCGGTAAAAATCTCCCCGGCGGCGGGGGGAAATCGCGCAATACGCCACGGTAAACTGCATCGTCATATAGGCGATGAACTCCCCGGCAAGCTCCGCAAACAAGTCGCAGCGAACCATCGAGCCTCGCACGCACTCAAGCGTTTCCGCAAACGAAGCGTATTCCTTTTTCGCCTTGACGCAATTCGTCGGCCGCGTCTGATTGATGCGATAAGTGTAAAGGTCCTTGGGCACCAACACTAAATGATCCGCCGTCAGGAAAAACTCCGCCCAGAAGCGGCTGTCCTCGCCGAAGTCGCAATCCTCGTCGTAGCGGAAGTGGTTTTTTTCGATGAACGATTTCAACATCACCTTGTTCCACGTCGGGCAATCCAACAACCCGCGGATAACCGCTCCGCAACTTCTGAAATCGAATACCTTTCCGGCGAGCCGGGTCGGGAACAGCGAATCCTTGAAGTGCTCAATTTTTCCGGTTGATTCGTCGTAATAGTTTACGCCGCAGATCGCCGCCTGCGCTCCGGAACTCTCGGCGGCGGCGGTCAGCTTTTCAAAAAGTTCCGGTTCGACCCAGTCGTCGCTGTCGCAACAGATGACGTATTTGCCGGCGGCGCGGGAGATCCCGAAGTTTCTAACCGCGGAAAGGCCGTGGTTTTCGGTGTGAAAGACCTTGATGTCCCACTCCGGGTGCTCCGCCTGATACCGATCGCAGATCGCCGGGGAACCGTCGGTACTGCCGTCGTCGACCAAGATCAGTTCGACCGCTTTGAGCGTACTCGCCAGTATGGAATTTAGGGCGCGCTCCAGATAGCGCTCGGTGTTGTAAACCGGCACGATAACGGAAAGTATGGGGCGGGGATCATCCATCATTGCGTCTCGCTGTTCGCCATTTTGTAGGAACCGGGATAAAACCACATTAAGCACCGGGCGATCGTTTTGCCCCAGAGCTTGGTGAAAACCCGCAGGTCTTCGTCGTATCTGAGGTGATTGGCGATCAGGGAGTTGGTGGTGGTCGTGTCGCCGATGCGGTGGGCGATCAGCCGCTTGGGCAGATACGTGAATGCGCCCGGTTGCGAAGCGAGATCGATCCACTTTTCCCAGTCCAGATTGCTGGCAAACGTGCGGTCAAAGGTCAATTTGCCGATCTTCGCCAAGTTGTAGGTGACCGACGGGCAACAAATGGCGTTGCCGAAGCAGACCGTCATCAGTTTGCCCAACTTCCACCGCCACGAGCGCTTGAAAAAGTACGGCCACAGCAACAGGCGCTTGATCACCAAATAGCCGCGCCCGCCCCGGTATTCGCCGTTGATCAGATCGCAGTTGTCGGTGAATACGATCAGCGAATCCGGGGCCTTTTCAAACGCCCGCAGGACCCGTTCCGCGTATTCCGGGAAGTAAACGTCGTCTTGGTGGACAATGGTGACGTACGGAGTTTTGGCGCAGGAAGCGGCGAACTCCCAGTCCGCGCCGATGCCGCCGCCGCGCTCGGGATTTACCCGGTATTCCGCGCCGTAGCGGTTTGCCAGTTCCTCAAGGCGCGCCGACGGAGTGCTCGTGGCGACGATCAGCCGGACCGGCACGCTCTGTCGCTTCAACGACTCCAGCGCCTCCCCGGTGAACGGATTTTCGCCGTAGGCGCACAGCACCATGGTCAGCTTTTCGCCGGCATTATCTTTGTAAGCCATTTTAAGGCCGTTTCCCCATTATCGCGCTCGCCGCGCGCGGCGCTTGATCATCAACGAGATATTTGCTCTCATAATATACTGTCCGGGCGGGCAAAATTCAACCGCGCGCCGCCGATTTTGCCGGTCACTCGGTGATCACCGCGTCAAAGGAATTTTGGGTGGCGAAGCGGAAGATCCCCTTGCGGTCGATCTTGGAGCGATCGAGGAGCAACATCTTCTGCTCGGCGACATTCATCAACCGCATCAGCAAGGCAAAGTGCTTTTCGTTGTTGGTGGTCACCCGCCCGTCGCACAGACCGAAGGCGGAAACGAACGCCTTGGAAATGGATAGCTGCTCCAGTTCCCCCAGCGCGGTCTGCCCCAAAAAGGCGTTGAGCTGCAGGTCGTACGCCCCGCCCAGCCCGATCAAAATGTAGTGCGACGGAAATTTGTGGAAGTCCTGAATGATCGACACCGCGTTGGTGACGATGGTGAGACTGGAAAAATTGGAAGTCAGCAACTTTTGCGCCAAGTAATAGACCGTGGTCGAGGAATCCAGAAACAGGATGTCGTTTTCCGCAATCATGCTCAACGCCCGAAGCGCGATCGACTCCTTCTTTTCCCGGTTCCAGCTGATCCGCTCCTGAAACGGCGAACTCGCCGGAGTTTTCTGCCCGGAACTGGGCTCCCGGAGCGCCACGCCGCCGCGCACTTTCTGCACCACGTCGCGGGCGGTGAGTTCGGCGATGTCGCGGTACATGGTCGGCACCGACACGCGGAAATGGTCAACTAATTCCCGGATCGAGCAGTATTTTTTCTGCTTCAGGTAGTCCACAATGGCGTAAGTGCGCAGATTTTTCATTTCAATTCCCTCGAAAAGACACCCTAATATATCGTCCGGAACCGGTAAAATCAACCCCGAAATGATAATTTTTGATAAAATATCATAATTTATCAATTTTATTTCATTTTTTCGCATTATGCCGAATTGCATTTCCGCCGCGCCACGATATATTAGTCAATGAGTCAATTAACCGAAAGCGGGGCAAAATGAAAACTATCGATTTTGTCGGTTTGGGCTTCTGCAGCAACGATTATCTGGCGATCGTGCCGACGATCCCGATCGACGACAAGGTGCAGATGACCGGGCATTTGGTTCAGGGCGGCGGCCCGGCGGCGACCGCGGCGGTGGCGGCGGCCCGGCTGGGAGTTTCGGCGGCATTCTGCGGCACGGTCGGCGACGACGATCCGGGCAAAAAGATCCGGCGCGACTTTGCAAGCGAAAAGGTCGACGTGCGCAACCTGCTGACCCGCATCGGCCGCAACTCCCCGATCGCCTACTGCTGGATCGATCAGCCGACCGGCAAGCGCAGTGTGGCGTGGACGCGCGGCGACTTGGAGGAAATGACTCCGGAAGAAGTCGATCTCGACTTGATCCGCCACGCGAAAATGCTCCACATCGACGGTCATCAACCCCGCGCGGCGCTGGCGGCGGCGCACGAAGCGCGCCAGTGCGGCGTGCTCGTCAACTTTGACGCCGGCACGCTCCGCGACGGCGTTCCCGAACTTTTGAACGAAACCGACCTCCTGATCGCTTCGGAGCGGTTTGCCCGCCAATACACCGGCGAGGCGGATTTGAAAAAAGCGTTGGTCAAGCTCGCGGCGATCGGCGCGACGGTGACCGGCGTCACCATGGGCGAAGCCGGTTCCATGGTGATCGATCGCGGAAAAATAATTTTTTGCCCGGCATTCAAGATCCAGCCGGTGGATACCACCGGGGCGGGCGACGTTTACCACGCGGCATTCGGCGTGCGTTACTTGGAAACTCACGACCTCTTGGAGTGCATGCGCTTTGCCTCGGCGGTTTCGGCGCTCAAGTGCCTGCAGTTGGGCGGCCGCGCCGGCATCCCGACCCGTCCGGAGGTCGATCGTTTTCTGGCGGAACACTAACTTAAATATATTGTAAAGGAGTCAAAAAAATGGCAGAGTTGCTCTTTCACCTCAAGCCCGCGCCGGGCTACAACAACGTTTTTGAACTCGGCGACCGGGGTATGAAATTGACCCGCTTCGGCATTTTGCAGTTGAGTTCCGGTTCGTCCTATTGCGGCACGACCGGGGAATTTGAAGTTGCCTTTGTGCTCTTGGGCGGCAAGTGCGCGATAAAAGGCAAGGATTTCGAGTTTGCCGAAGTCGGACAGCGCAAAAACGTCTTTGACGGCAAGCCCCACACGGTTTATCTTCCCCGCCGCACCGACTACACGATCACGGCGCTGACCGATGTGGATATGGCGGTCAACGAGTCGCCCGCTTCGCGCGACACCGCCCGCCCCACGGTCATCACCCCGGAAATGACCCGCACCATTTCGATCGGGCGAGATAACTTCACCCGCGCCGCGACGATCATGCTCGACGAGAAGTTCGATTCCGAGCACTTCTACATCGGCGAAGGGATGATCCCCTCCGGCAACTGGTCGGGTTATCCGCCGCACAAGCACGACGTGGATGCGCTCCCCGGCGAGATCGCCATGGAGGAAACCTATTTCTACCGCTTCGACCCGATTCAGGGCTTCGGCATCCAAAAAGTCTATCAGCCCGACGGCAGCGTGGACGAGACCTACACGGTCAAAAACAACGACACGGTGGCGATCGCGGCGGGCTATCACCCGCTTTGCGGCGCGCCCGGGTATCAGATGTATTATTTGTGGACGATGTGCGGCGCGGTCAACCGCGGATTGATCTCCAGCCTCGATCCCGCGCACAGTTGGGCGAAATAATGGAAGCTATCCACCGCATTCTGCTGGGCGTGGACTTCGGCTCCGGCGGCTGCAAAGTGACGGCGATCGAGCCGGACGGGCGCATTTGCGGCACCGCTTCGGTGGAGTACCCCACCTACTACGAGCACCGCGGCTGGTCGGAGCAGGAGCCGGCGGACTGGTATCGCGCCATGTGCGGCGCGCTGAAAAAACTGCGCGAAAAGGGGGTCGATTTCCGCTGGGTCGGCGCCGTCGCCTTTGACGGTTCGACCCACAACGCGGTGCTGTTGGATGAAAAGATGCGTCCGCTTCGCCGCACGATCATGTGGACCGATCAGCGCAGTACCGCCGAGTGCGCCGAACTCAACGAAAAATACCGGGCGCAAATTTTCAACACCGCCTATCAGATGCCCACGCCCACGTGGACTTTGCCGCAGATGATGTGGCTCAAAAAGCACGAGCCGGAGTTGCTCGGCAAAGTCAAGCACGTGCTCTTTGTCAAGGACTACGTGCGCTATCAGGTCTGCGGGCACGCGGCGACCGATTACATCGAGGCGCAGGGCACGCTCTTTTTCGACATGCACAAGATGGATTGGTCGGATGAACTGGTGGAGCTTTCCGGCTTGGACCGCGCGGCGTTGCCGGAGCTGATCCAGCCGACCGACGTGGTCGGCAAAGTAACTTCTCAAGCCGCCGCCGACCTGGGCATTCCCGCCGGGACTCCGGTCGTCTGCGGCACTTCCGATTCCGCCGTCGAAGACTACGGCGCGGGGGCGATCGAGCCGGGCGACTGCATCGTCAAGCTCGCCACCGCCGGCAACGTCAACGTGATGACCGCCAAGGCGCACCGTTACCCGACGACGCTCACTTACTCGCACGTCATTCCCGGCATGTGGTACACGGTGTCGGCGACCAACGCCGCGGCGCTCTGCCAGCGGTGGTTCCGCGATCTTTTCTGCGGATTGGAAAAACTCGAAAGCCGGCAAACCGGCATCGATCCCTTTGAGATCATGGGGCGCGAAGCCGAGCAGTCGCCCGCCGGCGCCAACGGCATCTTTTTCCACCCCTACTTGCAGGGGGAGCGTTCGCCCTACTGGGACCCGAATCTGCGCGGCAGTTTCACCGGGGTCTCGATCAACTCCACTTTTGGCGACTTCAACCGGGCGCTGTTGGAGGGGGTGGCGTTTTCGCTGCTCGATTGCTACGGGCTGATCGAGCAAATGGGCTTGCCGGTAAAGCGGATATTCCTCATCGGCGGCGGCGCCAGGAGCCGGATCTGGAGCGAGATCGTCAGCAACGTTTTCAACTTGCCGGTGCAGATCCCCTCGCCGGGCGACGCCTCGTTTGGCACGGCACTACTGGCGGGCACCGGGGTCGGAGTGTTTGCGAACAGCCGCGAAGCGGTGGAAAAGTGCCTGAAGATCGATCGGGAGCTCCACCCCGATCCGGAACTGGCGAAATTTTATCGGGAGCGCTTCCAGATCTACCAGGATATCCACGACGCGCTCGCGCCGATTTACGCAAAATATTGAACCATTCATCCCAAAAAAGGAGAGAAAATCGAAATGTTGGTGGAAAAAAGCAGTTACATGTACGAGATGATTCGTACAGAGTTGACGGATGCCATCGGCGCCGAGTACGTCTGCACCGGCGATGACGACCGCCTGGGGCACTCGATCGATTACTACTGGATCCCGGAAATGTGGCACGACCGCGGCATGGAAACGCCGAAGCCGGACTTCGTCGTCCGCCCCGGCAGTGCCGAAGAAGTCGCCAAGATCATGAAGATCGCCAACCAGTACCGCATCCCGGTAACTCCGTGGGGCGGCGGCTCCGGTTCGCAGGGCGGCGCCTTGCCGATCTACGAGGGGATCATCCTCGATATGAAGCGGATGAATAAGATCGTCAAGATCGACAAAACTTCGCTCACCGTGACCTGCCAGACCGGCATCATCGCCCGCCATTTGGAGTGGCAATGCAACAAGCAGGGCGTTTCGACCATGCACTTGCCGGCGTCGATCGCCTGCGCCACGATCGGCGGCTTCCTCGCCCACCGCGGTACCGGGGTGCTCTCGACCAAGTACGGCAAGATCGAAGATATGGTGATGTCGCTCGAAGTGGTCACCCCCACCGGCGAGATCATCCGGACTCTGCCGGTGCCGCGCCACGCTTCCGGGCCGGATCTTACCATGCTGTTCCTCGGCAGCGAGGGCACGCTCGGGGTCATCACCGAAGTTACGCTCAAGATCCACCCGCTTCCGGAAGCCCGGGAGTTCCGCGCTTACGTCTTCCCCGATTTCCATACCGCGATGAGTGCGGGCGCGGAGTTGATGCGCAGTCGGCTCCAGCCGTGCGCGATGCGGCTCTACGACGAAACCGAAACGCTCACCTACGTCAGCAAAGTTTTCGGCAAGACCTTGGATAAGGGCGCTTATCTCGTTTTCGGCTTCGACGGCCGCAAGGACATCGTCGAGCGCCAGATGAAGTACGCCCGCGAAATTATGGAAGATCAGTTCCACGGCGAAGACTACGGCAGTCAGGGCGGCATGGACTGGTGGAAGAACAAGTACAAATTCTTCTATCCGGGCTTCATGTTCCACATGCCGCAGGCATTCGGCACGCTCGACACCGTGGCGACCTTTTCCAACATCGAAAACGTCTATTGGGGCATGAAAAACGTGGTGAAAGAGAACTTCCCGCAAGCCCGCTTCATCGGTCACTTTTCGCACTGGTACGAATGGGGTTGCATGCTCTACGCCCGCTTCATCTTTGAGGGCAAAGACGTGCCGACGGATCCCCGCGAAGCCGCGGCGCTCTACAACCGCGTCTGGGACCTCGCCATCCGCGCCGCCATCGCCAACGGCGGCGTGATCAACGAACACCACGGCGTCGGGCTCAAATTAGGCCGCTACATGAAAGATCTGTACGGTTCGGCGATGCCCGTCCTCGAATCGATCAAAAAGCAACTCGACCCCAACAACATCATGAATCCCGGCAAAATGGGTTTTAAAGGACTTTGATCATGAATATCGACAAATATTTCGACGCCATCAAAAACTGCCGTTTCTGTTTCATGTGCCGCCACCTCTCGGCGGTCGGCAACGTCACTTTCACCGAAGCGGATACGCCGCGGGTCCGCGCCGCGATGATCTACGGCGCGACCTTGCACCCCGAGTGGTGGAGCAATCCGGAGTACATCGACATGCTCTACCGCTCCGACTTGAGCCGGTGCTGTGCGCACCACTGCGTCAATCACTATGACGAAAACGCACTCAACATTGCCGCCCGCACCGACATCGTGGAAAAGGGCTTCGCCCCCGCCGATGTCAAGGCGCTCCGCGACGAGTTGATCTCCGGCGAAAAGTGGGAAGTTTCCGGTAGCGGCGACGTGCTCTACTTCATCGACCCCTACACCGCCGAAGCGAAAATCGACGCGGTCTTTGCCGCCATTATGAAAAAAGCCGGCAAGAGCTACGCCACTATTAGCGGCGGTTGCATCGGCCGCGCCCTCAAGGTTTTGGGCTTTGCCGCCGACGCGAAACCGGCGCTGGAAAAGTTCGTCGCCGAGATCGGCAAAACCGGGGCGAAAACGCTGGTGGTCTCCAACCCCGCCGCCTACGAGTTTTTGAAAAATGACGCCGCGGAATTCGGCATCGCCGTGCCGATGAGTGTCGTGCACACTTCCGAGTATCTCTTGAGTTTAAATCTCCCGGTCGCCAAGGCGGCGGGCAAACTCTACTATCTTGAGAGCGACTATCTGCGCAACTACAACGACTTGCCCTTCCCGCACGAATTGCTCAAGCACCTTGGCGCCGACGAGCAGCACTTCGGCGCCGACCGCGACTGGCTGGGCGTGCCGGATCAGCAGGAATCCTTCAGTTGCGGCGAGGGCGCGGTCGTTTTGCCCAAGCTCTACCCGGAACTGGTGAAAAAACTCGCCGCCTACGTCGAAAAGCAGGCGGACGACCCGGCAAATGACCGCATCGTCGTGGCTTCGCCCTACACGAAGCTCTGCCTTGCCAAATACACCGCGCTCAAGGTGGAAACACTGGAAGAAGCGGTGCTGTCGGCGCTGTAAAGGAGAAGTTGCTTATGTCTCTGGTGACCATGAATGAAATTTTGCGCCCGGCGCGCCGCGAAAAGCGCGCCATCGGCGCCTTCAACGTGGCAAATTACGAAACGGCGCTAGCGGTGCTGAAAGCCGCCGAAGCGGAAAGATCCCCGGTCATCATCCAAGTTTACGACCGGCTCTTTCAGTCGGACAAGGCGGCGGATATCGCCGGGATGCTGATTCGACTGGCGCAACGTGCCAATCAGCCGATCGCATTGCATCTGGATCACGGCGCCTCGCTCGAAAGCGTGGTGATCGCGCTCCGGGCGGGCTACACCTCGGTCATGCTCGACGGTTCGCGGCTGCCCTATGCAGAAAACGTCGCCAAAACCAAATTGGCGGTGAGTCTGGCGCACGCCGTCGGCGCTTCCGTCGAGGGCGAGATCGGTCACGTCGCGCAGGGCGACCCCACTTCGCTCACTTCGGTAGAGGAGGCGCTCTCCTTTGCCCGGGATACGCAACTCGACGCGCTGGCGGTTTCCATCGGCACCGCCCACGGCTACTACACGGCGGAGCCGAAGCTGGATATCGACCGCTGTCGGGCGATCGGCGAAGCGCTCCCCGAGTTGCCGCTGGTGCTCCACGGCGGCTCCGGCACGCCGCTGGACGCGGTCCGGAAATCCATCCACTGCGGCATTGCGAAGATCAACATCGCCACCGAGTACATGGATACCTACTTAAAGAGCACCCGCGCCGAGTTGGAAAAACTCAACGGCAAGTTCCTGCCGATCGACAAGTTTTACGACCCGGTGGTCGACGCCTGCGCCGCCCACGCCGCCAAACTGATCCGGTTCTTCGCCGGTAAATAATTGAGGATCGAAAATGAAAGTTCAAAAAGTTGCCGATTACCACGCCATGAGTGTTGCCGGCGCGGAAATCATTTACCACGCCGTCGCGGCGGCGATGAAAGCCAAACGCAAATTCAATCTGGGGCTTGCCACCGGCAATACCATGATCGAGCTCTATCAGATCTTGGCGGATCGCTTCAACGCCGACGGGATCGATCTATCCGGGCTCTCGACTTGGAATCTGGATGAATATGCCGCCGACGAGCATACCGCCGTCGGTCACGACCACCCGTTGAGCTACTGGAAGTACATGCACGAAAAACTCTTTTACAAGTTTGCCCCCGCGCGGAACTTTGCGGAAGGTCAAGCGCACTTCCCCGACCCCGCCGATCCGGGCAAATTCGACCGCGAACTGGCGGCGGCGGGCGGGCTTGACCTGCAGCTTTTGGGCATCGGTTTCAACGGTCATATCGCCTTCAACGAGCCGATCCCGGAAGCGGAGATCGCGGCGGAAGTTTACGGCCAGCTCCCGACCCGGGTGTTGCCGCTTACCAAGGAAACCATCGAGCAAAACACCAAAGTTACCGCCAATGGCGACAGTTCGCTGGTGCCGCGCTTTGCCGCCACGACCGGCATGAAGCCGATTCTGGCGTCCAAGCGGGAATTGCTGTTGGCGTGCTTTGCCGAGCAGGAAGCGCCGCTTACCCGGATGCTCAAAGATCGGCGCGCCACGCCGGAGTTGCCCGCCTCCTACTTGTTGGATCACGCCGATTTCACCTTGATCTACACCGCGGATAAGATCAACTTGGATACCGTTTTATGAGTGTCGTCATCCAAAATTGCCGGATCGTGTCGCCGGGGGTGGATATTTCCGGCAATATCCGGCTGGAAAATGATCGGATCGTCGCCGTCGGCAACGCCCCGGCGCGCGAAACCGACACCGTGATCGACGGCAGGGGGCGGATCGCCGTGCCGGGCTTCATCGACATCCACTCGCACGGTCGCTCCAATTATGACTTTTGCGACGGCACCGCCGAAGCCTTTGCCACGATCGGTCGGGATAAACTCCGGGACGGGGTGACCGGATTTCTCGCCACCAGCTTGAGCGTTTCCGAAGCGGATCTGCGCCAACTCTGCCGTCAGGCACAAGAGTACAAACGCACCGTGACCGACGGGGCGAGTCTGTTGGGGATCCACTTGGAAGGGCCCTTTTTCAATCCCCCCTGCGCCGGGGCGCAGAATCCGGAATTTCTGCAAAATCCGCGGATCGACCTGGTGGAGGAACTCAACGCCATATCGCCGGTAAAAAAAGTTTCTTTCTCGCCCGAATTGCCCGGCGGGGTGGAGTTTACCCGTGAGCTCGCCGCGCGCGGCATCATGCCCTCGGGCGGCCACAGCGAAGCCGATTACGCCTGCTTTGAAGCCGCCCGGCAGGCGGGGATGAAGCACCTGACTCACTTCTGCAACGTCATGACTCCGGTGCATCATTTGCGCTTCGGCATGGTGGGCGGCGGCTTAATGGCGGACGACGTCTATGTGGAAATGATCTGCGACGGCATCCACCTCTGCGATCAGATGATCCGGTTGATCGCCAAACTCAAGGGTCCGGGGCGGATGATGCTGATCACCGACTCGATGCGCGCCGCCGGCATGCCCGACGGGGACTACACCCTCGGCGGCTTGCCGGTCGTGGTCAAGGGCGGTTGCGCCCGCCTCACCACCGGGCAGGTCGCCGGGAGCACGTTGCGTTACTACGCCGGATTCCAACGTTTGGTGCGCCTCACCGGACTTCCGCTGGCGGAAGCGGTGCGCGCCACCAGTTGCAATCAGGCGGAAAGCCTAAATTTGGGCAAGCGCGGGAGCATTGAACCGGATTTCATCGCCGACCTCGTTCTGCTGGATGAAAACTTGGAAGTCCGCACCACGATCGTCGACGGCCGCGTCAAGTATCAGGCAAATTGAAAGAATCCAGCTTTGAAGCTATATTGAAAAAAAGGAAGAGTCAAAATGAAAAATCCCTTGGGAACCTTGCTCCGTTGCCCGCACTTCACCGAAGCGCGGCTGGCGCTCTACCAAAAGCTCGGCATGAATATCTTGCAGATCGCCGGGGTCAGCGAGGAATATATCGCCCCGACCGCCGAAGCGGAGAAAAAGTCGGATGAACTTTTTGCACTCATTCGCCAATACGGTTTTTCCGTGCCCACGATGTTCCTCTTCTTCCCCAATCAGGATTGGAGCCGGATAAAAGAGACCACCGGACTGGTCCCCGAAGCGTTTCGGGCGGAGCGGATGGTGCTGGCGTGCCGCCAAATGTTGTGGGGCAAGAAATACGGCATCCAATACATCGCCTGCCACGTCGGCTGTCAGCCCGAAGCGGGCGCTCCGGAGTACGAAAAATTCGTTAATGATCTGCGGCAACTCGCCCTCTTTGCCGAAGCCAACGGCCAGCAGTTTATCTTTGAGACCGGCATGGAATCCGGGGCGGCGCTCAAACAACTCTTGGACGATCTCGCCCCGGCGAAACCGGGGATCAACTTCGACCCGGCGAACCTCCTCATCTACGATCGGGACACCCCGGATCACTTCCTCGATCTCTTGGAAGACCGGGTGCGGGTGGTCCATTGCAAAGACGGCAAGCGGCCGCAAGACGGCAACGCTCTGGGCAAGGAAACGGTTCTGGGGCAAGGAGATGCGCGGTTTGCCGACGTGTTGAAACGCCTGCTCAAAAACGGCTTTGCCGGCAATCTCGTCATCGAGCGGGAATTGCCCCCCGGGCCGGAGCAGGAGCGCGACATCGCCGAAGCGATCCAGTTCATCCAAGCGGAAGCCGCCAAGGTCAAATAGTGGAAGCAGCGAAAATGGTCATCGTGGTAAAACAGGAAAAGGAAATGCAAATGATCAAGTTCGGAATCATCGGTGCCGGGCGGCTGGGCACTACCCACGCCGACAGTCTGTCCAAAATGGAAAATGTGAAACTTGCCGCCGTGTACGATATCGCCCCGGAAAAGGCGCAGGCGATGCAGGAAAAATACGGCCCGGAGATCTGCTCCTCGGTCGAGGAACTCGTGGACAAGGTCGATGCGATCGTCGTGGCGACCCCCAGCGACTGCCATATCGACGGGGTCCGCGCCGCGGTCAAGGCGAATAAGCCGGTTTTCACCGAAAAGCCGCTTTGCCGCTTCGCGGAACAGGCGGCGGAATACCGCGAACTGCTCAAAAATTTCACCAAAACCTTCGGCATCGGCTTCGTCCGCCGCCACATGGCGAAAACCCTCAAATTCAAAGAGTTGCTGGATTCCGGCATCATCGGCAAAATTCGCTTCTGCAACGTCGATCTGCCTTTCGGCGCCTACAAGCGGATGTACGGCGACTGGTTCACCGACTATCAGCGCTCCGGCGGCGTCATTTTGGATATGCTCGCCCACCACATGGACCTCGCCAACTGGTTCTTCGGCAAGGCGAAACGGGTTTACGCGCAGGGCCTGCTGCTCGATCCCCAACAGGAACTCCCCGCCGACTACGTTTCCGCCACCGTCACCTACGCCAACGGAATTATCGTCAATATGATGTGCAGTTGGCAGCGCTTCGGGCGCTCCGGCGAAGTTATGGAGATCTACGGCGAAAACGGGGCGCTCACCTTGGATGCTTCGTCAACGATCAAGCTCGTTTTGCTCGACGGCACGACGAAAGAGATCGAAGTCAACGAAACCGCCCAGAGCGCCGGGGTCGGCAACGCCAGCACCGGCAACGGCTTCATGAATGAAATGGTCGCCTTTGCTGACGCGATCCGCACCGGCAAAAGCTACTTCCCGGGCATTCCGGAAGCCTTCGCAAGTTTCGCCGTCGCCGAGGCGATGATGCGTTCGGCGGAAACCGATCAGATCGTAACTATCCAGTAATGGGGGAGTGGCGGCGATGAATAAGAAAATCCGGGTCGGAATTTTGGGGCTGGGGCGCGCGGGGCGCAATATGCACGCACCCGAAATCGCGCTCTTCCCCGAATTTTATGAGATCGCCGCCGGTTGCGACCACGCCGCCGACCGGCGGGAAGATCTGCCGAAGCAGTTTGCGGGCGCCAAAATCTACGCCGATTACGCCCAAATGCTCGCCGATCCGACGCTGGATATGATCAGTATCGCCACCCGCAACGACGACCATACCCCGCAGGCGTTGCAGGCGCTTGAAGCCGGCAAGGCGGTGGTGGTGGATAAACCCTTTGCCACCTCCGCCGAGCAGGCGGAGGCGTTGCTTCAGGCCGCAAAACAATACCCGGGCAAACTCTTTTTCCGCTTCAACCGGCGGTTCGAGTCGCCGTTTCTGATGATCCAAGAGGTGCTCAAATCCGGGATCCTCGGGGAAATTTCGATGATCAAGATCCACCGCCACCCGGGGTACGTCCGCCGCTTCGACTGGCAGACTTTGACCGAGTTTCACGGCGGACTTTTCAACAACTGGGGACCGCACTTCGTCGATCAGGGACTGCAGCTCTTGCAAAGTCCGGTCAAAGATCTGTGGTGCAACCTCGCCCATATCGTCGGCGGCGGCGATGCCGACGATCAGGTGAAACTGGTGCTGGTCGGGGAAAACAACTGCGTGGTCGATATTGAAATATCCACCATTTTGACCATCCACGGCAACCTCTACGAACTTTGGGGCAGCCGGGGGTCGCTGGTGATACCCGCCAACGGTCAGGAACTCAAACTCCGCTATCTGGATCCGGCGATCCGCTTCACCCGGCTGGACGGGGTGCGGGGGAACTTCCCGCTGGAGTACGGCAATCCCAATGAAAAATTGACTTTCATCGAGGAGTCGCGGCCGATCCCGGCGAGCACCTACGGACACTTGCTTCAGCGCGGCAAAGTGATCGAGAGCGGCAAGGAAGAGCCGGATAAGGGCTACACTTATCCTGACACGATGTGGTATCACGTCTATCAGGCGTTGCAGGGCAACGCGCCTTATCCCATTACGGCACAAGACGCCTACAATGTGGTGATGACCATGCTCCGCGCCCACGCGGCGGCGCACTACCACCCCTCGGTGATCGAGTACTGACTCCCGCCGCTGGCAAAAAAAAGCAACGCACAAAAAAGGGCAATTTTTAAGCGCGACGGCAACCAATGCACAAAAAAATCGATTTTTTGCGCAAAGCAACTTGATATTGCTTAATTTTTGCGATATATTGAGCATAGGAAATTAACCCCTCGCAATCCAACAGTGACGGAGAATGTAAAAATGAGACCATGCCCTTTGGCTTCCTTGCCACCCGCCCAAGAGTTGGAAACCAAAAAAGTTCTGAAACGCGTCAACGACGCCAACCGAGAACTGGCCCTGCTCAACGGATTTTCCAGAACCATCCCCAACCAGTACATCTTGATCCGGGCGCTCAGTTTGCAGGAGGCAAAAGACAGTTCTGAAATTGAAAGCATCATCACCACGACCGATGAACTTTATCAAGCGGAACTTTTCGAGCAGAAAACAATCTCCCCGCAAGCGAAAGAAGTTCGCAATTACGCAGAAGCGTTATTGCTGGGATACGAGCAAATCCGCAATGGTAATCTGCTTACCATCAATAATATCTGCACTATTCAGAGCGTTTTGGAAAAAAACAATGCGGGAATCCGTAAGCAAGTCGGCACAACGCTAAAAAATGCCAGTACCGGAGAAATCATTTATACGCCACCCCAAGACTACGATACGATAATTGCATTACTCGGGAATTTGGAAAAAGTCATCAATGTTGACGATTTTTGGCCTGAAATTGATCCATTGGTAAAGATGGCGGCCATTCATTACCAGTTTGAAAGCATCCACCCTTTTTACGATGGCAACGGTCGCACCGGGCGAATCATTAATGTCTTATATATGGTCTTGAAAAAATTACTGGATACCCCGATCCTCTATTTGAGCCGGTATATCATCAGCAACAAAAGCGCGTATTATCAATGTTTGCAGGAAGTCCGCACGCAAAACAACTGGGAAGATTTTATTCTTTTCATGCTGGATGCGGTAATAGAAACGGCAAAAATGACGGTGGTCACGATCCAAAAAATTGATGCATCAATGCTAAAAACCAAACGTTTACTTCGGGAAAACTTCAAATTTTACAACCGGGACTTGGTTGACGCTATCTATCTCTTCCCTTACACAAGAATTCAACATCTGCAAGACGCGTTGCACATCAGTCGCAATACTGCGGCATCATATTTGAAACAGATGACCGATTTCGGACTTTTGCGCAGAATGACAAGGGGCAACTGCGCATATTTTGTCAATCAGGAATTATTCAAAATTCTTTGCGAAATTCCCGGACAGGCAGATAAATCTTCCCCAGAAATAGTAACGGATAACGGGGAATAACCGGTCGATTGGTCCAGCCGTTTCCCCGGTGGATATTACGTTGAAAAACGGTGCGCCGGCGTGTATATTTTAGTGGCACCTAAAACCCTATTGAAGCAGAAAAGAAAATGAAAAGAAAAAATTATTCCTCCTTACTCGTGCTTTTGCTGGCGCTCGGCAGCTTGATCCTCGCGGGGTGCGCTTCCACGCCGCTGGCTTCGTGGCAGGATCAGGCGCCCGCCAAAGCTGCGCTCGTAAACTACATCCAAGCGGTCACCGCCGAGGGCTCGCCCGACTATATCCCGGTCGCCAACCGCATCGCCGTTTTCGATTTCGACGGCACGCTGTTTCTGGAAACCGACCCCACTTACTTCGACTGGCAACTCTTTGAGCACCGCGTCCTCGACGACCGCAGTTACCAACCCACCGCCGAGCAGCTCGCGGCGGCGCGCAACGCCCGGCGCGGCAAGCTCCCCAAATTGGATAAAAACCGCGAACGCATGGTTGCCGAAGCCTATCGGGGCATGACCTTTGCGGAATTCGACGCTTTCGTGCGCAACTTCATGGCGGAAGATCAACCCGGCTTCAACGATCTCAAGCGCGGCGATGCCTACTATCGCCCCATGCTCGAAGTCATCGACTATCTGCGCCAAAACGGTTTTACCGTGTATGTGATCAGCGGCACCGACCGCTACACGATGCGCCCGCTCGCGGCGGTATTGCAATTACCTCCGGCTCAAATCATCGGCTCCGACAGCACCGTCGTGGCGAGCGGTCAAGGCGACAAGGACGGCTTGGAGTACATTTTCGTCGACGACGAACTGCGCTTGGGCGGCGTCAATTTGGTGAAAAATCTCCAGATGAATAAAGTTTCCATCATCGTGCGCGAGATCGGCATCCAGCCGGTGCTGGCATTCGGCAACACCATGAGCGACGCGAGTATGCTCAACTACACGATCTGCCGCAACAAGTATAAATCGCTCGGCTTCATGCTGCTCTGCGACGACCTGGTGCGCGAGTACGGCAATCTGAAAAAGGCCGACGAAATGCGCCAAAGCTGCCAAAAATACGGTTGGATCCCGGTTTCCATGCGCGACGACTGGAAAACCATTTACGGTACCGGCGTCACCCGCAAAGGCACCGGCAAATGATGAACTCGCCGTCGCCGGAAGCTCCCTGCCGGGCGATGTACCGGGGCGACCCGATACTGGAGCAATACCACGACTCGGAGTGGTGCAAGGTAAGCCACGACGACCGCTTCCTCTTTGAAATGCTCGCTCTCGAGGGCGCGAGCGTCGGACTATCCTGGTCGCTCATCATGCACAAGCGCGCGCGCTACAAAGAACTTTTTCACAACTTTGAGATCGCCGCCTGCGCAACAATGAGCGATGCGGAGTTGGAAGCGGCGCTTGCCGATCCCGGCATCATCCGCAACCGCGCCAAGGTTTTCGGCGTGCGCCAAAACGCGCAGGCGGTGCAAAAAATTCAAGCGGAATTCGGTTCTTTCGACGCCTATATCTGGAGTTTTTCCGGCGGCAAAACCTTGGACGGCAAGTGGAAAACCGTTGCGGAGATCCCGACGGTTTCCGCGATTTCCCGGGCGATGAGTCTTGATATGAAAAAGCGCGGCATCGTCTTGGTCGGCGCGGTGATCACCTATTCCTATTTGCAGTCGATCGGCATGGTCAACGACCACCTCTCAAACTGCCCGTATCGATAACTTACTTGCCGGGAAAGCCTCTTTCTTGTTGGCGTAACCTCGGCGACCGACGGCGTTTGCCCCCCAGGTGCGCTTGCCCTTGAAAAGTAACTTTTACTTGATGAGAGCGCGTTTTGCGAGTTCGTCGCGGAGCATTTGGCTGAATTTTTGCGCCCCGGCAAGCGACAAGTGAGTGGCGTTGTAAAAATAGTTTTCGTCGGTCAGCGCGGCGGAGTAATCCAGCACCACCACTTGCGGATTGACCGCCAGTTCCGCCCGCAGCTGATCCCAGTTTTTCCGCCACGCGGGGTGGAGATAAGCGCCGCCGTCGTAAATCGGCGCCAGCACCACCACGATCGGACGGCGGGCTCCCCGGCAAAGTTTGATCAGTTTTCGCGCCGCCGGAGCCGAAAGATCCAGCGGAGTCGGCGCCCCGACCGCCCGCAACTGCTCAAGCAACGCTTCGCGCGTCGGGATGCGTTTAAATTCCAACAGCGCCCCGCGGTCGAGGTAGCGGATCCGGCGATAATCGTATTTGAGTTGCGTATGCTGAAAGAAAAAATCTTCCCAGTGGCCGTAATACTTCAACACCGGGATCCGGTAGTACCAGCGATAATCGTCGCCCAAAAGCTCCCGGATCTCCGGCTGATCGGCATTGATCAGATAATTGCCCGGACTGCCCAGACTCCGACCGAAGCTCCACGGGTCGATATTGAGGATGACCGGGGTCTTCCGGGGCTTTTTCAGCTCGATCTCCAGAAACGTCACCAGGACATAATTGCCCGTGCCGCTTAAACCGTAATTGAAGCACCCGGGGCAGATCACTTCCGGCAAAAAACTGCCCTCGGCGCGGGACGAGCCGAAAACCGGCACTTCCGCCGGGTCGGCGCTGTGCACCAGGCGGTTGACCTTGCCCGCCGAGAGTTGATCCTGCGCAAGGATGATGCGGCGCTCAAACAGCGTGCCCACGGTGAAGATCACCGCCGCCGCCAACGCCAAACCGATCAACAGACTCCGCATTGCCACCCCGTCAAAATTGAGAGTAAATGAATTTCCCGCCCGCCGGGACTCCGAGGAAAACGATGGCGCTCAACACCACGACCCAAAAGAGCACCCGCCGCCAAGTTGCCCCGGCTAAATGGCACTGAAAAATATCCAACCCGGTGAGCAGCGCCATGGCGACGAAACAGATGATCAGGTTGCTGGTGCCCAGCCCGGCGTACAGTTGACTCCAGTCAAAGGCGCCGCCGGGTGCCGCCGAACCGAAAAACTGCCCCGCCGCCGATAAACTTTCCCCGCGGAAAAAGACCCACGCCACGGCGACGACGACAAAGGTGACGATCACTTGCCCCGTCGCCCCAAGCCGCGCTCCCCAACCGCCGGGAAGTTGCTCTTTCCGGCGATAGATCAACTTTTCCAACACCACCGCGAAGCCGTGGATGCCGCCCCAGATGACAAAGGTCCAGTTGGCGCCGTGCCACAACCCGCTGGCGAGAAAGACCGTCATCACGTTGCGGGCATACTTGCCGAACCCCACCCGGGATCCGCCCAGCGGGATGTAGAGATAATCCCGGAACCAACTCGACAGCGAAATGTGCCAGCGGCGCCAGAATTCCCCCACCGAACGGGAAAAATAGGGCAGGTCAAAATTCGGCGCCAGTTCGATGCCGAAAAGTTTCGCACACCCCCGCGCCATATCGGTATAGCCGGAAAAATCGCAATAGATCTGGATGGAAAAAAAGCATATCGCCAGCGCCACGCTGAAACTGTTGCGGTATGCGGGGGTATCCCACACGTTGTTGACAAAGTACATCAGCCGGTCGGCGACCACCAGTTTTTTAAAGAGCCCCAGCGCAAAGAGTTCCACCCCGGCGGCAAACTGGTCGCCGTCCCACCGCCGCGGCGCCGCGATCTGCGGCAGCAACGCCCCGGCGCGCCCGATCGGACCCGCCAGAAGTTGCGGGAAAAAGCTGATAAAGAGCGCATATTCGAGCCAGGAACTGCGGGGCGTCGGCACCTGATGCCACGCGTCCCAGATCGCCCCCATCGCCATAAAGGTATAAAATGAGACCCCGACCGGCACCAGCAATTTCAGGCAAAAGGGTTGGGGATCGACGCCGATGAGCGCGCAGACGGAAGCGGTGAAAAAGTCGAAGTACTTGAAAAACCCCAACACCAGCAAGTTAAAGCCGATGCCGAGATAGAGTATCCTGCGCGCCGCCGCCCGTTGTTCCGTTGCCGTCAGCGCGGTGATCCGGGTGGTCGCCCAACGGCTGACGACGACCGTCGCCACCAGCAGAAAACCGAAGCGCCAGTCCGCCCAAAAGTAGAAGAACCAGCTGCCCAAAAGCAAAAAGGCGTTCTGCGCCGTCTTCCGGGCGGACAACGCCCAGTAGACGACCAGCATCACCAGTAAAAAGAAAAAGAATTCTGCGGAGTTAAACAGCATGTCGGCTTATCTTACGGCAACCCAAAATGTTGAGGATAATATACTGCGCGGCAACGGCTTTTGCAAATGCCCGGTCGGGGTCAAAACTTCACCGGTGGCGCTTTTGCCAGTTGGCGAAACTGGCGGGCGAGGCAAAGCCCAGCTCCTGCGCGATCTCCTTTTGCCGCAACCCCTGACGGCGCGCCGCGCCGATGTAGTCGCGGCGCACGGCATTGATGAACTTGCCGACGCTCATACCCGTTTCCCGCAAAAAGCAGTGCGACAAGTGAAACTTGGAGCAGGAAAAGATCCGCCCCAACGTTTCCAGCGAGCAATTCCTGCCGTTGCACGACCGGATATAACTCGAAACCTTTTCCGACAGCGAACTATCCGGCGTTTCCACTTCGCCCGAAAGCAAGGTCAGCGCCGCCTCGTCCAGCACCAGATTGAGGATCGCCGAAAGTTTGTTGCGCACCGCTTCGTCGCTCGGCTCGCTCAAGGCGGCGAGGCGATCCCAGCGCTTTTCCAACAGATGCTTGAGTTCGCCGGGGAAAATGATCCGCGGCAACACTCCGCAGATCACATTGCCCTGCTCAACTTTAATGAACGCCCCCCGCAACCGCTTGGTCTCCAAGTAGCCCCACAAGTGCAGCAGTCCGTCGTCTTCAATCAGGTATTGAAAACTGTGCTCCACCCACGGATCAAAAAGCATGATCTCCCCCGGGCGCAACGGATAGATCCGGCGGTCCAGCATCAGCCGGCACTCGCCAGTCAGCGCAAAGACGAACTCCCGGGTGGGGTGAGAACTGGAAACGAAGCGGGTGCCGTCGTACCCCTCGCCCCCACTCGAATGGCGGGTGATGATCCGCTTAACTCCCTGGCGCAACAACTGCTCGATATTCATGATCTTCCTTTTTTCGGGGCGCGCTCCGCCCGGCTTTTACCATATTCAGTTTCGGCGCAAAAGTCAAATCAAAATTCATTTTGTCCACATTTTTTCTCAAAATGTTATACATCGAAGTTGTTGTACCGCACCGGGGGCAAAACTATATTATCGGCGGGGGAGAAGCGCTTTTTTCGCGCCGAGTTGCCCCGAAATCACCCGAATCGCAAGATCGATGAATATTACGCAACAATAAGCTATTGCCAAAAACACCCATTGGGCATATATTAACCACCAAAGAAAGGAATGCGGCAATGAATTTACAAATTATCGACTGGGTGATCGTGATAACGGTCATGGTGCTGTTGCTGTGTGTTACGTTTTATTACAAGCGTTACAACCGCAGTGTCAGCGACTTTCTCGTCGCCAACCGCTTGGGGCGTCGATACTTACTATCGGTAGCCGCCGGCTTCGGCGGCGCCGCCAGCATCATCGCCGCGTGGGAAGTCACCTACAACAACGGGCTCGCCGCCTCCTGGTGGCAGATGCTCAACAAGCCGATCATGACGCTGTTGGCGCTTTTCGGTTTCGTCGTCTACCGCTACCGGGAAACCCGCTCCATGACGCTGGCGCAATTTTTTGAAATGCGGTACAGCCGGGCGTTCCGCATTTACTCCGGATTTCTCTGCTGGCTCAGCGGAGTGTTGAATTTCGGGGTTTTCCCGATGATCACCACGCGGTGCATCATCGCCTTTTTCGGCTTGCCGGAAACGGTAAATATTTTCGGTTTCGCCGTCCAGACTTTCCCGCTGGTGATGTTCATTTATCTTGCGATCGCGGTCTACATCGCCTGCGCGGGCGGTCAGATTTGCATCATGATCACCGACTTTGTCCAGGGAATGCTGCTGTTGATCATTTTCATGCTGACGATGCTTTTCATCATGTATAAGTTCGGCTGGGGCGACATCATTCTCGCCATGCGGGAAACCGCCACTCCGGGCAAATCCATGATCAATCCCTTTGAAGCGTGGGAAGCGGATGGATTCAATTTCTGGTATTATATGATCTCCACGGTCGTACTGATCTACTCTTGGAACTGCTGGCAGGGCCGCTCCGGTTATTCGGCGGCCTCCAAAACGCCGCACGAGGGGGTCATGTCGGCGGTGGTGGGCAGTTGGCGGCTTTACGCCTTTACCCTGGTGATGACGATGATCCCGCTCGCCTGCTACGCGGTGATGCACTTGCCTCAGTATGCGGATATGGCGGCGGCGATCAATCAAAAGCTGGATCTGGTTGCCGATCCCAACGTCCGCAATCAGGTGCGGGTGCCGTACTTTTTGGTGGAAATATTGCCGCCCGGCTTCCTCGGGCTTTTCGCGGTGGTCATTCTGGCGTGCGCCATCAGCAACGACGACAGCTACATGCACAGCTGGGGCACGATCCTCATTCAGGATATCATCATGCCGTTCCGCAAAAAGCCCTTTGAGCCGAAACAGCACATGCGGTTGCTGCGATTGGGGATCATCGGGGTGGCCGTATTTAGTTTCTTTTTCAGTATGTTCTTCCCGCTCAAGGACTTCATCCTCATGTATTTCATGATCACCGGGGCGATCTACCTGAGCGGCGCCGGAGCGGTGATGCTGGGCGGCTTGTACTGGAAACGCGGCTCCAATGCCGGAGCCTTTACCGCGCTCACCGTCGGCACGGTGTGCGGCATCGGCTTCATCGTGTTGCAGCAGAGCTGGAGCAATACGCTCGTACCGTTTCTGGTGGAAAAATTCCCGCACTATCGCGACTATCTCTTGGCGCATCAGGCGAAATTCCCCATTCCCGCGCCCTATCTCACCTTGATCACCATGGGTGCGTCGACCTTGAGCTACATTCTCGTTTCGCTCTTGGGGCCGCGCCACGTGCACAATATGGATAAGATGCTCCACCGCGGCGAGTACGCCGACGAAAAGAGCCTCTCGCTGATCCGGTCGAAAAAATTCACCTTCAGCAAACTCATCGGTATCACCAACAACTTTACGCGCTTCGACAGTTTTCTGGCGTGGGGATCGTTTCTCTACTCCTTCATCTGGTGGATCATTTTCATCGTGGTTACGTTGCTGGCAATTTTTACGACGTGGCTGGGCGACCGCTTCTGGGAAGAGCTGATGTGGTGGAAGTTCGTGCCGTTCTCGCTGGTGCTGGGGGTCGTCTGCAGCATCTGGATCTCGTGGGGCGGCATCCGCGACGCGATCGCGCTGGTCAAGGATTTGAAAAACATCAAGCTCGACGATTCCGACAACGGCTTCGTCCAGCAGGATGACCAAAAATAATCACTTTTTCAACCACCCAAAAGGGAGAAACAACAAATGGCGAAATTGGCAATCGACGGCGGCAGCAAGGTTTTCAGCGAACCGATCAAGTATCCGAATTGGCCGCCGCGCTACCCGGAAACCGCGGAGCGCATCAAAAATCTCTACCTCAACGACCGGTGGTCGTTCTACGGTCCGCGGGAAATTGAATTCAACAATCAGTTTGCCAAGTTCACCGGCGCGTTGCATTGCGAATCCATGATCAACGGCACCGTCACGCTGGAAACGGCGTTGCGCGCCCTCGGCGTCGGCGCGGGCGACGAAGTGATCGTGCCCGCTCATACGTGGATGGCGACCGGACTCGCCCCCATTTACTGCGGCGCGACCACGGTGATCGCCGACATCGACCCGGCGACGCTCTGTCTGGACCCGGAAAAGTTCGAGCAGGCGATCACGCCCAAGACCAAGGCGGTCATCCCGGTACACCTTTTCGGCTCGATGGCGGATATGGATAAGATCATGGCGATCGCCCGCAAGCACGGACTCAAAGTGGTGGAAGACTGCGCCCACGCCCACGGCGGCCGCTGGGCGGGCAAGCACGTCGGCACGATCGGCGACGTCGGCTCGTTTTCGTTTCAGGAAAGCAAGCTGATGGCGTCCGGCGAGGGCGGCGCCTGCATCACCAACGACCCGCAACTCGCCGACGCCCTCGGCCGGATCTCGCACATCGGTTACCAGTACGGCGCCAAGCAGGGGCAAGGCACCCCGACTCCGGAGGGGATGACCTGCTTCAACTTCCGCTTCACCGAATATCAGGCGGAGATCTTGCTTTCCCAGCTGGAGCACTTGGCGGAATTCACCGCCGAGCGCGACGTCAAGGCCGCCCGCTTCCGCGCCAGATTGGAAGCGATCCCCGGCATCACCACGCAGGCAAAGGGGCGGCTCGCCGACCCGCAAAGCTACTACATGTTCGCCTTTAAGGTCGATGACACTCACCTCAAGCCCGGCATCACCCGCGATCGGGTGCGCGAGGCGATCCAAGCGGAAGGCGCGATCGGCATCGGTTCCGGCTGGGCGAACATCATGCACCGGCAGAGCGGCTTCACCCCGCCGCGCTCGACCTACCGGGTGGAAAGTTGCGAAAACGCGGAAAAGATCGTTTACCACCAGTTGCTCTGCGCCGGAATGGCGGTGATGAGCCTCGACGACGCCACCTTGGAAAAAATGGCGGACTGCGTGGAAAAAGTTATGGGCGAATATTATTGCGAATAAAGTAGTTATCGGCTATGAAAGAGCTCTTTTTCTTTGATGCCGATTGCCGGATCGGCTTTGACCTCTACGGTCGGGGGGCGGGCGCGGCGGAGCTGCTTGCCGACATGGATCGCTTCGGCATCGACCGGGCGCTGGTCCGGCATTGCAACTACCCCCACGACGGGCTGAACACCAACGCCGAACTGGCGGAACTCCTCGCCCAAGCCGATCCGCAACAGCGGCTGACCGGAGTCTGGGGCGTCATGCCTCAACAGGATGCGGAAATGCCGGAGCCGGAAGCGTTTTTTTCCGCGATGCGGGAGTGCCGGATCGGCGCGATAACTTTTGACCCCAATCACGCCTTCATCCCCGGTCGGATGACGCTGGGGAAAATCCTCGACGCCGCCCAACGGCACCGGATCCCGGTACTGCTCACTCCCTTTGGCACCAAGTGGCGCGAGTTGTACGACTTTTTGCGGGAGTTCCCGGATATCTGCGCCATCATTCCCGCCGGGAGCAAGTGGGGCGCCGATCGCTACTTCCGACCGCTGTTGGAAAATTATCCCAACTTGTATTTGAGTTTGGCGGACTACTGGGTCTGCGAAGGGGTGGGCGAACTGGTCAAAACTTTCGGCGCCGACCGCTTGCTTTACGGCAGTGCCTTTCCGGAATTGGATCAGGGCAATCAGATGCTGCAAATCAAACACTCCGGGATCGACGCCGACGCCGTCGCTAAAATCACCGGCAAAAACCTCTTGAATTTAGTGGAGAATATACAATGGTAAACGCCATTTGGGAGCGCGAAAATACCCTGGCGCACGAGTTCTGGGTAAACGGCAGAGCCGATATTCCGGTTTACGACATGCACGGCCACATGGGGCATCACCCGAAAATTTTTCTGCCCGGCAACACGCCGGAGCGGATGCGCGAACACCTGCTCCGCGCCGGGATCAAGCGACTGGTCTTTTCTCACCACGGGGCGCTTCACGGCCATACCCGCAGTGAAAAAGTCGTCGATATCTGCCGGAAATTCCCCGACGTTTTCCGGATGTATATCGTGATCAACCCCAACTTCCCGGAGCGGATCAAGGAAGACTTGGCGCAGTTCGACGCGTGGCAACCATGGTGCGTCGGCCTGAAATTTCACTCCGATCTCCACGGACCGTTGGCTTCCGACCCCAAGTATCGCTACGCGTTGGACTTCGCCAACGAGCGAAAACTGCTCTGCCTCTACCACACCTGGGGCGGCAAGACGGCGGACAACTCCGCCGAGTTGGAAAAGGTGGTTTCGCGCTATTCGCGCATCAAATTTTTCATCGGCCACTGCTTCTACGGCGAGTGGGATAAACTCCGGCCCTTTGCCGAGGCTCACCCCGACAACGTCTGGTTCGAGTTGACCAGTATTCCGGGCGACCGCGGCAGGATCGCCGAACTGGTCGAGTCGGTCGGCAGTGAAAGATTGATCTTCGGCACCGACTTGCCGTGGTTCGACGAATATCAGGCGGTCGGCGGAGTGCTGGCGGCGGATATCACCGACGACGACCGGCGCAACATCCTCTACCGCAACGTGGAGCGCATCTTGGGCAAGGAGTGGTAAAGATGAAAAAAGGCGTTCAGCTTTACGGATTTCGCAACGAACTCAAAGCCGATTTCCCCGGCACCTTGCGACAACTCGCCGAACTGGGCTTCGACGGGGTGGAGTTTTACAGCTTCCACGGCGGACTTTCCGCCGTCGAGCTGAAAAATCTATTGGACGAGTTACATTTGCAGTGCGCCGGTTTGATGTACCCGGCGGAGGCTATACGCGATGCGGCAAGCCCGATTTACGATGAGGCAAAAATCCTTGATACTCCGGCAGTTACGCATAGTCTGATCACCGATTTCACCGCGGACTTCCCGGCGATCTTGGCAAATTTGCAACTGGCGGGCAAAGCAGCGCACGACCGCGGGGTGAAGTTTTCCTATCACAACCACTGGGGCGAAGGGGCGCGGATCGACGGAATTCCGGCGCTCGACCGGATCATGGCGGCGACCGACCCGGAGCAGTTTTTCCTCGAGCCGGACGTCTGCTGGCTGAGTGCCGCCAAGCTCGACCCGGTGGAAACCGTGCGCAAATACCGCGACCGGATCGTGCAGATCCACCTCAAGGATATCGTTGATCCCGCCGACCCCAACACGATGACCGCGCTGGGCAAAGGGAGCATCCCGCTGGAAAGGATCGTTTCCGCAAGTTGCCCGGGAAAAGTGGAGTGGCTAATCTACGAGCAGGATTACTCCGCCGACGTCTGGCGCGACGCCCAAACGAGTTTGGAGTTCCTCGCTCAGTTATCCTGACGCCCCTGCGCCCGAAAGGCGGTCGGGGACATTCCGCACCGGCGGTGAAAGAGCGCGGAAAAGTAGTTGCTGTCGGAAAATCCGCAGTTGAAGGCGATCTCGCCGATCGACAACTCGGCGTGAAAGCGCAGTAAAATTTCCGCCTCCGCCAGCCGCTTGCGGGTCAATTGCTCGCGAAAAGTCGATTTGAGCTGCTTCCGGAGCAAGCCGCCCAGATAGTTGGGGTTGACCCCGAGCAACTCCGCCAAATCCGCCAGGGCGATGTTTCGCTGATAGTGGTCGTTTATAAACGCCAAACAGTTGCGGATATAAAAATCCTCGTCGCGCCGCTGGAGCTTTTGCATGCCGCCCCGGAGCGCGATTTCCCGCAACTCCAACTCCAAAACTTTACGCAAAAACTGTGCCGTTTCGCGCATTTGGTCGCGCCAATTTCCGGCCGCGACCCGGGGCGGAGCCCCGGAATAAAACTTCGGCGACCGCCAATCGGATTTCGTCATCCCGCCCACATAAATAATGGCGACCAGTTGCTTTTCAAACCACACCGGGGCGGCATATTCGAGTATCCCCCACGGGCAACTCCCGCCGAACCCCCGACCGCAAGCGGCGACTTGCCGACTGCGCGCCTTATTGCGACTGCAGATGCGATTGCCGTCATGCTGTTTCGCCGCCCGGCAGAATTCGCTGTGGTGCAGATACTGGTCGGGGGCAAGTTTCAGCTCCTTGCAGTGCAAAAACACCGGGTGGCAGACTTCCACACTGACCGAAAGTCGCGTTTCCTTTTCCACCGCCCGCAAGATATCCCGAAATTGCATAAAACCCTCGCTTTTTGCGCTTATATGAGATAATTTAAGATAATATACCGTTTTTTTCAAGGTTTTTGTTCCAAAAACTGTTATTTTAAAAGAAGAAAAACTATCAACGGCGCCGCCGTCGATCACCAAAACCAGGAAAACCGCTATGAAAACTTACCGGGAAAATGCTCACGAACTGCCCGTCGTCGCCGACATGGATGTCCTCATCGCCGGGGGCGGCCCGGCGGGAATCGGCGCCGCGATCGGCGCCGCCAAGGCGGGGGCGAAAAAAATCCTGCTACTCGAAAAAGACAACGCCCTCGGCGGCATGGCGACCATGGGGATGATGTCCCACTGGGGCGGCAGTACCGGTTCGCCGGAGATCGTGTACATTCAGGAGCGGGCGAAAAAGATCCTCGACTGCGACTTGGGCAGCCCCAAATTCATCTACACCATTCACCACGAAGCGCTCAAAAGCGCATTGCTCGACTATTTGACCGAACTCGGCGTCGAGTTGCAGTTCAACACGTTGGTCGCCGACGCCATCGTGGAAAACGGTCAACTCCGCGGAGTCATCACCGAGAGCAAGTCCGGGCGCGAAACGATCCTCGCCAAGGTTACGATCGACTGCACCGGCGACGGCGACGTCGCCGCGCGCGCCGGGGCGGCATTCACCCTCGGCCGCCCGGACGATCACCTCTGTCAGCCAGTAACTTTGATGTTTCGGATCGGCGGAGTGGACTACTCGCGCGCCATTTTCCCCGGTTCTTTTGAAACGCTCGTAGACGTGCCGGCAGGGGAAATTCAGGCGCTGGGGCGGGAGTTTCTGCCCTTTCCGGCGGGACATGTTTTGCTTTACAAGACCCATTTGCCCGGCGAAGTCTGCGTCAACATGACCAACGCCATTCACATCGACGCCACCGACGCGCGGGCGCTGAGTCAGGCGGAAATATCCTGCCGCCGGCAGATCCCCGCCATCATCGCTTTTTTGCGCAAATACGCTCCGGGCTATGAAGCGTGCTACTGGGTGACATCCGCCTCCAACGCCGGGGTGCGGGAAACCCGCCACTTCCAAACGCTCCAGGAGCTTTCCGCCGAGGATATTACCGAGGGGCGGCTCTTTCCCGATTGGATCATCACCGGCAACGCCTTCAACTTCGACATCCACCACGTCAACGGCGCGGGGCTCGACCCCCACGGGGCGCAGAGCGCCTTTCGCATGAAAGGGCGCTACTCCATTCCGGCGGGGTGCTGTATCCCGGAAAAACTCGACGGACTGTTGCTCGCCGGGCGGTGCATCGGCGGCAGTCACAAGGCGCACTCCAACTTCCGGATCATGTCGGTCTGCCTCGGCATTGGTCAAGGTACCGGGGTAATGGCGGCGAAAGCGGTCGAAACCAATACTTCGGTGCGGAGCGTCGATATTGCCGCGGTACAAAAGGAATTGATGCGTCAGGGCATTCCCGATCACAACTGAGCCGCCGAAGCTTGCAAAGGCGCCCCGGAAGCGGTATATTTAGACTATACAACTTTCGGGAGCACATCATGGATAAGAAATTCGGCTTCAACGGCAAACAGTTTTTCCTCTGGTTTTTTGCCCTGGCGATCGGCGCCGTGCTCGGCGCGTGGAACCGCCCCGGGCTCAATGAGTTTTTCAACTTCATCGCCGCCATTTACACCAAACTCTTTCAGTTTGTGGCGGTGCCGACCATTGCGCTGGCGATCATCACCACGCTCGCTTCGCTGGGCACCAAGAAAGAGACCGGGCGGATATTTTTGCACACGATCACTTACACATTGCTCACCACCTTTGCCGCCGCGATCGTCGGCGCACTACTCTACAAGTGGATCTCCCCCGGCAATCTACCCGCCGAAATGATCCAAAACGGTCAGGCGGAAGTGCCGCAAAACTTGGGTCGGCTCACCGTTTACAATCACATCCTCGCGGTGGTGCCCGACAACATCATCAAGCCGCTGTCTTCCGGCAACGTCTTGAGCATTTTGATCGTGGCGGCGGCGGTCGGCTTCGCGCTGGCGGCGGGCAAGAAATCGGAAAACATCGCCGTCTTGCACAAGGGCATTTTCGGGCTTCAGGAAGTGCTTTTTGCGCTGATCCGGGCGCTGGTGACCGTACTGCCCTTGGGGATCGTCGCCTTTGCCGCGCAACTGGCGGCGCAGGTTTCCGCCGGAGTGGTGGTCGGTTCGTTGGGCAAATATCTGGCGGTGGTGCTCGGCGGCAACGTCATCCAGTTTTTCCTCATTTTGCCGCTCTTTTTGCTGCTCAACCGGATCAATCCGCTCAAAATCTTTCGCGGAATGTTGCCGGCGGTGCTGATGGCGCTCTTTACCAAGAGTTCCGCCGCGACGCTCCCGGTGACGGTAGCTTCGGCGGAAAACAATCTTTCCACCCGCCCCGAAGTGGCGCGCTTCGTCCTGCCGATCTGCTGTACGATCAATATGAATGGCTGTGCGGCGTTTATTCTGGTTTCCTCGCTCTTTGTCCTGCAAAACGGCGGGGCGACGCTCACGCTTTCGACCGTGGCGCTCTGGATCGTGATCGCGGTGGTTTCCGCGGTCGGCAACGCCGGGGTGCCCATGGGGTGCTACTTTCTCACGCTCTCGCTGATGTCGGGCATGGGGGCGCCGATCGGGATCTTGGGCGTCATTTTGCCGCTATACACGGTGATCGACATGGTGGAAACGGCGGAAAACGTCTGGTCGGATTCCTGCGTCTGCGCGATCGTCAACCGCCAGATCAACCGGGAAGCCCAACTCCAGTAGCGCTACGCCCAAAGTTCGTATTTCGGCAGTAACTTTGCCGCGGCGGCGTTGTCGAACTCCCCGGCGCGCGCCGATAGACAGTTGGCGCTCGCCGCCGCCAGGGCACAAGCGAATGACTCCGCCGTCGGTTTGCCGGCGAGGAGCTCGCTCAACATCACCGCCGAGCAAGTGTCGCCGGCGCCCAGCGGACTGACCACTTTGATTTCCGGGATCGAGTAGCGCCAAATGCGCCCCGCTTCCGCCAAAAAAGCTCCGTTCCCGCCGTCGGTGATCGCCAAAACGCCGTGCGGCCACCGGGTCATCCCGGCGCGGAGCGCGGCGAGCGCTTCACTTTCGCCGGTAAGTTTTTTCAATTCGTCCAGATTGATCTTTAAAATGAGATCCGCCACCGCGTCGAGCAGCGGAGCGTAAATTGCGTCCACGAGCAGCTTTACGCCGTGTTTCTCTGCGCGTTTTCCGACTTCAATGTAGAGCGACTTATCCGTGCCGTCGGGGAGCGAACCGGTGATCGCCGCCCCCTGCACCTGCGCCAAGCCGGAATCCAACGCGAGCAGCATTGCCGCAATTTCGGCTTCGCCCGGAGCCTGCGACGGCTCGATGAGTTCGGTCATCGCCGCGCCGGAAAAATCGAGCAAGGTGATGCAGCAGCGGGTTTCCGCGGCGACCGGCACCGCTTGGCACTCAATGCCCTCGGCTCGCAACCCCGCCTCGTGGCGACGCCCGTTGCCCCCGCCGGAAAACTGGTAGAGCACCGGATCGGCGACGCCCCGGCACCGGGCGGCGCGGCAGAAGTTCACCCCCTTGCCGCTGGCGTAGGACTCCATTTTTTCCGCCCGGTTCACTTCGCCGCTTCTGAAATGGGGGAAGTAGAGGGTTTTCTGCCACGCCGGATTGGCGCCAAACACCAGAATTTTCGGTTTACTCATAGTTTATCCAAATACCGGTATAACCTTGCCCAGCCGCAACGCCAGAAGTCGGCAGGCAACTTTTTCCGGAGCGAGTTGGAGTAACTGCGCCAGCGCCGCGCGATAGGCTTTCAACTGCTCGGCGTGGCGCGCCAGAAAGCCGGCTTCGCTGGTCAGGTCGTCGCTCTTGTAGTCGCTGACCGTCGCGCCGACGATCCGGTCGGAGTCATCGAGCGCGATCTCCACCCGGTCGAAACAGCCGGAAATGCACTGTCCGGCGGGGGTGCGGAGCAAAAACCGCCACTCGCGGTGGAGCCGGAAATTCCCCGTCGGTCGGGTCAACGCCTGATAAATCTCGCTCCCCGGAGCCATCGCCGTCGCCCAAATTTCCCGCGCCGCGAGCCCGATCTCATCGTTTCCGGCAAGCGCTTCGATCGCGGCAGGGTCGAGCGTATCGACGAATTGCACTTGCTCAAACATCGCGTGGAGCCGGGTGCCCAGTTCGGCGCCGAGGCTCGGCTCAAAATTACTGACCCCCTGCCACGGGGAAAGCTGTTCGGGCAGTGCCGAGGGGGATTCCCAATGGATCTCGCGGGCGGGGCAGGCGCGGAAAAGCGCACTGTCCTCGGCGGCCGACGGCTTTTCCGCCTGCTCGTTTTCGTACCAGAGCGGATCGCCGGATTCAAAGATCCCCGCCGCCCCGGGAAGCGCGGATCTTCCCTGCAACGCATCATAGAGCATTTTATCGGCGCGGAAACCCTTGTTTTCCTTGTCGGGCAATTTGCCGACGATCATATAGAGCGCCCGCTTGGCGCGGGTCATGGCGACGTAAAGTCCGCATCCGCGCTCGTAAAATTGGTCGGCTTCGAGCGTGGCTTTGATCTGTTGCAGACCCGGCAGTACGGCTTCGGCGGCGTCGCCGGGCAGGAAGCTCACCCAGCTCGGGGTGAAATCCGTCACCCCCGGCGGCATCGGTTCGACGGCGAGCGTCGGGGTGTGACTGCTCGGATTTACGCCCAATTCCGGCAGGATGACGATGTCGAATTCCAGACCCTTGGATTTGTGAATGGTCATGATCTGGATCGTGCCGGAGCGGGATTGATCCGCGCTGGTGAACTTATCCCAGCGGGCAAGAAACTCGTCCACCGTGCCGGTGAAGTTGCGCGCCGCGCGCGACACCACCTCGACCCGTTCGCGGTCAAAGGCGGCGAGTTCCGCCGCCCACGCCCGCCGGAACTTTTCGACCAGACCGGAAAGCCCCAGCGCGACCAATTCCGCATGCAGACGATCGGAAAGTTCGACCCAGTTTTCCGCCGCATCGAGTCCCAGTTTGGCGGCAAGATACTGCGGGGTAAGGAGTTGGCCGTGGCGCCGCCGGATCATCCCCAACGCCGGAGCAAAGCCGTCGCCGGGGTGGTTCGCCAATCTCAACAGGAGGAACAAAATGGTGCAGACCATGCTTTCGGCGGGCTTCGCCGCCCCCTCGGCGCTGATCGGCATGGGGAAGTGCAAAGCGGCAAGTCCCTGCTTGTACTTTTCCACTTCCTTGTTGGTGCGGAGCAAAATCGCCGCCGAGAGTCCGCGCTCCAAGGGGCGGATCTCCTCGAGCAGCTCGAGCACCCGAAAGATCCGCAACGATTGATCGTCTTTGCCCGCTTGGTTGACTACTTCAAAGAGTTTCGCGTAGCCCGACAATTTGCTTTTGGCGGCGGTGTGGGTGTGGAAGTCCAGCCGTTCGAGCATCGCCCGATAGGGCTCGCTCTGCCTTTCGCCGGAAAGGAACGTCTGGTTGACCGCATCGATCACCTGCGGCGCGGAACGGTACGAAGTATCCGAATACTCGGGCTTCAAATTGTGTTCGGCGCAGATGAGGTCGAAAAGCCGGGGGTTGCCCTGCCGCCACAGATAGAGCGCCTGCTTGACGTCGCCGACGAGGAAAAAGGACTGCTGATCGCCTTGGATCGCCTCGGCAACCAGATTTGCCATGAAATTCCACTGGCTGTCGCTGGTATCCTGAAACTCGTCGAGCATGTAGTGGCGATTGCGGGTATCGAGCCGATATTCCAGATCGAGTTTGCAATCTTCCGCCAAGGAGCCGAGCAGCTTGGGCAGATCGCGAAAGGCGATCCTGCCCTGACTGCGGATCTTTTCCGAGTAGAGGTCGTCGTAAAGTTTGAGCATCCGGTAAGCGGCGCGCGACTTGCCGATCTTGCTGTCGAGTTCGATCGTCGCCACGTGCCGGGCGAGTTTTTCCGCCGCCGCCGCCATTTCTTCGCTGAATGTGTACTGCTTGCGGTAAAAGAAGAGTTTTTCGGGGGTATGCTCGGCGCCGAAGCCCTTGGTCTTGCCGCTTCGGGCGAGATCGATCAACGTGCTGATGCGCTCTCGGATCTTACCCGGGTATTCGTAGTTTTCGCGCCCGACCAGCAAGGTATCGGCACAGCGGTCGATTTCCCCCTGCGTCAGCTTGGCGGCGCCGACTTTTTGCAGATTGCCCCAACTTTCCTCCGCGGGGAAAAGCAGATACTTGGGGTAGTTTTCGTTGATGAAGTCCCGAAGCGTATCGGTGAGGTTGCGGGCGTTGCTGCCCTCGGCAAACTCCTTGAGCAGCGGCAAAAGATTGCCCTTTTCGCGCCGGATGACGTCGCGCAACACCTGCTCCATGCCGGTATCGGTGGCTTCGTCGATCATTTCCACCGCGCCGGAAATGCCGAATTCCGGGGAAAACGCCTCGATGATCCGCACCAAAAAGCTGTCGATGGTGCTGATCTGGAGTTCCCGGCTTTTGAGGATGCGCCCCAGCAATTCCGGGAGCATCGCGGGAGTCAGCTCCGCGGGGAGCAGATTCTGCTCGATGCGTTGGCGCAACAGCGCCGGATCGTCGATCATTTCCAAAAGCTGACCGATGATCTTGTCGAGGATCTCCCCCGCCGCCTTGCGGGTAAAGGTGATGGCGACGATCTGCGCCGGATCTTCATTGGGAAAGCAAAAGAGGAGCGAGATAAAGCGCATCGCCAGTTGAAAAGTCTTGCCGCTGCCGGCGGAGGCTTTGATGACCAGATTCTGATTATCACCCAACGAGAATTCTTTTTTCTCTGCCATTTTCTATTCCTCCACCGTATCGGCTTCCACCCCGTTGAGAAACAGCGGGGCAAAACCGCGATATTCTTTGCCGTTGAAATCGGTGACCAAGTTGCCGTCGGCGGCGCAGACTTCCAGTTCGCCGCGAATTTGGTCGAGGGTCGGGGCGACCAGTTTGACCGCGTGATCAAAACTCTTTTCCTCGGTGCTTGACCACAGATTCAGCTTGACGTCGTCGGTCGCGGTCAACACCAGATAGCCGACTTCGATCTTTACCTGCGCGGGGTCGAGATCGTGCTTGCGCCAGAACTCCGCGTCGAGTTCGAGCAAGATCCGGTAAAGCGGCAACTGCAGATTTTTCAGGTGCAGATTTTCGCCCGAACCCGCCCAGTGGTCCTTTTCCGGAACCGTATCTTTGCTGTAGGTTTTGATGTCCACGAGGCGCAACGTGGTGCGATCCGGCGACAATTCGATGCGGTCGATCGTGCCGCGGAGCAGGAAGTTTTGGTATTCGATCCCCGCGCCGCCGCCGAGCCGATACTCGGTTTCCAGCAGGGTAAAGGGATTTTCTTCCGCGGCGTAGAACTCCGCCGCCGCCGTCAGCCGCGCTTCGATCTGGCGGCTCTGCAACTCCACCAACAGCGGCAAGGGCGAGCCGAACTTTTCGCGCAAGTACTCGGCGGCGCCGGCAAAGAAGTGCTTTTCCAACTCCGCGCGCGACCGATTCGGGCAGTCGCGCATTTTTTCCAACCCCCGGTGGCAGACGGTGCCGAAGTCGGCGGCGGACATTTCCCGCGCCTCGTAATCGACGAGGTCGATGCCGTAAACTTTTTGCAGTATAAACAGTTCCGGATTAGAGAGATAGTCCTTGAATGCAGTCACCGAGAAAACCCACTTGCCGCGCTGAAAATACTTCTGCTGGTTCAAGCGGGGGAAAGAGAGACGGTACTCGGCATCCCCGGCGGCGGCGGGCTCCGCCAAGCGCACCCTTCCGCACCGTTTTACCCGCTCCAACAGCCGTTGCTCGTCACCGCCCAGATAGAAAAGTTCCGAGGGGCGCAGCGGCGAATCGTCGGGGGCGTGGGTCAGGACGATCAGTTCGACCTCGCGACCGCTCTGCAGCAAGGTAAAAAGTTTGAAAGACTCCAGCGCGGTCTGGCGGGAACTGTCGTTCAGCCCCAATTCCCGCCGGATCGAGTCGGTGAGAAAGGGCGTCGCCCCCGCCACGCTCGGGATCACGCCGCTGTTGATGCCCACCAGGATCAGCCGCGACTGCCGGAGCGCCGGAACTTCCAAAAAGTTGTAAACCGGCGTCGCCGCCTCGGGGTGCGCCGGATAGAGCACCGCGTCTTCGGCGGAAGTCAAAAGATAATTAAGTTGCGCCGAAGCCGCGGGGAGCAATTTCAACACCGGCGAAGCCGCCAGTGCCGCGATCTCGGTCGTCCAGAAACGGATCTCTTCGCGCAGGGCGATCTGACGCGTCGGCGGGAAGTCGGCGGTGCCGTAGAGCGCGGTGAGAAAACTTTTCAACTCGGCAAGGAGATCGCCCGCCGCCAAGCGCCGCAACTGCTCCAACGCCGTGGTAAAGAGCCGCGCCAGCGGGGCAAACTCCACTTGCATCATTTTCAGCGCCGCCTCGACGCGGTCGGGCAGAAACTCGACTTGGAAGCGGTCGAGAAGCGTGCAATACTCCGCAAAACTTACGCTCGCTTCGCCAAATGCGCGCAGAAATTCCTCTTGCCGGATAAATTCGGCGATCGCGGGATAGTCGTCGTCTTTCCCGACGCGGGTCAGCGCGGTGTAAAGCAACTGCAACCCCTTGCCGATGCGCAGATAACGCACCGGGATACCGTCGGGCGAAAAGAGTTCGACGCGGGGGTCGAATGCGGCGGAAAAGTTTTCCGCAAAGTCAAAGTAGAAGTCCGGCCGCCCGAGGGCGATCGCCGTTTCCGCCGGGTCGAAGACGATTTTGCCGCCGGAAGTTTCGCTCCCGTCCGGAGCGGTTTTGCCGCCGCCGGTCGCCAATTTCGCCGCCAGTTGCGCCGCCGAAGCGAGATCGGCGCAGGCGTGGATATTTTCGGGCTTCACCGGCAAGCACTTGGCGGCAAACGCGGCGGCGCGGGGTTCGCCGTAATCATCGACCAGATCGGCGATGCCGGGGTCGCCTTGGATCAACACCGAAACCGGAATTTCCTTTTCCAAGAGCGCCAGTTTCCGGCGAAGCGGAGCGGGCAACCCCGGCACAAAGGCGACGATCACCTGGCGGAACTTCCGCACCAGCGGGGCGATGTCCCGGGCGGCTTCCTGATCGAGCCGCGCGGGGTCGTTCAAGCCCAGTTCGCCCAGTTTTTCCTCAAATTTTTTCTCCAGTTTCGCCAACGCCTGCCACCGTTCTTCAATCTCGGGCATGGCATCGCCGATGATCCGGGCGGCTTCCGCGATCCGCCGCCCGCCCCGCACCAATTCGCCGCGCAGATCGGCAAAGAGCCGGCCGGCGCTGGCGTAGTCGGCGGCGGTGAACTGGTCGTGCCGGGGGAGCAGTTGGGCGGCGGCGGGATCGTCGAGGATCTGCGCCCACACCAGACGCTCCTCGGCGGGCGTCGCCGGGGCATCGTTTCTGCCGAAGTGGAGGACCCGGCCGGGGGTGAGGATCGCCGGCGGGCAGACGCCGCCGGGGAACTTTTCCAGCAGGACCTCCTGAAGTTGCCGCCCCCACAGACTGCCCGGCACGACGACGAGGGTCGAGCTGAAGTCCGGCAACGCGCCGACATTTCCTTGCGCTAGCGCCGAAATGACCGCTTCGTAAACCGAAATTTTCGGGTCGATAAAAGTCCTCATTTTTCCTCCCGGATAAAAAATTTTTAACTTTTCACTGTTAATATAACAACGAGTTTCCGAAAGTAAAGTAAAGAAAAATTTTTTTCGCATTTTTCTTGCAATCGGGTACTTGCGTAGCTATATTGCCATATATATTATTATCTGGTCGTGGTCAAAAATTTGAAAGGATGTGCCTTATGCAAACCGGATCGGTCGCCCCGGATTTTACGCTGTTGGATGCCAATGGCAACGCCGTGTCGCTCCGCGATTTTCGCGGGCAACGCGTGGTGCTCTACTTTTACCCCAAAGACCACACCCCCGGGTGTACCCGGCAGGCGTGCGCCTTTGCCGGACTCTACGGCGAATTTGCCAAACGGGGCGTCGCGGTCATCGGGATCAGCAAAGACAGCGTGGAATCCCACCGCAAGTTTGCCGAAAAGTACAACTTGCCCTTCGTCCTGCTTGCCGATCCGGAGTTGCAGGCGATCCAAGCCTACGGCGTCTGGCAGGAAAAGAAACTCTACGGCAAAGTTTCCTTTGGCGTGGTGCGCACCACTTTTATCATTTCCGCCGACGGCAAGATCGAAGCGGTGATGCCCAAGGTGAAACCCGACACCAACGCCGCCGAAATCCTGACGATGCTGGGATAAAAAAACGCCGCCCGAAATCTTCCGGGCGGCGGGGAAACTTTACTTTTAATCCAACTCGATCACCGTTTCGGGCTTCACGTCAGTGAATACCCGCGTCTTGCCGTTGTATTCGACGGTCAGCTTTTTCACCCCGTCGAAGCAGAAGACCGCCGCACCGTTGGGGCTGACCCACGTGGTGCCGCATTCGACTTCGCGGACATAGGGCATCCCGAATTTATCCAACAGCGGCTGTACCTGGCGGATGAGCGCGGCGGCGTTGGCCGCCAGTTGCTTTTCGTTGGGGAAGCGCTCGAAATCGAGCGCGTAGCCGGAAACCGGCACCTTGGCAAAGGTGCAGTACATCACCAGCCGGAAGTAGCCAAGATCAAAAGCGTTGGCGCCACTCGCGCCGAACTGCGTGCCGATGACGGCATATTCCCGCCCCGCAAACGGTTCGTAAAGTTGCCGCCGATACCAGAAGTTGCTCAACGCCAGCGGCGTGATCCCCTCGATCGACACCGGAATATTGTGGTCGTGGAAGTAGCGGTAGATCTCAATCGCCGCATCCAAACCGATTTTGGACTCCTCGCCCGCGGCGTTGACGTTGATGGTAAAGGTGCCGCCCATGTCGGTGTAGATCTTGCCCAGGCCGTTGGCGATGCCGACATTCATGATGTCAAAGTACCACTTGCGAGTTTCCGGGTTATTCATATCCAACACCGGGTGATTACCGAAATACTTGTAGATATTGCCGTCGGCGGTGCGCAGGAAATAATCCGGATGATTGCGGAAGACCTCTTCGCTGTTGCCCTCGCAGTAATCCGCTGCCGTCCACGGTTGGGGGATCAGCCCGTAGGATTTGATCTCCTCAAACGCCTCCTTGCGCGCTTCGCTTTTCATGCTCTCGATCGAACTCGGGCACAGCGGCAAATGGTAGTAGCGGAAGCCGAGTTCCTTGGCGGCGGCCATACTCTGCTTGCGCTCGGCGTTGGTCAGAGTGTTTTCGCAGTCGGCGACCGGAGCGGGCGGCAGATTTTTCAACCCCACCGCACTCTGGAGCAATGTGCGCATAAACTGCTCAAGGGCGATGTAGTCGGCGTGACCGCGCTCGGCGCCCGGTGAAAAGACGTGCCACAAATAGGCGGTAGTAAGCGGTGCGCTGCGCCGCCCGACGTTGATCTCAATGAGTTCATTGGCGTGATCCGCCCCCTGGTCGATCGTCTGGGTCGCCTGCACCAGTTGCGGAGTTTCCGGGAACATCGAGTAGATGCCCGCATCGGAAACCAACCAGGTAAAGGGCTGGCCGTTGCCGAAAAAGTTCCACTTGGAAGTGGTCGCCTTTTTCGCGCCGCTGAAATCCATTTCCACGTAGCCGCGGGGCGAAGCGTAGCAGGCGAGGCGCTTGGCGACCGCGCCCTTGAGCGTGCCCGGCACTACCTGCGCCGGCAGTTGGAAAGACTGCAATTTGTTTTCACTGCGGGAAAAGATCAGCCGGTGGGCGACGCCGGGGAAGCTCCGCCCCTCGAGGATCAGCTCGCCGCTCTTGAACTGCCAGACGAATTCGCTCTTTTCACTCTGGAAAAGGAGATCGACGGTGCCGTCGCTATTGGCGACGACCGATTTCAACTCAAACTTTTCCTTGACCGCCTTCTGACGGGTAAGATCGCCGACGCCCTCGCTGGTGTCGCTGGTGAGTTTGACCAACTCGACGCTCTGAAGCTTGGGCGGCGCGGCAAATTCGACCGTCGCGCCATCCGGATAGGTGATCTTCACCGCGCCCTTGGGCGAAACGACCAGCGTCGCGCCGGAAGCAAACTTGACGGTCGAAACGCCGTTTTCGGTAACTACCTGCGCCGGAGCGGCGGCGGAGTTGAGCGCGTTATTCGGCTTTTCGATTTTGACCGAAACCTCGTCGAGTTGACGCGGCTCAACTTTCACGCTGTTGGCGGTGAAAGCGGAAAAATTCGGCTTGACGCCGAGGCCGTGCGACACGATCGCGGCGAGCAACTGCGGGCCGTAGCCCCAATCCCAATACTGCTTCAAACCGCCGGTGCGGGACCAGTTGAAGTTGAAAAAGAGCACTTTCCCCTTGCCGAAGGGCATTTCCGCGAGCATCGTATCCGCCGTCTTGCCGTGGATGTCGCCGATCGGCAACACGTTGACCGCATTTTCCTTGAGGAAAGTTTCGCGCGGCGTTTGCAAGGGTTGCCATTTTTCGGGGAAATAATTCCACTCGTCGGTGCGGGGCATCTCGACCCGCAGATCTTCCAGTTTGGCGTCGAGTTTGCCCGAGATCTGCACCGGGAGAAGTTCCGCGACCGCCGCGGGGGCGTCGGCGTTGAAGATCGCCACGCCGCCGTCAGCCACATACTTTTTAAGCTGCGCGACCCGCTCGGGGGTGAAGAACTTTTCCCAGTTTTTCGCCGGGAGCGCGGTAAATACGACCGCCTTAAACTTGCCCAACTGGGCGAAAGCCGGGGTGATGCCGTCCTGCGCGAGCGGCTCCGGGCCGAGGTCGGTCAAAAAGGTCTTGAGCGAAGCGCCGCCCAGCCCGTCGAGGTTGGCGGTGGTGACCGCCGTCACCTTTAAGCCGTGCGAAGCCAGAATTTTGGCGGATTCTTCCGCCGTCCACACCCGCTGACCGTGAAAGAGCAGTACGGCGGGGGCGTCTTTGGCGCCGCGCTCATAAAACTTGATTGGCTTGGGTTTGGCGGCTTCCGCCTTGCCGGCGGCGACGGCGGCGGCAGTCGGGGCAAGCTCGGTGATCGCCTCGATGCCCGCCGGCTCATTCGCCGGCACAAAGTTGTTGTCGGTGGTCAAAATCAGCGCGTCGACCCGGGTAAAGGGGTTGAGCGAAACGAGTTCGATCGTGACGTCACCCGCGGGCAAGTCGAGCTTTTTGAGCGCTTTTTCCCACACCATTATCGGGTAAATGGCTTCGGGGGTCTTGCGGTCGCCGAAAGTGCCGACGCTCTTGCCGTTGATCAGCACCCGGCACTGGCGGAGCGCACCGCCGAAGCTGACGGCGCGCACCCAAAAGCAGTACCGCCCCGCTTCGGGAAGGGCGACGGTGGTTTTGGCGGTGGCACTTTTCGCCCCCTTGGGGTCGAGCATCCGCTGGTTGGAAAGTTTCCACGCCGCGCAGGATTCCGGTTTCCACTCGCCCTTTTCCGGGAAGTTCTCCGCCTCGATGCGATACTCCGCCGCGGTGAGCACAACGGCGCACAAGAAGCCCAGAAGCAGACTCAACTTTCTCATCGCGACCTCCTCAAAAACAGGTGTTTATAGTTTAACGATCGCCTCGTAGGTATCGATTTCTCTTCCCGCGGCGTCGAGCTGGCGAAGTTTCCAGTCCAAGTGCCACGGATCGCAGACGTACTCCATACTCGGCTCCCAGCCGATGCGCGAATCGGTTTCGACCGGGGCAAAGGTATCTTTCACATTGGCGCGCTCGACTTCGAGCAGCTCGCGGATCTTGCCGAGCGTCGCCAAGGCGGTCTCGCGGTCGGGCGAACGCTGCAAATCGGTATTGAGGTACCACCATTTTTTGATGTTGATCGTGGTGCGGATGCTGTTGCGGATGAAGTGGCCCAGCGCCTCGAGCAAAATGCCGTTGGCGGTGTCGGTGTGCTTTGCCACCAAGTCGAGTCCCGCCTGCCACATGGTCAACATCTTTTCGAGCGCCGCCTGCTCGGCGGGGCCGCGCAGGAAAAACGGCGACTGCATCGCGCTCTCAAAAGGATGATAAAAAGTCTTGATGATGCGGTGCCCGAAGTGCGCCGTGGGCGCCGTCGGGAACTGGATCTCCTTGGACTGCATCGTGTGGGTGATGTCGGGGTGGAAAATAAAGGGATAAGCCGCCCCGACCCGCCACGGACCATACTGATCCTCGTTGGATGCGACGTAAAAGTCGAGCGACTTGCTCCACAACTCCCACGCGGCGAGCACGTCGTCGACGGCGGCTTTGCCGTAGTCGCGCTCGGCGATCTGGCGCAAAAGCTGATCGTAGTCGGGCTCGTAGTTCGCCCAACTCGTCCACTTGCCGAGGTCGGAAGCGACGCAGTCCCACCAGCCGAAGTGGTGGGTGCAGTAGTGCGAAAGCACGCCGTTTTCAAAGGCGGCGCGGCGCAGGGCGAGGTCGCGTTCGAGCCACTTGCGAGGGGTGGGCACGTAGGGCACACACCCGAAGTTCCAGCAGACCCCGGCGGTGTTGACGTTGCCGCTGACCATGAGTCCGTTTTGGTGGGCGTCTTCGGTTTCGGTCTGGAAGTAGTAGCTCGGCTGACTCACCCCCGCGTCGTAGTCGCGCGACGGAGTGGTGAAGCCGCCGAGGTGCCGGTCAAATCCGCCCATGTCAAAGGGGCAGAGGACTTCCATATTTTTGGGCAGTTTGGCGAGAAAGGCGGCGCGGATCTCGCGGGGGCGGCGGCTCCAGTTGTAAGTGGAAAAGATGACGCGCGCCTCGGGCTTGACCGCGTGGACGGCTTTTTCGATGCAGCTCAAGTAAGCCGGATAGTCGTAGCAGGGATACCAACCGGGGCTGGGGAGCGTTTCGGGGATGCCGTCAACGAAACTTTCGCGGAAGCTCTTGCCGGTGGTGTGCGGGTCCTTGCTGGGGAATTCGAGGGATTCGCCGACGAGCGAAATGCCGTAGGCTCCGGGGTAGCGGCGGAAAAGTTCGCCGTACAGCTCATCAAAGTAGCGCTGAACTCCGGGCTCGTCGGGGTGGTGGAAACAGGGCATGTAGTTGTAAAAGACCACCTTGACGCCGAACTTGGCGGCGCGGGAGATCACGTCGTTGAAGTCGCAGTGCCCCTGCGTGGTGGTGTCGAAACCCTTGACGAAAAGCTCGATGCTGTCGTAACCGGCGTGGACGAGGGCGCGGAGTTCCTCGTCGGGGTAGCTGTCGATGCCGCAGCCGGAGTGGACGCTCCGCCGCTGGTAAAGGGGGATGCGCTCGAAACTCCCCGGGGGGAGCGCGGGGGCGCCGGCAAGATTCATGATGTCCTCGAGGTGGACGACCGCCTTAAAGAGATCGGCGCGGGCGGATTTTACCGAAACGCGCCGCGGCGAAACCTCGACGGCGAAGCCGCTTTCGCGCGCCGGATCAATGGCGAGCGAGATGACCGGCCGGGAGTCGTCTTTAACGATGGGTAGCGGCAACTCCATCGACTTGGCGAAATAGTCCTGCAAGTCGTTGACAACGAGCGTGAGAAATTCGTCATTGCCGAGGGGCAGGATGCCCCAGTCGGCAGTGATCATAACTTCGCCGGGAGCCGGGGTGCGGTCGGCGCGGCGACGGTTGGGGATATGGCACTGCCAGTGCCGTTGACGGAAATCGTAGTTTTTTTCGCTCATAAGTCACCAAAAGTTGTGGGTTTTCAATGGTTCAGCTATACTATATCGCGCTAAGCGCCACAAAACAACCGAAAAGGATTGTAAAAAGTTACTTTTATCTTGCGATTTCCTCCACGCTAGCGCGCAACTTGCAATCCACCGCCAAGGTGGATATATTACACTGATGGCAAGTTTCTGATGTTAAAAAAGGGAGAAAGAGAAATGCAGACGGACGACCAATCGCATGATGTATCAATCGCGCTGGAATTACTGCTTAACACTTTGATTGAAGAACGCGGGCGCATCTTTTCTTTCGGCGAAAAGGCGATGAGCAAGCAGGATAAAGATACCGCCAAAGCCGTACTGGATTTTGCCGACAAACTGGAAGGATTTGAAGCGAAAGTCCAATCGCTGACGAAAGAATGGCAAGTTCTGGAATCTCAAAAGCTCAAAGCATCGCCGTCGGTGCAGAAAATCGTTGATGCCGGCGGTAAACTTTTCGGCTTGAAGACCAGAAAAGCTCAATCTGGTATCAAACGGGAGTTTCAGCATCCCAAGGCGCCGAAGAGCAATATTGTTGTTACTTTTCCCGCCGAGGGCAAAGAATTCAAGACCGAAAAGGCAGGAAAAACCTTTGCCCAAGTGATCGACTATATCGGCGCCGAGCGAGTTCAGCAGTTAAAATTGATTTGTTGCGGCGAGCCGCTGGTTTCATCCACGCCGAGCAAAAAATATCCTTCCAACTGCCACAAGATCAGCAAGGGATTTTTCGTTCTAACCCAGTCAAGCACAAAGCGAAAGATAGATTACTTGAATACTATCGCAAAACTGCTGAAACTTAAGACTCGCATCAAGATTTTTTGATTATGATAGCTCTGGCATATTGTGTGTGGTGGGGATTGGGGAGGATTTTATGGATCCATTCTTGAAGTGGGCCGGTGGAAAGCGATGGCTAATTGAGAAGAAGCTTTGCCCAATTCCACAAAGCTACAAAAGATTCTGCGAACCATTTGTTGGTAGCGGAGCAGTTTTATTTAACTTATCCCCTAAATCCGCAATCATAAGTGATATTAATCGGGATTTAATTGATACTTACCAAGCTTTGGCAGACGATTGGGAAGCCGTATATAAAATTCTCAAGGTTTATGATCAAAAACACAGCTATGATTTCTATTATAAGATAAGAAATTCATCTCCGCAAAAGCCTTGTCTAAAGGCGGCTCGTTTCATATATCTCAATAGAACGTGTTGGAATGGATTATACAGAGTAAATCGAAAGGGGAAATTTAATGTTCCCAAGGGAACAAAAGAAAAAGTTATATTATCAACGGATGATTTTGAATCAATATCAAGGTTGTTGAAAAGATGTTCTATTCGAAATGATGATTTTCAATCAGTAGTTGATGAAGCGCAAGAGGGTGATTTTTTATTTGTTGATCCTCCCTACACGGTAAAACACAACAACAATGGGTTTGTGAAATATAATGAAAAAATGTTTTCTTGGGACGATCAAGTTCGGTTGGCAGGAACCATTAAAGAAGCCGCAAAAAGAGGCGTGCAAATAGTTGTAACGAATGCCAGCCATCAATGTATCAAAGAACTTTATGAAGATTTTTTACAAATACCCATAACTAGAGCAAGTGTTATCGCGGCATCTCCTAAAAACAGAGGAGTATATGAAGAACTTGTAATCACAAATATTGATAATGATAGTCAAGAGGGGTAAGATTATGGATTTTTCTGATGAATTTTCAAACTTAATTGAGCAAGATGATATCAAACGGTTGTTAAAGGATAAAAAAGATCCATGTTTGTATCAGTCTATCCCTCTAAAATACTTGCCTGTATATCAAGACGAAGGGTGGGAAATTCAAAAACAGTACAAAACAAAAGCTAGAATTAAAAAACACAAAACGCATTGGGACTATTTTGAAGGTAGAGTCTGGAGTCTAATGGCAAATTTAGGCTTCAAATATATGAATAAAGACTCTAATTTTAAGATAAAATATTCTAAAGATGGTTTAACGAAACAAATTGATGTTTTTGCAGCAAACGACGAAGTTATTCTTATCACAGAATGTAAATCTGCAGAGAGTTCTAGAAAAAAAGATTTCAGCACAGAAATAAATGAGATCGGAAATTTGCGCGAAAAAATAATTAATCGTGTTAAACAGTTTTTTACCGGGAAGCCCAAAATAGCATTTTTGTTTTGCACAAACAATTGTATTGTAAACGAGCAAGACCAAAAGAGGATGAAAGATTCTAATATTCTCTGGTTAAACCAAGAAGACATACAATATTTTGAAAAACTAATAAACAGTATTCATGAGGCAACGATTTTTCAATTTCTTGGAAGAGTATTTGCTCAACAAACAATTCAAAACATGAAGAATAAAGTCCCTGCAATAAGGGGAAATATGGGTGGACATCCTTTTTATTCGTTTGCGGTAGAGCCTGCAATTCTTTTGCAAATTTCTTATGTCCTTCATAGGGTTCAAACAACTGAAGATACATTAGAAACATATCAGCGAATTGTAAAACCTAAGCGTATTTCCGAGATCCAAAATTTTTTAGATGAGGGTAACTATTTTCCCAATGCAATTATTTTGAATATTGATACGCCAAAAGGCAATTCTCTTCAGTTTGATTCTGTCGGGAAAACCGATTACGATTCCAAAACTCAAATAGGAATTTTGCATTTGCCACAAAGATACCATTGTGCATACATAATAGATGGTCAACATCGGCTCTATGGATATGCAGGGAGCAAATTCAGGGACAGCAATACGATTCCTGTAATCGCTTTTGAAAACCTTCCCGCGGAAGAACAATCAAAGCTTTTTGTTGATATTAACAGCAAGCAAAAAACCGTTAGCAAGAATTTGCTGAACACATTAGATGCGGATTTGCGCTGGAATTCTCCTAATAAAGATGATGCAATAAAAGCATTAAAGTCAAAATTGCTTCAAAAATTGACAGACGACCAGCTGTCCCCATTGTATAAGTTGATTTCAACCGGGGACAACTCTGCCGCAAACAACACCAGTTTAACTCTCTCGTATTTGTGCTCGTATGGATTTGGGAAAACAAATTTTTTTGGTCAACTTCAAAAAAAGACAATTATCAAGTCCGGGTACTTGTGTGACAGAGAAGACCTTGCTGATTTGTCGCTAAAAAAATCTTTTTCTTACATAAAAGATGCGTTAGATTTGATAAAAGAATGTATCCCCGAGCAGTGGGATTGTAGCAAAGAGCCGCCGTCTTTGTTACTCAAAAATGTCGGTGTCGCGGCATTATTTCGTCTTCTCAATGATATTTTAGAGCATTTGCAAAACAACCATAATGTATCTTGTAATACAACAAGCGCAAAAACACTTTTTGAGAAATCTAAAGAATATCTAGAAGTATTTGCAGAAGAGTTAAAGAATGTCCCTTCCGCAGATATAGAGCAAATGTCAAAGCAATATGGTGCCGGAGGACCAGAAAAAGTTGCGCGGGAATTTCAACGCTGGATCAACAAGAAAAGAACAGATTTTAATCCCCCTGGATTAGAAGAATATATTCGTGATTCATCAGGATGCCATAATGAAGAAGTTCATGCAATGTTGCTTGAGTTTTTTGAAAAGTCTAGATTGTTTATCTTTGATAAGCTAAAAAACGAAGAGCCAGAAGCGTGGTGGGAAGAAAAGATTCCTATTAAAATACAGAAAAATTGCGCTATCGCCCAAATAAATGATGGCAACAAACACGAACATAGCTATTATGTAGAAAAATTCACTGATTTACAAGAAATCATTGAATATAACTGGAAATGTTTAGGTGATTTTTTCCAAGATCCGCTTGCAGGCGGAAAAAGAAAAGATAAAATAAAATGGCTAGAGCGATTTGCTTCTTTTCAAATTCGGGTGACTAAACCAGCAAGAGAACCCATAACAGAAAGTGAATTTACTCTTATTTCAGAAACAATAGCAAGAGTAAACAACAAGATCAATAATTAAGCGCACAATATTTAGTCTCTTGTTGATCGGCATAAGGTAACTACTTTGAAAATTTGCATCAATCAGTTTTTGTCCAAAACCACAAGGATACGCCGAGCAACAAAGAAGAAATTATTGCAGGCAATTTATGATGATTTTTTCAATCATGTTGAGAGTACGGAAATCTTTATAATTGACGCTATTGAATCGCATGAGCAAAGAATAAAAAACAAGATTGATTTCCCCGCAACAAAACTCCCAACTTTCTCATTTGAAGCCGACCATCCGTCTGGGATCTATCAAACCGGCAAGATGTTTTATATTCCGAAGAAAAACCTTAAAACCACTTGTCGAGATGTTTTAAACTATCAGCTATGCTTGTATTTTGTTTGGTGTTTTGAGAAATTTGAGCAATTTTTAAGTCAGATATATGCTTATATTTGTTTTACAAAGTTGGCTGATTGGGAAATTGCCCACAACTATCAAAATGCTCCAGGAGATTTTTTGAGCACATTAGTTTTGGCTAAAAGGCACAAAGATTATAGCAAAACCATACCCAAATTGCAAGAAACTTTCCGTTTCATAGCCGACAAAGAAGAAAGTGGATTAAAGGATTATCAACACCTAAAATGGCATATCTATTTTTTTGCAAAAATGCGAAATCATATTGTTCACTGTGCAACCGATATAGAAGATATGGCCAAGTTTCGTGAAGACATAACTAAAAAAGTCGGTTGCACAAACTGCCGTAATTTTAAAACTTTTCTTGATAGAATGACTGCGCGGTATGTCAAGAGTGCTGAAAAATTTTTTCCGGCAAAAGTATGGCTTTTGAGCAACGATCCCCATGAGAATACTGCCACCAAGTGCGGGAGCACCAATCACGTTTTTCTGGCGTATGCTTCTTTAGTAAAAACTGCGATAGAGAAAACTTTTTTCGGCGATATTTAGACTTTTTTTGACTTTTTTGCGGATTTTTTTGGCTCTTGCCTTGATTTTGTAGCGGAGCTATGGTATTTTTAGCCCGTCCTATAATTGAACTTTTGTGAGGTTTTTTATGGCTGAATTACGCGCTTTTCACGGCCTCTTGCCCGATCCCAAAGTCGCTCATCTCGTTTCCGCCGTGCCCTACGACGTCGTCAATTCCGAGGAAGCCGCCCAACTCGCCGCCGGCAACCCCCTTTCCTTCCTCCACGTCTCCCGCCCCGAAATCGACCTCGAGCCCGGCATCGACCTCTACGACGAAAAAGTTTACGCCCAGAGCCGCGCCGCCTTCGACCGCATCGGTAAGGAAGCCCCCCTCGTCGAGGACTCCGGCAAGCACCTCTATATCTATGAGCTTACCATGAACGGTCGCCGCCAGACCGGCGTCATCGGCGCCGCTTCCGCCGCCGAATATCGCTCCGGGATCATCAAAAAGCACGAGAAAACTCGTCAGGATAAGGAAGACGACCGCACCCGCCAAGTCATGGCGCTCCGTTCCCACACCGGCCCGGCGTTTTTCACCTATCGCGACCACGCCGAGATCAACTCGATCGTCAACAGCGAAAAAGCGAAAGCCCCGCTCTTTGACTTCGTTTCCCCCGACGGCATCCGCCACCGCCTCTGGCGGCTTGACGAAGCCGTTTCCGCCCGGCTCGAAGCCGCCTTCCGCTCCGGAGTCCCGGTCTTTTACATCGCCGACGGCCATCACCGTTCCGCCGCCGCCGCCCGCACCGCCGTCGAGTGCGGCAAGCTCGATGACCCCAACGCCGAGAGCAACTACTTCCTCGCGGTCGCCTTTCCCGCTTCCGAGCTCGCGATCTTGCCCTACAACCGCGTAGTCAAAAGTCTCAACGGCAAAAGCGAAGCCGACTTCCTCGCCGCGCTCGGCAAGGAATTTGTCGTCACTCCCACCGCCGACGCCGAAGTCAAAGCCCCCGGGCAATTCAAGTTTTATCTCAATGGCAAGTGGTATCTCGCCACCCCCAAATTTGATATTTCTCAACTCGGGGTCATCGCTTCCCTCGACGCCAGCATCCTGCAGGACCACGTCCTCGCCCCCATTCTCGGCATCGGCGACCCCCGCACCGACCAAAACATTTCCTTTGTCGGCGGCATCCGCGGCACCGGCGAGCTGGTCAAGCTCGTCGATTCCGGCAAGTTCGCCATCGCCTTTTCCATGCCCGCCGTCACCGTCGATCAGCTGATGAATATCGCCGACGCCGGCGAGATCATGCCGCCCAAATCCACTTGGTTCGAGCCGAAACTGCGCGACGGACTGGTCTCGCACAACTTCTAAAGCGGCGCAACTTCCTCTCGGCGAGGGTCTTATGGCGTTAATTCTCGGCATTGAATCCAGTTGCGACGAAACCGCCGCCGCGGTCGTCCGCGACGGGCGGGAGGTGCTTTCCAGCGTCGTTGCTTCGCAGATTGCCAAGCACGCCCCTCACGGCGGCGTCGTACCCGAACTCGCCGCCCGCGAGCACCTCAAAGCCTTGCCCCACGTCGTCCCCGCCGCCTTGCGCGAAGCCGGGATCGCGCTTTCCGACCTCGCCGCCGTCGCGGTGACGCAGGGCCCCGGACTCATCCCGGCGCTTCTGGTCGGGCTCAACTACGCCAAGGGTCTGGCGCAGGGCGCGGGCTTGCCGCTTATTGGCGTAAATCACTTTATGGCACACATTTACGGCGCTTTTCTCGACGGCGCCGACCCGCTTCTTCAAGACCCCGCGACCTATCCCCTGCTCGCGCTGGTCGTTTCCGGCGGCCACACTTCGCTCGTGCTGGTCGAAGCCGACGGCAGGGCGCGGCAGTTGGGCAGCACCATCGACGACGCCGCGGGCGAAGCCCTCGACAAGGGCGCCAAGCTCCTCGGTTTGGGTTATCCCGGCGGCCCGATCATTCAGAAAACGGCGGAATCGGGCGACGAAACCGCGTTCAACTTCCCCCGGCCGCTCACCGGCGCGGCGGGCAAGCCGCTCGACCCGGCGTTGCGTTATTCTTTCAGTTTCAGCGGCATCAAGACCGCCTTGCTCTACCACGTCAGAAAGTATGCGGGTGAATCCGGAACTCTTTCCGGCAAAATGCTTTACGATACAGTAGCCTCTTATCAGGCGGCGGTGGTCGACACCCTCTGCCGCAAGGCGCTCAAGGCGGCGGCGGACTTCCGCGCCAAGACCCTCGTGGTGGCGGGCGGCGTCGCCTGCAACCAAAAGCTCCGCGACGAACTCGCCCGGCGGCTCCCCGCTCAACTCGCGCTCCGCATCGCCCCGCCCAAGTACTGCACCGACAATGCCGCCATGGTCGGCGGGATCGGCTTCTGCCACTATCGCCGTTCCGATTTTGCCCCGCTGGACATCGACTCTTTCGCCCGACTGCCGAAATTTGTGCAAGTGCCTTTCGTCGGCGGGGATAGATAATGAAAAAACTTCTGGTCATCGACCTCGACGGCACCCTCGCGGATACCCGCGCCGACCTCGCCGCCGCGGTCAACGCGATGCGGGCGAGCCTTGCGCTTCCCCCGTTGCCGGTGGATTTCGTCGTCCGGCAGGTCGGCGACGGGATCTCCGCGCTGATCCGCCGCACGCTTCCCGCCGAAGCCGACTTTGCCGCCGGGAGCGCCGCGATGACGGACTTTTACCGTCAGCATCTACTCGACGCCACCAAACTTTATCCGCAAGTCAAGGAAACGCTCGCCACGCTCCACTCCGCCGGGGTGGTGATCGCGCTCTTTTCCAACAAGCCGCAGGGGGCGTGTGAAAAGATCCTCACCGGGCTGGAGATCGCCCCGTTTTTCACCGAGATCATCGGCGGGGGCGGGGATTTCCCCCTCAAGCCCGACCCGGCGGCGCTCCTTTACCTGCGGGAAAAGTTCGCGCTTCCGGCGAAAGATTGCTATATGTTCGGCGACCACAAAACGGATATCGCCGCCGCGCGCCGCGCCGGGTTCCGGAGCATTTTCGCTTCTTTCGGCTTCGGCCGTTTGGGCGAGGACGCGCCGGACTCCGCCGTAAACCGTTTCGCCGAAATACTACCCCTTTTACTCGGAGTTGACCAATGAAAATAAAACTCCCGGAACACGCCGAATTTGCCGCCGTGAAACTTGCGGCGCAACGGCTCATCGCCGCCGGATTTCCCACCCGGCTGGTCGGCGGCTCGGTGCGCGATCTGATCATGGCGCGCCCGCCGTCGGACTACGACCTTGTCACCGTCGCCACCCCGGAGCAGATTTTTGCGCTCTTTCCCGAAGCCAAACTCGTCGGCGCAAGTTTCGGGGTGACGATCCTCAAGATCAACGACTTTTCCTTTGAGTGCGCCACCGCCCGCGAGGAGCGCGGCTACATGGACGGCCGCCACCCCACCGAGGTCAAGTACACCACCAGTTTTGAGGTCGATTCGGCGCGGCGGGACTTCACCATCAACGCCATGAGTTGCGACCCGGTCACCGGGGAAGTTTTCGACTATCACGGCGGTATTTCCGACTTGCGCCGCGGAGTGATCCGCACGGTCGGCGACCCCGGTCAGCGCTTCGACGAGGACTATTTGCGGATGCTCCGGGCGGTCCGCTTCGCCGGGCGGTACGACTTTGAACTCGACCCCGCCACCGCCGCGGCGATCGTCGATCGCGCCGCCAAGGCGCGGGAAATTTCCGGCGAGCGCATCGCCGCCGAACTCAATATGATGCTCGAAAGCCGCGACCCCGCCGGGTGCGTCGCCCGCTTGGAAGAGTGCCGACTGCTCCCGCACATCCTGCCCGAAGTCGCACTTTTGCGCGGCATTTCCCAGCCCCCGGAATTCCACCCCGAGGGCGATGTTTTAACGCATACACTCTTGATGCTCAAGCACTTGGCGCTGCCGAACCGGCTCTTGGCGTGGAGCGTTTTGCTCCACGACGTCGGCAAGGGGAAGACCCGGAGCGTCGATCCCGACGGGCGGATCCGTTTTTTCGGCCACGAGAGCGTCGGGGCGGAGATCGCGGAAAAACTCCTCATCCGGCTCCACTTCCCCACCGACGAGATCGAGATCATCACCCACGCGATCGCCAATCACATGCGCTTTGCCGCGGTGCGGGAAATGCGTCAGGCGAAACTGCTCCGGCTGATCGCCGAGCCGAATTTCCCCCTGGAGCTGGAGTTGCACCGGGTCGATTGCCTCTGCTCAAACTCGTTCTTGGCGGGATTCGTCTTTTTGCTCGACGCCTGCCGAAAGGCGCCGCGGCAACTGCCGGAACCGTGGGTTTCCGGGCGGGATCTCATCGCGCTCGGCGGCACCCCCGGCAAGCACTTCGGCAAAATCCTCTCGGAAATTTTTGACGCGCAGATCACCGGGGAACTCGCTTCGCGCGAGGAGGCGCTGGCGCGCGCCGCCAAGTTCCTTGAGGAGTAAACTTATGCTCGTCGCCGCCAATCCCAACGCGGGTCACCGCCGCCGGTTGCGCGAAAAGTTTCTCGCGCACGGTCTCGAAGCGTTGGCGGACTACGAGCGCATCGAGTTACTGCTCACTTACGCCATTGCCCGGCGCGACACCAAGGCTCTGGCGAAACGGCTGTTGGAAAAGTTTGGCTCGCTGGAAAATCTCCTCGACGCTCCGGCGCACGAATTGCTCGCCACCCCCGGGATCGGCGAGAGCGCCGCCGCGCTTATATTGCTCTTGAAACCGCTCTGCACCAAGTATTTGGAAGATCGCTTCACCCGCACCCCGATCAAGCTGGGCGAACCGCAGGCAATGGTCAACTTTCTGCGCATGAAAATCGGCGCCTTGAGCAAAGAGACCTTGTTTTTGCTCTATCTCGACTCGCGGGATCAGCTCATCGGTTATCGCGCCATCGCCGGCACGGTCGATCGCGCGCCGATCTTTGTACGCGAAGTCGTGGAAGATGCCCTGCTCCGCCACGCCTGCTCGGTGGTGGCGGCGCACAATCACCCCAGCGGCATTTGCGAACCCACCGGCGATGATATAAATTTGATCGGCGCGTTGGCGCGGGCGCTTGACTCGGTCGGGATCAAGCTCGCCGACCATTTGGTAATCACCAAAAGCGCCTCATTCAGCTTTGTCGCGCACAAATTCCTCAAGTAGTTGCGAATCGGCGAGGCTCTGCCCGCAGTCGACCGGAAGGATCGCCCCGGTGATCGACTCGTTTTCCACCAAAAAGCCGATCGCGGCGCAGAGATCGGGGATCTCCACCTTGCGGCGCAGCGGCAAGGTCGGCAACGTGCGGCGCATTTGGGAACTTTCCCACCCGGCGGGCGGGAGCATCGGCCCGGGAGCGACGGCGTTGAAGCGCAAATTTTTCACCCCGTACTCGCGGGCGAAGCGGAGCGTTTCCGCCGCCAACAGTTTGCGCGACTTGGAGTAGGCGCCCCGGGGGAAGCCGGGGGTGAAAATTTCCTGATCGAGGATATTGACGACGCACCCGACGGCGATTTCCTGCGCGGCAAAGCGGCGCATCAGTTGCCGCGGGGCGTAAAAGTTGACCTGCATCGTTTCGGCGTCGGCGGCGACCCCGTCCGCCGGAGTGTGAAAGTAGAGCGAAGCGTTGTTGACGAGGATATCGACTTGCCCGCAGAAATCGAAAAGTTGGTCGGCGCCCTCCGGCTCGGCGAAATCGGCGGCAAAAACCCGGTGACCCGCCCCCGGCAAAGCAGCGAGCAACGCCTCCGCTTCGCGCCGATGATCGCGGCAATGCACCACCACGTGCGCCCCTTTTTGGGCGGCGTAGCGGGCGATCTCGGCGCCCACCCGGTGCGCGGCGCCGGTGACCAGCAAAGTTTTTCCGTTAAAATTCATTAAGTTTTTTCAAAGCAACTTGAAAACCGATATTATACATACTATATTTCCTCACTGTAACGAAATCAAGGAAAAAATGAGATGAAAAAAATCCGCAGTTTCCGCTTCACTCTGATCGAAATTTTGGCGGTGATCGCCATTATCGGCATTTTGGGCGCGATCGGCTTCGGCACCTACTCTTACGCCAACACCGCCGCGCGGGAATCCGCCACCCGGGCGATCCTCACCCAACTCGCCGCCGGCTTGGAGCAGGTCAAAAACGAACTCGGCTACTACCCCCCCAGCGGCGGGAGCTGGGAAGTCGTCAAGCTGAAAGTCGACGACGGCAAATTGAAGGTCGCTTTCAAGGGCGGCACCCCGAAAGAGTGCCGCGTAAGCAAAATCCTTGCCAAGCGGCTGGATATGGGGCAACTCGAAAAACACCTCGACGGCGACGATCAGCTCTGCGACGCGTGGGGCAACGCGATCTATTACTGCTCCCCCGGCAAGATCAATTCCGATTTCGACCTCGTTTCCGCGGGTGAAAACGGCAAGTTCGGCTCGTCCTCGTCGGATTCGCCGCAAAATGCGCGCGGCAGTTACGTGGATAAGACCGGCGAATGGGCGTGCGACGACCTCGCCAACTTCCAATGATCCAACCCCAACATAAAGGATAATTTGCTATGCTCGGAACTGCTCTTACCCCCAGTGCCACCAAAGTTCTTTTCTGCGGCGCCGGCGAACTCGGCAAGGAAGTCGTGATCGCCATGCAGCGGCTCGGCGTGGAAGTCGTCGCCGTTGACCGCTATCCCAACGCCCCCGGCACCCAGGTCGCCCACCGCGGTTATTGCATCAACATGCTCGACGGCGATCAGCTCCGCGAAGTGATCGAAAAGGAAAAACCTGATTTCATCGTGCCCGAAGTGGAAGCGATCGCCACCCCGACGCTCGTCCAGCTGGAAAAGGAAGGCTACACGGTTATCCCCACCGCCAACGCGGCGTTTTTGACCATGAACCGTGAAGGCATCCGCCGGCTGGCGGCGGAGACCCTCGGCTTGCCGACCAGTCCTTATCGCTTCGCCGCCACCCGCGCCGAATTCGACGCGGCGATCGCGGAAATCGGCATACCCTGCGTGGTCAAGCCGATCATGAGTTCCTCGGGCCACGGTCAGAGCACGATCAAGACCCCCGCCGACATCGACAAGGCGTGGGAGATCGCCCAGAGCGGCGGTCGCGCCGGCGCCGGCAAGGTGATCGTCGAGGGCTTCATCGACTTCGACTATGAGATCACCCAACTTACCGTGCGCCACGTCGGCGGCACCTCGTTCTGCGAACCGATCGGCCACCACCAGGTCAACGGCGACTATCAGGAATCGTGGCAGCCGCAGCCGATGACGCCGCAGGCGAAGGCGCGCGCCCGCGAGATCGCCGAAAAGATCACCGGCGCGCTCGGCGGCCGGGGCATTTTCGGGGTCGAACTTTTCATCAAGGGCGACGAAGTCATTTTCAGCGAAGTCAGCCCCCGGCCGCACGATACCGGCATGGTGACGATGATCTCGCAGGACTTGTCGGAATTCGATCTGCACGCCCGGGCGATCCTCGGTCTGCCGATCCCGGAGATCGTTTTCCGCGGGCCGTCGGCTTCCAAAGCGATCGTGGTCGAGGGCAACTCGCGCGCGGTGAAGTTCGACGTCACCGAAGCGCTCCGCAAGCCGGAAACCGACGTGCGGCTTTTCGGCAAGCCGGAACTGGTCGGCCACCGGCGCTTGGGCGTCTGCCTCGCCCGCGGCAAGAGCATCGAGGAAGCCAAGGAAAAGGTCTTCTGGATGCGCGACCAAGTCAAGGTCGAACTCTAAAAAAGATAAAAAAAACGCCCCGGTATCGCGCCGGGGCGAAATTTTTTTTGGTCGGTTTTACTTGAGCGCCGCTTTCAATTCGGCGACGAGCTGCCCCAGTTTGCCGCGGGGAGTTTTCACCGCCGCCGAGCCGACCACGATCGCATCGGCGTGAGGGGAGATCTCCCGCGCCGCCGCCGCGTCGGATATGCCGAAGCCCGCCGCGACCGGCACCGGGGAAATTTTCCGCAAGGCGTCGAGCCGGGAAACCAGTTCCGGCGGCAGGCTTTGCCGCACCCCGGTCACCCCCCGCGCGTTGATGCAGTAAACAAAACCCTGCGCGTCGCGCGTGATGAGCTTCGCCCGCTCCAAGTCGGTCGAGGGACCCACCAAGACGATCTGGGGAATGTCGTACTTTTGGCAGAAGGGAGCGATCTCTTCGCGCTCCTCAAAGGGCAAGTCGACGATCAGAATCCCGTCGATCTCCTGCTCCGCCAGTTGGGCAAAAAGTTTTTCCAAACCGTACTGCAAAAAGACGTTGAAGTAGCCGAAGACCACCAGACCGAGTTCCGGGTGGCGCGCGCGCAAATCCGCCGCCATATCCAGTATTTTGCCGAGGGTCGCCCCATTGGCGAGCGCCTGCTGCGAAGCAACTTGGATCACCGCGCCGTCGGCGACCGGGTCGGAAAAGGGAATGCCGAGCTCGATGATGTCCGCGCCGCTGCTGGCGATCTCCTCGAGCCGCAACGCCGATTCCGCCAGATCCGGCGCGCCGCAACTGTCGAAAATGACCAGTGCCTTGCCGGAATTAAAGATTTTTTCCAAACGCTTCATTTTTTATGCGCCTCCTGATATTTCCGGATGCTTGCCATATCCTTGTCGCCGCGGCCGGAAAGGTTGACGATGATGACGTAGTCCTGCGGGCAGTTGGGCGCGGACTTGATCGCCTGCGCCACCGCATGGCTCGATTCCAGCGCCGGGATGATGCCCTCCAAGCGGCAGAGCAGCTCAAATGCCGCCACCGCTTCGTCGTCGTTGATAGTAACGTAGTGCGCCCGCCCGGTGTCGGATAAATAGCAGTGCTCCGGCCCGACGCCGGGATAGTCCAGCCCGGCGGAAATGGAGTAAGTATCGAGGATCTGCCCCTCGTCATCTTGGAGCAGATAGGTCTTGCACCCGTGGAGCACCCCGATCCTGCCGCCGCAAATGCTCGCGGCGTGCTCGCCGGTTTCCACCCCCTTGCCCCCGGCTTCGACGCCGGTGAGCTTCACGCTCGCGTCGTCGATGAAGCCGGCGAACAGCCCCATGGCGTTGCTGCCGCCGCCGACGCAGGCGATCACCTCATCCGGGAGTTTTCCCGCCTGCGCCAAGCACTGCCGCCGCGCCTCTTCGCCGATCACCGACTGGAAGTCGCGCACGATCTGCGGGTAGGGGTAAGGCCCGGCGACGGTGCCGATGCAGTAAAAGGTCGTTTCGCTACTCGCCGCCCAGTCGCGCAACGCCTCATTCATCGCATCCTTGAGCGTGGCGCTCCCGGAAGCTACCGGCACCACCCGGGCGCCGAGCGCGTGCATCCGGTCGACGTTGGGCGCCTGCCGATCGACGTCGGTGGCGCCCATATAGACGTCGCACTCCAAGCCGAGGAGCGCGGCGACGGTGGCGGTCGCCACCCCGTGCATCCCGGCGCCGGTCTCGGCGATGAGCCGCGTTTTGCCCATGCGCTTGGCGAGGAGCGCCTGCCCGATCGTGTTGTTGATCTTGTGGGCACCGGTGTGGTTGAGGTCTTCGCGCTTGAGGTAGATTTTTGCCCCGCCGCAGTGGTCGCTGAGCCGCTTGGCGTAGTAAAGCGGCGACTCGCGCCCGACGTAGTTGACGAGCAATTCGCGCAGTTGGGCCTGAAACGCCGGGTCGGCTTTCGCCGCGAGATATGCCTGCGCCAACTCGTGGAGGATCGGCATCAGCGTTTCGGGGATGTACTGCCCCCCGAACTTCCCATAGTGAGTATCCATTACTTTATCCTTTCCAGTTGTTTGAACAACTTTTGCAATTTCGTTTTATCCTTGATCCCGGGGGAAACTTCCACCCCGCCGGCGAGATCGATGCCCGCCGGGCGGATCCGGTCAATGAGATCGGCGGCGTTATCCGGAGTGATGCCCCCGGCGAGCATGATCTCCCGCACCCGCGCCAATTCGGCGGCGCGGCGGTGATCGCCGAACTTGCCCGAACCGCCCTGCGGCGCGTCGCACACCAATCTCGCCGCCGGGAAAGTTGCCTCGTAAGTCGCCTTCCACACGGTGGCAAAGTCGATCCGCCGGGCAAATTCCGCACTTTCCGCGCCGTGGAGCTGGACGATCGCCAAATGCCCCAGATCGACGCACTTTCTAATAAAATCCAAGTCGGCGTCGACGAAAACGCCGACGGTCGGCACGCCCAAATCGCGGGCGAGCGCCGGCAAATTTTTCGGCGCGGCAAAGCGCCGGGAGCGCGGAGTCAGGACGAAGCCGAGGTAGTCCGCCCCCAACTCCGCCGCGAGTTCCGCGTCGGCTCTCCGCGTGAGCCCGCAAATTTTCACTTCGACTTTCACGCCAAAAGCTCCCGCAATTTTTCCCCGGGGTGCGCCGCGCGCATGAGCGTTTCGCCGATGAGGAAGCCCCGCGCCCCGGCGGAGCGCAAGACGGCGAGATCGCCCGCCGTGCGGATCGCGCTTTCGGCGATCGGGAAGCGCTCCGGCGGGATGAGCGCCAGCAACGACTCCACCCGGTGCAAGTCGGTGGAAAAGTCGCGCAGATTCCGGGCGTTGACCCCGATGAGCGTCACCGGCGAATCGAGCAGCCGGGCGACTTCATTTTCGTCGTGCGCCTCGCCCAAAATATCCAAGTCCAAGCTCCGGGCGTAGTCGGCAAGCTGGATCAACTCATTTTGCGGCAACAGTGCGGCAATAAGAAGTATGGCGGAAGCCCCCGCGTGGCGCGCTTCCAGTATCTGATAACGGTCAAAGATGAAATCCTTGCAGAGCGTCGGAATTTTCACCGCCGCCGAAACGTCGCGCAAATACTCCACCTTGCCGAGGAAATAGTTGGGCTCGGTCAGCACCGAGATCGCCGCCGCGCCGGCGCTTTCGAGCTCCAGCGCCAGTTCCACCGGGGCGAAATTTTCCCGGATGAGCCCCTGGGAGGGCGACGCCTTTTTCACCTCGGCGATCACCCCCGGAAAGGCGGCGCGAAACTCCGGCTTCGCCGGGAAATCGGCTTCCGCCAAGGGTCGGGCGGTGCGCCGCGCTTCGACCAGCGGGCGCAGTTGCGAAACGATTTTTTGCAGAATGTCGCTCATTTATTGCTCCCGGCAACGAGGGCCTCCAGTTTTTGCTGTGCCGCGCCGGAGTCGATCGAATCCGCCGCTTTGGCGACCCCGGCGGAGAAATCCGCCGCCAGACCGGCGACGTAGATCGCCGCCCCGGCATTGAGCAGGACGATCGCCCGCGCCGCGCCGCGATTTTTGCCGCTCAAGACGCCGCGCAAAATCTGCGCGTTGACTTTGGCGTCGCCGCCGGAAATTTCGGCGAGCGTGAAGCGTTCGCCCAAAATCAGTTCCGGGAAAAACTCGTAAGTGCGGATGATCCCCTCTTCCAACTCGGCGACGCGGGTCGAAGCCGAACAGCTGATCTCATCCAATCCGTCGGAGCCCGCCACCACCATGGCGCGGCGCACCCCCAAGTCGCGCAAAGTCTCGGCAAAGAGTTCGCACAGTTTGGGGTCGTAGACCCCGAGCACCATGCCGGACGCCCCGGCGGGGTTGCAAAGCGGCCCCAGCAGATTGAAAATGGTGCGGAACCCCAGTTCCCGGCGCAACGGGGCGACCTTGCCCATTATCGGGTGCATGGTGGGCGCAAAGAGGAAGCCGATGCCGGCTTCGACGATCAGTCGCTCCATAACTTGCGGCGAAGCGAGGAGATTCACCCCCAGTTCCGCCAACACGTCGGCGGCGCCGCACTTGCCGGAGACCGCCCGGTTGCCGTGTTTGGCGACCACCGCGCCCGCGCCCGCCGCCACCAGCGCGCTGGTGGTCGAAACGTTAAAGGAGATCCCGCCGTCGCCGCCGGTGCCGACGATGTCGATGCAGTTGATCACGCCGCAATCGACTTGGCGGCAGTGCCGCCGGAGCAAGCGCGCCATGCCGAGCAGTTCGCTCTTGCTCTCGCCTTTGAGCCGGAGCGCGGTGAGCGCCGCCCCCGCTTGACTTGCGGGAATTTTCCCGGAAGCGAGATTTTCCAATAGCTCGCTGGCTTCGCGCTCGGATAAGTCGATGCCGGCGAGGAGTTTATTCAAAAGTTCCTTCATTTTTTCCGCCCCCGCGCCAAGCCGAGGAAGTTGCTCAACTGCCGCTTGCCGGTGGCGCTCAAAATGGATTCGGGGTGATACTGGATGCCCTCGATGGGAAGTTCGCGGTGGCGCACGCCCATAACTTCGCCGTCGTCGCTCTTGCAGGTGATCTCCAATTCCGGCGGCAGGGTGTCGGCATCCAGCACCAGCGAGTGATAGCGCACCGCCGTAAAGGGTTCGGTGAGCCCGGCAAAGAGCCCCTTGCCGTCGTGGGTGATCGTCGAAATTTTGCCGTGCATGATGTGCTGGGCGGAAACGACTTTGGCGCCGAAGTAAGCGCCGATGCCCTGATGCCCCAGACAGACGCCGAGGGTCGGGATGCGCCGCCGCGCCGCGCCGCCGATGAGGTCGAGCAAAATGCCCGCCTTTTCCGGCCGCCCCGGCCCGGGCGAAAGCACGATCGCCTCGGGGTGGAGCGCCAAGACCGCGTCAACGGTCACTTCGTCGTTGCGCTTGACGACGATATCCGGGCACTCGGTGTAGAGTATATGCACGAGATTGTAGGTAAAAGAATCGTAGTTGTCGAGTACGAAGATCATTTTCAGTTTTCCTTTATGCTCAAGTTGTTGCCCGCGAGCTTCACCGCTTCAAAGAGCGCGGCTGCCTTGTTCAGAGTTTCCTCGTATTCCTTTTCGGGTACGGAATCGAAAACGATCCCCGCGCCCGCCTGCACCGAAAGCGTATCGCCCTTGATCTCCAGCGTGCGGATGGTGATGGCGAGATCGAGGTTGCCGGTGTAACTCAAGTAGCCGACCGCGCCGCCGTAAGCGCCGCGCGGGGCGGGTTCGAGTTCGTGGATTATTTCCATGGCGCGGACCTTGGGCGCGCCGGAAAGAGTCCCGGCGGGGAAGGTCGAGCGCACCAGATCGAGCGCGTCGGCGCCCGACGCCAGTTCCGCCTCGACGTCGCTCACGAGGTGCATCACGTGGCTGTAGCGCTCGAGTTGCATGAAGCGCTTGACCTGCACACTGCCGGGTTTGGCGACGCGCCCCAAGTCGTTGCGCCCCAAGTCGACCAGCATCAGGTGCTCGGCGCGCTCCTTGGGATCGGCGAGCAGCTCGTCGGCGAGTTCCCGGTCGCGCGCGAGGGTCGCTCCCCGGCGGCGGGTGCCGGCGATCGGCCGGAGCGACGAAACGCCGTTTTCGAGTTTGACCATGGTCTCCGGGCTGGAGCCGATCAAAATGTGGTCGCCGTTTTTAAGGAAAAAGGTGTAGGGCGAGGGGTTGATGAGCCGCAACGCCCGGTAAAGCTGCAATGGCGGCGCGACCAGCGGCGCGGAAAATCTTTGCGACAGAACGACTTGGATGATCTCGCCCGCCACGATCTGCGCCTTGGCGCGATCGACCATGGCGCAAAACTCCTCGCGGGTCAGGTTGCCGACGAAGCGCGGCGTGGACTCGGTAACTTCGGGGATCGCCGGCGGCGCTTCGCGCAGTTTGGCTTCGAGCGCATCGAGTTTCTGCTGGGCGTCGCGATAAGCACTGCGCAGATCGGCAAAGTCGTCGGTGTGGACGCAGATCAGCAACTTCACCGTGTGGCGCACGTTGTCGAAAATGATCATCTGATCGACCAGCAAAAAGGCGGCTTCGGGGGTGGCGAGCGGCGATTTGGGATCGGGGAGCTTCTCAAATTCGTTGACGCTTTCGTAGCTCAAAAAGCCGATCGCCCCGCCGAAAAGCGGCGGCACGCCCGGCACTTCCACCGCGCGGATATCGGCAAACTGCTGGCGGAGCGCGGCGACGCCCTCGCCCACCTGACGCTTGCCGGCGGCGTCGGTCACATACGCAATTTTATTTTCGACGGTGAAAACCGCCGTCGCCCCCACGCCGAGAAAGGAGTAGCGGCCGAAGCGCTCCCCGCCCTCGACGGATTCGAGCAAAAAGACCCGTTCGTCGTTGACGAAGCGGCTCAACACCGACACCGGGGTTTCCAGATCGGCGAGCCGTTCCCGATAGACCGGCACCAGATTGCCCTTTTGGGCGTACTCGCAAAATGCTTTAAAATCCATTTTTTCCTCCTATATTTAGGTTTATTTCACGAAAAAACCGCACCCCGGAAGTCCCGGAGCGCGGCAGTTGCACAAAAAAAGCGGATAAAACCTGTTTTGAGTTTCATCCGCCGGTAATTCTACTTTTTGTCGGTGCAAAAACTTACCTGACCCCGGCGGTTAGCCCCGCCAGCGCCAAGCGCAGGAAAAAACAGTTTGTACCGAAAAATTTTTCATAATGCCTTAATATATCGCGCTTTTTCCGGCAATGCAAATAAAATTTTCAAAAATTTTTTTCATTCCCACTCGATGGTGGCGGGCGGCTTGCTGGTGATGTCGAGCACCACCCGGTTGACCCCCGGCACCTCGTTGGTGATCCGGCGCGAGATCTTTTCCAGTATCGCCCGGGGCAGGTCCACCCAGTCGGCGGTCATCCCGTCGGAACTTTCCACGATCCGCAACGCGATGCAGTAGGAATAACTGCGTTCGTCGCCCTGCACCCCGACGCTCCGCACCGGCAAAAATACCGCAAACGACTGCCAGATGCGGTGATAGAGCCCCGCCGATTTGATCTCTTCGCCGACGATCGCGTCGGCGTTGCGCAAAATTTCCAAGGTTTCCGGAGTGACCGCGCCGAGGTGGCGCACCGCCAGCCCCGGCCCGGGGAAGGGTTGGCGCATCACCACGTCTTCGGGCAGACCCAGTTCGCGCCCCAACTGGCGCACCTCGTCTTTAAAGAGGTGCGAAAGCGGCTCCAAGAGCTTGAACTTCAAGTCTTTGGGCAAGCCGCCCACGTTGTGGTGGCTTTTGATGAGCGCCGCCGGGTTGCCGGCGATCGAAACGCTCTCGATGACGTCGGGATAGGTCGTACCCTGCGCCAGAAACTCCGCCGTGCCGATCGCCCGGGCGGCGTCGGAAAAGACGGCGATGAACTCCCCGCCGATGATCTTGCGCTTGGTTTCCGGGTCGGCGACTCCCGCGAGGCGGTCGAGGAAGCGTTTCGAAGCGTCGATGCAGGTAAGTTCCATATCAAAATTGTTGCCGAAAAGCTCCTGCACGCGCTGTACTTCATTTTTGCGGAGCAACCCGTTATCGACGAAAATGCAGTGCAGCTGCCGCCCGATCGCCCGGGATATGAGCGCCGCCGCCACGCTGGAATCCACCCCGCCGGAAAGGCCGAGGATCACCGTGGCGCTCCCCACCTTTTCCCGAATGTCCCGCACCGCGCGCTCGACAAAGGAACTCATCGTCCAACTGCCGGAGCAGTGGCAGATGTGCAAGCAGAAATTGGCGATGATCTCGCTCCCCCGCGGGGTGTGCACCACCTCGGGGTGGAACTGGATGCCGTAAATTTCCCGGTCGGTGAGTTTGACGGCGCAATAGGGGGTGTTGTCGGAAGCGCCCAAAACTTCGACGCCGCCGGGGGGCAGTGCCGCCACCCGGTCGCCGTGGCTCATCCAGACGTCCAACTCGTCGGGCAGTCCGGCAAAGAGCGCCGAGGGCTGGGCAAGTTTGAGCGTCGCCTTGCCGTATTCGCGCGCCGCGCCGCGCTCGATCCTGCCGCCCAAGGTATGAATGGTGAGCTGCAAGCCGTAGCAGATGCCCAAAACCGGGATGCCGAGGTCGAAAATTTCCGGGTCGCACTGGGGCGCGCCGGGGGCGTAAACGCTCGCCGGGCCGCCGGAAAGGATGATGCCGCGCGGGGCAAGCTCCCGCAACTTTTCCGCGGTGGTGTTGCAGGGCAGGATGCGGCTGTAAACGCGGCACTCGCGCACCCGCCGGGCGATAAGCTGACTGTATTGACTGCCGAAGTCCAGTACGACGATCGATTCTTCGGGTAATTCCATAGTTTGGCAATCCTCTGGTTTAAAAAATACCGGTGGCGGAAGGGGGATCGCCCCCCTCCCGCCCTCGGCGGATCGCTCCTCTGACGGGCGCTCCCCGCGCCCGGCGCATTTCTCTCCCGCCCATTGAGGTAGCAAAAAGCGTGCCAATATACTTGCGCGGCGGAAAACGGGCATTTGCGGTTTACACTTTATGTCAACAAAGGGGGTATTCTTTTACATTTTTTGTAACTTTTTCGCGGTTTTTTCTTGTAATCAGAGCCGATCCGGGCTATATTATGACCATTATGAATAACTCTGCCCTCGCCCCCGAAATCGCGATGATCCAGGAAGTGAGCGCCGCGATCATCCACGAACGCGACGCCAATATCCTCTTGGAAAAAGTCCTGGAGATCCTTGAACGCCGTATGGGTATGCTCTGCGGCACCTTTGCGCTGCTCATCGGCGACACCTTGTCGATCGAGGCTTCGCACGGCATTGACAAGGAAATGCAGAAAAAAGGTCTGTACCGGCTGGGCGAAGGCATCACCGGCCACGTCGCCGCGACCGGGCGCAGTCACATCATCCCCGACCTGCGCAAGGATTCGCGCTTCCTCAACCGGACGGGGGCGCACCGCTACGATCATCAGGTCGCCTTTATCTGCGTACCGCTGGTGCACCACGAAAAGATCATCGGCACGCTCTCGATCGACCGCCCGGTCAAATCGGATTCCGATCTCCAGCGCGACGCCGCCTTGCTGGAGATCGTCGCCGGACTCGCCGCCGACGCCGCGGCGGAGTACCTCGACATCCACGCCGAGCGGCGGAAACTTTTGGAGGAAAACCGCAAACTCCGCGACATGCTCACCGGTCAACCGGGCAAAATGGTCGGCAACAGCCGGGAAATGCAACTGGTTTACCAACAGCTCCGCCAAGTGGCTCCGAGCGACGCCACCGTGCTGATCCGGGGCGCCAGCGGCACCGGCAAGGAGCTCTTGGCGCGCGAGATCGTGGCGCAATCGCCGCGCCGGGATAAGCCCTTTGTTACCCTCAACTGCGCCGCCTTGCCGGAAAATCTGGTGGAAAGCGAACTTTTCGGCCACGAAAAGGGGGCGTTCACCGGGGCGGTCAGCCGCCGGATCGGGCGGGCGGAAGCCGCCGACGGCGGGACCCTCTTTCTCGACGAGATCGGCGACCTTTCGCTCCCCACACAGGTAAAACTTTTGCGCTTTTTGCAGGAAAAGACCTTTTCCCGGGTCGGGAGCAACGAGGAGCTGCACTCGGACGTGCGCTTCCTCGCCGCCACCAGCCGGAACTTGGAAGAACTCATGGAAAAGAAACTTTTCCGCGAGGACCTCTACTACCGGCTCAACATCTTCCCGATCCTGATGCCCGATCTCGCGTCGCGCCAAGGGGATATCCTCTTGCTGGCGGACTTTTTCATCGACAAATTCAACACCAAATACGGCAAAAAAATTCGCCACTTATCCGCCGCCGCCGCCGATCTGCTGTTGCGCCACCCGTGGCCGGGCAACGTGCGCGAGTTGGAAAACTGCCTGGAGCGCGCCGTGCTGACCGCGACCGACGACGCCATTTACCCCGACAACCTGCCGCCGTCGCTTCGCCCGCAAACGCCCGCCCAAGCCGAGCCGGTCGATGCGGCGATGACGCTCGACGCGCAACTTGCCAACTTTGAGCGCGAAGTGATCCGCCGGGCGCTCTGCCGCAGTCACGGCAACGTTTCCGAAGCGGGCAGGGAGTTGGGCGTTTCCCCCCGGATGATGAACTACCGGATGAATAAACTCAACCTCAAAGCCAAGCCGGAATAGGATTTTTCCACCATTTTCGGTTTTTTTTCCTCGCCGATCGACTCCGGGGCTTGTCAAAACTTCGCCGCCGGAGTATTTTATTGGGAGCAAAAGTATTTGCGGCGGGGGATTGCCATGCTGACCGATCAACAAACCGAGGCGGATTTTCGCACCAAAGCCCAAACTTCCGGCGGCAGTTTGCGCCCGGCGGGGCTCTTTGGCTCCGGGGTCGTACTGCAGCGGGGACGCGCCATTCCGGTTTGGGGCAGTGCCGCGCCCCGCGCCCGAATTGAGGCGACGTTGGGCGAGGACCGCGCGGTAACTTTCGCCAACGATCAGGGGGGATTTTATCTCACCCTGCCGCCGCACGAAGCGGCGACCGATCTTACCCTCACGCTCACCGACGGGGTGGAAAGTTGCCGGATCGACGACGTCGCCGTGGGCGAAGTTTTCCTGCTCGCCGGGCAGAGCAATATGGAGTACGACCTCGCCCACTATTCCCCCGCGGAATTTCCCCGCGCCGACTACCCCGTCCGGGCGTTTCGGGTGAAGCCGCGGGCGTTCCCCGGCGGCTCGACCGACGTTGCCGGGGCGTGGCAGACGCTCGCCGACGGCCGGGGCTTTTCCGCGATCGGCGGATTTTTCGCCGCCCGGATCGCCGCCGAGTTGCGCGTGCCGGTGGGGCTCGTCGATGTTTCCCGCGGCGGGGTCGGCACCGAAACCTTTGTTTCCCGCGCCTGGCTCGCGCGCGACGAAGTCTTTGCTCCGCAACTGGCGGAGTACGAAAAAAAGTGCTTTAGCTTTGAGCGCAACCCGGAAACTTCCGGTGACGGCATCGTCAACAGCCGCCGCCTGTTGCGCCACATCGCCGCCGCCTGCCCCGAAACGCCGCCCCCGCCGGAAAAGTGGTTTGCGCCCGACTTCGACGACTCCGCGTGGGAAGCAATGGAACTCCCCGACAGTTGGAGCGTCGCCGGCTATATTTCCCCCGGCGTCTTCCTCTTTCGCAAGCAAATTGAGATCCCCGCCGACTGGGTCGGGCAGGATTTGACCCTTTCGCTCGGCATCTGCGACCGCGCCGACACAAGTTTCGTCAACGGGCGCCAAGTCGGCGCCACCGGGCGGGCAAATAGTCTCGCGCATTACGACACGGTGCGGCGCTACGCGATACCCGGGGAAATCGTTGATGATAAAACGCTTACGATCGCCGTCGAAGTCAAAAACTTCTGCTCGATCTGCACCTTTGGCGGGATGATCGGCCCGGAGCGGGAAATGTTCATCGCCCGCGGAAATGACCAAATTTCCCTCGCCGAAACGTGGAAACTTTTCCCCGTGGCGCAGACCAGTTGCGCCGTCATGGAGCAAATGGCGGAGACCGGTGCGGGCGAAGTCAAATCCTATCACATGCTCTACGACAATTCGCTCCGGCCGCTGGAAAATCTCCGCTTCCGCGCGGCGCTCTTCTATCAGGGCGAAGCCAACACCCTCAACCACCCGGAGCACTACGGCCGCTTGCTTACCGGGGTGATCCGGTCGTGGCGGACCCTCTGGCAAGATCCCGAGTTGCCGATCCTCGTTTTCGACCTGCCGGGTTTCCAGCGGCCGCACCTTTACAGCCCGCACAGCCAGTGGGCGATCGTGCGGCAACAGTTGTTGAAAACTGCGTTGCGCGAAACCGGGCTTCCCCCGGTCGATCTGCTCGACTGCGGCGGTATCGACGAACTCCACCCGCCGGAAAAACGCATCCCCGGGGAGCGGGCGGCGGAAATACTGCTCGCCAGGTTGCGCGGCGAAACGCCGCCATCCGGGGCGGTCTGCATCGGCTTCCGGCAGGAAGCGGGGCAACTGGTCTTGACCTTTCGGCTTTTCGGCGCGCCGCTGGCGGTAATCCGAGGCGAAGCGGGGATCGTCGGCGTCGGTGCCACCGGAAAAATCGTGCCGCTACCGGTAGTTGAAACCACCGATTCCGAGATCGTCGTATCCTTGCCGACCGACAAGTTGCAGATGATCGCCTACGCCTGGTGCGACAATCCGGCACTGGGCAAACTCCGCACCGCCGCAGATCTGCCGGTCTTTCCCTTTCGCTTCAACCTTTAATCAGAGGAAACTATATGCAAAATTCCGCCAATTGGATTTGGTGCAAAGACCAGATCGCTCCCGATGCCTACACCGCCTTTCGCCGCACTTTTACGCTCGAAAAGTCCGTCGCCCACCCGGAATTGCTCATTTCCGCCGACTCAGACTTTTCCCTTTTCGTCAACGGCAAATTGGTCGTCGGGAGTCAATTTTCCGACTTCCCGACGGAAAAAACCTATTCCCGCTTTGATGTAAAAAATCTTTTGCAAATCGGGAAAAACGTCATTGCCGTGATCGTCCACTATATCGGGGAAAACTTTTTGCGCGATGCCAAGGGCTACCCGGGATTGTATCTTGCCCTGCGCGACGGGGAAAAGGTTTTGCTCGCGAGCGACGAAAACTTCCGGGCGATCCCCGCCCCCGGCTATCGCTCCAACTGGCAGCAGAAATTCACCCGGCAACTGGGCTTTTGCACTTGGTTCGACGCCCGCGTTGCCGGGGCGCTCGAGTGGATGAATGTCGACTTCGACGATTCATCGTGGGCAAGCGCCAAAATCATCGACGCGGAATTTTCCCGCACCCTCGCGCCGCGCCCGCTGGCGGAACTGCTTCAAAGTCCGCCGCCCCCGGTCGCGGTTCTGCAGTTGGGGGTATTGCGCCGCCGGGAAAAATCGGATCGCCCGGCGCGGGAAATGTTCCGCGATCTGTTGCGCCCGCTGGAAGTTGCCGAAGCGCTGGCGCCGGATGGTCTCGCCGGGATCCGCCCCGTCGATTCGATCGTGGGGGTGCCGGAAACCATTATTCTAACTCCGGATGCACCGGATTCTCCGCTCCGCTTTGCGCCGCTTGCCGACAGCGAGACCAACGGTTATTATCTCGTCGTCGAACTGCCCAAAGAAATCGTCGGCTATATCCGGTTCGACCTGGTTTGTTCGGCGGGCACGGTGGTCGATTACGCGCTGGGCGAACACCTTTTCAGCGGCCGGGTGCGGGCGGCGATCGAAGCGCGCAACTTCGCCGACCGCTACATCGCGCGTGAAGGAGAGAATCACTTTGAAATGCGCCTGCGCCGCGCCGCCGGGCGGTATTTGGAGCTGCACTTTACCGAGTGCGCCGCGCCGCCGAAAGTTCTTTACGCCGGAGTGGTGGAGCAATATTTCCCCTTGCCGGAACTCGCGGACTTTTCCGGCTCCGACCGTTTGGTCGAGCGCACGGTAGGTGTCGCCGTCGACACACTCAAAAACTGCATGCACGAACACTACGAGGACTGCCCGTGGCGCGAACAGTCGCTCTACGCTTACGACTCGCGCAATCAGGCGCTTTACGGCTACTATTTGTGGGGCAATTACGACTTTGCCGAAACTTCGTTCCGCTTGCTCGGCCACTCAAAGGGAGAAAAATTTGCCGGATTTCTGCCGATGACCGAGCCGTCGGATGTGCCGCTGACCATCCCGGTTTTCTCGCTGGCGTGGATCGCCGATCTGTACGAGTTTTTCTGGCACAGCGGAAAAATCGAGCTTTTCCGCGCCGAAGCCGAAACGGTGAAAACCATTCTCCGCGCCGCGACCCGGAACCGTACGGCCCACGGACTTTACCACCCCGGCAACGATCAACGCTTCTGGCACTTTTCCGAGTGGGTCCCCGGATTGCGCGGCGAAAACTACCCGGAGTCCGCAACCTACAACCTTTATCTCTATGAGGCGCTCACGCTGGCGGCAAAACTCTTTGCCGCGGCGGGACTTCCCGCTCCGGACTACGCGGCGCAGGCCAAAGAATTGGGGGAAAATATCGAGCGCACCTTTTACTCCCCGGAGCGCGGTCTGTATCTATCCAACGCCGACGATCCAAAACTCTTTCACGAACACACCCAAGCGTTGATGCTCTACCTTGAGCTCGTGCCGGAAAGCCGACGGGAAAGATTTTTGGCCGAAATTGCCCGGCGCGACACGATCAAGTGCACGTTCAGTTCCTTGCCGTTTCTCGTGCGGGGGCTGATGCGCGAACCGGCATGGCAAAATTTCGCGGCGCAAATCGTGGCAGACGCCTTCGAGCCGCTGGTGATGTCGGGCGCGACGACCTTGTGGGAAACGCCGATCCGCGAGGACTTCAACGGTTCGTTGAGCCTCTGCCACGGCTGGAGCAGTCTGCCCGCCTACTTCGCCAAGCGCTACATATTGGGGGTGGAGCCGTTGGCGCCGGGCTTTGCTCAATTTGCGGTGAAGCCCTACACCGGCACGCTCGAGTTTGCCAGCGGCGCGGTGCCGACCCCCTTTGGCGAGATCCGCGTCAGTTGGCAAAAGCGCGCTTTTGGCGTGGAGATCCAAGTGGAAAATCCCCCGGGCACCACCCGCGTCGAAGCCTGACGGGGTCAATCTTCTTTCGCGGGAGCGCCGGTGTTGCGCTCCCAAATTTTTTTGCCCGCCGCCGCGACCTTTTCCCGGAGTTCGGGCGGGGCGAGCACCTCGATCTTGCCGCTTTCGCCCAGTACCCAACGGATGACGTCGTGCGGAAACGCCGGTTTCAGCGTGACGATGAGCGAACCGTCGCGCTGACGCTCGATCTTGAACTTTTTCGATTTCTGGTGCTCGTACAAATAAAAGGCGATCGACGCGTCGCACCGCAGCCGCACCCCGTCGATTTTCGGATATTCAAATAACCCGTGCGCGCGGGTGCGCTCCAAGAGTTTCCGGTCGGTTTTGAAAGTGTCGATGCCAAAGGCGACCTCGGCGATGCGCTGGATCGCGTAACTTTTCACCTCTTTGCTCCGGTACTCGTAACCCTTGACGTACCAGATGCCGCGGTAAAAGGCGATGATGTGCGGCTCGACTTTCCGCTTGACCACCTCGCCGCCGGGCTTGTGGTAGGTGATCGCCAGCACCTGATGCAGTCGCCAGCCGTCGAAAACCTTTTTGAAGATCGCCGGATCGACCGCCGCCTTGATGCCGGTGGCGCACAAAATCGATTCGATCATCGCCTCGTCAAGAAACTCGGACTTGTTGCCGGTCAGCGCCTTTTCCACCGCGGCATCGACGTCGCTTTTGACCGGCTCGGGGAGGAAGTCGGATGCCAACTTCGTGCCGAGCAGCGTCATACTCAAAATGTCGTCGCTCAAGATCGGCACGGAAAATTCCCAGTTGGGATTTTTCAGGTAATAACCGCGGCGGACGGCATCGTAATCGATCGGCGCATGATAATCGCTTTGCAGCGTTTCAATGTCGCGCAGGATCGTCCGCGGACTGCACGCGCAGGCGAAATTCTCGTCCACGTCGGCGCGGCGCAACAGCTGGGCGAAGCTGGTCGCGTTGGGGAAGTTGTTCTTTTTCATTTCCGCAACGAACTTCATCAGCCGCACCGCCTGACGACTCTGGATGCTCATAAATATATCCGCCTTTCCTGATCAATTTTTCCGTTTTCCGGTTACTATATCCCGCCGCCGGTGCTAAGTCAATTCCGGGAAACGGATTTTTCCGGCACAAAATTTAACCGCGAGCGGAAAAATCCGATGAAAGCCCCTTAATACTATGCGGCGGGCATAAAATTTTGCGAAAATTTTTGCCGGGGGCGATTTGCTATGACACGTCGTGGCATACCTCCCCGCTTATATTATCCGGCGAAAAGTAAAAGAAAGGCACTTGGCAAAATGGTCAAAATGTACGCGCAAATGCTCCGGGAACTGCAAACCCGACTCGACGAGGCAAGGTTGATCTTTCTGCAAATGGCGCAAAAGATCGTTTCCGCCGTGGCGGAAAACCGCTTCGGCTCCGCCGAAAAAAAGGCCGTCGAGGCGCTGGATAAAAAATTCTGCGCCGTCATCACCGAGGTGATCGAGTGCCTGCCGGCGGTTTACCACGGCAGGGTGCAGATGTTCCCGGTGCCCCGCCGCGCCGGACTGATCGAAAAAATGGAAATTCGCAACGCCCAGGCCGAGGAACTGGAGCGCATCGTCGATGCTTTGAGGAAAAAAGCCGGTCTCGAAACCCGGAAAAACAACCCCATAACCAACAATATCTGGAGGTCGATTATGGAAAACATGGATTTCAAATCCGAATTTGAACGCAAATTTGCCGAGGCGGAATTCGGCGGCAAGCGGCCGAACATTCTGGTCGCGGGCTACACCGGGAGCGGCAAAACTTCGCTGATCCGCACCATTCTCGGCGACGGCATCGTGCCCAAACGCGGCATCGACAACGGCAAGCCCTGCCGGATCGACTTCGACCGCTACGAAAACGATTCCATCCGCCTGTGGGATTCCCGCGGCTTGGAACTCGGCGAACTGGAAGCCGATTTCCGGGAAAGCATGCGCCGGTTCGTTTCCGACTGTCAGGACGACGTCAACGTCGATGAGCACATTCATCTGGTCTGGTATCTCATTCAGGGCAACAGCGGCCGCGTCACCGACAGCGACTTGGCGCTGATGAAGGAAATTTTCACCTTTGACGACGTGATCGCCGTCATCAGCAAAAAGGACATCACCAAACCGGCACAGTCGGAAGCGATCCGCCGGATATTGATCGATTCGGGTCTGCCGGAACATCGCATCGTCGAGGTTTCCGACGCCGAAAGCGGCGCGATCGGGGCGCGGGAACTCGTCGAGTTGAGCCGCAAAATGCTCCCCGTCGCCTACCGCGACGCCTTCATGGCGGCGCAGAGCATCGACCGCGAAGCCAAGGCCGCCCAAGTCGCGGAAAAGCAAGCGCGCGCCAAAGCGATCGTGGCAGAAGCGATCGCGGCGACCAAAGCCGACGAAGCGGAAAGCCCGGAAAATGCGATGATCGCCATGCTGACGGATCTTTCGGTGCTCTACAACTTGCGCGACCCCGCCATTCATCAGCAGGAAGCGAAATTCGTCGAGTCCCTGCTCAAAACTCACCGCCGCGATTTCCTCGACGCCGACGATCCGGATAAAAACGCCGGACTCCTGCTCGGGGCGCTGGGCAACTTCATGCGCAACAACTTCGAGGCTTACGCCGTCGCCCGCATCAAAGGCACGCCGCTGCCCGAACTCGGCTTCGACCTCGAACTTTTCCGGCAATATTACGACAACTACAAGGAGGGCTCCACCATGAAACCCAATATTCTCGTCTGCGGCAAGACCGGCGTCGGCAAGACTTCGCTCATTCAGGCGGTCACCCACCGCGGAGTCGTGCCCGACAGCGCCATCGGCAACGGCAGGGCGACCACCGAGGGCTTTCAGCTCTACGAAACCGAGATCGCCAACTTCATCGACTCCGAGGGGATGAATCCCGGCGCGCAGAGCGTCGACGACTACGCCGACTTCATCCTCAACGAAGTCTTGGAGCGGCTCGATTCCAGCGATTCGGAAAACCTCATCCACAACATCTGGTACTGCATCGACGGTTCGGGGGCGCGGATCCAGGATACCGACGCCAAGCTCATCAAGACCCTCAGCGACAAGGTCCTGCTGGTCGTCACCAAGAGCGAACTCATGCGCAAGGAACAGATCGAGGCGGTCATGAACACCCTGCTCGAACTGATCCCCCGCGACCGCATCGTCATGGTCTCGGCGGAAAACCAGACCGGACTTTCCCAACTGATCAAAAAGGCGCAGGAAATGAGCACGCTGGCAATGGCGGGCGCCGAAGAAGAGATCGAGGCGTTTCAAGACCGCTGGAACGAGTATTACTCCAACATGCGCTCGAATTGGCAAGCCAGCGTCAGCGACGAAGCCGACAGCTACATCAACTGGGCGGCGGGCAGAGCCGCGGCGATCGCGCTGACGCCGCTCCCGCTGGTGGACGTCGCCCCCCTGGTCGTCAACGAGATCTACATGCTCTATAAACTCGCCGGAGTCTACGGCATCGCGGTCGACAACACCGTCGCCACCATGCTGTTGGGCTGTGCGGGCGGCTCGCTCGTCGGCAAGATCGGTGCGAGCTTCCTGCCGTTTCTGAAAGTTCCGATCGCGGCGGGCGTGACCTACGGCGTCGGCAAGGCGGCAAAAGCCTACTTTGAATCCGACATGGCGTTGGATAATGACGAACTCAAAGAGGCGTTTCTCGCCGGCGAGCGCGAAGCCAAAAAGCTCGACTGGAAGTCCGAAGCGCGGGAAGAAGAGTAAACGCGGATAAACTCCGGGCGTGCCGAACGGGGAAATTTCGCCTTCGGCACGCCCCCACCCACCACCAAAAATCAAGGAGCATATTATGGAAAACGTATTGACTTGTCGGGAAAACGGCGAGATCGACCGCATCATCCGCCATGCGGCGGGGCGGGCGTTCGCCATCGGGCTGATCCCCGGGACGGCGACGCCGGCGCTCCACATGGCAAACGACGCCTACATGTTTTACCAAATTGCCGAAGTCTTCCACTGTCACGCGGATGAAAAAATGCTCTCGGCTTTCATCGCTTCGCTGGGCACGACTCTGATGCGGGGGCTGCTCGGCTTCACTTCGCCGGCGATCAAGGCTCCGGCATACTCGGCGCTCACCTTTGCCTTTGGCAAGGCGGCGAAGCACTACTTCCTTTCCGGGGCGAACGAAGAGCTTAAAGAGGCTTGGGATGAGTCCGGAATTGAGGCGTAATTTATGAAAAAACTGTCGGCGATCGCCGGATACCGGCGGAAGATGTCAATAGGATTTCCCGATAACTTCATTTAAGGAGCAAATTTATGAGCGAAGAGGAAAATTTCGACTGGGATGATCTGGAAAACCAACTTGCGGAAGCCCAAAAGTCTCTGGAAAATCTGCTGAAAAATTTGGAAAATGCCGAGGAAACTCTCGGCGACACCGAACCAGAGTCGACGGCGGTAAAAGCCGAGGAGTTCCTCGGCGGCATCACCCCGAATCCGCCTTCGGGCGAGGCCGGCGACGGGAAGTCCTTCCGCCTGCCGGAAGATTATCCGGCGCCGCGGGAAATTCTCCGGCAGCACTTTCCGCGGACGGCGGACCAGTGCAACTTTTCCGGCGGCTGGGGGTACGATGCCGACCACGCCACCGTCGTCAAGGAGTTCGACCCCGAGATCAATCCCGACGAAAAGTTCGACGGGGTTTCGCTAGAGTACGCCTTCATCGACAAACGCATCCGCGAGGAACTAATTTTTTCCCGGCAGGAGGGGGATCGCTACGTGCTGGAAGATCCGACTTACACGACTATCGAGCAAAATTTGCTGGATATCGACGGGGTACCGTTTGACCGGGTGGTGGTGGAAGTAACTGCTTATCCGGAAAAGGAGTGGAACGAGTTGAAAGCCGACTGGGAGTCCCACGGCGGCTACGCGGACTCCCCCGAGGGTCGCGAAGCCAATCTCGCCCGCAAAGAGGGGATAAAGCTCACCTACCGCACCGAGTATTTTTTCAACATCAGTGATTTCCTGGGCGACTGACGGCGATCGCCGCCGGTGACAGGAGAGCAGTGAAAATCGAAAACGGTCTTGCCTCAAAATAAAGGATGCGCTATGAAAGGTTTCGGAGAACTTATCGGAGTTCTGTTGCTGGCCGTGCCGGTGATCGGCGCGGTCGCGGCGATCATTTTCGCCGTGCAGTTGGTCATCGCTTTTTTCCCGGTCATCCTCGGATTGGCGGTACTGCTGTTTCTGGGCTATGCCCTGTGCGTCGGGCTTGTCCACATTGCTTGCGGGCGGGAGTGATAATGTTCAAGGGGGGGTATTGACAAATAGAGTTGGGAATTCCGATCCGGGGCCGCCGCGCCGTGGAAAGCGAGAAAGAAGCGAAAAAAATGCATAAAAGGCAAAACCAAGGCTTTACAAACGACGGGATGTGTGCTATTTTTTCACCCGGAGTGATTGGCAATGGTGTCGAATCATTCTGTTGGGGGAAAAAAGAGCCGTATAGCCTTTGGCGTAACATTTTGTGCAGGCTTCTGATCAGGAAACGCCAGTTCCGCAAGAAAAAAGCCGTGCTGCATGGGGGCGACCGCACACGCGGGGCGCGTCTTGCAAACATGCTTTTTTCGGGCGCTGGCGTGCCTCTGATCGGAATGTTTCAAGGCGCCGCCCCTTTTTTTGATGGAGAAGAAATGCCGTACTTATCAGATATAGAAAAACGACTTGAGCGGGACAGTATCCCACGCGTTTTGTTCCCTTTTTTAATTAAGCGAATTCGCACGTTATCGCAAAAAACATTTGAGAGATGCTACCCATCCTTCACCGAGAGTCCCATAGTGCAGTCCGCAGACTTAAATATTTACGATATAAAAAATGAGGATACGACGTTCATTGGCATATTCGGAGAATACGCCAGATTTGCAAACGACTTGATAAACATTGTAAATCATTGCCCAAAAATACAAATTGCAAAATACAAATTCATTATTGGATTTATGAAGAGTCGTAATCCTGTTGGTTTCGTCTTGGATGTCTACATCCCCAAAGAAGATTCAACTCTCTGTAGATTAACTCCAACATTTTTTTGGGATCACAATGATATTTTATTATCTTTCAAGGAGGCAGAGTAATGTCAGTGCGTGACGATAATCTTTTACTGCGGCTGGAAGACATTCAGCCTTATGATGGCGATTTGATGTTTGAGGTAGATGGAATTTCTGCCGACGAGTATATTGATAAAATAACGGAGGAAATGAATCAAATCTGCTTAGATTCCATTCCTTTTGACAAATGGGATTATATCATCGCATTCAGTCTTGCTTTGATTGAAGTCGCCGGAGATTTCTTTATCGGTGATCCGCAATTCAAACACAGCCTTGCCAATAAAAACGGACCGTTCGTAAAGTGGATGGAACAGTTTCATAAGCATTCGCCCAACTCACCTTTGGACTGGCAGGGACCCGGCATGCTGGGCAGCAAGGGCGATCATCGTGCTATGACCTTTGGACATGATTCGTCACCTATAGCCAGACTGTTGTACGGTGCAAAAGTAAATGAAGAGGACAGTTCCGTTGCAAAAACGGGTAAAAAAATCTATAATGGGACTCTCCTCTTAAAGGACATTTTAAGTGCAGGTTTAGCTATCTATTCTGTAAGTTCAGGAAAATTCATAGACTGCATTTTTACAAAAGAAGGAACATATCAGTGGATTGTTGCCACATCAAATCAATATGGCACGCCCTATGATTCATGTAACGTTTTCGTTGCTGTATTTAAGTACATTGCCCATCTTCTCGCGGATTTTTGTTCATCAGCAAGTTTACCAATTCCTGGATTCAGTTTACTGACACACTGGCCTGATCGCGATGTCGAGGCCTTTGCGTTGAAGTTATATAGGGATGGGATGAATCTCCGCACGATGCTTTTGCAAGGAATCCCTGTCGCTCTCACAGAAATCATAATGCGCATTTATGTACACTGCCGCCACGCAGAAGAGAATTTTTCTGAAGAGCAGAATGAAGAAAAACTTAACCGACTGTTACTAATATCTCACGGCATAACAACCGCTGTCAATATTGGTAAAGTTATTATCAGTGAAAATCCGGCACGACTTAATTTGCTCCTAATTGCCAGGACATTCTACTTGGTGTGGCAGGAGCTAAAGCGCGAATTGATGAAAACCAACAAGGCATTGCTTAAAAACCAAATGGGGGTTGTGAAAAATCGAGTTGAGACCATGCAGACTTTGATTCTGCTCGACAAGACGATGTACATGACGGAGCAATACGACCGATTGATCCGCAATCTCCGTGATGATCTGCACGAACGCCAAGAAGGGGACGATGAATCGCAGGCTGATTTCGACACAGCGTTCGACGACATCATTTCCAAAATGAAATAAGATAAGGTACACTTCTATGAAATCAAGCGAAATGGCACTTCGGAACTCGGATCTTGCAGAGCGTTTCAATAAAGCGTTGGAAAAGCTTGAGCAGGATAAGGAGATGATGGAAAAGATCCGAGACCGCAATCTCTGGGAAATGATCTTTTCCAACAACACCCGCGACCTTGCCCGCGCCGGAATAAGCCAGACCGAGGCGATTTCCGAACTGAACGCGGTCGTTCAGGACATGATGAAGCTGTTGCAGCAATGCGGCGAAAACACAGCGTCGGTGATGGAAGAACTGCACGACTGCATGGCACGACAGTCAGATGTCAACTCGGATTTCAGAAGAAAGATCATCTCCCTCGCAATGGAGGTATTATCGCTATCGGTAAGAGTAAAAAATAGTGAAGATAAAGTCGCCGACCAGAGCGCAAGAGAAACTTCCAGAGCGCTGACAGACAGAATCTGTCGAGAAATAGATGAACTGAAGCGCCGAAACCGACCGCCTCAAGATACGTTCATCGGTATTTGCCGTGCGCTAAAACAACACATTTCCCGAAACCGAAACTATTTGAACGATTTCTGTAAAAGCCGGATATGCAGCACAGTGGCAGATGCAGGATTTCCGCCGCTTACCGCCGAGGATATAAACTCCTGGCAAAAGGAACTTGCGGAGCTATTTTGCCCCATACTTTCGGAGATAAAGACCCGCGCCACTGGTAAGTGGGATAATTTTCTGCGGTCGGGTGTGTTGATCTGCGGAGAAGTGGCCATGGCCGATGCCGTGAAGGGGATTCTCGACGCCGTTGCGGATTCCGAAGGCGACAAATATGCGGAGTTTCGCGACGAACTGACCGAAACGATCGGCGATTTCATAGCTTCGGGCAAAGACGTCGATGGGCAATATGTTCCCGCTCTGAAACGGATTCGCAAGAAATTATTTGAAAATCAATTCGAAATAGTTCTGATCAGCGAGTTTCAGGGGGGTAAATCGACAACGCTCGATATGCTTTGCGAAGGCAGGGAAATATCTCCACGGGGCAGCGGCAACATCAAAACCAGTGCAGCCATTATTTCGGTTCAGAATATATATGGCGACGAAACGCAAGACGGATTAGAGGAATGGGCGGAGATCACGTGGCTCGATAGAAACACCATACGGAAGCAGATATGCGAGGTGTTGGAATCGTATGACGATCCGAAGCGTCGCTTGCTGTCGGATGATCGAGTCTGCACAAAAGATCAGAACATCGAAAAATTATTGAAAAAAGCATGGGCGTGGAACCAAAAAAGACCCTGTTCCAACACAGATCGACTTGATCTATTGCGGGTGGCCACGCTTCAGTATCGGCTGTTAAAGGAAAAGAAACTTGACGAATATTTGAATAAAAAAATCGTTCCGGTCGACGAATTCCAGTCGTTCGTAAAATTTCCAGACGAATGGGGACCGCGATGGACAAATGGGTTTGATGCAAAATTCAAATTTGAGGAGATACTTTTCTCGATAGTGGATCGCGTCTTGGTCAGGATTCACTCCGCCGCCCTCGCCCGTTTGGGGTGCCGGATCACCGACTGCCCCGGACTTTTCGTCTGCCGTTGGGACACCGAGAAGTCGATTGGTGCGATGGAAGATGCCGATGCCGTATGGTATTTGTTGGGCGCTAAGGAACTGGGAAAAAAAGATCAGGAGGCATTAAGTATCATCGCCGACAACGACCTAGTGGACAAATGTTTTTTCACGGTGAACCGCAAAGACGTACCGGCGCAAGGCGCAATCCAAACACTTGAGGCCGATAGGGCTTCCTTGCAGTCATGGGGGTTCGGCAACGTGCAGATACGCATTTATGATGCTTTCAAAGCGTTTCGAGCTGCGCAAATCGAAAGTTCTTTCAAAGGAGGTTTGTTCGAAAGGGATGTCCAGTGTCTCGCCACCGAGATCGCCATTCTCGACGCAAATGCCGATCCGAAGCGTTTGACGGTCGAGTTTGCCCAGAATATGAAAAAGTGCCGTAAAGCCATCAAGGACCTCGTTGTGGCTCAAGCCTATGCGTCAAAAGAACCCTCATTGGCGTCGAAGTTGCAATCGGCAGACGATTTTTCGAATGAACTTATCGCACAGTTGAAATCGTCTTCCGGAATCGACGATTTGCTCAATGCTATGGAAGATTTTATCGTTACCAAACGGGCAAAGTCGATCCTGGTGGATGCGGGATCGAAAAAATTCCTTCAAACCCTGACGAAGTACCAAAACAGTCTCTTGGATGACGAAAGGGCGGCCAAGAAAAACTATGACCGTGCGGAAGAGGAAGCTAAAGATGCCCAAAACCGTTTTGATCAATTCCAAAAAGAGTGGAAAGACACATTCCACTTCCTGCATGCCAAATCTCTGGATGCCGGTTTGGTCCAGGATTTCTTTGACATGTACGGCAACGGCATACGTGACACGATGCAGAATCGGGCTATTGACATCTGTTCGAAAGTCTGGGACGAAACAAGTTTTTGGGATAGTTCGAGCTTTGCAGATTGGGAAACGGAGAAAAAAATCAAGTCGGAGTTTTTGACGTTGATCAAAGCGAAGCTCAAAGATTACCGGAAGGATTTGAAAAACAATCCCAAATTCAAAAGCGAAATCCTCGATCCCTATGAAAGCGGGGTCGCAAGGATGAAACAACATTGGGAGCAATTGCAGAGCGAGAACAGTATTTTGGGAGATATATCGATAGATGATGTTGATTTCGAGGACGAATTCCATTTCGATTCATTCAATGATTCCTTGACGGGAAAAATCGATACACCATGGTTTTCCACGAACTGGCTGAAGGCAATTTTTACCCTTAAGGACGTTAAGACGCGGATTCGAGAATTTTTCACAAAAAAGGATCCCATCGGCGCGGCATACGACAAATTCTGCAATGACCAGAAAACTCGTGAACAGTTCGCAGCATGCTTGGGCAGCGTCAGGTTGCACTGCATTAAAACGCTGGAAAAAAGTTTGTCCGATATGAGCAAGAGCGTCAAAGAGAACATAGAGCTTCTCGGTCAACGAGCTAAAAAAAGCAACGCCGGGCTAACAGAAATTGCGGCGGCAAGCAACGAGACAAGAAAAACTGTGATCGAACCGTTAATCGAAAAACTGGAAGACTTTCAACGGAGGGTAGAACGCCAATATTATGAAAGAACCGAATAAAACATCGCAGCGCCACACCAAACCGCTGCTGGTCATCGCCGGCCAATTTCAGAACGGTAAATCCACTTTCTTGAATTGTCTGTTGGGGGGAAATTACGCCATCGAAGGCGAAGGCACATTAGCAACTACCAAATGCAACGCCAAATACGTCTACGGGGATTTTTCCGAAATCAGGACAATTCAGTCGGATAAATCGGCATCTAGGCGGCAGGACGCCGCATTCTTTTCGCGGGGTGCCTCGTGTTGCGACGCGCAATGCGGCATGACATTGCAGATAAGCGCGTATTCTCCCGTACTGCAGACTATGGATCTCTTGGATTCGCCTGGATTCGCCGCGAATGCAAAGGATGATACCGCCGCTGATGAAGCTTTGCGCATGGCTGACTTTGTCGTGCTTGTCGCGAGAAAAACGCTGGACAACAAATCCGATATTAATTTTTTGCAAAACATAACCGAAAAGGGGAAACATTTTACCGTAATCTTCAATTGTTATCATTCCGACCGTCCCGATTCGGCAAAGTCTCGCAAGACCTGTTCCGAAATTTTCGCCCAGCTGAAAAATGCGAAACTGGATTCCAACTATATCCAGTTAGCTGAGGATTTTCCGGTCTATCCGGTGAATCTTCTTTGGGCGCAGTGCGCGTTGGGATACCTGACCGAAGATGAAGTTACCGGCAAATTAGAAGCCGTCAAACATTACCTTAAAAAGGAGAATCTGACGCCTGCTGTTTTACTAGATGCCAGCAATTTTTTACCTGTGCGTGACCGTCTGCAAAATATTGTCGGAACTTTTTTTAACTATACTCCGCATACCGCCCTCAATCTGTTACAAAATGTTGCAGATAGTTGGTCCGGAGAATTAATTGATATTTTTAAAAACAAGGAGACTAGCAATGTCTGAGTTGGTAGTAAGCGAATCTCACGCTTTGGGTGATGATTATGTCTATGTGCCGTCGGAAGAAGATTTCGAGGATTTACAATCGAGTATTGACAGATTGCGCAAATCTATATCTATCCGTGTAACGGAAACTGTTTTGAAATCTAAGATAGATGGCATAAAAAAAGAATTGGATAAAATCAACAACCAATTTTCTGCTTTTAAGGAGCAGATTGAATCAGTTTTTAACGATGGACAATGGAAAAAAACTTTCGCTGATGAAATTGCAGAATCTTTAAACGCAATAGAAAATCGTTACAAAGAAATTGATGCTGCTTTGGATGCAAAAATGATAAAGTTGGTCGAAGCCAGCGCGATTGAAGAAAAAGTAAAAAAGATTTTCTTAGCTCAAGAAAACAAAATTCGAGCAATTATTCAAGAAGAAGGGAAAAAACTCAAAGCTGAGTTAGACGAAAAATTACGCCGCGCAAAATGACATCTCTTTACTTACGCGACCCCGGCGGTGCCGGGGTTTTTTATTTCAGCGTGACGGCGAGGCGGAGCTTGGAGGCGGCGATTTGTAAAGCCGCGATGGTGAGATCGGGAAGTTGGGGGAGGTTCTCCCGGAGACGGGCGTAGCTGAACTCCCACGCCGTCGCCGTTTTCACTATGCCGAAACGAGCTATTTTATCAGCGGCAACTCGCAGCAGCATATCGGTGATGAATTTCGGCACCCGCTCCACGTCCGGCACCAACTCGATCGTGCCGGCACCGGTCAGCTTCGGCGCGAGGCGCAAATTCACGTCGGGGATCCACCTCCCCAAGTCCAGCACCAAGTGCAGTTTGCCGTCGAGCATTTGGATCGCTTTGATCTTTTTCACCTGCGGTTCGCGCTCCGCCGCCCAGGCGAGCCAGCGGTCGATCTCCGGAGCGTCAATTTCCAGCGTCAGCATAAAATCCGCCTACTTGACGAAGCCGTCGTCGCTCTCGTTGACCTTGGTATGCGCCAGGTCCTTGATCAGCTCAAAGGCATCCTTGAAGCCGCCGCACAGCAGCCCGATCGTGGTAAATGTGCCGATGCTGACGTAAAGCGGAATGCTCTTCCAAAAGTGCAGTTCGCACCAGAAGTTGTCGGTGAGGCGGTCGGTGAAGATCGCCAGCAACGTCACCACCACAAAGAGCACCCACATCGTCATCGTGATCGCAAAGGAAAATCCGACCAGCACCTGCTCCAACTTGGTGTGCTGCGGCGAAATGCCGACCAGCCGCTTCCACGTGAACTTCGGTGCGGCGATCTCTTTCGTATCATCTTCGGCGTACTCGCCGCGGTGGAGAAGTTTATCCATATTGTGCACGTGGCGCGGCCCCAAGAGCGAAACCGCCACGTAACTCCCGATCGCCGCCACCATGGTCGCCAGCGTGACGATATACGAGGGGATCGGGAACTTATCCAGGTGCTCCGTCAAGTACTGCCAGTTGGGGAAGGCATTGTGCAATGCCGGGGCGAGGTGATCCCAGAAGGACTGGCAGAGCAACCCGCCCAGGCAGATCACGGTGCCGAGGATCATCGCCGTCCACGCCGCCGGGGTGGAACCGCGTTTCCAGTACAAACCGCCGATCACCACCGCGCCGGCGCCGCCCATGTAGATCGCTCCGGTGATCATAAAGTACATATTGATGAAGTCCTTGAACGGGAAAAAGACGCTGAATAAAAAGCTGAATACCGCGACCCCGATGATCCCCAAGCGCAGATAGAGCAAATGGCGGCGCGGCTCAAAGGGCTTTTTGCGCAACGGCATGATGACGTCCTGCACCAAGATCGTGCCCCAGCTGTGCATGTAGGAGTCGTCGCCGGTGATGGTACTGCCGACGATCCCGGCGATGAAAAGCCCCAGCAAACCGGCGGGGAGGATCTTCGCCACAAAGAGCGGGGTCCGCATCTGATTGCGGGCGGTGACGTCGCCGATCTGGGCGAGTTTTTCCTGCATCGGCGCGGCGAAGTCGGCAAATTCGGGCAGGTGAAAGACCGCGTACGCCGCCAGCGGCAGCAGCATCATCACCAGAAACACGATGTAACTGCGGTAGCGGGCGTAAACCCCCGCCATGACTCCGGCGTGCGGCGTTTTCGCCGCCGCGTTGAAGCCCGCTCCACCCTGCCAGCACCCCCGGCAGTAGCTGTTGAAAAGAATGGATATCACGTAAAACCAGATGTTGAAGCCGTCGGCGTCGAACGCCTTAAACGGATTGATCAGGCTTTGGGTTTCCGGATTTTCCACCACGCGCAACCCCGCCATGAGCGTGCTCCAGCGGAACTTGTAGAGCATGAAGTAGGCGACCAGCAAAAAGGCGGTGTAGGCAAAGAGGCTCTGGAAAAATCCGGTGATAAGGATGCTCACCTGACCGCCGACGCAGGCGATGGTGCAGGCGATCGCCAAAAAGATGAACACCACCACGGGAAAGGTCGGGATCGTCCAGCTGCCCAGCGCAAAAGTATCCGGCAGACCGAAAAGACAGATGACCGCCCGCCCGGTCGCCATCGGCATCACGCCGTAGTTGAGCACGCCGCTGGTCCAGCACAAAATGCCGGCGAAAAAGCGGAACTTGCGGCTGTAACGCGCTTCGAGAAATTGCGACAAGGTGAGCGCCTTGGTCTGGCGCAAGCGGTAGCTGACGAAGCCGAAAAGCGTCAGCATCATGCTGATCGGCAAGCCGAGCGTGCTCCACCACCCCGAAGAGAGACCGTTGTTGTAGGTGGCTTCGCACTGGGCGAGCAAAGTCACCGCGCCGCACAGCCCGGGGGCGAGGGTGAGCACGTAGGGGCCCGCCATCCGGCTCGCCGCCATGAAGTCGGTGACGCCCCGGCTGAAGCGCCGGAAATAAATGGTGAGGGCAGTAGTTCCGGCGAGCATGAGCGCCACGATGATCCAGTCGACGAGTTGCAGATTCATAAGCGAAATACACCTTTTAGTTTATTTTCTCTAAAAATACCCCTGGGCTCCGGTTTTGTCAAGGGTAAATTTGTCCGGCGCGGGGTATTTTTGTCGTTGCTGCCGCCCCGACCCCGGAATTTCTGGGGCGATACCCCGAGATTCGCCTTGAAAATCCGCGAAAAATAGGTGACGTCGGCGAAGCCGCAGGCGGTGGCGACCTCGTTGACCCGGTCGGGCGAGTTGAGCAATCTCTGGCACGCCTTGGCGAGGCGAAGCCGAAGCAAATATGCCATCGGCGAGCAAAGCATGACCTTGCGGAAATTGCGCAAGAGCGAGTTTTTGCTCATCGCCGCCACGCGCGCAAGATCCTCGAGGTAGATCGCTTCGGCGTAGTGGGTGTGACAGAAATTGACCGCCTTGACGATGTTTTGAAAGAAGAGCCGGTCGCTGTCGCACTGACTTTCCCAGCGCTCGCAGATCATCCCGATCAGCACGAGCAGATAGCCCAGCCGGGTCGCGGCGGAGCTTTCCGGAGTGTGGGCGAGGCGGCGGAGCAGAGATTCGAGATCGGCGATATCGGCTTCGGCAAAGTGCAGATGCGGGTACTGCCCCTGATGATCGAAATACTCCACCTGCCGCAGGAAAAGGTGGCGAAACCCCGGGTGCTTGAGCAGATCAAGTTGCGGCAGCGAGAGGTCTTCCAGCACGAAAAGCAAGTTGAAAATCAGCAAATTTTCGGTGTTGAAGTAGCCGTGCCGCCCCCCCGCCGGGATGATCAGCACGTCGCCGCGGGAAATTTTTTCCATTCGCTCCGGGGTGCAGTGCATCGCCTCGCCGTTGAGGATGAAAACGATTTCAAAAAACTCCTGCTGGTGTAGCGGCATATCCTTTTGCCGCCAGAAAAAACCCCGCAAATGGAGTTGGTCTTTCGGCTTAAAAACATCGCCTACGCGCATGACTTGCATAACCTTGGTCTCCTTTTTCCGCCGTCCCCGCGACTACGCTATTAAGATAACCACGCGGCGACGGTTTTTCCAGTCGGCAAACCGACTTTGCCGCGCTTTGGTGATTTACCAGCAAAAGTGGTGACAAAATCCAATTGCGCCCCTGGGGTTTTCCCCTTATATTATTGTCGTACAACCAGATAAATCAACGGGGGTGGTCATGGAAAATTTGGAAAAAAATTATCAGTTGGCGCGCGAAGAATTTGCCGCGGTCGGCGTCGATACCGAAAAGGCGTTGCAGGTGTTGGATACTACGCCGATCTCGCTCCACGCCTGGCAGGGCGACGACGTCAAGGGGTTTGAAGATTTCACCCACGCGCTCACCGGCGGTTGTCAGGTGACCGGGAACTATCCGGGCGTGGCGCGCACTGCCGAAGAGTTGCGGCAGGATTTGGATATGGCGCTGTCGCTCCTCGGCGGCACCTGGCGGGTAAATCTGCAGGCACACGAAGTGGACAAAATGTTCCCCGGTCAGGACCGCGACGCGCTCACGATCGACAACTACACCGGGTGGCTCGCGTGGGCGAAAGAGAAAAAGCTCGGGCTCGACCTCGCCCCGGCGTACTACTCGCACCCGAAGTTGGAGCGCGGGCTCTCGCTCTCGCACCCGGACGCGGGCATCCGGCAGTTTTGGATAAATCACGGCAAGGCGTGCCGCCGGGTCGGGGCGCAATTCGGGCGCGAATTGGGTACCCCCTGTGTCTGCAACTTTTGGGCGCCGGACGGCTTCAAGGACATCCCCGCCGATCGCCTTTCCGCCCGCCGCCGGTTGCTGGAAAGCCTCGACGCGAGCTTCGCGGAAACTTTCCCGGAAAGTGAACTCCTCGACGCGGTGGAATCCAAACTTTTCGGTATCGGGGCGGAGTCCTGCACGGTGGGTTCACATGATTTTTATCTAACTTATGCCGCGCGGCATAACAAGCTCGTCTGCCTCGATTCCGGCCACTTCCACCCGACCGAAAGCATCGCCGACAAGCTCTCGGCGCTGGTGGTCCAGCAGGGCAGGATACTGCTCCACGTGAGCCGCGGGGTGCGCTGGGATAGCGACCACGTCATCTTGCTCGACGATTCTTTGCTCGCCATCGGGCGCGAGACCGTCCGCTCGGGGGCGATGGACGACATCCACATCGCGCTCGACTACTTCGATGCCAGCATCAACCGGATCTCGGCGTGGGTGACCGGCGCGCGCAACATGCAAAAATCGTTGCTGATCGGGCTGTTGGAGCCCTTTGAAATGCTCTGCGAAGCGGAAAATGCCGGCGACTACACCGCGCGGCAGGCGTGGAGCGAAGCGGCAAAGGCTCTGCCGTGGGGCGCGGTGTGGCAATACTTCTGCGCCCGGCACGACCTGCCCTCGGACTTCGCTGCGCTGGATGAGATTCGGCGCTACGAGCGCATCGTGCTTGCCAAACGCAATTAAAAATTGCCTTTTGCCCCCGGCCACGGAAAAGCGCTATTACGAAAACCTTTACCGGGCGCTTACGAAGGGCGAAAAGCTCCTCAATCCGCCCGCCGACACGGAAACGCTGATCGACATGATCGACCGCGCCGGGGAACTCGCGGCAAATTGAGCTACTCGGTGCGGCCGGTGTAGGCGTCGACGCCGCTATTTTCCTCTTGGCCGTCGATGAATTTGTCGTAGGCCTTGTTCCAAAGCTCCCGCCACGGGGGCTTGCCGCCCTGTTGCTGCACGGCGAAGATCCCCAAGTGCTTTTTCTTCCAGTTGATGCTGTACTGGGTGCCGAAGGCGCCGCCGTGGCCGATCTTGCCCTTGGAGTAATCGACGTACCAGCCCAGCGAATAATCACTGCGGGGGCCGACCGGGCGGCAAATCAATTTTTTCATGGTTTTTTCGCTCAAGATGCGCGCGCCGTTATCTCCGACGCCGAGATTCATCAGCATCCGGCAGAATTTGAGCTGATCCGCGGCGGTCGTCCACAAGCCCGCCCCGGCGGAGGGGTGGACCGTCGGGCCGTTGTGCGGCAGGGGCATCCACGGGCTGAACGCCTTGAACTTCGCCGGAGCCCCGGGCTCGATGACGTAGAGCGACATCGCCCGACCGAGCTGCTCGTCGGTGGGGTTGAAAGTGGTGTCGGTCATTTCCAAGGGGTCGAGGACGCGCTCTTTGAGGAAAACCTCCCACGGTTTCCCGGTGACCACTTCCACCACCGCCGCCCCGATGTCGATGCCGGTATTGGAGTACTTGGCGCTCGTACCCGGCTCAAAGAGCAATGGCTTCGACGCCGCCAGCCGGGCGACTTCGCGCAGCGGGAGTTGCGGCCAACTTTTTTTCACCTCAAAGGGGAAACCGCCGGTGTGGTTCATCACCATGGCGACGGTCAGCACCTTTTTTGCCGGCACGATCTCCTCGTTGCCGTCCTTATCCTTGCGCAAGACTTTGAGGTCGGCAAATTCGGGCAGGTACTTGCTCACCGGGTCCTTGAGGGAAAGTTTGCCCTCTTCGACCAAAATGGCGATGGTGATCCCGCAAAAACCCTTGGTCTGCGAACACTGCATAAAGGTTCGGTCTAAACTCATCGGGATCTTTTTATCCACATCGGCGTAGCCGAGACAGGCGACTTCGGTTTTTCCGGGGCGGTGAAAGATCGCAACGACCCCGGGGCACTCCCCGGAGTCGATGAATGGCTGGATCGCCGAAGTGTAAAATTGGGCGGCGTCTTCGGCGACGGCGCAGAAAAGCCCGAAAAAGGCAACCACCAAAAACAGGAATTTGCGCTTCATTTTTCCCCCACTTGGTTAAACCCGCCGAGTTACTTGGTGCGTTCGGTGTACTTGCCCGCTTCTTCGGAAGCCGCCGCGCCGGTAAACTGCTGGTAGGCTTCACCCCACGCCTTGCGCAGGGCGGCGACGCCGGTCACCTGCACGACAAAAATGCCGATCGTCTTATTCTTCCAGTTGACGCTGTACTGCGTACCGAAAGCGCCGCCGTGGCCGATCTCGCCCTTCTTGAAATCCACCCAAAATCCGAGCGAGTAACTGCCCAGTCCCTCGGGGCGGGTATTGGTGCAGAGAAGCTCCTTTACGGTATCTTCGCGCAGGATGCGCACGCCGTTATCGCCGACGCCGAGATTCATCAGCATCCGGCAGAATTTGAGCTGATCGGCGGCGGTCGTCCACAACCCGGCGCCGGCGGAAGCGAAGACGGTCGGGCCGTTGTGCGGCGGGGGCATGTTGGGGCTGAACTCCTTGTACTGCGCCGGGGAGCCCGCGGTGAAGTGATAGAGCGAGATCGCCCGCGAGAGCTGCTCGTCGGTGGGATTAAAAGTGGTGTCGGTCATCCCCAAGGGGTCGAGCACGCGCGCTTTGAGGAAATCCTCCCACGGCTGGCCGGTGACGACCTCGATCACTGCCGCGCCGACGTCGATGCCGGTGTTGGAGTACTTGTATTTCCGGCCCGGCTGAAACGCCAGGGGGGTCTGCGCCGCCAGACGGGCGGCTTCGCGCACCGGCAGTTGCGTCCAGTACTTTTTCACTTCAAAGGGAAATCCGGCGGTGTGGTTCATCGCCATGCGGATGGTGATCGGTTTTTTCGCCGGCACGAGGCCGGAATCGGTGGAAACTTTCATCTCGGCAAATTCGGGCAGGTACTTGCTCACCGGGTCGTCGAGCGCGATTTTCCCCTCTTCGACCAAAATGGCGATGGCGACGCCGCAAAAGCCCTTGGTCTGCGAGCATTGCATAAAGGTACGATCGAGCGACATCGGAATTTTTTTCGCCACGTCGGCGTAGCCGAGACAGGCGACCTCCTCCTGCCCCGGGCGGTAAAAGATGCTGATGACGCCGGGGCACTCGCCGGAATCGACCATCGGCGCGAGCGCCGTGCGGGCAAAGTTGGTTTCCCCCGCCGCCAGATTGATCGCCAATACCGCGAAAGTTAGCAAAATTCCGAAAAACCGTTTTTTCATAAAAATTCTCCTGTTTGGGTGATTTTACTGATAAATCTCATAATTATATGCCGGAATCGAGCTTGGCGGCGGCGGCGGTGAGTTCCGCCACGGCGGTAGCCGCGCCGGCGGGATGCCGGAAAACCGCGGTGCCGGCGACCAGCCAATGCGCTCCGGCGGCGATCACCAGCGGAGCGGTGCGCCCGTCAACGCCGCCGTCGACTTCGAGCGTCACCGGCAGATCTCGGCGCAATATCTCGCGCTTGACCGCCGCGATCTTCGGCAACTGGTCCGCCATAAAGGACTGCCCGCCGAAACCCGGTTCGACGGTCATGATCAAAACGAGATCGAGCTTATCCAAGTAGGGAAAGATCGCTTCGGCGGGAGTTTTCGGCTTGAGCGAAATCCCCACCGGCACCCCCACGCGCTTGGCTTCGGCGATCACTTCGTCGGGGTCGTCGTCGCTTTCCAAGTGAAAGGTGACGAGATCGCTCCCCGCCTGCACAAACTTTTCCAAATACTGCTTCGGGTGCGAGATCATCAAGTGGGTGTCGAAAAAGAGTTCGGTCTTGGGCCGCAACGACTTGATCACCGGGATCCCAAAGGAAATGTTGGGCACGAAGTGGCCGTCCATCACGTCGAGGTGCAGGATTTCCACCTTGGCGGCGGTGACGGCGGCGAGTTCCGAATCCAACTTGCCGAAATCGGCGGCGAGCAGCGAGGGAGAAACGGCGATCCGGCGCCGGTCGAATTTTTGCATATCGCGCATGGCGAACTCCTCCGGGTTTAATAACTTTACTATAAAATAACTTGTCAATGCCGAAAAAGCGAATTTTTTTTCGCCGATGCCGGCGGCGGGGTTGACGATCCGGGTAATTGGTAGAGGCGCACAACCGAAAAAAGAAAGGAAAGCACTGCCCCATGAGTTACTTTAATTTCACCGAAACCGTCGTCATCCGCAGCCGCCCCCTGGTGGGCAACGGTGGCGCCATGGTCGAACGGGAATCTCCGGCGATCGTCCTGCGCTACGATTCCGCCCTGAATTTGCCCGGCACCGACGACATCGCCCATCAGGTGGAAGTTTTACTGCCGCCGGAAAGCGACGTCAATATCGGCGACACGATCATCTGTTACGGCGTGGAGTATTACCTGAAAAGTTTCCGGAGCTGCCGGGACCTCATGGGCAAACTCCGGGCGTGGCGGCTCAACGGCATTAGATGAGGAGCAAAAAATGAGCAACGAGACCGAAATCATCCGCCAACGGATCCAGCGCGGCGGCTACCAGGTGTTTTTCCGCGACCTGCCGCTGTCGCCCTTATTCACCAATCTCAAAATTTCCAGCCGCAAGCGGCTTTACGACGCGGAACTCTACACCGAGGAAAACCGGATCTTCGCCGACGGCTTTTTGCTGCAGGAAGTGTGGAATATCGAAGTGCCCAGCCAGAACGCCAATGTGGTGTTCGCGCTTTTGAGTTTGCGGGCGCTCAACCACGACCTGCCCGGCGGCGAACTGCGTTTGGTGCCGCGCCGCGAGGAGTACCCCACCGTCACTTTCCCCAATGTCCAACTTGATGAACTTTTGGAATGGAAGACCAACGAGCGCGGCGAAGAGTGTTTCCGCTTGAATTTCCGCGCCCTCCCCGATGCCGCCGGCAATCTCTTTCGCACGGAGTAGTCTCGCCGAGCGACTCCGGCAGGGATTTGTCGGCCGATGAGCCGATATAGGACTTATAGGAACCTATAAGACCTTATGGGGTGAATGGCAATGCCGGGCGTTGTGCCCTCCGTCGCTCTTTCGAGCTATGGAGGGCATCCTTCGCGCGCTTCGCGCTATTTTGCTATGCAAAAAATCTACGGATAGCAAGCCTGACGGCCTGCCATCCGTAGCTTTAGCGAAGGATGGTAGGCGATGAGGGACTCGAACCCACGACATCTTGCGTGTAAAGCAAGTGCTCTAACCAACTGAGCTAATCGCCCGATCTGCGCTTAATATAGCCCCAAGTAATGGGTTTGGCAAATTATCGGCTTTCCCGTTTGACTTCTGGCGCGGACAATGTTATGTTTTATACATCGCAAGTTCGACTGCGGGGGAAAGATTATGCAAAAGAAAAAATTGTGATCCTCGGGGCGGGGCCGGCCGGGTTGGCGGTCGGGGCGGCGCTCCGGCGCGCCGGTATGGATGATTTCGTCATCCTGGAAAAGGAAAGCACCGCCGGCGGACTGTGCCGCAGTGTGGATTTCGACGGCGGTCCGCTGGATGTGGGCGGCGGTCATATCCTCGACGTCCGCAATCGGAGCGTGGTGGACTTCGTCTTTTCCTATCTGCCGGAAAGCGAATGGAACCTTTTTAACCGCAACACCAAGATCCGGATCGGCGCCAACGAAGTCGGTTATCCGCTGGAATCCAACATCTGGCAATTCCCGGAAGCCGAGCAGATCGCCTATCTGGAATCGATCGCCCGCGCCGGCTGCATCCACGGCATCCCGATGCCGGAAAAATTTACGGATTGGATCTATTGGAAGCTCGGCGAACGGATCGCCGAAACCTACATGTTGCCCTACAACCAAAAAATCTTTTCCTGCGACCTGAACGATCTGGGCACCTACTGGCTCTACAAACTGCCGGACGTCTCGTTCCGCGAAGTGCTCGTCAGCTGTCTGCGGCATCAGCCCTTCGGCACACTGCCCGGTCACGCCCAATTCTATTATCCCAAAAAATACGGCTACGGCGAAGTTTTCCTGCGGATCGCCAAAGATCTGTCGGAAAACATCCGCTACAATACTCCGGTGCGGGAACTCGATTGGCAAAATCGCATCGTCAACCGGGAATTTCAGGCGGAAAGCTATATCATCAACACCGTACCGTGGGGTGAATTTGCCGCCTCGTTGCCGCCGCAGGTGGCGGAAAAGGTCGCCAAACTGCGCTATACTTCGGTGGACATCGACTACTTTTCCGGCGGCGAAGAGACCACCGACGCCCACTGGACCTACTGCGCCGATCCGGAACTTTCCTACCACCGCCTGCTGCACCGCAACAACTTTGCCGAGGGTACGCGAGGATATTGGCGCGAAACCAACTCCAGCCGCGCGGCGGAGCCGGGGGAATACCATTTCCGCAATCAGTATGCCTATCCGCTCAACACGCTCGACAAGCCCGCGGAGATCGCCGCGGTGCTCGACTGGGCAAAAAGTTGCGGGATCATCGGGCTCGGCCGCTGGGGCGAGTGGGAACACATGAATTCCGACGTCGCCATGGATAAAGGATTGAAATTAGGAGCAAGTTTAGCCAAATGAAGCCGGTCGCTTTTGAAAGTGTTTCCATCATCATCGCGACGATCAACGAGACTTTTTCGCTGCGCCAGACGGTGGACGAGTTGCTCAAGTCGTGCGACGCCGCCGACCTCAAAGAGATCATTATCGTCATGTGCAAAAAAACGACGCCGGAGTGCGTCCGCACCGCCGAAGAGATCCGCGACACGGTGAAAACGGTGCCGGTGGTGCTGTATTTCCAAAAGCGCCCCTTCGTCGGGCCGGCGTATCAGGAGGCGTTCATGCTGGCGCGCGGCAGTCACTTGGTGATGATGTCCGCCGATCTGGAAACGCCGCCGGAGTGCGTGCCCGACTTCATCGCGCAGGAAAAACTGCATCCCAACGACATCACCACCGCTTCGCGCTGGATCAAGGGCGGCAGTTTTTCCGGTTACTCCAAAGTGAAATGGCTCTGCAATTATTTTTTCCAGAAGATCATCGGTTTGCTCTTTTGGTCCGCCAATACGGATCTTACCTACGGCTTCCGGATCTTCCCGACCGCGTTGATGCAAAAGATCAACTGGGAAGAGACCAAGCACCCGTTTTTCCTGGAAACCGCCCTCAAACCCCTGAAACTCGGGGTGAAAATGTTTGAAGTGCCGGCCAAATGGCGGGCGCGCCCCGAGGGGGAGTCGGTGAATCCGTTTTTCCATAATTTCGCCTACTTCAAGACGGCGTGGCACGTGCGCCGGATGTCCCCCGACGCGATCCTGCTGCCGGAAGAAGCTCAAAAATGAAGCAGCTGTGGCAACGGCTGTGCGGGCTCTACCGCCGCTATGAACAGCTTTTCTGGTATCTGGTGGTCGGCGTACTGACCACCCTGCTGAATGCCGCGGTTTACTATCTCCTCTACCGGCGACTCGGCGTTGCCAACGTGCCGGCGACCGGGGTGGCGTGGCTGGTGGCGGTCATGTTTGCCTTTTGGGCGAACAAGTGGTTCGTTTTCAGCAGCAAGAAGCTCGATTGGCGCACGATCGCGGTGGAAATGGGGGAATTTTTCGGGTGCCGGCTGGGCACCGGCTTGCTGGACGTCGCGATCATGTACGTAACGGTGGATCGCTGGCACTGGTATCCCGTGGTCATGAAGATCATTTCCGATTTCATCGTCACGGTCATCAATTATCTGGCGAGCAAAATCTACATCTTCAAAGAGCGCAAGGGGTGACGGCGGCATATCCCCGCGAAAAATGAGGAGAGCAAAAAATGAAAAGGCTGTTGCGGTTCGGTCTGCTCGCGGCGGCGGTCGCCGCTGGAGCTTTCAAGCTCCGCTACGCCAATTTTTGGATGAGATCGGCTACTGGCGCGAACACGACGCCTGCGCCCAAAAACAGGGTAAGCTGATTTTGCAATACCTCGCCGGCGACCGGAGCGTACTGCCCGAGATCGCCGCGCTGGCCGCCCGGATCGACGATATGCGCGAAGCGCTCTACTGCAAATAAAGGAGACAACTTATGGCGGATGAGATCAAACTTGACGGCGAATGGTACTGGGGCTTTTCGGAAACGGAAAGTATCCCCGCTGCCGATACTTGCGGCACCGTGCCGCTGTGCGTGGAAATTCTGCCCGAGTATCTGGGCAAAGCCGGTTACGCCGCGTTTCGGCGTCAGGTGGAAGCGGGCGGCGCGGTGCGGCTCCGGGTGACCGCCGGACTTCACACCCGCATCTATTGGGATAAAAAATTGGTGGGCGAAAGCGTCCTCGCCTACACCCGCGAGGAGTACGACTTCGACGCCGGAAAATTCGGGTTTCACGAACTGCTTATCGTCACCGACAATATTTTGGATGACTCCGACGCGTCGGTCTTTCACCCCAACTACGATTTCTACGGCTACAACGGCATTTACGAGCCGGTTACGCTCGAAACCCTCGCCCCCGGCGAGGTGGACCGAATTCTGGTCGAGCCGCTCCGGGAAACGCCCGGCAAAGTGAAACTGCACCTTTCCTTTGTCGAAACGCCGCCGGAAGTTCTGCGCGTCGCTTTTGACGACGGCAAAGTAATTGAGTATCCGGGGAGCGAAAATTTGGAGCTGGACGTGCCCGACTGGCACTATTGGAGCGTGGATGATCCTCACTTGCACACCGTTTCCGTCAACGGCCGCCGGGTGGAGTTCGGCATCCGCATCCTCGATTGGAGCGGGCGGCGACTGCTCCTCAACGGCAAGGAAATCAAACTCCTCGGGGTCAACCGCCACGAAGCGCATCCGGAATTCGGCTCCGCCACCCCCGAAGCGCTGATCTGGGGCGATCTCGTTGCCATCAAACGGCAGGGCTTCAACTTCATCCGTGGTTCGCACTACCCGCAAAAGGAGTTCATGCTCCGGTGCGCCGACCGCCTGGGTCTGCTGGTCTGGGAAGAGGCGCTCGGTTGGGGCAACTCCGAGGAGTCGATGCAAAATGAGTTATTTGGCGCGCGGCAACTTGAGCAGTGCCGCAAAATGGTGCGCAAAAGTTTCAACCACCCCAGCGTGGTCTTTTGGGGCTTCCTCAACGAGTGCCGGAGCGACCTCGACTCGGCGCGGCCGCTGATCGGGAAATTGGTGGCGGATATCCACGCCGCCGACCCGACCCGACCGGTAACTTTCGCCACCTGCCGCCCCTTTGAGGAAAAGTGCGCCGACTTGGTGGACGTGATTTCGGTCAACACCTACCCCGACTGGTACGACCTCGATCTGACGACGCAGGATATTTCCACCATCGCCGCGCGACTGGAAAAAGTCGCCGCGACTTTTCCCGATAAGCCGCTCGTCATCAGCGAGATCGGTTGTGCCGCGATCTACGGCGACCACAGCACTTTCCGTTGGAGCGAGGAGTTTCAGGCCAACCATTGCGCGGAAGTCATCCGCGCCGTGCGCGCCAATTCCGAGTATTCGGGGGTGGCGCTCTGGCAGTACTGCGACACCCGCACCTGCCAGACGACCAAATCGACGATCTCGACGCCGCGGGGCTTCAACAACAAGGGGCAACTCACCGAGTACCGCCTGCCCAAACTCTCGTGGCGCCGCCTGCGCGAAGTCCTCGCGGAAAAGTAAATTACTCGACAAAAGGGAGGAACGAAATGCAAAGATTAGATTCTATGTCGGAACTTGAGTTGGAAACGCTTTATGACCGATCCAATTATCTTTTTCTGTGGGGCGTTTTTCTGTTTTGCGTTTCAATATTCCTACTCCTTCCCGCTGTTTGCTGTTGTCTGGCCAAGTGGGGTGGTGGAGCATTTTTATTCTCTCTAGCGGTCGTTCTCTTTGTTTTTGCCCGTTCATATGTATTTTTATATGTGAGAAACGAATCCGCAAGGGTTTATTTTCGTGTGAGTTCTGTTTTAGGGATGGTCTCGCTGGCGCTACCATTGCCTTTTGTGTTTTATTTCAAAAACATCGATTGGAGCTATGTAATTCCTGCAACTATCGTCTTTCTTATTCAAGTGGGAATTTTGAAAGCGACTAAAATAGATGCGTTATTTGGAGCCGATGGTTTCACCCATAAACAAATTGCTCTTGCCAGAAAGAAAAAAAAGAAGGGAGAGTCTTTCGCCGATGAAGATATTCTAGCCAAACGTCCCAACAAGAAACTCGCCGATGTTTGTGTGGCATTGTCGTTTTTTTGGGAGATGTTGTTTGCGCTTTTACTTTTATCGAAAATTATCAATTTCTTTGAAAGCAGTCTTCCTCGTTGAATTTCTAAAAAGCTTGAGAAAGCCACAGATGCCAACGGCAATTTTGCGCCGCTGGATTTTGTACCGCTTTTTATTCGCGGCGGGCTTCGCGGCGGCACGCCCGGTTGGTCGGGAACATCAGCGGGATCATCAGCAATAAAATTACGCCCCCGGCGGCGAAAATGCTCCGCACGCTGGCGTGGAGCGCGATCGTGCCCGAAAGCAGACTGCAGAATATCCCCCCCGCGGTGTTGAGACTGCCCGACCAGCCGAAGAAGGTCCCCCGCTCCTCGGGCTTGATGATCCGGGTCAGCATCACCTGCAGTATCGGCTGGATCCCCCCCGCGGCGACGTAGGTCAAAAAGCGCGCCGCCACAAAGACCCAAATGTCGGTCGAATACGCCTGCGCAAAGGTCATCGCCGCGCTGAGCGCCAGCACCGGAAAGGCGAGCTTGCCCGGGTCGAAGCGGTCGCACAAGTACCCGATGAGCAAGCCGCTCAGCACTCCGCCCAGCGCCGCCGCCGCGCTGACGATCCCGGTAAAGAGCGCCACGTTGTCGTTGCCGTTGACGATCTCCGTCTGCATGGCGATAAAGGGCACCTCGATCCGCCGCGAAATGCCCATGAGCAGAAACATCGCCAGTAAGTAGAGGATCGCCGGCGAGGCGAGTTCGCGGAACTTCCCGGTTTTGGGGGCTTTTTGAGGCGCGGCGACCGGGCGGTGGAAGTTTTCCGTGGCGAAAAGGTGAACGAGCAGTCCGCTGATGAAGTATACCACGCCGCAGGCGAGAAAAGCGGCGGTGTAGCCGAAGTACTCGACCACCACCCCGCCGAGCAGAAATCCGGTCATGTCGCCGCTCCAGATCGAGGTGCTGAGCATCCCCAGCACGAAGCCGTGTTTGTTTTCGGGAGTGGTGGTCACCAGCAAGGTCTGCGCCGGATTCACCGTGCCGGAAAAGAACGAACAGACAAAGCGGATCAGCACCATCGTTTGAAAATTGGGGGCGAAAACCAAGAGCGGGTAAAAGAGCGCCGCCGCGTAACTTGCGCGCAAAAGCATGATCTTGCGCCCGAAGCGGTCCGCGAGGATGCCCCACACCGCCGTGGCGATGCAGAGGCTCACCATTCCGGTCATATAGTAAATGGAAACGTAGAGTCCGCGCACGTGGTTGTCGGTGATGCCGAAGTTATCCCGCAACAGCAGCGGGATAAAGGGCATACAGCAGCTGAAGCCCACCATCGCCAGAAACTGCGAGATCCAGACCACGACGAGATTGCGTTGCCAATTTTCAGTAAGTTTGCCCATTTTCTTTTTGCTCGGCGCGTTACTAATTGCGGAGTACAAAATATAGCCTTTCGCGCGACAATTTGCAAATTTTCCGCCCCGGAGTTATATTTAGGTGCAAAATGAAACCTCATCGAGGAAATCACCTTGCCCAAGGAGGTGGGAACGGCAAAATTTTGAACAACTGAATTTCCCAGTAAGCAGTTTACTCCGAAAACACCACAATTCGATCGTAAACACCACTCTTATAAGATACGCGGCATCGGCGTATCTTGTTTGCATGGTGTTTCGAGCAGTGGTGTGCTCCGGAGTTGTGCAAATAAGGTACGCTTTTTTTAACGGCAAATGGAGAAAGGATAAAAAATGAATTCGGTGGTGATCGGGCTCTTGGTCGGCTTCGGCGTGGTGGCGGTTTTTTTGGCGATCCGGGAATTGAATTGCTGGTATTGGAAAGTCCACGACCGCGTGGAACTTTTGCGGGAGATCCGCGACTTGCTCCAGGAATTGAAAAATCGCCAAAATCCGTAATTTTGGATGAATTTCTCGCTACTTTTTTAAAAAATAGCGCCTTTTTGGATGAAAAATACCAAAAATCCGCTTAATTTGGCGGAATTTTGGCAATTATTCTTCGCTTGGGGGTAATTGCTCGTCCGCTTCCGCGACGTAGAGCGATTCCGGAATTAAACCGATGCCCAGCTTCTCACGCGGATCCCATTTCGGGTGTAGTTGTCACTTCCGCCGTAAATGAGCATTCCGGAATCTGTACCGTCAAGTTTGCACCAGTAATCCAGACCGCTCATCATGCTCCCGGTGACGGTTTGCCCCGATTTGATTTCAATCGGGTAAAGATTCTCTCCATCCTCAATGATCAGATCGACCTCATTCCCCTGAGAATCTCGCCAGTAGTACATCGGCGGTTCCACGCCGGCATTGAAGCAGGACTTGCATAATTCGGAAATTATGTATGTTTCAAAGATTGCGCCACGCTGGCTGTGCAGTTCCAAATTCTCCCTTGACCTGATCCCCAGCAGATAGCAAAGAAGCCCGGTATCATAGAAGTACAACTTCGGTTTTTTGATCAGTCGCTTATTGAAATTCCGCGAGTGTGGCTTCAACAGAAAAACGATGTAACTCGCCGACAACAGCGAGATCCAGCGTTTGACCGTGACGGGGGAAACACCGACGTCGCTTGCTAAAGAATCCAGGTTAAGGATCTGACCGCTGCGTCCTGCCGCCAACCGCAGAAATCGTCCAAATGTCTCAAGATCACCGACATTGATCAGCTGACGCACATCCCGTTCAAGATAGCTTTGAGTATATTGAGCGTACCAGTTTGTCGGTTTAATGCCCCGGTCATAGATCGGCGGATAACCGCCGCGAAAAACTTGCTCAAAAGGATTCCCCGGCATATCCGGCACATCCGGAATTTCCTCCCCGATTTTGAAAATATCATGATTCGGCTTCTGTTTGAGCTCCCGGAAAGACAGCGGCAGAAGTTTCAGTGTGGAACAACGTCCGGCGAGGGACTGACTGATGGCATGCTGCAAATGAAAGTTCTGCGAGCCGGAAAGGATGAATTCACCCATCCGCTTATGCTCATCCACCAGCGTCATAATGTAGCTGAATAAATCCGGAACTCTTTGAACCTCGTCCAAAATGACCGGTTTGTTGAATTGACCAAGAAAACCATTCGGATCCTCGATAGCAAACTGACGTGTTTCCGGATTTTCCAAATTGGCATAAATATAATCGGGAAACAGTTTCCGGCACAGGGTCGTTTTTCCCGACTGGCGTGGACCGGTAACCGCCACTACCGGATACTGAGTTGCTGCTTCCAGAATTTGAGTTGACATTTGACGGATAATCATGTTTCATCTCCTTGCAATCTCTTGCTAATATAACATCAAAAGTTAGAATTACAAGGTTTTTTGACTAAAAAATGGTTTTATCTGCGGGAAAATGGAGCAGTATTGGCAATTATTCTTCGCTTGGGGGTAATTGCTCGTCCGCTTCCGCGACGTAGAGCGATTCCGGCAGGCGGCGATCCTGACCGAGTTTGACGCCGAGTTCGCGCAGCTGCAACCCGGCCTTGACCACGCTCTGCACGCGGTCGCCGTCTTTTAAGCGGTGCGCCGCTTCGTCAAAGGCGCTTTGCGCATCCTTGAGCTTTATCCCCACCTTGTCGAAAGTGGCGTAAAACTTGTAGAGCCGATCCAGCATCAGGTCGGCGATCTTCAAAATCTTCTGCTGGCGGTCGTCCTGCTCGGTGCGGAGCCACGCCAAGTGGATGATCTCCAGCAACGCGATCAGACTCATCGGGCTGGCGATGATCACCTTTTTTTCAAAGGCTTCGCGCCACAAGTTGGGCGCCCGGCTCAGCGCCGCCTGATAACTCCCCTCGTTGGGGATGAACATCACCGCGTAGCCGATCGTTTCCCGACCGCCGTCAGGCAGGTAACTCGAGTAGTTTTTATTGCTCAACTCGTTGATATGGCGGTGGATACTTGCCACGTGTTCCTTGAGCGCCGCCTCGCGCGCTTCCGGAGTTTCGCTGTTGACGAAATCGACGTATTTGGTCAGGCTCACTTTGCTGTCGATGATCAGATCCTGCCGCCCGGGAAAGTGGACGATCACATCCGGGCGCAGCAGGCTGTTGCCCTCGCTGTGGATCAGATTGCCGAACTTGTCGCGCATGGTGGTCTGGACCTCGTAATGCTCGCCGCGCCGCAGTCCGGAGCGATCCAAAATATCGTTGAGGATCACTTCGCCCCAATCGCCCTGAACTTTGTTGGTGCCGCGCAGGGCATTGGTCAGATTTTTGGCGTCGGTGTCGATCCGGCTGGAGTTTTCGGCGAGATTTTTCAGCTCGGTGGTAAGTTTGGTATTGAGTTCCACGTTCTTGAGTTTCGCCGCCTCGACCGACTCCTTGAATTCCTTGAGCTTTTCGCCAAAGGGCTTGAGCAGTTTATCCAGCGATTCGTTGCCGGCGGCATTTTTTTGGTCAAAAATTTCCTGCGAAAGCTGTTTGAAGGAATCCCGCATCTGCTCGACTTCCTGCTGGCGGAACTCGGCGCTCCGGGTCTCGCGCAGTTGGAACTCCGCCTCGCGGATACTTAAAATTTCCTTTTGGTGGCGGATCTGCAAAAACGCCACCGCCCCGACGAGCGCGCCGCCGAGCAGTACCCCAAGCAAAAGATAAAGCAACATCATTTTTCCACCTCGTTTATGGCGATATTCTGCATTTCGGCAAAGCCGGGAAATTCGGGCAGTTCGGTAAAGGTATAGATCCGCTGATCCGCCGCGGCGATGCTCGCGATAAAGTGCGCAAAGTTGCGCTCATCCAACTCGCCGGTGACGTCGTCGACCAGCGCCACCACCGGGGTCGCCGCCGCCGCTTTGATCAGGTTGAACTGCGCCAGGCGCAGCATCAACGTGCTGATCCGCCGTTGCCCCGCCGAACCGTAACCCCGCAACTTCTTGTCGTCGAAGCGGAATTCAAATTCGTCCAGCTGAATTCCGGCAAGCGTATGTTTTTTCTGCAGCTCGCGGCTGCGCAAGTCGGCAAAGCGCGCGCGAAATTCCGCCGCTCCGCCCGAAACATCCGGCAAGTAGCGACAGGCAAAGGCGAATTTCCCGGCGAGGAGCTGATTTACTTCCGCCTGAATCTTCCGGGCGAAATCGGCTCGCCGCTCAACGATCGCACTGCCGGAGTCGGCAAGTTCCTCCTCAAACGCCGCCGCGACGCCGGCATTTTCGTTTTTCAGCGCGGCGTTGCGCTGATCGAGCGCGCGGAAATAACTGCTTAATTTGAGCAGATACTCACGATCCAGCGCGGAAATGAGCATATCGAAAAACCGCCGCCGCATCCCGGCGTGGCCGTTGACGATCCCGAGATCCTCGGGCACAAACGGCACACAGCGGAATTCGCCGATGAAATCACTGCTTCTCGTTACTCGGCAATCGCCGATCCGCAGTTCCCGCTTGCCGGATAAATGCTCGGTCACCGTCAGAACTTCGCAACTGCCGGAAAGGGTTTTGAGCGCTCCGGTAATGGTAAAGGCACTGCACCCGATCCTGACTTCCTCTTTGGTCAGCGCCGGGCCGCGAAAACTGCGCAAAATGGATAAATGATTGACCGCTTCGAGCAGATTGCTCTTGCCGGAGCCGTTGGGCCCGGTGAGCACCACGTCGGCCCCGGAAAATCGGAAAGAACTTTTACCGAAGTTGCGGAAATCAAGCAGACTTATTTCCTGCAGCATCGCCGATCGATCACATTTTGCGGATCGGCATGATCACGCAGGAAAAGCCCTCGTCGCCTTCCATCATCACCTGCACCAGCGGGTCGTTGACTTTGAGGCGAATGGTTTCGCTTTCCATCACCGCCAGCGGGTCGAGCAAAAACTGCGGATTAAAGGAGATATTGAATTCCTCGCCCGCGTAATTGATCTCGATCGAGTCGCTGCCTTCGCCGACTTCGCTGCTGCTGGCGGAAATATCCAGGCGGTTTTCCTTGAAGCCGAGCACGACGCAACGGCTGGCGTCGGGCAGCAAAATCGAAACCATCTGCAACCGGCTCTTAAAGAGATCGGTGGGAATTTCGATCTCGTGCTTGAATGCCGGCGGAATGATCTTGTGATAATCGGGATAATTGCCCTCGATCAGCTTGGTGGAAAGTTCAAATTCCTCGCTCTGGAAGGAAAGCTGCTTTTCGCCGATCAAAATCTGCATGACCTTTTCGCCTTCCGCCACGCGGCGCACTTCGTTGATCGCCCGCAACGGCACGATCACGCTGAAATCGCCGCCCTCGATATTTTCGGGCGTACCGTTTTGGGTCGGCATCCGTTTGCCGTCGGTGGCGACGAGGACGAGATTGTTTTCCTTGACGTCCATAAGCACGCCGGTGAGCACTTTGCGGGAATCCTCGGCGCTCACGGCATAATTGACGTAACCGATCATCTTTTTAAGCGCATTTTCCTTGATGGAAATTTTGTGCAGGATGTCGCCCGTCACCATTTCCGGGAAATCCGCCGCCGCCAGACCGAAGAGGGTGAATTTACCGGTGCCGCAACGCAATTTGACGTGATCTTTGTCGTCGGATTCGATCTCGACTTCGGCGCCGCTCATGCTGGAAATGATCGAAGCCAGTTTCCGCGCCGGGGCGGTAGTTTTGCCGGCTTCTTCCACCACGGCGTCGATCTCGGTGCTGATGCGCAGCTCCAGATCGGTGGTGGTGAGTTTGAGTTTGCCGTCGGAGCTTTCCAACAAAACGTTGCTCAAGAGGGGTAAAACGGCGCGATTGTTGGCAAGATTGCCGACGCGGCCGAGGGCTTTGTGCAGTTTTTCGCGGTCAACTCGGATTTTCATGGGTTTGCCTCCTTTTGTTCAGTTTTATTATATTGTCTAAATATAAAAAGTTTAAATTGTAGTAGAATAATAGTACCTACCAAACTGTTAATAACTTCCTAACTAAATGATCTTCAACGCTTTATTTCAACACTTGATTGTAAATAACCTTATAAATAACTTGTTGGGGGCGGTAAATAGTAAATTTTATCTACAACCTATCAACAAAATACTTATAATTTGGTTACAAATTTATTTACAATACTTGAAAAGCGCCGGATTTCCGGTTATCTTAAATAAGATATATTGGAGAAGCGTAAAATGCAAATAAAACACCCGGAATTTGATAAACTTTTTGCCCGTTATCCGGTTCTTGCCCCTTTGGGGCAGATTTTGGAGCGCTGGGTCGACCAGCTGATCGCGCTTTATGAACGCGACGGCGTGCTCTTTCTCGCCGGCAACGGCGGCAGCGCCGCCGACTGCGAACACATTTGCGGCGAGTTGCTCAAAGGTTTCAAATCCAAGCGGAGCCTTTCGGCGGTCGCCAAGCAATCTTTTGTCGATCATTTCGGCGAAGAGGGGCAGATTTTGGGCGACAAACTGCAGGAAGGCATGCGGGCGATCTCGTTGTTGAGTCATCCGGGATTGCTCAGCGCCTTCGGCAACGACGTCGATCCGCAGTGCGCCTATGCCCAGCAGTTGTGGGCGCTCGGGCGCAGCGGCGATATGCTGCTCGGTATTTCCACCGGCGGCAATTCGGAAAATGTCCGGCAGACGATGATGGCGGCGCGGGTGCGCGGCATGTCCACGGTGCTCCTTACCGGCGATCGCCACGGCAAATGCGAAAACTACGCCGATTTGATCATCCCGGTACCGGCGAGCGAAACCTACGTCATCCAGGAATATCACTTGGCGATTTACCACGCCGTTTGTCTGGCTCTGGAAGCGGATCTATTCAATTAGAAATAAGGAAAAGCGCGTTATGTTCAAGTATCGGTTGCTGAGTTTTCCGCTGTTGATGGCATTGCTTCTGACGATCTTTATGGTGCCGCAAGTCGGCGGGGTGCTCTTTATTCCGCTTGCCACACTGCTGGTGTCGCTGGCGACTTTTGAGTGCGGCAGGCTGTTCAATCAGATGGGGATATGGAATTCGCCCACTCTGGCGGCGACTTTGTCGGGCGTGACCGCCTTTTTCGCCCTGGTCTTTACCGCGATCAGCCGGGGCAAACTGCAGCTCGAAGTACCGGTGATCTATATTTTTGTGGTGCTGATCATGTTGCCGCAACTGGCGGTCTGGGCGATGGTGCTCTTTAAAAGCGGGGAATTTTTCAAGCGCTTTATGGGGTCATTCGGCATTTTTGCCTCGCTGGGATCGTCGATGATCATTTTTTCCTTGCTCTACTATTTGCAGAGCGACCCCAAAAACTGCTTCACCAACTTGTTGTTTTTTGTGCTGCTGACCGCCAAGGGTATGGATATCGGCGGCTACATTTTCGGCATGCTGACGGCGAAATTGCCCGGCGGCAATCACAAGATCGCCCCGAGTTTCAGCCCGAAAAAATCGTGGGAAGGTTTCTTCGGCGGGTTGCTCTTTTCGGTGGGTATTTCGCTCATCTTTTACCGCTTCGGCTCGCATTTTTATCCGCTGTGGGTCTATGCGGTGAGCGGTTTGGCGCTGGGTCTGGCGAGCTTTTTCGGCGATCTCACCGAAAGCGGCATCAAGCGCAGCAGCGGGGTCAAGGATTCCGGCAACTGGATCCCCGGCATGGGCGGGGTATTCGATGTGGTGGATAGCTTTATTTACGTCGGGCCGCTGGCGGCGATCGTTTACGCCGTGAGCTGTCTTTTGGACTAATTCGAGGTTAAGATGGAAAAAATTCTGCAGAAATTGAGTGAAAACGCCCGCATTTCGACGGAAGACTTGGCGAAGATCGTCGCTTTGACTCCGGCGGAAGTGGAGTCGAAAATTGCCGAATACGAAAAAGCGGGGATCATCAAAGGCTACACGGCGATTTTGGATGATTCGGTTTACGGCGACGGCGAGGTCCGGGCGCTGATCGAAGTGCGGATCACTCCGCGGCGCGAAGGCGGCTTCGACGAGGTGGCGCGGCGGATCGCCAAGTTTCCCGAAGTCTGGGATCTCTTTTTGGTGAGCGGCAGTTACGATCTCTTGCTGACCGTGCGTGGCAGCAGTTTGCCCGAGGTGGCGAAGTTCGTCGCCGCCAAGCTGGCGACCATCGACGGCGTGATCTCCACCAGTACCAGTTTCCAGCTCAAGAAGTACAAGGAACTGGGCAGGATGCGCGAGGATGATGAGGAATATGAGCGACTCCAAGTTTGCCCTTGAGAAGCGGATCGCCCGGCACATCAACTCTCTACCCCCCAGCGGGATCCGGAAATTTTTCGACCTGGTCAGCACCATGGACGACGTCATTTCTCTGGGCGTCGGCGAACCGGATTTCGTCACCCCGTGGAACATCCGCGAGGGCGGCATCTACTCGCTGGAGCGCGGCCGGACTTCCTACACCAGTAATTTAGGTACGCTCGCCTTGCGCCGGGAAATCTGCCGCTATGTGGCGGAAAATTACCACCTCGACTACAAACCTGAAACCGAGTGTCTCGTCACCGTCGGGGTGAGCGAAGCGCTCGACGTGGCGATCCGGGCGATCACCGATCCGGGCGATGAGATCATTTACGCTTCGCCCTGTTTCGTTTCCTACCCGGCGGAGATCGTCATGGCGCACGGCGTGCCGGTGCCGGTCAAATGCGAGTGCGCCGATCACTTTGCGCTGGACCCCGCGAAAATCGAAGCGGCGATCACTCCGCGCACCAAGGCGGTGCTGATCAACTTCCCCTGCAATCCGACCGGGGCGACGCTCGATGAAAAGCGCCAGCGCGAACTTGCGGAAGTGATCATCCGCCACGATCTCTTGCTCATCACCGATGAAATTTACTCGGAGTTGGTGTACGATGCGCCGCACACTTCGGTCGCCGCGTTGCCGGGTATGCGGGAACGGACGATCTTTTTGCACGGCTTTTCCAAGGCGTTTGCGATGACCGGCTGGCGGATCGGCTACGCCTGCGCCCCCGCCGAACTGGTTGACGCGATGAAAAAGGTCCACCAATACGCCATTATGTGCGCCCCGACGGTGGCGCAGTTTGCGGCGCTCGAAGCCTTGCGCGAGGGGATCGTCCACCGCGACGAAATGCGCGACAGCTACTTGGCGCGGCGCAATCTTTTCGTCAAGGGGTTGAATGACATCGGGCTCAAGTGCCACGTGCCCGCCGGGGCGTTTTACGCCTTTCCGTCGGTTGCCCACACCGGCTTGAGCGACGAGGAATTTGCCACGCAACTGCTGGAAAAGCAACATGTGGCGGTGGTGCCCGGTTCCGCCTTTGGCGCGGGCGGGGAAAATTTCGTGCGGTGCAGTTACGCCACCAGCGAGGAGGGTTTGCTGCGCGCCCTGGAGCGGATGCAGAAATTCCTCGCCACTTTAGGCGTTTGAATGACTCCGCGCGAGGCGTTGCAGCACTACTTCGGCTTCGCCGACTTTCTGGATCATCAGCAGGAGATCGTTGACGAGATCCTCGCGGGCAAGGATCTTGCCGTCATCATGCCGACCGGCGCCGGCAAGTCGATCTGCTACCAGCTGCCGATTTTGATCACTCCGGGCTACGGCATCGTCGCCAGCCCGCTGATCGCCCTGATGCAGGATCAGGTGGATAGTCTGCGCCACCGGGGGATCCCGGCGGCATTCATCAACTCCACCGTGCCGATCGACGAGCAAAACGCGATCCTCCGCCGGGTGGTTTCGGGCGAAGTCAAACTCCTCTACGTCGCCCCGGAGCGCTTCGGCGCCAACAGTTTCCGCACTTTTTTGCACCGCTTCCCGCCGCATATACTGGTGGTGGACGAGGCGCACTGCATCAGCCAGTGGGGCCACGACTTCCGCCCCGCTTACCGGAAAATGGGGCAGGTGGCGGACGATTTTCACATCGGTCAAGTCTGCGCCTTTACCGCGACCGCGACCGCGGCGGTGCGCGCGGACATCAAGCGCCAGCTCCACCGGGAAAAAATGCGCGTGGTGGCGGCGGGATTTCAGCGTCCCAACCTCTCGTTTCAGGTGCTCAACTGCCGCCGCGACAGCGACAAATTTGCGGCGATCCGCCGGATCTTGGCGACCGCCGGGCGCGGCGCGACGATCATTTACGCCGCCACCCGCCAGGCGGTGGAAAAACTCGCCGCGGAGTTCGGAATTCCCGGCTACCACGCCGGCATGAGCGACGCCGACCGACTTAAGGCGCAGGAGTATTTTATGACCGCCGCCGCCCCGACGCTCGCCGCGACCAACGCCTTTGGCATGGGCATCGTCCGCGCCGACGTGCGCCGGGTGATCCACTTTCAACTGCCGGGCAGCCCCGAGGCGCTCTATCAGGAAGCGGGGCGCGCCGGGCGCGACGGCGAACCGGCGGAGTGCATTTTGCTCTACAATTACTCCGACCGCTATCTGCAGCAGTTTCTATTGGAAATGAACAACCCGCCGCCGGAAGTCATCCGCGGCTTGTACCGGCTGCTCCGCCGCCTGAGCGGGGAGCGCGGGAGCCGGAGTCTGGAGCTTCGCGCCGCCGAGTTGCAACTGCAACTGCCGGAATCGACGAGCGACGGGCAGATATCCGCCGCGCTCGCGGTGCTGGAACACGCCGGGATGATCCGCCGTTACGCCACCGAGCCGGGGGTGGAAATGCGCTTTCTCGCGCCGCCGGCGCAGTTGCAACTCATTCACCAAGCGGAAGCTACGCAACGCTCGCGCTTCATCAACCGGGTGTGCCGCCGCTACGGCGAACGACTGCTCAAAGCGGAAGTTTACGCCCTCGACGAACTCGCCGCGGTTGCCGGACTCGGCGACGAACAGCTCCGCCGGGTGCTCCGGGCGCTGCAGGACGAGGTGTTGCACTACGAGCGCACCTTCGACGGCCGGGCGATCGAATTGCTCGACCCGGACGCGGCGGAAGTCCCGCTCGACGACGCCGAGTTGCGCGCCAAACTCGACCGCGAAATGGAACGGCTCGACGCGGTGATTTCCTACGCCGAAAGCCCGGAAAATGTCTGCCGGCAGGGGCAACTTTTGACCTACTTCGGCGAGGAAAACGCCGACTGGCACTGCACTTGCTGCGACCACTGCAGCGCGGCGAACCACCGGCAGTTGCGCGCCCCCACTCCCGGCGAGGAACAGGTGCTGCTCAAGGGTGAATCCGGCGTGCTGTGCGCTGCGCTCAGCGATGGCACCATCGGTTTCCGTCGCAATGACAGCATGGAGTTTTCCTTCAACTGCAAGCTCCCGGTTGGCGAAAAGGTCACCCTTCAGCTCATCGGCAAGCCCGGCAGCACCCAGCTGCTGCTGAACGGCAAGCCCGCCGGACAATGCACGCTTACCCGCTTCCACCGCAATCCGGAAGGGATTATCAACACCTTTGTCCTGCCCCTCGATGTTATCGGCAGCAGCTTCAAGGGTAAGGTCTACCGCCTCGAAGTGAAACATACCGCGCCCGCCGGCCCCACAGTTGACCCGAATCTCCAACCCAAGAAGAAATGAGTCTCGACCCTCAACAGGAATACGAAGCAGGAGCCGCAGCATTCAAAGCAGGTAATGCAGCCGCTGGCGCAGAGCATCTGCGTAATGCGGCATTCGCCGGTCACGCTGAAGCACAGAACCAATTGGCCCGCGTGTACTTCGCGCAACTGAAGAGCCGCAACGACATTGTGTCATTGGAATCTGCAGCGCAAAACGGAGACCATGTTGCGCTCTTCGTCCTGGCAATGTGTCTCATAGACGGCCGATTGCTGGATAAAGACACGGATAAGGCACTTATCGCGCTCAAGCACGCAGCTGCCCTGGGTAACACCATGGCAGAGGCCATGCTGGCTCAAGCCCAGGGTTAACCCCCAGATTCCTGCAATTTCAACAAACGTGGCGTGTTTTCTGACATGCCACGTTTATTTCTTACTCTGAAACAATCATCAGAGAACGCACAGCCCCCGAACCCAGCGTCCGATTCAAAGCACGAATAATCTGGGGCTTCATGCGCGTAATCTCATAACGGACCGTGGGGTGATTCACCCGGATTCGTGCCCGTCCTTTGCCTACACTCATCAACGCGGAAACAGATGCCAGGCCATCTCCCACGGCATCGCACCAAGCCTGGAGCAACAGTTCCGGAGCCAGGGTATCCTCCTGCAGATTCCATTCACTCAGCAGCTCTCCCAGCAGCGACTCCATACTGCGCTGATTTCCAGAAAGAGGTTCGGATGTCGAGCTGCCCAGGAAATCAGCCAACGCCTGGTCTCTTGCCCCCTTGCGCACACTTCTCACGCGCACTGCGCGTTCCCCCACCCCATCGGGCATTTTCTGCATGAAGAATCGTTTGCGCGGTCTGGCAGGCAGCGGCGATGTAACAGAGGCAAGGGACTCTTTCTTTTTACGAGGTGATGCCATGGGGAAAAAGCAGGCAGCCCGGTAATCCGGGCTGCCCCTTTACAGGAGTGAAATCCACAGTGTTTACTCGCCGTCGTCGCCGATGGCCTGCACGGGGCAACCCTCCATAGCCTCGGTGCAGAGAGCTACTTCCTCATCGGTCACGGGCTGCTTGGAAACATAGGAAAGGCCCTCGTCATCGTCACGGGCGAAGAAATCAGGGGCGGTTTCGCGGCAAAGATCGCAGTCGATGCAGTTGCAATCAACATAGAACTTGCCCGGCACATTCTTTTCAGTCTTATCGTCGATATCGGCCATTGTCGTGTATGTGGGGGTTATACCCATGAATATTTATGACCTATTTTTGCCGAAATGCAATCCTTTTTTATTGCAACGCGGCAT
>JAZTWK010000056.1:0-42396 GCA_045635865.1 Victivallaceae bacterium
CTCACAGAACGACATGGCTACGATCCGCCTTCCAAATAGGCGCGGCCGCGCGGAATGATCGTAACTTTGTGGATCGGGGTGCAGTCGGGAGTGTGGAGCGCGACCAAGGTGTGGCCGGCTTCGTGATAGGCGGTGAGGCGCCGCTCCTTGTCGGTGATCTTGCGACTGCGCCGCTCGGTGCCGTAATTGACTTTGTCGCGGGCCTCTTCCAAAATCTTTTGGGTGACCGCTTCTAAATTGTTGCGGGCGGCGAGCAGCGCCGCTTCGTTGCAGATGTTGGCGAGATCGGCGCCGGAAAATCCCGGAGTCGTGCGGGCGATCACATCCAAGTCAATGTCGGGGACGGTACGGATTTTTTTGACGTGAACTTCCAAAATCTGCCGCCGACCGGCGATATCCGGCAGATCCATGACCACCTGCCGGTCGAAGCGCCCGGGGCGCAACAGCGCCGGGTCGAGCACGTCGGGGCGGTTGGTCGCCGCCAAAACGATGACTCCGGGGCGGCTTTCCAGACCGTCCATTTCGACCAGCATGGCGTTGAGGGTCTGCTCGCGTTCGTCGTGGCCGCCGCCCCAACCGGAGAAGCGGGAGCGACCGACCGCGTCGATCTCGTCGATGAAAATCAGGCAGGGCACGTGCTTGCGCGCCTCGTCAAACATATCCCGGACCCGACTGGCGCCCACGCCGACGAACATTTCCACAAAGTCACTGCCGCTGATGGAAAAGAAAGGCACCCCGGCTTCACAAGCTACTGCCTTGGCCATCAAGGTTTTACCGGTGCCGGGTTCGCCGACGAGCAGACAGCCTTTGGGGATCCGCCCGCCGACCAGCTGGAATTTCAGCGGGTCCTTGAGATAATCGACCAACTCGGTGATCTCCGCCTTGGCTTCGTCGGCACCGGCGATGTCGGCAAAACTCACGTTGAGTTCGTCCGGCGGGATCATCCGTGCTTTACTGCGCCCGAAGTCCAGCGCGCCCCGGCCGTTCACCCGCATCTGCCGAAGCGAGATGAAGTAGATGATCAGCACGATGAAAATCATCGGCAACAGCCCGACCAGCAAAAAGTTCCACAAGCCGGAGTTGTTGCTGTCGACCGAGAGATCAGTATAGCGGAGCAGGTCGGAAAGTTTTTCCGAATAGACCACCCGGGTGCGGAAAGGCACCGTCTGTTCCTTGCTCAACGACGGCGTGCCGCCGGAATCGGGCGCCTGGGTACCGGAATACATCCGCCCCTCGACGTCGAAAACCTGATTGTTGTCGGCGGTGATGCGGGCGGAAACGATCCGCTTGTCGCTGAGCATCTTTTCAAATTCGCTCTGCGAGAGAACCTTGGTCGCCGAAGAGCCGAAGTCCTTGAAAATCAACAAACCGCCGATGAGCAACATAATGCCGAGCCAGACCAGCGCCGCCCGGGAGTTGCGGGGCGGATTGGGTCGGGTCGGTTTCGGATCGACGCCGGGTTTTTCCGGAGAGGGATTTTTCATGCGATTTCCATCCTGATGATCTGCGGAGGAGGATTTGTAAATAAGTCTATGGCGCCCAAACGCTTACTTGATGATCGACAAGATCGCGTAGAGGCCGGCGGCGACCGCGAGGATCCCCAACAGGATGCCCAAGATCATGGTCGCTTTTTGGATATTTTTATCGCGCGCCGCTTCCTGATCCGCCAACGGATTGAGGTTGCCGCCGCCCTGCACCAAGCCGGAACTGATGTTGGAAATGTCGATGGTGCGGGTGGTGTGGGTGACGATCTTTTCGGTGGGATACTCAAAAAGCACTTCCACCACGCCGAACATGACCAAGTCGGAATTTTTCAATTCCTGCTCGGTGATCGAAGTATTGTTGATCCGGGTGCCGTTGGTGCTGTCGTTGTCGCGCAGGGTGTAGATCATTTTGCCGTTGCGCTCGCCCCGGATGATGTCGGCGTGGTGACCGCTCAAACTGGAATCCGGGATACAGATATCCATGTTGCTGCGGCGACCGATGCTCATGACCTCTTTGTCGATCTCAAAGGTCTTGCCCTTCATGCTCTCGTGGAGAATTGTGAACTTGGGATTATCCGCCATTTTTTTCACCCTCACTAAACTAAAAAGCTACTTATAGACAATATAACAAAAATAAATATAGCACGATCCGCCGGGTTTTTCAAAGAAAAAAGGAGTATTTGGCATTTTTTTTTACGTTTTGGGGACTTTTTGCTCGGGGCGGATTTGCAAAACGGCGGGGGCGATGCTAAATTTTCGCCATGAAAAAGTCTTATTACATCGGGATAATTGCCGCCGCGGCGGTGGTGGTTTTGGGCTTGATCTGGTGGATCGTTTGGAGTCGCCCGGTCATTGCTCCGGCAAATGAAGCGCTGGTGGCGGAAAATGCCGCGTTGCGCGAAAAGCTGGCGGCGCGGGAACGCGCTTACTTTGAGTGCCGGGACCAGTTGGCGCAGTTGCGCCTGACGCTGGGCGGCGCGATGGATTCCGGGCGGCTGGAAACTTCGCCGCATCGGGAAGAACAACTGCTCGCCTTGCTCAAGGCGATCTCCGAGCGCATCGAAGCGATGGAAAAATTGCGTCAGGAAGTTGCCGATGCGGAAACCGCGAAAAAGGCTTGGGATGAACTGCTTATGCTGATTCGCAATCCCGGCGCGGCGACCTCCTCGACCTGTCGGATCTTGGCGGTGGATCCGCAGAGTGGGCTGGTGGTGCTTTCCGCCGGCACGGTCCACGGAGTTTTCCCCGGCTTGCTCTATAATTTGGAAGACAGCGACACGCAGTTGCGGGTGATCGAGTGCCGTCCGTGGGTGAGCGGGGCGACGCTTTACCGGGGCGATCCGGCGACGATAGCACCGGGCAAAAACTGCCGGATCGACGAAACGCCGGTCAGCAGTAACCGGATTTTGCCGTAAAATTGCTAAAAAGTCGGATTTTTTCAGCGGGTTAGATTTGCAAAATCGCCGGATTGGGGCTATTTTATGCAATCGGCGGCGGGTTAGCTCAGTTGGTTAGAGCGTCGGAATCATAATCCGCAGGTCCCCAGTTCGAGTCTGGGACCCGCTACCAATTTTGTGAAAACTCCCGGTGCAAGCCGGGATTTTTTGTTTCGGGGCGTAGCGCAGTCTGGTTAGCGCGATTGCTTTGGGAGCAATAGGTCGGGAGTTCGAATCTCCCCGCCCCGACCATTTTTTGGGCAAAAAATGGTCAACGAAGCCGCAAGGCTTCACTTCACTGCGCGAAGCGCAACTTCTCTCAAAAGCCGGCGGCTTTTCTTCACATCTTCACTTTCCCGGCGAAGCCTTGCTTGTGAAGACGCTTCGCTTGTGAAGAGGTCCGCTTCGCGGCCCGTGAAGTTTCTCGCTCCGCGAGTAAGGTTATGTTGAATTTCCCGGCGCGGCTCCGCCGCTTAAATGGTCTGTCGCCAGCCAAACGCTTTCGGCGGATACTTTCGCGAAAATTTTTTGGGCGGCGATCACGGTGATGACGATGTCGGCTCGCCGTCAACAATAGCACTGCGCTGTTTAAGCGTCATTGCGGTTTTGGCGTATCGCTCAATAATCCCCGGCATAAAAAAATCTCCGTGTTGCCGGAGATAGGGGGGGATTGTCAACACCGAAGTAATCAGGCATTTTCTGGCTTTGAAAGCCTGTGTTTACACTTTTTCCGATTGCCCGAGTATTCCTTGGGTGTACTGTGGTCTGGACTGATTATTTCACAACCGGATGCAAAATCACCCCCAAAATCTTTCCTGTAAACACAGCCATTGCACTGGGATAAAACAGAATACACCGGAACATCGAAGCGTTCGCAGTAAGGAACTGGGTCATCTTGCATTTTTTTATACATCCTCCTTTAGCCTAATATATCTGCATCTGCGTCAATTTTCCACTGTTGCTAAAACTGTTTTACTTTTTGTCTTTATCTGGTGGAATTACAATTCCGTAATTTTTAAAAAAATACTCTCTTTTGATTTCGTCAGCAGTCATTCCGCTTTCAAGTTTTTTCAGGATTTTCTTCCGGAATGGAACGTAAATCGTGCGTCGCAACGGGAATGTAAGTCCAACTTTTTTAAGTAGGGCAAGAAATTCATCAAGCCCGTCAAGAGACACGTTCGGGTCAGAATTTTTCATTTTTTCAAAATCTTTTCGATATATTTCCATGTGTTTGGATATGTGGTTTTATACTCAGGGTATCCACGGATCACCGCGACATACTGAAACAAATTCTTCGTCAGTTTTATTACTAAAAATAATTTCGTAAATCTCTCGGTGAAATGATATGTCTCTCATGCCGACATGCACAGCCGGATGATAATAGTATTTTTGTATTTCAGAAAAAAACTTTTATCGTATGCTTTTCTTCTTTTCTCAAGAGCGTTAAATTCTTCATCCGTCATTTTAATGTCCTCTACAGGTAGGCGGTCAACTTTCGTTCTTATTGTTTTTGAGCAAAGACAATAGCAACGAGGTCATCACCGGGGATTTCGTTTCGGCGATCACGAACTCCTGACCGCGGCCGGCGGCCTGAAAATAACCGACTTGGCAGCTGCTGCGGCTGTGATAGGTCATAAACGGTTCGTCTTTTTCCACCCACGGCACGGCTTCATAACGCCAGCGGGTCAGGCGAGTTTCGCCGGGAATGGTCAACTGCAAAGATTCGCGAAAACGGAAAGCACCATAACCGGGATAATTCGGGGAGAAATTTAATTTTTGGCTCCCGAGGAAAAGAAGATTCGGCGCATGTTTCGCCTTGCCGTCCATCATGCCGGGCCGAGTGTGCGGATGCCACGCATAGCGGGAAACGGCATCGGGCGTCTGGTGAAGATCAATAATATCGGCGATCTGCATATAGCCCCAGATCGCGTGAAACGGGCGACCGATGAAGCCCCGATCCGGGCGCCAGTGCCGAAACAATCCGAAAAAAAGGAAGACGTCGCCGACGGTTATCCCCTGACCCAAGAGATGACCGGCGGCGGCTCCGCACTGCCCGAAGGCGGGGAGCCAATTTTGCGGCAGGGCGAGGTAAAGCTCGGGGCGAATATCCGGATCAAGGTGGCAGAAGCAGCCGTTGACCGGAAAGTTTTTCAATTTAAGTTCGCAGTAGCGGCGACCGCTGTCGCAACTTAAATGATCGGCATCCAATTCCGGGATCGGGAGCGAGAGCATCGTGCCATCCGACAAGACCGGGCTCGGGTGTCCTCCGAATTGGGAATCGAAGCCTTTTCGACTTAAAATATACTTCATCATTCCCCTTATTTTTGACGAGGCACTGTCCAGAAACTGCCGGAGCCTTTGACCTTGAGGGGGTCGATCGAGTCTTTTAAAAACGTCCTAAAGAGTTCCCACTCTTCGGGGTGGCGCACCGTACCGCGGGTATGGAACTTTTTGCCGCCTTTGAGCCGGAGCGTGAAATCCCACCAACCCCCGTCGCAGACCGCTACGTCGTAATTACCCTGCCAAGCCAGAAAATTGCACTTTTGGAGCATTTTTTGGATATTCGACCACTCATCCGGGTCGAAAACGACTTCAATGTGGCGCAAGTCGAAGATGTTCTGGGTGATGTCGCACTTAAGTTTTCGGCTTCTTGCCGACAGCGAAAATTTGTAGCTTTCGGCAAAAGATGGGAAACCGCAACCGTCGATCAAAGTAAAGCCGGTCAGCTCATCCAGCGGGATAATTTGCCGCTGATATATCAATGCCGTGATCTCGAGTCCCCGGCCGGCGACGTCAATGACCTTGCCCCACAAACATTCCCCCTTGTCCATTTGGGGAGCCAGTTTTTTGGCGATATCTTTGGGCACATAGCCCAGCTTAAACGAAAACTCATCCTCGATGCGGATCGCCTTGGCGTCGTATTCGTTTTCCGGTTCGCGGATCAGGCGCAATCGGGCGCCGGCGGATAGGTAAGACAGGTAGCTTCGCTCGGCAACGGCAAATGTCCCGGCAATCTTGAACTCCGGGACGATGATCGTGTTGACCGGATTGGTTTCGTCGTCGTCGCTGTCGTCGTCGTCAACGGCATGGTGTTGCTTAAGCAGGGCGACCATTTCCTTGCGGTGGTATTGCTTGGCGATCTTCAACGGCAGTAAATCTGGGCAGGGCGCCTGATTCGGGTCGGCGCGGTAACCGAGAAGCAGTTTGAGTATCGGCATCTGGTTTTGTCGGACGGCATGGGCCAGCGCCGAACCGTCGGCATCCTCAACATTTACGCTGGCGCCGTAGATCAGCAGGACTTCCACGCTTGCCAAATCGCCCTTCTTGACGGCAAACAACAGCGGCGAGATCGCCTTTTCCCCCGAGAAGCCGTACACCCACGCCTGCCCCTTTTTGACGCCGCCGCCGTCGGGATTGCCGAAGCGTTTCAACAGCAGTTGCAGGGCATGGTGGTTGAACTCGATCGCCAACTTCAGCAAATTGCAGTAGGCGTCGTCGTGTATCTCGACGGGGTATGTCCCGGCGAGGGAAAGCAGAAACTCAAAACTTTTATCCGTCAAATACATGTTGCACCCCCGGATCACGGCGTCGGTAACCAGGGGATGATCCAACTTGAGTTTCAAATTTTCCCAGTCGAACTTGGGGAGTCGGGAACGATACAGCTTGACCATGAATTCGCACCACTTTTCCGCATGGTCGAAAAGCAGGGCATAGATGAACTCGGCGGACTGGATCAACTTGTTTTTCAGCAGTTGGGCGAATATCCGGTCATCGGTCAGCGCGGCTTCGGCAACGACCTCCGGGAGCGCGGGCGAAACGATGCGGGTGATTCGGGCATCCCGAGCGACGAATCCGGCAATCGAGATACTCTGCATCACGGCGAAGTCCAGCACCGTATATCCCTGCTGGTTTTGGGCATTGATGTCCGCCCCGCGCTTAAGCACCAAATCAAACGACTTTAGATCAAACGAGTCGCACAGATACATCAAGACCGTGTTGCCCGCATCGTCGGTCGCACCGCAGTCCGCCCCGTGGTCGATCAGCTCGCGGACGAGCTCCGGCGAACTGTAAGCGCAGTACATCAACGGAGTCCTGCCGCGCTCATCCCGGGAGTTGGCGTCGAATCCTTTGGCGAGCAAATCTTTGATTTCCGGCAACGACGATTTGTTCGGGAGAAATTTCTGCAGATCGTTCGCCGCCGGAACGCCCCGCAAGTCGTCGATCAAATCGGCGATCGCGAGATTGGGCGGCACGATATTTTCGGCGGTAAGCCGGTGCATCTGCTCCAAAACCGCGATGAACCATTTGCGGTTAAAATAGGCTTCATTGCCGGGGGCGATGCTGTGTTGCCACTGGGAATATACGGCATTCCCCAACAGCGATACATAAGGAATATCGCCGATCGCTGCGTTTAAAATATCCAGATTGAACATAATGCCGGGGTAAAGCGCATTCAACGCATCGCCGTGGTCGCAGACGAAACCGAGTTTTTGGCAATCCCGCCCTAAAAACAGCCACGCCTGCTTCTTGCCGCTGTCGTCGGCAAGGCGTTTCAGCCAAGTTTCGGCAAACCGATGAATATCCGGGCAACGGTATTTCCAAGCTATCGCCATATACGCGGTTCCTTTCCTGATTTTGACACTATGGGGCAAGCAAATTCCACGATACTATAGCACCCGGCGGAAGCTTGTCAAGTTGTGATTTTGACAAAATTTTTATCGCCCGGAAACCCTGTGCCGGAGCCGCTATTTTGGTGCATTTGCAATTCCGCCGCGACGATGATATATTAGCCGGGGAAAGAGTGCGACATCACCCTTGCGGAAGAGGACGACAGCTTATGCAAAAACACGAAGATTGGCTTGGTGAGCAACTCCCCCAGTGGGAGCGGGAGGGGTTGATCGACGCGGCGACGGCGGAGCGTCTGCGCGGCAGGTTCGAGCCGGAAAATCGCGTCGGCGGAAATCTGGCGATGATCATTATTTCTTCGCTGGGCGCCTTGTTGGTCGGCTTGGGCGTTATCGCGCTCTTTGCGGCGAACTGGGAAACGCTTTCGCGCGCCGTGCGCGCCGGGATTTCGCTGTTGCCCCTGACGATCTGCAGTGCGCTCGCCCTGATCGGTTTCGCCCGCAACTGGCAGGCGCGACCCTTTTGGGAAGCGCTGGGAGTATTGTGGACGATCGCCATTTGGAGCGGCTTCGCGCTCGTCTGCCAAACCTATCAACTTTCCGACGATGTGCGCGGCTTCGTCCTCGCCTGCTCACTGCTTGGTTTGCCGGTGCTTTACCTGACGCAGTCGGCGGCGGCGACGGTCGTCTGGCCGATCTACGGACTCATCTGGTTCCTGACGGGTCAGGAAAAATTCAACATCTGGGATGCGGCGGTTTATTTTGCGATGCTCGCCGCGCATCTGCCGATATTGGTTATGATCCATCGCCGGATCAAGTTCCGCAAACTCTACGAATTTTTCGGCAGTCATATTTTCAGCGCCGGGGTGGTGTCGATAATCGTTGCTCTCGGGGAGCATTGGTGGCATAGCGACTTCAACGGTTTCTTGTTGACGACCCTGTTGGCGGGCAGTGCCCTGTTGGTGTTGAGTGAACACTCGCAGTGGCGCGCCATGCGCGCGGTCGGGTTGCTCGCCTTGCTTCCTTTCGTATTTGTCGCGCCGGTCGGAAATTGGGATAATCACACGAGTTGCTGTCTGCTGGAAATGGTGTTTTTTGGCGCATTGACGCTCCCGGTGCTCGCCGACGGCATTTACCTGATCCGGCGCCAAGGTGAAAATCGCCTGTCGCCGGAAATGCGTCACCAGTTGATCGTCGTGCTGGCGGGATTGGTCGCCGGAATGGCGATCCTGTTGAGCCGGATCGATTTCCTGCTCTATTTGTGGGTCGTCGTCATCGCTTCTTTGGCGCTGATCCAGGCGTTGCGGCACTTGTTCTTTTGGCAGATGAATATCGCCTTGCTGGCGCTGATCTATGAGATATTGGCCAAATTCTTTGAAAGCAGCTGCAGTTTTGTGGTCAAGGGGATCACCTTGCTGGTTTGCGGAGCCGCGCTGTTGAGCAGCAACATTTTCATCATCCGCAGGCGAAAAAAATTGGCGGCAAAGGAGGTGGCGCGATGAGTAAGCGTAAATGGCTCTTGGCGGCGACGGTCGGGTTTTTCGTTTTGCAACTGGTCGTCATCGGCAGTGTGATCGTGCAGGGCAATCTGGTGCTCGCCCGCGGCGTGGAGTGCCGCTTCAAGGCGACCGGTTACGACCCCAGCGATCCGTTGCGCGGACGCTATGTGCGCTTCAACGCCCAAGTTGAAACGGCGGTCATCGACGCGGCGCTGCTTGATAAATCCTTCCCCAAAGCCTATTTCCAGCTTTCGGAAACGCTTGATGACTCCGGGTTGACCCCGGTTTTGCGCTGTGCCGCCGAGCCTGCGGGCGAGGGGCTGTGGATCGGGCCGGTAATGACCCGGATCGATTATGCTCCGATTGATCATCGGGACGGCGAGTCGTGGGAAGAGTATGAGGTGCGGCGCCAGCAGGGCGCGAAAATTGCGCGCGCCGCCCTGCCGGACAAATTCTACGCTCCGGAAAAGGTCGCCCCCGAATTGGATGAACGCCTGCACCAAAAAGGCGCTTACGCGGTGGCGGTCTATCGCGTCTACCGGGGCAGCATCCTGCTGACCGATCTGCAGGTGGTGACCCCGTAGCTTGCCGGATCGCGATTAAAGCTAAAATATGAGAAAGGATAGTTATGAGTAACCCGAATTGCAAGACTTCGCCGTTTGCGCAGTATGACAATGTCACTACCGTTTTGAAATTGGAACTCGCGCGGACTTCGCAGAGCTGGGACGAGGTCGCGCTGCCCGACTATCTCAAAGGCAAGCCGGAACTCGTGGTGCTGCGGTTGGTCTTCCCGGTCGGGAGCCGACTTCCATGGCATCATCACCCCGTCATCAACTTCGGCATCCTGCAGCAGGGGGAACTCACGATCGTGAGGGCGGACGGCAAAAAGCAGGTCGTGCATGCCGGCGAAGCGTTGGTCGAAATGGTCGATACTCCCCACTACGGGATGAATACCGGCGACCGGCCCGTCGTTTTGGATATGTTCTATCTCTCGCAGGAGGGTACGCCCATTTCCGTGCCGCACCCCGAACTCCCGGTGGATTGATCATACCCGTCTATCCGTCGTCAACTCATTTCGCCATGGTATGGAGGGGGCGGCGCCGGGGCGCTGGATGCACCAGGCGGATGCCGCGGCGGCGGTTTTCATCGCTTCGGCAATATCCGCCCCGCGCAGTTGCTCCGCGATGAAGTAGCCGATGAAAGTATCTCCCGCCGCCGTCGTATCAACCACGCGGTCAACCGGGTGCGCCGCCACGCATATTTTATCGTTGTAAACCGCCCCCCGCGCGCCGAGCGTTTTGAGCAGATTGAGCGACTCCGGCAGTCGACAGCCTGCCAGCGCTTCAAATTCGGTTTCGTTGACGATTAGCGTATCGATCAGCTCCAAGGGGTAGGTCGCCACTGCTCCAGTCATTGGGGCTGGATTGAAAAATATCCGCATCTTGCGCTTCGCCGCGGCGCGCATGATTTCCGGAATGGCGGATATTTCATTTTGCAGTAACAGCAGGTCGCCCGGCTCACCTTGCGCCAGAACTTGCTCGATCAATTTCGTGGTGATGCGGTGATTGGCGCCGGGGTAAAGCACGATCAGATTTTCCCCCGAATCGGAAACTTGGATCACCGCGTGTCCGGTCGGCACGGCGGGATCAACGCCGACGGCGGAGCAGTCCGCCCCGCTTTCGCGCAAAACTTCCAAGAGAAATTCCCCGTCCGTGCCCACCATTCCGGCGTGGATCACCGTTGCCCCGGCGCGCGCCAGCGCCACGGACTGGTTCAGCCCCTTGCCCCCGGCAAAGCGGGCGAAATCGGTAGCGCTGATCGTTTCGCCGGGCCGGGCGAACTCGCGCACCTGATACACCAAGTCGATATTCAGCGAGCCGAAATTGATGACTTTCATCTTGATTAAAACTCCGTCGTTTTCGCTTCGACGGCGAAGCGACCGATGCCGCACATACCGTGCTCGACGTAAATTCCGGCGCCGCCGGATTTGAGCAAGTTATCCCGCGCACTCAATACGAGTTTGCCGGCGAGGGAAACTTCCACCCACTCACCGCGGGTACGGACATCTAAATCCATCGGCTGATTTTCCCGGTAGATAAACTCCGTTTCCGCCAAAATTTCTTCGCCGTAGTAGTTGCGGATTATCCGCAGGTTTTGGCGCGAAAAAAGCACGCCGATCCACCGGCAAAGCCCTTGGTAGTGAACGAGTATTCCCGCGCGGTCGGCGGCGTGGATCTGAAATTCTGCGGTAATACGCGTGTCGCCCCACGCGCGGTTGCCGGTAATCAGGACTCCGGGCTCCTCGTTGCTGATGAAGTAGCGCATCCCGGGCAGTTGATCGTTGGAAAGCCCTTGCCGCCGGATCCCCGCCATACTGGAGATCCACCCGGCGAAATCCGTATCTCCCCGCTCCGAAACGACGCAAGAAACTCCGCCGGTGCGGATGAAATCGATCAGCACCTCGCCCGATTGAGGCGCATCGGTTTCCACTCCTAGCGCCACCGCCGTTCCCGAAAAATCCGGAATCCAAGCGAGTTGGAATATGCCGTCGCTTCCAACGGTTGCCGCGGGCGAAAAAATGGTTTTGCCGTCAGCGAGGGCAAGATAGAGTTTTACGCGGACATCCTTATCCGCAAAACCGCGCATGGTCAAGGTGTTGCCGGAATAGAGCGACGGCGTGTAAGGGGTCGCGTAAGTTTTGCCGGTACTGGGCGCGGCGAGCGGCGTTTCGATCCGGCAAGGAGACGTCGCCGCGAAACGGAAAGCGAGTGCGCGTTTCCCGGCAAATCCCGCCGGAGCGGGAACGTTGGTCGCCGCGGCGTTGGCAGTTGTCGGCAGAAAACCGTGGAGCGCCCCCGGCATTTCAAAATGGTATTTCGCCCCGCCTTTGGGGGCACTAAGCGGCGGCATTTTCATCACGCGCCGCCCGATTTTGGCGAGGGAAAGCGCTTGCTCCAAGACGTCGCTCACAGAGTAAGTGCCGTCGGCGGTCGGGATCAAAACTTGATCGGCGAAGGGTGAGCGGAAATCGTAGGCATCGCCGAGATGCTCCAAACCGGCGCACAAGGCGGCGACCGCGCCCACGTTGCCGGAATTGCAGTCGGTATCCCACCCGGCGGAGTTGACGATCGAGAGAGTCCGGTAAAAATCATTTTGCCCGTACGCCCATGCCATCACCATGACGGCGTGATTGGGTACGACGTGGCAGTTGCCACCGAATTTTTCGTAGCCATATTTTTTGACGATCCGGTCAAAAGTCCGGTTCCAGTCGGGTTCCGCCTGTGCCCAAGCCCGGACGTCCCGGTGAATTTGCGCGATGAGCGAATTCGGTGGTATGACTTTGATTGCGCGGTCAAGAATGGTATTTATATCCTTTTCCCCAAAGGCGATACTGACCATGGCGGCGACGACCTGCGCGGCGTAGACCGCTTCGCCGTCGTGCGAAACGCGGGCGGCTTTTCCGGCGAGTTCCGCCGCCAGTTCCGGGTGACCGGGCGTCACCATGCCGAAAGCGTCGATGAAAATTTGGGCACCGATCTGCTCGGCGACTTCCCTGCCGTTGAGTTGCATCGAGCCGGAAGTCGGCGCGCGATAGCCTTGCTTTAAGCGGATATAGGCAGTGTGCTCGGTTGATTGCCCCATACCTGCCCACCACAAAATCGTCTGATAGGGGATGAGATAATTGAGCCAAGTGTCGCCGAAAAAAGAATCCGGAGTCTGCTCGTAAAGCCCGGAATCCGCCAGAGCGCGGATAAAGGTCAGCGTGCCGGAAATGTCGTCGTCCGCCACCACCAAAGGTAGATCAAGGTCCGCATGCACATAGCGGGTGATCGCCCCCCATTTTTCTGCTATCTGCGCTTTTGCCCACCCCTCGAAAGGGCGCCCGAGATAGACGCCGATCACCTTGCCGAGGAGCGCGGTGTAGACTTTTTCTTCGTAATTTTGCATGAAATTTTGTGGCTCAGTGGAAAATTTTTTCGCAATTATTTAATATATCTCCCTAAAATTCCAATTCAAGCCGCAGAAATATGTTGACAAAAATCTACGAGATTTTGAATTGAAAGATGGCATAGCATCCTTCACTGTTTACAACAAATCCGGATGGCATTCGGGAACGCGTCTGCCGAAAAGTTGGAGCGATGCAATAAAAGATAAAACGACATTTGAAATATCGGAATTAGTCACGGATGCCCCTCGCGGGAAAGTCCTTAAAACGAAAATTGAAAAATATTTTCCAGCGGTATCGAAAATCCCCGGCTTCGAATATATATTAAACGCGTTGCCGAGTTTTGGCGGCGACTGGGAGCAGTATTATGAGATCCGCATGGAGTGGAAGAAGTAAAAAACTACTGTGGTTCGGCATGATCGGAGTTGCGCTCGCCCTCGGGGGCGGGTGCGATGATTCGCCGACACGACCCGGTGAGGGCTTTTATTGGTATGCCGGTTTCCGGGATTGGTGGCGCATACCGCTGATTTATCCGTATCAAATCTCCATAAAAGACTCTTTTGCAAGCGGTTCTTTGGAAAAATACGATCCGTCGTCACCGGTCGCCGAGGGCAAAGGGGAAGTCTTGATCCCGGCGATAAGTGCCTTCGCGGAAACCGGAAAATACTGGCTGTTCAAAACTCCGGTGTCATTTTTTGCGTTTGACATCGTATCCGGGGAAATCCGGCATTTCGATTCCGAAAAGGCGTTGCTGAATTTCCTCGAAGCGCAAAAATTTTCCCTGCCGGAGTGGCAGGATTTATCCGCTTTGTATAAAGAACGCTGGGCATTCGTCGATCAAGTTGCCAAAAGGCTTGAGCGTAAATTTCTTACGCAGCGGAAAAATTACTACGGCAGGCGTATCCCGCTAAAAATGCCGTGGCAACTGATCATTGCTGATCGACAGGCTTTCATCGGCAAATATGAGACAAGTCAGGCGATATCCGATCTTTTGCCGCCGCAGGAAAATAGCAAGTGGGTCGAAAATATTGTTGCCGCCAATTATGCAAAAAATTTGGTCGTATTCCAACAAATAAATGCCACCAAGCCTTACGGATGCTTGATTTACGCCACCGGTTCAGTGAGAACTTTTGCCACGCCAAAGGAGCTTGCCGACTTCATCGAATTGAACTATCCGGGTACGATTTTGCCGGAGCTGTTGCCCCTTGACGAATTTTATGATTTGATGTGGCAGGCGTTGGATAATATCCTGCACGACCCGAAAAAAGCCGAACTTTGAGCTTGGCTTTCTTCGCCGGTTTGCATTTCCCCGACGGGAACTATTGGATAGTTTCGTAGGGGCGGATGCGCAGTTTCAAGCCCAGGCGGTCGCACAAGCTCTGGCAGGCGGATTGCTGCTCGGGCGTGGTGACCGGGCTACCGACGATCGTCATCACCACGCTGGGCACGAATTTCGCCGCTTCCTGCGCAAATTTGAGCATCGCCGGGTAGGCGGCTTTTCCGAACTTGGGGCGGCAGATATCGAGGTACTCCTGCGGGTCGGCGCTGTTTAAGCTGATGGAAATTTTATCCACGATCCCGGCAAAATCGGCCGCCGTCGGGCGACCCGAAATCAAGTCCGACAAGCCATTGGTGTTGACCCGGATCGACAGCGCGGGGTGCGTCTTTTTGAGCCACCGCCCGACTTCGAGCAAAACGTCCAACCTTTCCGTCGGCTCGCCGTAGCCGCAAAAGACGACTTCGGGGAAAGTCGCCAAATCCCATTTCGAGAGCGCGGCGATCACCTCGTCCACCGTCGGCTCGCGCTCCAGCCAGAGCGAATCCGAGCCGTACACCCCGGGCGCATTCTGGCGCAGGCAAAAACGACAGGCGCAGGGGCAGCGGTTGGTCAAGTTGACGTAGAGCGCCCCCTTGACCTGATAGACGATGGTCATTTTCGCGTTGGTCATAACTTCATAAATTTGTTGGCGTTATTGTAGAAGACGTCTTCCAAGGCATTGTCGCTCAAGCCGCAGGAAAGCACCCGCTGGATCTCCACGCTGGGGTGGTGAAACGGCGAGTCGATGCCGAACATGACCCGCTCACTGCCCACGGTCTCGTAGGCGTTTTTGATCTGACACCCCATCGGCATCCCGGAAACTTCGAGGAAAAGGTTGTCGTACTTTTTCGCCATGTTGATACTGCCGTCGATATAGACGCCGTGACCGTGACCCATGTGGACCATGACGATCGGCACTTCCGGGTGGCGCTCGGCGAGCAGGCCGATCTGCCACGGCAAAGAAAAGGGCGGGTGGCCGCAGTGGATGAATACCGGCTTGGAGTACTTTTGGGCGATCTCCATGATCGGGTCGACGGCGGGCGAATCCGCGGTAAAGGCATCGAAAAGCGGCTGCATCTTGACCCCGGCAAAGCCGAGGTCGCGCAGGTAGTGCTCCAAATCCTCGTAGGCGCTCTGCCCCAAATTGGCGTTGATCCAGTAGAGCGGGATGATCTTTTCCGGCATCTGGCGCCATGCGGCGAGCAGTTCGGGATTCAAAGTCGCCCCGGCGGGGCAGAGAATGGTCTTTTCGATGTTGTACTCCGCCATTTGCTCGGCGAGCGCGGCGGCGTCGAAGTTGACGTTAAAGGGACTGCCGAAGGCGCCGATGTGGGAATGGGCGTCGATTTTTTTGAACTTGGCAAATGGATCGCTCATAAAAAATTCTCCTCTATCGAAACGATGCGCCGATAATATACCGCCTCAACCACCAATTTACAACCGCGTAGATAGTGATAGCAAAAAGCGAAGCGGCGCGCTTCAAATCTCGTCAAAGACGCGGACGTAGTCGACCTCGAAGTAATCCGGCAGAGTCGCGGGGTGAAAGGCAACTTGTCTCGGCGAAAAAAACGTAAAAAACCGGTGCGGATTTGCAATGGTCGCCGCCCCGGGCTATATTCCTTTGTGGTGCGTGAATTAGGGGTGGGAGAAAACATGAAAAAACTGCTCGCGGGGCTCTTGATCGGGGGGTTGGTTTCGCTTTTCGCCGAATCGGCGTATTCGCCCGATCTCAAGCAGAAATTCCAGTTTGACGCCAACGGCAAGTTTCGGGTGATGCAGTTATCCGATATTCAGGACTACCGCACTTTGCACCCGCAGGTGAAAAAGTTGATCCGCCGGGGTATTCGCCAATATCGCCCGGCGCTCATTATCGTCACCGGCGACAATACTCACGAAAACAGCGAACACGGCGAGTTTGAAAGATGCGTCAACGAATTCGTAAAAATTTTCGTGGCGGAAAAGGTTCCCTTTGCCATAACTTTCGGCAATCACGACTCCCGCAAGAAAGGCGAGGGGCATTACACCCGGCAGGAGCAGTACGACATCTATCGGAAACTCGGCGGCGAATACTTCGTCGATTTCGACATCGCGGAGCTTTCCGGCGTGGGGGGCGGGGCGATCCCGCTTTATTCGCCCCGAACGAATCAGCCGGTATTCAATCTCGTTGTTATGGATTCGGGGGATTACGTTCCCGGCACCATCAGCTACGACGCCTGCCGCACCGATCAGCTCCGCTGGTACGAGGAAAACGCCGGAGTGCTACCCTGCCTGTGGTTTCAGCACATCATCACCCCCGACATCTACGGGAACGGAAACTTCTTTGAGGTTCGGGATTTCCGGGAAGCCCCGGCGGAAAAATTCCCCCCGGTGGAAACCACCAAGGACGATCCGGAGGGTTTTTACTGCAAGTATGTAAAGAAGTACATCAAAAAAGTGCCCGAGGGCGCGATCTGGAATAAAAAACTCAAGTGCTATGTGGTCACCGACCCCAAGGCGGTCTGGGTCGACGAGGGGCAACATTATGTTATTTGCGACGAGCCGGGCGTGCTTTTCTGGTACTGGCGCACCAAGTGCTTCATCAAGTTGAACCCGAAACGCTCCGCCGAGGGGTGGGGCGAAGTGCCGCACTCCACCCCGCCGTGGATATATCAAGACGCGGAGCACACCTACGCGGGGCGCACGCTCTACCAAAGCTGGCAAAAAATGGGCAATCTCAAAGGCGCTTATTTCGGGCACGATCACCTCAACTATTTTGATCTGATCGACGACCACGGCATCCGCATGGGCGGCTGCAAGGCGGCGCACCACGGCGCCGATCCGGGCTTTAGGATATTCGATATTTCCGAAGACGGCACCTACAGTACCGAAACGGTCACCGCGAGCATGCTCGGGATCAAAAAGTAAGTTGCATTTACGAAAGCGGGCGGGCGATTTGCCCGCTTCTTTTTTGCCTCTGTTTTACAATTCTTGCTTTCGTTTTTCAAATTATGTAAAATAAATGGCTCAAAATCTGTCTCTTGTCACCTCGCCGGGGGCTTGGCACGCAACTTGCTGATCGCTTGGCGGCCCCACAACAGAGAGGAGATTTGAGGCATGAAACTTATCATTGCGTACATTCAGCCGGATCGGTTGAATCCCGTCAAGCAGGCGCTCTACGCCCGCAAAATTTTTAAAATTTCCGTCACCAATGCGCTGGGTTGCGGTCAGCAGCGCGGCTATGTCCACATGTGGCGCGGTGCGCTTCAGGAAGTCAATTTGCTCAAAAAAGTTCGGCTGGCGATCGCCGTAAACGATGATTTCGTCGATGCTACGGTCGAGGGCATCTGCGAGGGTGCCCGCACCGGCCACATCGGCGACGGCAAAATTTTTGTACTGCCCATTGAGGACTGCATCCGCATTCGCACCGGGGAACACGGCACGGAAGCCATTGGATAAAAAGAGGGATTGTTTATCATGAATAAATTTGTTTTATCGATTTTAGGGGTTTTGCTGTTGAGTGGCGTTTGCGCGGGGGCGGAACCGGCCGCCGCGCCCTCGACCGCCGATCAGGCGATGTTTGCCGTCAACAATTTGTGGGTCATGGCGGGCGGCATGCTGGTCTTTCTCATGCACTTGGGCTTTGCCTGCGTGGAATCGGGGCTTGCCCGGGCGAAAAACTGCAGCAACATTCTGTTTAAAAACACGATGACGCCCGCGATCGGGTTTCTCTCTTACGCGATCTGCGGCTTCGCCATTATGTACCCGGGGACGCACTGGCTCTGGGAAAATGTTTTGGGCTTTAACGGCTTCGGGTTGCACTTGCCCCCGGGCGCCCCGATCGACTACCATAATGGCGAATACACCTACTGGACGGACTTTTTCTTTCAGGGCATGTTTGCGGCGACGGCGGCGACGATCGTTTCGGGCGCGGTGGCGGAGCGCGTCAAGTTGAGCAGTTATTTGATCTTCACTGCGATCTATGTATCGATCTTTTATCCGATCATCGGCTCGTGGGGGTGGGGCGGCGGCTGGCTCGCCGCGCTGAACTTCCATGATTTTGCCGGTTCCACCTTTGTCCACAGCGTCGGCGGCTGGGCGGCGCTTTCGGGCGTGATGCTGTTGGGGCCGCGGATCGGCAAGTACGTCGACGGCAAGGTGATGCCGATCATGGGGCACAATATGCCGCTGGTGACGATCGGGGTATTTCTGCTCTGGCTCGGCTGGTTCGGCTTCAACGGGGCGTCCGCGCTCAACGCCGACCCGCAGACGGTCAGTCTGGTGCTCGTCAATACCATGATCGCCGCCAGCGCGGCGGTGGTTTCGAGCATGCTGACCAGCCGGATCATGCTCCACCACCCGGATCTTTCCATGACTATGAACGGCTGTCTGGCGGGTTTGGTCGGCATCACCGCCGGGGCCGATTGCGTCGGGGTGGGGTCCGCGGTCATCATCGGGCTGATTTCTGGCATTATCGTCGTGCCGGCGGTGGTGATCTTTGATCGGATCCATCTGGACGATCCGGTCGGCGCGCTCTCGGTGCACTTGGTCAACGGCGTCTGGGGCACGCTCGCCGTCGGCATCTTTGCACCGGAATATACCTTTAAGGTACAGTTGATCGGAGTTCTGGCGGTGGGGGCGGTCTCTTTCATCTCGTCTTTCCTGATTTTCTGGGGCTTGAAAAAGCTCACCGGAATTCGGGTATCCGAGGCGGAGGAGTTGCGCGGGCTCGACCTCTGCGAGCACGGTGGCGAAGCCTATCCGGGGTTCCAGTTCTTCGTCAACATGTGATTTTCGGGCATAGAAAAGCGGGGCGGATTCCGCCCCGCTTTTTTTGATGAATCAGCTTGCTGTGGGTCGCCGGGGCGGCTCAATCAGCTTTATCCGCGCAGCTCGACGCGGTAAGGGGCGTCGGATCAACGTAGACGTCGTCCAGATCCAACTGACTGTCGGGGGCGACGACCAAGCGAATGGCGACCCGCTCGGTCGGGAGCCCGAGCGCCGCCGTTTCCACTACGAAAGTTTGCCAAGCGTCGGTGAGTTCAAACTCGGTTCGCTTCGCCGTATCGGCAAGAATTTGGTAGCCGTTGGCGGGTTTTTCCTGCTTGTCGATGTAACTGCAAGTGTGCACCAGCACTTTGCCCTTGCCCCGCGCCCGGAAAACGATCCGCAGTTTTGCCTTGCCGAACGGCAGGTAGTATTGAGAAATACGCCCCGAGTCGAGCCGCACATAGCGATCGTCGCCCTCGGCGGGGAAACTCCCGGCGGCATCGGCGGAAATACTCCAGTTGCGGGGTACGAGGTGTTGCTCGTCGGTGAATTTCCACTTGGCACTGCGCGAGTAGCGGTAGTGGCGGTTGAGCGACTCATCCGGCACGGCAATATCGAATGCGGCGTTTTTCCACGCCGAATTATCCTGCCCCGACTGAAAGCCGCTGGGACGATCGAGCGCAAGTTTAAGATTCCGGGATCCGGTGCCGCTTTGCTTACTTTGGATTTCGATCTTCCACGTCGCTCCGGGGTAAAATTTCACCCCCAAGCGAGTTGCCGGAATGGCAAATTCCCAAGTTTTGGTATTTTTTCCGCTACTTGCGGCGAACGGAATGCCCCCCTCGGCACCGACGGTGAAGCGCAACATTTTTTCCGGCGCCTCCGGGTAGATGAGGGTGATCACCCACTTGGTCGTCGCCTCCGTCGTTTCCAAGCCGAGATATAGATTATTCTCGTCGTAGGTGAAGCGTGCGGAAAATTGCGAATCGCCGCCGGTGAGCGCATCGGCGTTGCGCCACGCCGTTTCGTCGAGTTTGCCGTCGATCGCCAGCGGCGAACTGTTTTTATAAACGCTGATTTCGCCCAGTTGCGCGAGATAATTTTTCCGCGCCGCCCGCCACGTGCGGGAAAATATCTCCCGCGCCTCGCGGATATGGCGGAGCGCTCGCGGGTCGGGGGCATTTTGGGCGGCAAGTTCCGCCTGATCGAGCAGCGCCAAGAGTTTTTGCTCGGCTCCGACGGCGTCGAGGCACCGCCCCAAGGGGGCGCGGATCCCGTAGCCCATGCAGTCGGGGGATTCCCGGAAGCACTTTTCCAAAAGCTGACGGAATTCCCGATAGCCGCCCGCCCACGCCGCGCCGTAGTAAAGCGAATTGATCTCCTCGTAAAGCGCGTCAAAATTCTGATCGGGGTCCCAGAGGAACCGGGCGGCGAGGTAGGCGGTCTGCCACATCGCGGCGAAGCGGTAATAGTTTTCCCGCCGCTTGACCGGATCGGCGGGGGTGAAGGGGGAGTTGACGCACAGACTGCTCCCGGCGAAGCCGAGTTCAACATAGCGGCGGCAGTTTTCGTACCAGACTCTTTCCGCCGGCAGGAAGTTGGCGCCGACCGTGCCCGCGGCGGCGATCTCCTCGCGGTTGACGATAAAGGGCAAGCCGGTTTTTCGCCACGCCGCCATGATTTTGACCAACTCCTGATTGACCGGGCAGTTTTCCGCCCCGATCGGGTGTTTCCAACATTGATTGTTAAAGGAGATCACCACCCGCAGTTTGGGGTCGATCAAAACTCGGCTCGGCGGATACCAGAAATCCTGATACGCCCAGCCGCCCAAGGGGATATTCGGGTCCTTTTGCCAGATCCGTTTGGCAAGTTCAGTAACGAGGAACCAGTAGCGGTCGGAGCGCGCCCCGCGGGTGCCGGTTTTTTCCGGGTCGTCCAGTTTGGCGCAGTTTTCACACTGGCACCACTTGGTGGTGTCGTTGTTGCCGATCGTGATGTGCTCCTGCGCCCCGTATTTGCCACTGATGGTGTTGTAGAGATTTTCCGCCATGAGGTCGAGCAAGGCGGGATTGCTGACGCAGGGGTTGGGGTCGTGGGCGGTGTCGATCAGCTGCCGCTTGCCGTTGATCAGCGGGAAGTATTCCGGGTGTTGGCGGAAAAGTTCGGCGCGCTCCGCCGGAGTTTTACCCATCAAGTTGGTGAGGATGTGCGAATTGCCCGCGGTGGCGGTGTAGGCAACGCCCAACGCCGTGAAACGATCATCGACGCTCCGGGATTTCCGGGTGCCGACCAGTTGATTCCGCGCCATATACTCGGCGCCTTTAAGTTCGGCGCCGAAGCGGATGCGGCGGTAGGGGAAACTGGGGTTGACGATCGTCGTTTGGGCGGGAAGGGCGAGGTTTTCTCGTCGAGAGTAATATATGCCGTCATTTCCGGGAAAGAGGAAACGCACCCCGGCGTAGTTTTTGAGCAGGTGATAGATCCCGTAGAGCGCCCCGCGCGGATCGGCGCCGATGAGGCAGACTTCGTTGTCGTTGACCTTGAGGGCGAAGCCGTCGGGTCGCAGTTGCGCGGGGTCGATCCGGGCGCGCTCAACGAGCGCCTGGTCGGCGACCGTACCGATGATAATGTATTGCGTATCAGGACTTTCAGCGGTATCGACCGCGAGGGTGGCGGAAGTGACTTTTTCGATGAATTCCGCCAACTCCTTGGCGCCGTGAGCGACCGGCAACGGCGCTTGGGGGGCGATCAGGATACGGCACCGGGGCGCGCCCTTTTCCACCACCGGAAAATCGGCGGCAAAGACGCCCCAACTTGCCGCGATCGCGGCGATGACGGCAACGATTTTCATTTCCCCCTCGCTTTTTTGCTAATATATCTTGACGGGGTCAAAAATTCAACTTTCGGCGGCGAGATAATCGTGGACGATCCGCAAGCCGGATTCCAGTTCCCCCAACGAGGCGGCGGAAGCCAGCGAAAGCCGGATGTAACCGCCCGTCCCCGGTTCCGGGCGGCACTGAAAGCGCTCCGAAGCGAGGACATTGACTCCTCGCGAGCGCAGTTGCGCTTCCAAATTTCGCCCCGGCAGTCCCGGCGCGGCGAGCCACCGGAAAAAGAGCGGTCGCGTTTCCGCGATTTTGCCCGGAAAGTATTGCTCAAAAAGTCGATTCGCCCGCCGGGCAAGTTCCCGCTTTTGACTGATGACTTCGCCGCCGCGCCCGCTCAACAGCAATTCGGTCAGGATCTCCGCGTCGAGCGAAGAGGTTTTGATGTTCAAGTTCCGCAAGCCTTCGCTCATCGCCCGGCGAAATCGTTCCGGCACGGCGGCGAACGCCACCCGCAAGCCGCTGCACAGACACTTGGTCGAACCGCCGACGAAAACCGTCTGCTCCGGCAGTAAGGCAAAAAGCGGCAGGGGTTGATCCGAATCGAGCATACAGCCGATGATGTCGTCTTCGATCAGGGTCAACTCGTATCGCCGGATGATCTCGGCGATGGCGCGTTTGCGCTCCGGCGGCATCGCCACCGTGGTCGGGTTGGCGCAGTCGGGCATGAGAAAGACCCCGGCTATCCGGTTCTGGCGGCACGCCCGCTCCAAAGCGTCGGGGAGCATCCCCTGACGGTCGCCGTCGATCGGCACCGGCTGGATATGAAACATTCGCGCCGCGCTGAGAAAATTGGCGTAGGTGAATTGATCGACGGCGATCCGGTCGCCGAGCTTAAACAGCGTCGCCAGCGCCGTGCTGATGATGTTTTGCGCCCCGGAAAAGATCAGGACGTGTTCCGGATCGGTGTAAACCCCCAAGGTTTCCAGATAGCGCATCGCCGCATTCCGCTGGTGGGGATGACCGGTCGGCGCGGAGTAGTTGTAGAGGTTTTCCAAATAACTCTTGCTCAATACGGCGCGGGTGGCGGCGACCACCGGGGCGGTGATCTGGTCGAAACCGTTGACTACGCCCAGTTCGATCAACCGCTCCGGTTCGACTTGGTCGGTCGGCGGCAAGGGGGCGACGAAAGAGCCGCGCCCGATCACCCCGTAGATCAGATGCTTTTCCCGACAAAGGTCGTAGGCGCGGGTCACGGTGGTGAAGTTGATGCCCAAAAAGTCGGCGAGTTCCCGCTGGGGCGGCAGTCGGGTGCCGGGTACGAGGTTGCCGTCGCGGATGTCGCTTTCCAGGGCGTTTGCCAAGGCGAGATAGAGCGGCCGGGTCAGGCGGTCGGGATCCGGTTTCCAACTGAGAAAATAGTTTTCAAAGGAGTTGATCGCCATAAAAAATGTCGATTTTATTGTAATCCATACAAATTTTCGATTTGTATGCAATATAGTTGGCGTTTATGGTAAATGCAAGTCACCAAATCGAGGAGTATGGATCATGGATAAAACGCAAGCTCAACTCAATCGGGAACTCGCCCAAATGCTCAAGGGCGGGGTAATTATGGATGTCACCACTCCGGCGCAGGCGGAGATCGCCGAAGCCGCCGGAGCGTGCGCGGTCATGGCTCTGGAACGCATTCCGGCGGATATTCGGGCGGCGGGCGGGGTTTCCCGCATGAGCGACCCCAAGATGATCAAGGGCATCCAGGAAGCGGTTTCCATTCCGGTCATGGCGAAGTGCCGCATCGGTCACTTCGTCGAGGCGCAGGTGCTGGAAGCGATCGAGATCGATTACATCGACGAGAGCGAAGTTCTCAGCCCTGCGGACGACGTTTACCACATCGACAAGCGGCAGTTCAAAGTGCCGTTTGTCTGCGGCGCCCGCGATCTGGGCGAGGCGTTGCGCCGGATCTCCGAGGGGGCGTCGATGATCCGCACCAAGGGCGAGCCCGGCACCGGCGACGTGGTGCAGGCGGTGCGCCATTTGCGCAAGATGAATGCCGAGATCCGGCGCGTTGCCGGTATGGCGGAAGACGAGCTTTACGAAGCGGCGAAACAGCTCGCCGTGCCGTATGAATTGCTCCGCGAAGTACACGATTCCGGGCGCTTGCCGGTGGTCAATTTTGCCGCCGGCGGCGTTGCCACTCCGGCGGATGCGGCGCTGATGATGCAGTTGGGCGCCGAGGGCGTTTTTGTCGGTTCGGGGATCTTCAAATCCGGAAATCCCGCCAAGCGCGCCCGGGCGATCGTGCAGGCGGTCACCAACTTTACCGACGCCAAACTCATCGCCGAACTTTCCGAGGATCTGGGCGAAGCCATGGTCGGCATCAACGCCGATGAGATCCAACTCATCATGGAAGAGCGCGGCAAATAATGAAGATCGCCGTTCTCGCCCTGCAAGGGGCGTTTATCGAGCACGAAAATGTCTTTCGCTACCTCGGGGCGGAATGTCGGGAGTTGCGCCAAAAATCCGATTTGGCGCAACCGTTTGACGCGCTGGTGTTGCCGGGGGGCGAAAGCACCGTGCAGGGCAAACTTCTGCGCGATTTGGATATGTTCGACTTTCTGCGGGAAAAGATCGCGGCGGGGTTGCCGACTTTGGCGACTTGCGCCGGCTTGATACTGCTGGCGAAAAATTTGAGCAACGACTCCGCCCGGCACTTCGGGACGCTGGATGTTACCGTGCGCCGCAACGCCTACGGCCGCCAGTTGGGGAGCTTTTTTACGCGGGGAAACTTCGGGGAGTACGCCGACGTGCCGATGCCCTTTATCCGCGCACCCTACATCGAATCGGCGGGAAAGGATGTGGAGATCCTTTCCCGGTGCGAAAATCGGATCACGGCGGTGCGGCAGGGACGCCAACTGGCGATGTCCTTTCACCCCGAACTCACCGACGATCACCGCATCGCCGAGTATTTCCTGCGCCTGGCGTCTGAGTAATCGCGCGGCGCTCTTTATTTTTACTTGCCGAATTCGTCGTCTTTGATCGGGTAGGCGGGATTCTGACGCTTGACCATTTCCGTCACCCGCACGACTTCAAAACCCTCTTCCGGCTTGATCGGGTAGGGCTTGACGGAGAATTTCCGCAGTTTTTTCCGCATTGTCGGTCGACTTGTCTCCGACGACAAGTTTCATATCCGCTCCCACCCGGCGAGTGATCGCCATGCCGATCTGACCAGCTCCGGTCAAAATCGTGACGGGTTTTTTCATATCTTTTTCTGTTTCTGGTTATTTAAGCAAAGCGCGAATGTCATCTGTCAACTGGGCGACGGCGAGGCGGCACTCGGTAAGCAGTTGATCGTAGTCGTAGCGGTCGGCAAAGCGGCGCTCCGCGCCCCGCACCAATACTTTCATTTCCGTCGGCCCGAAGTAGCGGGCGATCTTTTCCCCGAAACCGCCGGAAATGACGCCGTCTTCCAAAGTTACCACCAACTGGTGGTCGGCTTTGAGGCTGTCCAAGGTGGCGGCGTCAATGATCGTCGCGCCGCGCGGATTGATGAGCGTGGCGTTGATCCCTTGCGCTTTCAGCGCATCGGCGACTTCGCCGCCGAGCTTGTAGAAGTTGCCAAGACCGATGATCGCCACCGCTTTTCCGCGCCGGGTGATTTCATAGCCGCAGTCGGAGTAGTTGGCGAGGATGTTCACCTCATTTTCGGCAACGCCGTTTTCGACTTGCCGGATCGCCACCGGGATCTCCCGCTGGGCGATCGCCCAGTCCATCATGGCGAAGTATTCCTTTTCGCTGGTGGGGCACAGATAAGCCAGATTGGGGATATTCGACAACAGCGGGATGTCGAACCACCCCAAGTGAGTGACGTCGTTCATGCCGAGGAGCGACCCGGTCGTAACCAAAATCACCGCCGGATTGTGGTTGACGCACAGATCCTGACTGATCTGATCGTAGGCGCGCTGGACGAAGGTGGAAATAACGCTCCAGACCGGACGCGCCCCGCCCTTTGCCAAGCCGGAAGCGAAAGCGCAGGCGTGGGGTTCGCAGATGCCGACGTCGACAAACTGCTTACCGGCACGCTCCCGCCGTTCGCGGTTGAAGCCCGCCATGGCGGGGACCGCCGCATTGATGACCACCAGTTCGGGGTACTGCCGCATCTTGTCCAACAGATGCTCGGCGACCCGGTCGGCAAGCCCCTCGCGGTGAGGACGCGCTCCGGTGGCGATGTCGAATCCGGGCGTTGTCCAGTGCCACGCCTCCTTGTCCGCGACGGCGGGAGCGTAGCCCAGACCCTTGACCGTGTTGATATGCAGCACTACCGGGTGGTCGATGTCTTTGACTTCCCGAAAGGCGGCAATCAACGCGTCGATATCGTTGCCGGTATCGATATATCGGTAATCCAACCCCAATGTTTTGAAATAGTTAAGTGGAGAAGTTCCTTTGGTGCGGCGAAGTTCCGCCAGACTCTGGTACAGCCCGCCGTGGTTTTCCGCGATCGACATCTGGTTGTCGTTGAAAATCACGATGAGATTGGTGTTCTGCTCCGCCAGATTATCCAGCCCCTCAAAGGCTTCGCCGCCGGAAAGCGAGCCATCGCCGATCACCGCGATGACGTTGAACTTTTCCCCGCGCAGATCCCGCGCTTTCGCCAAGCCGACCGCCAGCGAAACGCTGGTCGAGGTATGGCCGATGATGAAGTGGTCGTGCGGTGATTCCGACGGCTCGGAGTAGCCGGAAACTTCATCGTAGCGCGCCGGGTCGGCAAACGCCCCCACGCGCCCGGTGAGCATTTTGTGCGGATAAGTCTGGTGCGAAACGTCAAAAACGATTTTATCGACGGGCGAATCAAAGACGTAGTGCAGCGCGATCGTCGCTTCGACGAAACCGAAATTCGGTCCGGCATGGCCGCCGTGGGCGTGCAGTTTGGCAATCAGCATTTCCCGCATTTCCCGGGCCAGAAGCGGCAGTTCGGCGGTGGCAAGTTTTTTCAAATCATTCGGGGTAGTTATATCGGCGGCACGCATGGAGCATTTCCTTTCCGGGCAACAATTAGCGGATGAAGTTGGTAATTGAGTCGCGCCGCAATTCCGGCATCGGGATCCCGGCGGCCTTGCCCGCGTGGATGCACTTCATCACCCACGCCAAGTTGCGGGCGAGGTTTTCCAGGGTCTGCACGCCCTCCAGATCCTGCGGCACGTCGTCGGGGGTGAGCGCGTGAAATTCATTCCAGTAGGTACTGCCGACGGTGATCATATTGGAAATGCCGAAGTATTTGTTGAGTACGTCAAAACTGGCGGTCGTCCCCGCCCGGCGCGCCACTACGATCGAAGCCGCCGGTTTGTGAGCAAAGACCGCGTTTCCGGCGAGCATCGCCGAAAAGAACGCCCGGTCGAGGAAGCTCTGCACTCTACCGCTGGGGTGAGCGTAGTAGACCGGACTGCCGAAAACGAAAGCGTCGGAATCCATCGCCTTGGCGACGAAGTCGTTGACCGCGTCGGCGGTGAAAACGCACCGCTTCAATTCGGCGCATTTGTTGCAGGCGATACAGTCCTGGATCGGCTTGGCGCCGAGTTCGACGATTTCCGATTCAATACCGAGTTCGGCAAAAACTTTGGCCATAATTTCCAACCCGGCGCGGGTGGAGCCGGCGGAATTCCAACTGCCATTGAGCATCAAAACTTTCATAAAATATTTTCCTCCGTTGAATGAGCGACGATCGATTTGGCAATAGTATACCACCAACGAGGTGATTTTTCCAGTGCCAAAAGCGTTTTTATCGTTTCAACTGCGTTTGCGGAATGCTGCTTCTCAATCGGGCGCAGTCGCGGCAGCCGCTGGTGTGGAGCAAAATCGCCGGGTCGGTGCGGAAAATTTCCCGCATGGCTTGCGCTAATTCATCGGCTTTGATCAACGTTATGGCCGCCGCCCCGGCGCGGGTCTCGTGGACGATGCCGCGTGCTTTCAACTGTCGGAAATATTCCGCATCCCGCCCCAAGTGATACCAATTGCCGCGGCAGCCGCCGGGGAAGTGGGTTATGCGCCGGACTTTGCCGCCGACAAACGCCTCGACGGTGTACAAATAGTAATTGAACCACGCTTCGCAGGCGTGGATAAAGGTGTTGCCGTTGATCGCTTCGCCCAAAAAAGGATTTTGCCGCCTTTCGCCAACTTGCCCCACGGTCCATCCGGGGCAAAGCAGTCATCGGGATCGGCTTGGCGCAGAAAGCTTTCCGCCTTGTTTCCCCAAGCGCAGACCGAGTGGGTCGGGTGGGAACTGCGGAGTACTCCGGGGGTTAGTCGGAAAATTTCGGGAATGATCCCGACCCACTTTTCCACCGGGGTGGTCGCGGCGTTGAAATCGCTCGTCGTACCGCCGTCGGCGCAGTCGGTAAAGGCCGGCATGGCGACGATGCCGGCTTGAGTTACCGCTTCCTGCAAAACGCGAATAATTTCCGGCACGCCGCCGGCGAAACCGCCGAAGGACTTGCAGCTGGAATGCACCATGACGGTGTCGCCGGATTGTACGCCGAGCGACTTTAACGCCGCGCTCAACTCCGACGCCGTCGTCCCCGGCCGGATCTCCGCCCCGTCAACCTGCGATTGACCATTGCCGGACATTACTTGCCGAACTCGTCGTCCTTGATCGGGTAGGCGGGATTCTGGCGCTTGACCATTTCCGTCACCCGCACGACTTCAAAACCCTCTTCCGGCTTGATCGGGTAGGGCTTGCCCTCGCGGATCGTCTGGTAAAGGATATGGTAGATGTCCTTGACCGTCAAGCCGTTGGAGGGTTCCACCATGATCGTTTTGCGGATCCATTTCGGCTTGAATTTGCCGCCGAAACCGACCCGCCCCGGCGTTTCGGGCGATGCCGCGTTGTGCGGCATTTCCTGCTTGGGGTCGAGGTATTTGAGTTTGATGTCTTCCTCGTCGTCGCTGGTGAGCGGGCCGCGGGTGCCGTACACGGCGTAGATCGACGAGGGCAGCGCGACTCCGCCGGAAATTTCGATGTCGATGATGCGGCGGTTTTTACCCCGCAGGATGATCTTCAAATGATCCTCGGCGTCGCCGCGGGCGGCGATGGTTTTGAGGTCGCTCCAGACGGATTCCAACGGCGAATCCAACAGCCGCAGACCGTGATCGATGAGGTGTGGACCCCAGTTGTTGAGCTGACCGCCGCCGCAGGAAACCAAGGTCTGCCAGTCGTCCCGGAACTGGAAATTGTGCCGGCAGAGTTTGATTTCAAAAATTTCGCCCAAAATGCCGCTGTCGATGATCTCGCGCACGTGGTTGAAGCAGGCCTCGAAGCGCCGATTGTGGCGCAGGAAAAGTTTGCCGGGGTACTTCTTTACTGCGGCTTGGAGCTTTTTCAACCCCACGCTCGACAGCGCGATCGGCTTTTCCAAAAAGACCATTTTGCCCGCCTTGAGCGCGCGAATGGCGTAATCGACGTGCTGGGCGGAACGCACCGCCACCGCCACCAACTCGATGTTTTTATCCGCCAAAAAAGCGTCGCCGTCGGTGTACTTTTTGACCTGCGGATACTTTTTGGCGAGTTCATCGACCCGCTCCGGCAAGACGTCGCAACCGGCGACGATGGTGAATTCATCGGGGAAGCGATCCAACTCTTCGCAGTGCATTTTCCAACCGGCGCGCCCCAGACCCCAAATGCCGATCCGGATCGGATCTTTCGCAGATTTTTTCTTCGCCATTGCTATTTCCCTCCTCAATTCAAAACGTTTTTCAACGCATCCAAACTTACTTTCAGATCCGCCAGCGGGTCGCGCAAGTGAGTGTCCTGCTCAACGAGCAACCAGCGGTCGTAGCCCTTCTTTTGGAGCAGTTGGGTCGCCTCTTTCCACGGCACGCCGCAGTTGCCGGCGCCGAGTTCGCAGAAGCGGAGCCGCTGCCGCCAGACGTCCAGCCCGGCGCTCTCGTCGAGGATGAATACGTCTTTGATGTGGATTGCGGCGAGGCGGTCAAAGTACTGGTCGATCGTCCGGAGCACGTCGCCGCCGGCGGCGTGCAAGTGGCCGATGTCGAGCAAAAGCGAAGCGCCGGGGCACTCTTTCATAAAGAGATCGAGCTCTTCCTGATTTTCGATCCGGAAGCCGAGGTGGTTGTGGAGCGCCGCCTTGAGCCCCAAACGCGCGGCGGCTTCGACAAAGGTGTTGGCGCGCCGCAAATAAAGCTCCATATCCATTTGCTTGGGGGTCTTTTCGCCGGGGGTGAGCCAGACGTACTCCAAACCCAGCGCGGCGGAAAATTTCAAAGTGGTTTCGAAATTGGGCGCGCGGCAGGTGGCAAAGCCCATATTCAGCCGCCGGTATTCCGCCGCTTTGTATATGGCGTCGGCGGCGTCGATGCACTCGATGCGCTCCACTCCGTCATAACCGAGCTCGCGGAGCGACTCCAAACGCGCGCGGGTGTCGTAAAGCCCGCCATCCCATCCATTCATACCGAAATCCGCCACACCGATTTTCATAGTTCACCTCTCGAACTTGGGGTTGCAAAATTGACGATCTAATTTATATTATACCCTGGGTTTTCAATAAGTAAATAGATAAAGAAAACAAAAAAATGGATATTTTGAGCATTTGAGATGAAATATTTTGAGCAACTGGTTTTCAATACCCACGGCGACATCCCGGAGTCGCGGGGGATCTCCTACCGCGGGGAGTTCCGGGGCTACTACGGCATACAATATAATCACGCGGGGAAAGTGTGGCTGTCGCGGAACGGGGAGCCGCCGCAACTGGCGGAAGGACCGCAGGTTTTCATCACCTATCCGGGGGTGGAGTTTGAGTACGGCGCGCCGCCGGGGGAATTTCGCCACCATTGTTTCGTCTGCTTCAGCGGCTCGCTGATCCAACGGTTCATCGAGGGGGGATTGCTGGAGTTGGAACGAAAAAATCCGCTGATCCCGATCATTTACTCCGAACACTTTTATTCGGTATTCTGCCGCTTGCACCAGTTGCTCCGCCAGCCGGGCGGGCAGTTGCAGCCGCGGGCGGCGCACTTGCTCGAAGACTTGCTGCTGCAAATTCAGGAACAGCCCGGGGCGGGGATGCGGGTCAATGCTTTTTGCGAGCAGGAATTACGTAAATTGTGCGCCCGCGTGGCGCAGGAACCGCTGACGGAGTGGAATTTTGCTCTGGAAGCGCGGAAACTTTCGATCTCCTATCCGCACTTCCGGCGACTCTTTCGCGAGGTGGCGGGGTGCGCGCCCCACCAATTTTTGATCGAGGCGAAACTCAATCTGGCGGAGCATTTGCTGGCGGAGGGGGTGATGCCGATCGCGGATGTGGCGCACGCCTGCGGCTTCGCCGACGAGTTTTACTTTTCGCGGCTCTTCAAGCGCCACCGCCTGATCTCCCCCTCCGCCTTACGCCTCTTCCGCCGCGACCGCCAAGCGTGATTTCAATTTTCTCAGCGGAATTGTCAATCAGAGGTGTTGTTAGCTACTATTGGGCGCGGTGGTTGCAGGGGATGAAGGGCGGGGCGGTGATGGCGCCGTGGAGCTCGAAAAGTCCTTCGACCGCCGCGTTGACCAACTTCAACGCGCCCAAGTACTCGATCTGCTGACCGTGGCTGGATTCGTAGCCGCCGGAAACAAAATCGTTCGCCGGGCAGATGTAGCCGATGTAGTCCGTCGAGTTATAGAGTATCCATGTCCGCCGGAAGGGCGAGTGCCACTTGATCTCCAAGCCCGGTTCGACTTCCAGCTCGCCGGGCACCCCGACGAAGCAGACGTCGCCGATCGCCAGAAACTGCAGTTCCAAAGGATAATCGGCGCGATCCCGCATCCGCGCGTATCTTTTCTCATTCACCCGATCGGTGCGCAACGCCACCGTCAGCTCCTTATTGCCGCACCGCACGGTCGGAGCCAAGCGGAAGCGCTCGGCGTTGCGCCACGCATTTTCCATGCCGCGCCCGAACTCCGCCGCCAAGGGGCGCGTCACCTCGTCCAACTGCGAGTAGCCCAGTTCGCTCCCTTTGGGGAACTGGTTGCCCGCCGCCCCGGTAGTGAAAATGCAGAACGCCCCGGTGTCGCCGGTAACTTTATTGCGGAAATCGCCGGGATAGTCCGCCGAAATGGCGAGTCCGCCCAACCCCTGCGCGTGGTTGAGCAACGGGTGCGCCGCAAAGTTGGCGATCGCCGCCACCGGTAAATCGCCGCCTTGGGTGAAGAAAAAGACCATGCCGAGTTCGGAATCGACCACCCCGTCGCTCAAGGGCTCGAGTTCGCGGTGGTGGGGCAAGAAGCGGCAGACATTTTCCGGACCGCAGTAGCGGCGGTTGACGTTGACCGGCACTTTCGCCGAGTAGAAATAAGGATCGACCTCGATGAACTCGTTTTTCTTGATCGTATGTTTCACCGCTTCAACGGTTTGCGCGATCATGGCTTCGCAGTAGGGAGCGTCGATCGGGCTCGACCAAGTATCCCGGGTGTGGGGCGCTTCGTGGGTGTGCGAGCAGGTGAGTATCACCTCATTTTCGCTCACGCCGACGACTGCGGCGACTTCCCGGCGGATGCGCAGTACGAGTTCGCGGCACAGCCCCAAGAGATCGAAGGCGATCAGCACCGCCCGGCGTTCGCCGTCGTCGATCAGGATCCCGGTGGCGTAAAGGTCATCGTGTTTGGCGACGGAAACGTCGTGCGGACCGTATCCGGCGAGCAGAGTTCCGATTTCCGGGGAAATGTTGGCGGAAAAAGTGGCGATTTTCATTTTTGTACCCTCAAAAAAGGTGGTTATACCTAATTTTCATACTTCTACGGCGAGTTTTGCCGCCGCCTGCCCGGTGGATAGACAAGTTCCCATGACCCGCGCGGAGCCGTTGGCGCCCCGGTCGGAGGATATGCACCGCCCGGCGGCGAAAACGTTGGCGAGTCCCTGGGGGCACAACGCGCCCGCCGGAATGTCGTAAGCGAGTCCGTCGCGCACCGGGATCCGCACTTGCGCCGTGCCGCTGCCGTGGATGTCGACGTGGTGGCACCCCTGCGCCACCGCGTTGGGGAAACTTTTGGCGGAAACCACATCGTCTTGCCGGAGCGTTTCCACCCCGTCGATCCGCCCGCTTTCCCGCACTCCGCACTTGGGGTAGATGCCTGACACGGAAGCCGCCGCGAAGCCGGGCATTTCCCGTCGGAAAAACTCCGCCGTATTGACTACCTGCTCGGCAAGTGTTGGCAGCGTTTGGGATAGTTGCGCATCGTTGGAGCAATCCACCCCGGCGACCCGGGTGACGTTGAGACATACTTCGCCCCGCTCCGGAGCGGTGGGCGTGATGAATGCCGCCGTGCACGGGTGGAGCTTGCCCGATTTCATAGCCGGCGCCATGAGCGAAGATTCCGCCTTGACGGCGACGTAGGGCAAGCCCTGTTGAAAAAGTTGTTTTGCCGCTTCGGCGCGGTCGGCGGGATAGACCGGGTTTTCGCTGAGTTGGGCGTCTTCCGGGTGGGCGAGGATATGTTTGAGCAGTTGTTTATAATCGACGCCGCACATCCGGAAAATCAGCGACACCGGCTGAAAAACTTTATCCTCCGAGCCGAAAAAGACTTTGCCGCCGCACTTTTGGGTGAGGTAACCGCCGCCGGTGGAATCCACCGCGGCGGATAGCGGCAGGATGCTTTCGCCGTTTTTACTGCGGACCTTGACGCTTTCCAAGCGCCCGTTTTTAACTTGGGCGGAGTCGATCATCGTGTTGAGCAGCAGGCGGACCTGATATTTCCGGAGCAAGCGATAGACCGCCAGACGCAACACTTCCGGGTCGAGGCACAGCCCGACGACCATGCGAAAATCGCAGACCGGACCGACGACCCCGGCGGCGTGGATATTTTGGCACTCGGCGAGAATTTCATCCAAAACGCCGTGCGAGATCTGCACGCCCCGGGCGGTGAAGGCGCCGAGAAGCGGCATCCCGGAAAAGAGGTCGCCGCCGACGCCGCCATCGAGTTCGACCAAGGTCCCTTCCGCACCGGCTTCCGCCGCCGTGAGCGCGGCGGCAATTCCGGCGGCGCCGCCCCCCGCAATTAGGATTTGCTTTTTCATGTTGGTTCGGTCTTGTTCGTCCCTTTGCACCGATTTCATCAACCTCACTTAATCTACCCCTAACGAATTGGTTTTGCAAACCTGTTTGGATATTTTTTATAAGTTGCTCAAACGAAATGTTGTCGTAGTGCACCAAAGCTGCATTTTGTAGTTTCGGTAAAACGTGCAAGCCCCCCTCGGTGGTGAAAGCTTGAAAAGCTTTGTCAGCGGTGCTATATTTAGCTGTCGATTCGGGGGATGTCTTCAGAATTGGGAATTATTGTTCCTGGTGGCAAAATGTTGGAAAAATTTGACAAACTTATAAAAGCTTTTGATGATTTTTTTACGCCCAGAAAGATTTTGGCGATTTCGGAATAACGTTTTGCTGCCTTGCGCGAAAACTCTGCAGCTGAAAATTTGGGAATCCCGGCCGTGAAAAAAATTACGATTTTTCTTGTTGCGATAACGATTTCGGTCTTTGGTCACGGATGCGCAACATTGATTTATGTCGGCGCCCAATGTAGTGGAGAACCGGAAAATATTGTAAAAACCAATCAGAAGCCTTTCGGGAACCTCATGCGGTTTGATTGCATTATGCTTGATGAGATATGGAATGGACCGGATGATTATCTTTTGCCTTCGTGGTTGGATCGTTCCCTTAACACGATATGCGTCTGTCTTGATTTCACGTTTTCATTTGTTTTTGACATTATAACCTCCCCATACCAGTTGTGGCGGTATTATCACTTGCCGCCTCTGCGAAACGCCGAGGATGGCGGCCAGCCGGATTTTTAATATTTAGCGGGATTTTTTTAGACGCCCGCGCTCGCCGATTAAATGGCGGAGAGAGTGGGATTTGACGAGGAGCGTAGCGACGAAGAGCCGAAGCGCGAAAGCGCGAAGGCAACCCACTATAAAAAAATCCGCTATCTGCGCGCAGATAGCTCAAAGCGAAATAAGAAAAATCCGGGGCAAAGAATTTGCCGACCGGATTTTTAATATTTAGCGGGATTTTTTTAGACGCCCGCGCTCGCCGATTAAATGGCGGAGAGAGTGGGATTTGAACCCACGGTACGCATAAGCGTACAACGATTTTCGAGACCGTCGCCTTCGACCACTCAGCCATCTCTCCGCAGAGGGTTGGATGTAATATAGCCCCGGTTAAGCGAAAAATCAAAAAATTTTACTTCCCGCCGGGAAAAATTTTTGCAAAAATCCAATATCGCGGCTACTTTAATAGAGAACAAACATAGGTTATCAACCATATAGAGAAAGAGGACAATATGGCTTTGGAGCTTTACAATACCTTGGAACGGCGGCAACTGCCGTTTGCGTCGATCCAGCCCGGCAAGGTCGGCATGTACACCTGCGGACCGACCGTTTACAACTATGCCCACATCGGCAACTTCCGGGCGTACACCTTTGAGGATATTTTGCGTCGCACCTTGGAGTACTTCGGCTACGAAGTCAGGCAGGTGATGAACCTCACCGACGTCGATGACAAGACGATCCGGGATTCCCGCGCCGCCAACTTGCCGCTGCGCGACTTCACCCGCAAGTACAAAGACGCCTTCTTTGCCGACATCAAGTTTCTTAACATCGAGCCCGCTGCCGTCTATCCCGCCGCCACCGATCACATTCCGGAAATGATCGCCCTGATCCAAAAACTTTTTGACCGCGGCTTCGCCTATCAGGCGGAAGATAAGTCGGTCTACTTTGCGATTGACCGCTTCCCCGAATACGGCAAACTCGCCCACATCGACCGGGAAAATCAGCGCGCCGGGGTGCGGATCAACGCCGACGAGTACGCCAAGGACTCCGTGGGCGACTTCGCCCTCTGGAAGGCGTGGGACGAAAATGACGGCGACGTCTGGTGGGATTCCCCGTGGGGCAAGGGCCGCCCCGGTTGGCACATCGAGTGCAGCGCCATGTCGAGCAAGTACTTGGGGGAAAGTTTTGATATCCACACCGGCGGCATCGACAACATGTTTCCGCACCACGAGGATGAGATCGCCCAGAGCGAAGGCGCCAGCGGTCACAAGTGGGTGAATTTCTGGCTGCACTGCGAACACTTGATGGTCAACGGCGAAAAAATGTCCAAGTCGCTGGGCAATTTTTACACGCTCCGGGATCTGCAGGAAAAGAATTGGCAGGGTCGGGAGATCCGCTTCGTGCTGATCGGCGCCCACTACCGCAAAAAGCTCAACTTCACCCTCGACGCATTGGCGCAGGCGCGGGAAACCTTGCGCCGCTTCGACGAACTTTTCCGGCGGCTCAAGGGGATCGACGCTCCCGGCGACGGGGCGGAGATCGCCGCCGACATCGCCGCCGCGCAGGAACTTTTCCGCGCTTCAATGGCGGATGATCTCAACATCGCCGGAGCGCTGTCGGCGCTCCACGATTTGATGCGGGCGGCGAACCGGGCGATGGACGAAATGCGGCTTTCGCGCTCCGGCGCCGAGCAGGTGCTGGCGGCGTTTCGGGATTTCGACAAGATCTGCGGTTGTCTGGCGGTGGACGACGCCCCGGCGGCGGAGCAGTTCCCCGCCGAGATCGTCGCCCTCGCCGAAGAGCGGGCGGCGGCGCGCAACGCCAAGGACTTTGCCGCGAGCGATCGACTGCGCGACGAACTGGCGGCGCGGGGCTACGCGATCAAGGATCTGCCCAAAAACGCTTATCAGTTGAGCAAACTGTAAACCATTTAAGATAAAGGATTTCGCATGACCACCACTAATTTGTCGCCGGATGTCGGCTGGTTCATTCACCTGATGAACGAAGAGGGCGTCTGCCTGATCGGGGAAACGCGGCGCATTCTCGCCGCCTTGCCGGAAAATTCGGATATCCAGCAGGTGGCGCAGGAAATGCTCAATCAGCTGTGCGCCAACCGCACCCAAGAGGAAATTCAAACTATCCTCGGTCAGATCCAGGAACTCGCCGGGCGGGCGGTCAACTGCGCCGCCAGCGGAGCTCCGGTGCCGGCGATCGCGGGCGAAATGGATTTCAGCGATCTGCCGGATTTTGCCCAAGTGCCGCAATTAAGTGAAGCGCAGGCGGGGGAATTTATGAAAGTTCTGCTCGGCAAACTGCGGGAATCCGGTTGCAGCGATCTGCATTTGTGCGGCGGCGCCGCTCCCTTTGTGCGCTGTCGCTTGCAGGAAGTACGGGTGAGTGATCACATTTTGACCGATGCGGATTCCCGCAAGCTCAATTTTTCCCTGTTGAGCGAGGAGCAACGCAACGAGTTTGCCCGCGAGCAGGATCTCAATTTCGCGCTCGCGCTGGGCAGTGATCGTTTCCGGGTCTGCCTCATGGATACCAAAGACGGTATTACCGGCAGTTACCGGTTGGTGCCCGACAAGATCGCCTCGCTGGAAGCGTTGGGCTTCCTGCCCGAAGACGCCGTGTACGTCCGCCGGTTGCTGGACTACAACAACGGCCTTATTCTGGTCACCGGGCCGATCGGTTCGGGCAAGACCACTACGCTTGCCGCCATGACCGATCTCATCAACGAGAAGCGTTACGATCACATCATTTCCATTGAGGACCCGATCGAGATACTTCAGGAGTCGAAAAATTGTCAGGTCACCCAGCGTCAGGTGGGGTTGCACACCCCCAGTTACCGCCGGGCGCTCAAGGCGGCGCTGCGCGAGGACCCCGACGTCATCATCATCGGCGAAATGCACGACTTGGAAACGATCGAAAATGCGATCACCGCTTCGGAAACCGGTCACTTGGTGATCGGCACGCTCCACACCGGCGACGCCGCCAACACGATGAACCGGCTTTTGGACGTTTTCCCGCCGTCGCAACAGCCGCAAATTCGGGCGATGACTTCGGTCAGCTTGCGCGGCGTGGTCTGCCAGAAGCTGATCCCCGACGGTTTCGGCGGCGTGGTGCTGGTCTACGAAATTTTGCTCAACTCCATGGCGGTCGGCAATCTGATCAGCGAGGGCAAAGCCTTTCAGCTCCGCTCGACCATGGCGGTTTCGCACAAGCAGGGCATGTGTACTTTTGACCAGTGCATCTTTGAAAAGTTTTCCCGCGGGCTGATCACCCGGGATGCCGCGGTGGCGTACATGACCGATCCGACGATCATCGACCAGCTCAACCACCTGTGGGTGGCGAACGAAACCAAGAAACGCAAATAACTTCAACAGGAAAGTGCAGCATATATGAGTCAGGAACCTCAAATCAATATCTATTTGCGGCGGATGCTGGAACTGGGCGGTTCGGATTTGCATTTGGCGATCGGCAATCCCGCCAAGGCGCGGATCCACGGCCGACTGCAGGCGCTGACCGACGAAGCGTTGACTGCCGACCAGATCGAATATCTCATGAAAGAGATCTGCCTGCCGGAAAAGCGGTGGGGAATGTTTCTGGAAAGCCGCGACCTGGATTTCGCCCACGAGATCCCCGGTCTGGCGCGTTTCCGGTGCAATTATCTCTACAACTACCGCGGCATGGGGTGCGTCTTGCGGCAGATCCCCAGCCGGATCAAGACGATCGACGAATTGAATTTGCCGCAGGTGCTCAAAGAGATCTGCCAAATCAAGAGCGGTCTTATTCTGGTCACCGGGCCGACCGGCAGCGGTAAATCCACCACGCTCGCCGCCATGCTTGACTACATCAACGAGCGGCAACACAAGCACATCATCACCATTGAGGACCCGATCGAATTCGTGCATCAAAACAAATTGAGCACCATCGTCCACCGGGAAATCGGCATCCACAGCCCGAGTTTCCCGCAGGCGCTTCGCGGGGCGATGCGCTCCGACCCGGATATCGTGCTCATCGGCGAAATGCGCGACAACGAGACGATCCGGCTGGGATTGACCTGCGCGACTATGGGTATGTTGGTCTTTGCCACCTTGCACACCAACAACGCCCCCAAGAGTATCGACCGCGTGATCGACGCTTTCCCGGCGGACGAGCAGGCGCAGATCCGGACCATGCTCGCCGAGTGTTTGCAGGGGATCGTTTCCCAGTTGCTCTGCCGTACCCGCGACGGCGGTCGGGTGGCGGTCCACGAAGTGTTGTTGCACACCGACGCGTTGCCGAATTCGATCCGCACCGGGCAGATATCCTCGATCCGCACGATCATCGACAGCGGCGTTGCCCGCGGTATGTGCTCGATGGATAACTCGATCGCCGAGCAGTATGAAGCGGGGGTGATCTCCGCCGAAGAAGCCTATATGAAAGCCAACGACAAGGCGCGTTTCCTGCCGCAAATGGAAGCCGAAGAAAAGGCCCGGCGCAACGGATAGTCATGGTGGAAGAGGGAAAAATTTTGGCGGCGTTGCCGGAGCTCTTTCCGGCGCCGCCAAGTTTGAGCATCCCGATCGGCGATGACTGTGCCGAGGTGGAATTTGCCGGGGAAAAACTGTTGGCGGCGGCGGATCAGGTGGTGGAGGGGATCCACTTTGCCCCCGGCACCGATCCGGCGGCGGCGGGCCGCAAACTTCTGTGTCGCAATTTGAGTGATATTGCCGCCATGGGTGGTACGCCGCTTTGGGCGTTGCTGACGCTCGCGGCATCTGGTAAGACTCCGGAGCAGCTTTTGGAATTCAGTCGGGGCGTGGCGGAAGCGGCGAAACTTTACGCTTGTCCGGTGATCGGCGGCGACGTTTCCGCTTTGGCGGCGCCGGGATTGGCAGCCACGTTGACCATTTTAGGTAAAAGTCCCGCCGCCGGAGCGATCCGTCGCGGCGGTGCGCAAGTCGGGGATAACGTTTATCTCACCGGCAAAGTGGGCAATTCCTATGCTTCCGGGCGCCATTTGAGTTTTACCCCCCGCTTGGCGGAGGGCGGATTTTTGGCGGAGCATCAACTCGCTACGGCGATGTTGGATATCAGTGACGGGCTCCTTGCGGATGCGGCGCGTATGGCGCGCGCCTCGCAGGTGGCGGTGGAACTGGATCCCGAAGATATCCCGCTCTACGAAGACGCGGCGCTTCCGGCGGCGTTGAGCGACGGCGAGGATTATGAATTGCTGTTTACTTCTTCGCAACGGCTGGAAGAATTTTGGCCGGCAAAGCTGACCTCGATAACTTGCATCGGGCGGTGCGTCGCCGGCAATGGGGAAGTCCGGGATCGGTCGGGAAAATCGTTGCTTACGGGAAAGATCGGTTATGAGCATTGATAAGGTAATTTACTCGCATTCGGAAGCCGAGACCGAGGCGGTCGGGCGCGAACTGGGCGCCGCGCTCCCCCGGGGCTCGGTCGTGTTGCTCTATGGCGACTTGGGGGCGGGCAAAACCGTCTTTTCCCGCGGCTTCGCCCGCGGCTTGGGGATCGACGAGGAGCTTTCCAGCCCCACTTATACCATTGTGCAGGAGTACGAACTGCCGGATCGCGGGCGGCTTTATCACCTCGATCTCTACCGGATCAGCGGTGTCGGCGCCGCCTTGGATTTCGGGATCGACGAATTTTTGAGCGACCGCAAGTCGCTCTCGCTGATCGAGTGGCCCGAAAGGATCGCCGGAATGATCCCGGAAAATGCCGTGCGGGTGGAAATTTCTCACCGAGGTGAAAATGAACGGGAAATTCATCTTCAATTTCCCTGAAACTCCTTGGGAACAGGAATTGAGCCCCCGCGTCAGCATCGCCATTTTGGCGTTGACGGTGCTCTTGATCTATCCCGGCGCCATGTTGGCATTTCGCATCAGCTACAATTGCGGCGTGTTGGTTCCCATGGCATTGTTGGTGACGGCGATCTTGACGCTGGTCTGGTTTTCCGGGGAAACGCGGGGAGAAATTGCTCGCAAGCTCGGCATGCGGCGGTGGGAGCGGGAAGATTTCCGAACCGTGCTCAACGGGTTGCTGGCGACACTGATCGTCACCGCCTTGTTGGGCATGATCTGGACGGCGTTGTTGAAGCGCTGTGGCATCCCGGCGGACGGTAAGCAGGATTTGCTTCGAGCCGCCGGGGAGGGCGGTATCGGACACTTTGTCGTCATCGTCATTTCCGCCGCGATACTAACTCCGATCGTGGAGGAGATCGTTTTTCGCCGGGTAATCCATGCGCTATTGTTGCCGTGGGGCAAGATCCCGGCACTGCTTATCGGCGGGGCGATCTTTTCTGGGATGCATTTCTTTTTGCCCGGATTCCTGTCGCTGTGGGGACTGGGGATCGTCTTTCAGTTGAGCTACCTCAAGTCGCGCAACTTGGGCGTGGCGATGACGGTACACGCGCTGTTTAATCTCAACGCGCTGTTGGTTCAGCGTTTTTTCCAGTAGCGGTAGTAGAGCACCAACACGGTATCCGTCAACACCATGAGGGTGTTGAGGATGTAGAGGTACGCCACCCAATCCCACTTATAGACGATTTTGTGCGCGACTCCGGCGAGGTAGCCGATGATCACCAACGTGGCGAAAAAGAGGCTTTTGCCTGCCGGATTTTTGCTCTTATAGGTCTTGTATATCGCCGCCGGCCAGCTGAAACCGAATGCGACCAGCATGATGAATTCAAAAATCGAAAAATTCATTATTTCCTCACTACTCTGCCGGGGGATATGCTCAAATTCCGGCGCTTGAAAGTTGGTATATCCAGATCTTCGCCGTTGTAGTTCACCTGAATCGTGCCCTCCATACAGCCCTTGTCGGCGTGATCGAGATCAAAAGTCAACTGCTTGCCGGGCGCGCCGCCGGGTTCCGGGGTGAGCAATGATGATTCCACCACCGCCGCCGGAGCTTCCAGCAGGGTGCGGGCATCGTCGCGGGAATCGAATTTCAGTGTCAGGACGCTCAGTTGCAGTTTGCCGCTCCACGCTTCGGAAGTGGCGGCTCCGGTCAGCACTTGGCAGTCGCGGGCAAGGAACTTGCGACCGGTTTCCAACGCGGTTTTGGCTTCGCCGAGCGACAACTCCGGGCCGCCCAACACGGTGAAAACCGCCGCATCCGCTTCGCTCAAGCTGGCGCCGCCGCCCAACAGCGGCGAGTGGAGCAGATTGCTCACGGCAAGATCAATGGGGTTTTCCGCCTCGGTTGGCGCCACGCCGACGCCGATGGCGCAGAGATTTTTCTGGGACTTGAGCAAGGTGGCGAAGTCACTGAAATCCGAGCAGAAAAGATTGCCGCCGCCCAATACGCCCGCCAACGCCACCACCGTGCGCGCCACTTCCTCGTCCGCCAGTTCAAAGGCTTGGCGGATCGGTGTCTGCGGCGTCAGGGTGGAAAAGAGCAGGTCGTTGGGCAACGTCACCACCGCGTCGGCGGCGGGGAAAATGTTTTCCTGCAACGCCTTTTCCGCGACCACGGTGCGACGGGTGCTTTCGAGCGAGAAAAAGGGCAGGGAAACCAGACAGAGCGTCTGCAGTTGCTGTTGATTGGCGACGCTCAAAAGGATCGGGATACCGCCGGTGGCGGTGCCGCCGCCCAGACCGCCGACGATGATGACCATGGCGGCTCCGGATAGCTTGGCGGCGATGGCGCTCCGGGCGTTGGCGATCGAGTTCTGCCCGCTCAACACGTCGCCGCCGCAACCTTG
>JAZTWK010000057.1:0-6208 GCA_045635865.1 Victivallaceae bacterium
TTTTTGGGAGTTTGGGCGGGCGCTTCGGCTTTTTGCGCCGGAGCCTGGGGCGCGGCGGGCGCTTTCCCCGCCTTGGCGGCCGGAGCTTTTTCCACTTTGACCGCCGCGGCTTTTTTCGCCGGAGCCGCCGGTTTAGCCGCCGGTTTCACCGGGGGCTTGACCGCTTTCTTTTCCGGAGTTTTCACCGGAGCGGGCTTTTTTTCCGCTTTCGGTGCGGCAACTTTTTTTGCCGGCGCCTTGGCGACCGCAACTTTGACCGGGGCGGGCTTGGCAGTTTTCTTTTCCGCCGCCTTGGGCGCGGCGGGCGCTTTCACCGTTTTGGCGACCGGAGCTTTTTCCACGTTGCCCGCCGCGGCTTTCTTCGCCGGGGCGACCGGTTTAGCGACCGGTTTCACCGGCGTCTTGACCGCTTTCTTTTCCGAAACTTTCGCCGGAGCGGGTGCTTTTTCCTTTTTTGCTACCGGCGCTTTTTTTGCCGGAGCCGATTTTGCTACCGGCTTTGCCGCGACTTTCGGCGCCGCCTTGGCGACCGGAGCTTTTTCCACTTTGACCGTCGGAGCCTTTTTTGCCGGAGCGGTCTTGGTCGCTTTTTTTACTGCCGCCGCCGGAGCCGTGGTCGTTTTCTTTGCCGTCTTTTCCGCCGGAGCGGTTTTTTTCGCCATACTTATCCCCCTTTGATTTGATATTTTTGTCCCCGTAAACAAAAATTTTTCGCTTTTTATCCGCGCCGACGGTTTTAAAAATCCGGATTCGCCACTATAATATAAAGGTGACAAAGCGACCCTGTGTTGCCCGCACCCAAAGTGGTTTGCCCTGCCCGGATTGTTCCCCCACGGAACCCGTCAGCTCGGTGTTTTGACAACCACTTATATGACTTTTGTGTTTAAAATCAAGCACTTTTATGGCGATTTGGCAAAAAAAACTTAAAAAATTTCTTTCCGATTCCGACTTGGCGTTGGTTTCCCGCAAAAACTGCGAAGCCGAGGCTTTGGCGTTGCCGGTATTGCGGGTAGCCTCGGCGGCAAAAAACCCGCTGGTGGTCGCGTTGCCGGATTCCGATGCCGCCGACAAGCTGATGGCGGATCTGGAGTTTTGGAAAGGCAAGCTGAAACGCCCCGAGAAACTGCTCGCCCTGCCGGAGTGCGGCCGGGGCAAACTCATTTTGCTCGAGGGTGAAAGCCGCCGCGCCCGGGCGTTGGACTTGGCTCTGGAAGGCAACTTCGACATCGCCGTCGGCTCGGTGAGCGCGCTCTTTGGTCCGGCGCCGCCGCCGGAAGAGACCAACTCGGCAAAACTTACCCTCACCCCCGGCACGGAAATTTCTCCCGAGCAACTCGCCGCCCAACTGCTCAAACTCGACTACGACGACGAGTGGGAAGTCGCCACGCCGGGGGATTTCGCCCGCCGCGGCGGCATCATCGATATCTACAGTCCGGCTCACGAGCAACCCTGCCGGATCGAGTTTTTCGGGGATACGATCGAATCGATGCGCTTGTTTTCGCCGCAGACCCAACGCTCCACCGGGAGCGTTACCGAGTATCGGATCATCGGCCGATCCGGCATCACGGCGGGCGGTGCCGCCAAGTCCGACGCAATGAGTTATTTTGAGCAATTTGCCCACCACTTGTTGGTGGTGCAGGCGGAAAAATCGCGCGACGCGCTCACCCATTACCTATCCGACACGGCGGCGGAGCGTTTTGACCACTGCTTGGAAGTCGCCCGCCAAAACCAGGCGCTGACCCGCTTTTTGGATGCGGCGGAAAGCGCCGGAGTCGAAGCGATCGCCGAAGCGGACTTTGCCCCGCGATCAACGCCGGAAATCATCACTGACTCCGCGATCCGCATCGGCGAGGAACGCCTGCGCCGGGATCGGCTGCGCGAGGAGTTGGACAACTTCACCCGCGCCAAATATACCGTGGTGATCTCCGCCCGCGACGAGGCGGATATCCCCGCGGTGAAATCGTGGTGCGAAGCGGAATTTCTCGCTCTGCCCCAAGTGGAATTCGCCGCCTTGAATCTTTCCGGCGGCTTCACGCTGGGGGTGGGACTGGTCGTCATTGCCGAAGCGGAACTCGCCGGGGCGGGATTTCGCTACACGGCGGAAAATTCCACTCCGCCGCCCGCGCCCCGCCCCGACGCGGAACTTCCGGATAATCCCCTGCCCGATATTCATCTTGCCGATTTGGATGTGGGCGATCTGGCGGTCCATTTGGACTACGGCATCGGCATCTACCGGGGACTGCGAAAAATCCAACGCGACGGCGTCACCCGGGAAATGATCGAGTTGGAATATCAGGATCACCAACTGCTGCACGTGCCGCTGTTGCAGGCGCACAAAATCAGCCGTTACCTCGGGGCGGCGGGTCGGGTAAAACTGCACGATCTGCACTCGCACAAGTGGCAAAAAGAGCAGTTGCGCGCCCAAAGCGGGGTGCGTTCCTACGCCGCCGATATGTTGCGGATGCAGGCGTTGCGGGAGTCGTTGCCGGGGATTTCTTTCCCGCCCGACGACGGCACCACGGCGGCTTTTTTGCGCGCCTTCGCCTTTTCCGACACCTTGGATCAGATCCGCTCGACCGAGGAAATTCGGCGCGACATGCAGTCGAGCCGCCCCATGGATCGGCTCATTTGCGGCGACGTGGGTTACGGCAAAACCGAACTGGCGATGCGGGCGGCGTTTCGGGCGGTGAGCGCCGGGTATCAGGTGGCGGTGCTCGCCCCGACCACGGTGTTGGCGCATCAGCATCTGCAAAGTTTTGCCGCCCGCTTTGCGGAATATCCTTTCAATCTGGCGGAATTGAGCCGCTTCGAGAGCGAGCGCAAACAGCGGGAAACCGTGGAAAAACTCGCTTCCGGGCAGATCGACATCGTGATCGGCACGCATCGCCTCTGTTCGGAAAAAATCCATTTCCGCAATCTCGGTCTGGTCATCATCGACGAGGAACAGCGCTTCGGGGTCGAACACAAGGAAAGATTACGGCGCTTCCGCGCCGAAGCCGACGTGTTGACCATGTCCGCCACCCCCATACCCCGCACGCTTTACCTTGCCATGGCGGGGGCGCGGGATATGAGTACCCTGATGACCGCCCCAAAATTGCGGCTCCCGGTGCGGACGGTGGTCGCGCCGCCGGAATTGAAAACCATTCACGACGCCATTTGCTCCGAACTGGCGCGCGGCGGGCAAGTCTATTATCTGCACAACCGGATCAAAACCATCGACGAGTGCGCCGACCAGTTGCGTGCGCTTGTTCCCGGGGCGCGGATCGCGGTCTCTCACGGTCAGATGCCCGAAGCGGAACTGGAAAAGAACATGCAGGATTTTCTTTCCGGCAAAATCGACTGTCTGGTGTGCAGTACCATCATCGAATCCGGCTTGGACGTGCCCAATGCCAATACCATTATCATCGAAAATGCCGATCGTTTCGGCTTGGCGCAGCTTTACCAGTTGCGGGGGCGGGTCGGCAGGTGGACCCGGCAGGCGTACGCTTATTTGCTGTTGCCCAAGAGCCGCTTCATCGGCAGCGACGCCCGGCGGCGGCTGAATGCGATCTGCCGCTGCACCAAACTCGGTTCCGGTATCCAGTTGGCGTTGCAGGATCTGGAGATCCGCGGCGCCGGCAACATCCTCGGTGCGGAGCAATCCGGCCACATCAATACGATCGGCTTTGATCTCTATTGCAGTTTGCTCAAACAGGCGGTCGCCGACTTGCACGGCACCCCGTTGCGGTTCCTGCCCGAAGTGGATATGACGATCGATTTCGTTTCCTTTTCCCTCACCGCCCGGCCGGGGGAACTGCCGGCGGCGATCCCGGAGCAATATATCGGCGGGGAAAGATTGCGGATCGCCGCCTACGGACGGATCGCCAAACCCGCCAGCGTCGAGGATATTGCGGAGTGCGCCGCCGACTTTGCCGACCGCTTCGGGCCGTTGCCGGATACGGTGCGCAACTTGCTTCAGGTGGCAAAACTCCGGATCTTGGCGGCGCGGGCGAACTACACGATCTTTACGGTGATCGACGGTCGGGTCTCGCTCTACAATCCCGGCGGTGCCATTTATCGGGATGAAAAGGGGCGCGCCCCGCAGCTGGACTACCGCGACGCTCCGGAACTTCGCCTGCGGCAACTGGAAAAAATTATGCAAAAAATCTGACTTCCGGCGGCTTGACAATTCGACTATCCGGTAGTATATTATGAAACTTGGTTGCAGTTTTAAAACTTTTAGAGGTAAAGGAAATATATCATGTCTCAGCATCCCAGTCTTCGCGTCGGCGGCAAGATCCGCAAGGTCCGCAATGTGATGAAGCGCTACGAGCGCATCGACGTTCTCCGCGCCGAGGGCCGCATTCCCGAGGATAAATACTTGGGTCTGCCCAAGACCAAACCGGTGGAACTCTGATCGGTTTACTCAAATCAAAAAAATGACCGCGGAACTCCGCGGTCTTTTTTTGTCTATGGCAGAAATATCAAAAGGTGGAAAATTCCAGATCGACCAGATTTTCCCCTTGCGAGGAACTTTCCCGCACCCGGAACTTGCCGTCAGCTGACTGACTTCGCACTTCGATCACTTCTCCGGGCTTGCCCTGCTGACGATATTCGATCCGCACCCGATCGTAGGTGAAGTTTTCCGGCAGGCACTCCTCGGCAAAGGTGACGAACCAGTTGCTGTTCAAGTGGCCGTTGAGATCGAGAAAATTCTCGGTGATTTTACGCTGAAATTCCGGTTGCCAACTTTCCGATTCCGGCAAGGCGATTTTGCGGGGAGTGTACTCCATATCCAACTTTTCATCCAGCGCGAGCGTTGCCCGGACTTCCGGCGTTATCCGCGCCGGTTTGCCGGTGGTGAAATCGACGAACGCCCCTAGCGAATACTCTTTGACGCAGAAGTTTCCCGCCTCATCTTTAATTACGGTATTGCGGTAACCGATCGCGGCGCGGCAATCGAATATCGAGGTCGCCACATTGAGTTTTTCCCCGAAACGAGGACGGCGCGAAATATCAACTTGCCGAAAAATGACGAACATCCCCAGATTGTTCCGGCGCAGAAAATCGGCAAATTCGACGATGGTCGGCAACTGAAAATAGGCGCAGTCGATCGCCATATCCAGCATGGAGCGCAAGGAAAGTTCGCCCCGGCGATTGGTGTGACTTACGCCGACACGGGTAGAGTATTGATACATTGATCAATTACTCCGCTTTTTGTCGCTCATGAATAAGTGGCGATACTTGATAAAGTAACTGATCCCCGAGAGCACGGTGACCAGCACGATCAGCCACAGAAACACCAACCAAATGTACCACAGGCGCACCCCGAAGTGGTTTTGGTCGATCGTCACGCCCAAGGTCGCCTGCCGCAGATAATCGATGCCGTCGGTGCCGTTGAACCACGCCACCCCGCTGATCGCCAACATGGCAAACTGCAAAGCGGTTTTAAGTTTGCCCCAGCGGTCGGCGGCGATCACCACCTGTTTTTTTGCCGCCAAAGTCCGCAGCCCGGTCACCATAAATTCCCGCGCCAGCACGGCGAAAACCACGATCGCCGGCATCAGCCGGTACTCGACCGCCAACAACATGGCGGCGGTGACGAAAATCTTATCCGCCAAGGGGTCCATCAGCGCGCCGAAGTCGCTCACCACGTCGTATTTGCGGGCGAGATAGCCGTCGAGCAGATCGGTGAGCGCCGCCAGCACCGCCAAGCAGTACGCTCCCAGTCGAATGGCAAAAATGTAATCCTTGTCCTGCAGATAGGGCCGATCGGCGAGCGTGCCGAGGATGATGAAAACCACGATCGCCGCGATCCGGCTCACGGTCAAGATATTGGGGATGTTTTTCATTTGCATAATGCCTTACTCCTCTTTTGCCGGGGGCGGGCGATCACGTCGCACCCCTGAACCCCGATGATTTCCACTTCCGCGCGCATCCCGGGCTTCCAGCGCTTACCCGAGGGCAATAAGATGACCAAGTTGTCGATTTCCGGGGCGTCGCACCAACTGCGACCGTAAGCCACGCCGTCGGCAACTTCGTCGATGATAAGGTTTTCCACGTTGCCGACCCGGTGCGCCTGCAACCGCTTCATCCGGGCGATCTGCCGCCGCATCAGCATTGTGGCGCGAGCTTCGGCCACTTCGACCGGAACCCGGTTTTTCAATTTGACCGCCGGAGTGCCCGGTTCGGGAGCAAAGGGGAAGACCCCCAGTCGCTCAAACTTCAT
>JAZTWK010000058.1:0-44327 GCA_045635865.1 Victivallaceae bacterium
CTCCGGAGGCAGACGCTCTATCCAACTGAGCTACGGGTGCCCATGTTAAAGTCCTATAATATATTGCCGAAGCGCCGCAAATGCAAGTGCGGCGCAAATCTTATTCGACAAAAAACATGAGATAAAAAAACGGCCCTCGCCGGTGAAACACCAACGAGGGGGGGCCGGCACCCGGAAAAACCGAATCACCGGCAATGGTTCAGATCAACGACTTGTTCAGTCTGTCTACTAATCATCTTGACGTTATTAAAATACCCCGGATTTCCCCAAAAGTCAAGGAAAAGAAGCAAAAAACCGACGACTTTTTACGCGCGGCGGCGCACCGAGTAGCCGAAAGTGCCGAGCAGATCGCCGAGCCGGAAGTAGGCTCCGTGAGCGTAGGCGATCAAGTCGGCCTTTTGGATGTCGAGCTTGTTGTCGGTCACCAACGTTTCTTCCACCTGGACCTTGAGTATATCGCCGATAAAGAGCGTGTGCGAACCCAACTCGAGGGTATGCGACACGCGGCACTCCAAGGCGATCGGGCACTCGGCGACCACCGGGGCGGCGACGGCACTTCCCGGCACCGGGGTAAGTTTGCAGGCGGCAAATTTGTCGATGTCCCGCCCGGAGCGAACCCCGCAGAAGTCGACCTTTTCCGCCAGTTCCGCCGAGGGCAAATTGACGGTGAATTCGCCCAGCGTGGAAATCGCGCCAAAGGAAAAGCGTTCCGGGCGGATCGCCACCGCCAGTCGCGGCGGATCACTGCAAACCGTGCCCGCCCAGGCGACGGTGATGAGGTTGTATTTATACCGGCGATCGTCGCCGCAACCGACGAGCACCACGGGCACCGGGTCGAGTTGGGTACTGCCGGGCCAAACGAGTTTGCTCATAGTGAGATACCTTTCATCTTTTGATAGAGCGACACGGCGTAGCTGTCGGTCATACCGGAAATGTAGTCGAGCACCCGCAGCAACCGCAAATAGGGGCTGGTCATCCACGTGGAGTCGGCAAAATCGACGGCGGCGGCGGGCAACAGCGCGCTGACCCGCGCCGAGCGGTAGGAAGCACGCCCCCTGCCCTGCTTTTCGGCGACGAGTTCCTCGACGCAGGGGATGAAAATATCCAGCATGCCGGAAACCATTTCAAATCCGGCGGCGGTAACTTCCGCGACCCGGCGGTTGGAGTAGAGCAACTCCTGACTCCGGGCGCGCAACTTCGCCATCGCTTCATATTCGTCGATGTACTCGATCAGCGGGCGGGGCAACTTCCCGGCGAGCAGTTCGTCGTGGTGCTTGATGAAAGCGTTGGAAACCTTGCCGACCAAGTGCCCGATCGCCTGCGCCCGCAAAAATTCCGCCCGCTGTACCGGGGATTCGATCTTTTTGAGATACTCCGATGCCCGATCGGAATCGATGAACTGCAAAAAGAAACTTTCCAATTCCTCGTAACTCACCAAGCCCAACCGCAAGCCGTCTTCAAAATCGACGATGAGATAGGCGATGTCGTCGGCGGCTTCCACCAAGTAAGCCAAGGGGTGCCGCCGCCAGGCGCTGGGCCCGATTTCGATCAACCGGCAATACTCCGCCACTTCGCGGAAAAGTTCCTGCTCGGAAACGAAGAAACTGAACTTTTTGCCCGCCACCCCCTCGGGGCGCGGATCGGCAAACGCGGCGGTCGGATATTTGGCGAACGCCCCCAATGTGGCGCAAGTGAGGCGCATCCCGCCGTGCTGGTCGGGCATTTCCAAGCTGCACAGGGTGCGGAACCCCTGCGCGTTGCCCTCGTATTCGGCAAAATCCCGCGCTTCGGCGTCGGATAGCTGCGCCGCGACCGACCGCCCCGCGTCGGAGTGGGTGAACCAGTAGCGGATCGCTTCCTCGCCCGCGTGCCCCAATGGCGGATTGCCGATATCGTGGGCGAGCGCGGCGGCGGCGACGATCGCACCGACGTCGTCCGGGCGCAAATTGTTGGTGTCAAAATTCCGGCAGATGAAATCCCCGACCGCGGTACCGAGGGAGCGGCCGACACTGCTGGTTTCCAAGCTGTGGGTCAGCCGGGTGCGGACATAGTCGGTTTTCTGCAGGGGAAAAACCTGCGTCTTATCCTGCAAGCGCCGAAACGAACTGCAAAAGACCACCCGGTCGAAATCGCGCTGAAATTGCGAACGCTCGATCGACATCCGCCCCGGCGCGTTACTGCCGATGCGGTGATCGCTCAAAAGATACTTCCACTCCATAGCCATATTTTTATCCTCGCTTGACTTGTTCAAAAAGTTCCTGGGCGTGGCGAAGCGCGGAAGCTCCGCCGCCGAGCATCCGGGCAAGTTCCGGCACCGGATCGGCAAGTTTTCGCACTTGCGAAACGGTGCGCCCGGACTCGGTGTGCTTGACGACGCCGTAGTGCGCATCGGCGCGGGCGGCGACCTGCGCCAAGTGCGAAATGCACAAAATTTGACAATGCGCCCCCAGCGCCCGGAGTTTTTCGCCCACCATATTGGCGGTCTCGCCGCCGATATTCATATCGATTTCATCAAAAACCACGGTCGGCAGTAAGTCGGCGCTGGCGATGACGCTCCGCAACGCCAACATCAATCGGGAAAGTTCGCCGCTGCTGGCGATCTTGTGCAAGGGGCGCAACTCCTCGCCGACGTTGGCGCTGAACTGCAATTCCAAGGCATCGCCGCCGAGGGCGGAAAGTTCCGTCGCGCCGAGCGCCGCTTCGAGCCGGCAACCGGGGAAACCGATCTCGACGAGGATATCCCGCACCGCGGCGGTCAGCTTCGTCGCCGCCGCCCGCCGCTTTTTGGTCAGATCCGCCGCCACACTCCGCAAAACTTCTTGCGCCTGCAATTCTTCCTTTTCCAATTCGCGGCGATGCTTTTTCCGATCCGCGCTGCCCGCCAGTCGCTCCCGCGCAGTTTGCGCCAATTCGATCAGCCCCGCCTCGTCGGTGTGATAGCGACGTTTGAGGGTGTGGATACTTTCCAACCGGGATTCCAATGCCTGCAACGCTTCGCCGTCGAGATCGACGTGGTCGGCGATGGCGGAAACTTGCCGCGCCAAATTTTGCGCGTTTTCCTGCAGTTCGTCGCACTCGGCGAGCAAACTTTCCGCCGAACCGGCGGCGAGCCGCTCCAAGTCGTGCAGTTGGCGATGCGCCTCACCCAGTTGATTGACCGCTGACATTTCGCCGTCGAGCAAGGTTTCGCGCAACTGGTCGCAGAGCAACAATACTTCGCGCGAGTTGGCGATGATCTGATAGCGGGCGCTCAATTCGGCTTCCTCGCCCGGCGCGGGATTTACCCGGTCGATATCCTGCAAGGTTTCGCGGTAACGCTCCAACTCCGCCTCGTCGGGCGAATTTTCGGCGAACTCCGCCAATCGGCGGCGGGCGGCGAGGAGTTTTTCCCACGCTTCGCGCCCGGCGGCGCGCTCCTGATCCAACCCGGCGAAGCGGTCGAGCAGATCCAGCTGGCGCGCCGGAATGGTCAACTCCAACTGCTCGTTGGCGCCGTGAAAGTCAATGAGCAATTTGCCCAAATCCGAGAGCAGTTTGGCGCTCACGGGGGTATCGTTGACAAAGTTGCGCACCCCGGATTTGGTCACTTTGCGGCGCAACAGCAACCGGGATTCATCGAGCGGGATATCGGCTTCGGCAAGCAGTTGCTTTACCGCCGCGAGCCGATATTCCGGCACCGAAACGCTCCCGGAAACGGTGGCGGCTTCGCAATCGGTGCGGATCGCTCCCCGGTCGGCGCGACCGCCAAAGAGCAACGCCGCCGCCGCCATGAGGATCGACTTGCCCGCGCCGGATTCGCCGGTCACCACGTTGAAGCCGGGGGAAAACTCCACCTCGCTGTGGGAAATCAGGGCAAAATCGCTGATGTCAAGCGTTTCCAGCATCCGTTACTGCTCCAACATTTCCCGAATACCGTTGACCGCGAGCGCCGCCGCCCGATCCCGAATCATTTGCCGACTGCCCCGCAAATGCAGTTCGCGGGATTCCGTCCGCCCCGGGATGTGCAATCCGACGAAAACCAGCCCCACCGGCTTATCCGGCGTGCCGCCGTCGGGCCCGGCGATGCCGCTCACGGCGACGCCGCAATCGGCGCCGGTCGTCCGGCAGACGCCCTCGACCATTTCTTTGACGCACTCGGCGCTGACCGCGCCGAAGTTTTCGAGCGTATCCTGCCGCACGCCCAACAACCCGTGTTTAAGTTCGTTGCAGTAGGAAACCACCCCGCCGAGGAAAAATTCCGAGGCACCGGGCAACTCGGTGATCTTTTCCGCGATCAGCCCGCCGGTGCAGGATTCGGCGCAGGCAAAGGTAAGTTTCCGCGCTTTCATCAACTCGGAAAAATAGGGAAAAAGCTTGGTTTTGCCCAGCGGCAACGCCGCCACGCCGAAGTGATCGCGCAAGATCCGCATTCGCTCCAAAACCGCAGCTTCCTCGCCGGATAGATAAATGGTCGTCCCCTCGCCCGAAGCGGTGTCGGCGACTTCGCCGGGGAAATCGGCGAGCAACTTTTCCGCTTCCGCCATCACGGTGGATTCGCCGATCCCGGAGATCAACATTCCGCGGGTAAATTGCCGATGTTTTTCCCGTTCGACCGCCAACGGCACGATGAAATTTTCCACCATGGGCTCAAATTCCCGCGGCGGCCCCGGCGCCAAAAAGATGCGTCGCGCCACCCCGGCGTACTCGGCGTCGAACCAGATCCCCGATGCCGACCCGGCGGGATTGGGGATGATGTGCCCGGATTCGGGCACCAAAGCCTGTTTGAACTGCCGTTTAGGGCAGCGCGAACCGTCGCGGTGATAGGCGCGGTAGTGTTCGCGCACCTTAACTTCCAACTCCGGCGAGAGCGCGAGTTCCCTGCCGAAGAAGCGGGCGACGCACTCCAGAGTGATGTCGTCGTCGGTGGGGCCCAACCCGCCGCTTACAATGATCGTATCGGCGCTGTGCAGAGCGTCGGCGAGCGCATCAAAGAGTTCCTTGGGGCGATCGCCGATCGAGAGCTGCAATTCCAACTCCGACCCGGCGGCAACCAGACACCGCCCCAAAAAAGCACTGTTGGTATTGATCGTCGTGCCGCGGAGCAACTCCGTGCCGGTGCAAATGATCGCTATCGCCATAATTTCGCCTTTACCATATCGGCTACACCAGTTTAAGCTGGATGAAGTCGTCGTTGTCGTGGCTTTTGCGCTTGTTTTCCACCACGCGGCGGGGCAGTTGCGAGATCGCCTCGCGGGGAGCCTCGGCGGTCTTTTCCAACAGCGCCAAAATAGTTTTCGCCCGTTCCAGAACCACCGGCGGCACGCCGGCGAGTTTCGCCACGTGAATACCGTAACTGCGGTCGCTCGCCCCGGGCAGGATCTGCCGCAAAAAGATGATGTCGTCGCCGTACTCGCGCACCGCCACGTTGAAGTTGTTGACTCCGCGCCGGGTGGAGGCAAGTTCGGTAAGTTCGTGGTAATGGGTGGCAAAGCAGGTGCGGCACCGGGGATCGTCGTGGAGATACTCCGCCACGCTCCACGCGATGGATAAGCCGTCAAAGGTGCTCGTGCCCCGCCCGATCTCATCCAAAATCACCAGACTGCGCGGCGTGGCGTGGCGCAAGATGTTGGCGGTCTCGACCATTTCGACCATAAAGGTACTTTGGTGGCGCGAGAGATCGTCCGCCGCGCCGATGCGGGTAAAGATGCGATCGACCAACCCGATCTCGGCGGAATCGGCGGGCACGAAAGAACCCATTTGCGCCATGATGACGATCAGCGCGATCTGCCGAATGTAGGTGGATTTACCCGCCATATTGGGTCCGGTGATGATCATCATCCGGTGGCAATCGCCATCGAGGGTGCAGTCGTTGGGCACGAAGCGCTCGTCGGTCATCAACGATTCCAGCACCGGGTGCCGCCCGCCGGAAATGACCAACCGGTCGTCGGTGGAGATCCGGGGACGCACGTAGTGATTGCACCGGGCGCACTCGGCAAGCGAAGCGAGCGCGTCGATGGAACTGAGCGCATCGGCGCTCTTTTGCAACATGGCGGTATAGGGCAAAGAAAATTCGCGCAACTCGGCAAAGAGTTTTGCCTCCAAAAGTTTCGCCTTTTCCTCGGCGCCGAGGATCTTGCCCTCCAACTCCTTGAGTTCGGGGGTGATGAAACGCTCGGCGTTGACCAAGGTCTGCTTGCGAATGTAATCCTCGGGCACGGAGCTCAAATTCGCCCGGCTGATCTCGATGTAGTAGCCGAAAACGGAGTTGAATTTGACCTTGAGCGACTTGATGCCGGTGCGTTCGATTTCCCGCTGTTGAATAGTGGCTAGCCACCCCTTGCCGTCGACCGCCGCATGGCGCAACTCGTCCAAATCGGGGGAAAATCCGGGGCGGATGACGCCGCCGTCGACGAGCAACGCCGGCGGTTCGTCCACGATCGTGGCGTCGATGCGGTCGACCAGGGCGGAAAAATCGGCGATCTCGCCGCACAGCTTTTCCAACAGCGGCACCGCAAAGTCCACGAGCATCATCTTGATGCCCGGCAACGCCGCCAAACTCGCCGACAGCGCCCGGTAATCGCGGGGCGTGGCACTGCCGATATTGATGCGGGCGGTGATGCGCTCCAAGTCGCGCACGACGGTCAAGGTTTCGCGCAACTCCGCCAGAGTAAGCTGATCGAGGGTGAAACTTTCCACCGCGTCGAGCCGGGAAATGATCTCATCGCGGTCGTAGAGCGGGCGGAGCAACCAGTTGCGCAGTTTGCGCCCGCCCATGGAAGTCGAGGAGCAATCCAGTACGCCGAGCAACGACCCCGCCTTGCCGGAATTGAGCCGGGTGCCGACCAGTTCCAAGTTTTGCAGGGAGATCGGGTCGAGCTCCAAACAGCGCTCCAAATTGTGATACTCCAACATCTGGATATGTCCGGAGTCGCACCGGAGTTTATCCAGCGCGTAATTGAGGATCGCCCCGGCGGCGCAGATCGCCTCGGGGCACTCCCGACAGCCGCAACTGTCGAGCGTGGCGACCTGAAAGTGCCCGGTCAACCGCCGTTGATTGGCGTCAAAGTCGAAATCGTAGTCGTCCAACTCCGTCCACAGGAGTTTTTCCCCGGTCCGCGGGTAGGAGTTGTTTTGCCGGAATTCCTGCCCCAAGGCGGCGGGGATCAATACTTCGCGGGCGCCGAGCCGGATCAGTTCCCCGGCGAGCTGCTCCTCGTCGCGCGGGCGCGAAAAGAAAAACTTTCCGGTGCTGACTTCCAAAGCCGCCAGCACCAAACCGGAGCCGCGGCGGTCGCGCACGAGCGCGCACAAGTGGTTGCTCCGGTCGTACTTAAGCAACGCTTCGTCGGTCACGGTGCCGGGGGTGATGATCCGGGTAATTTCGCGGCGCACGATTTTGCCCTGCGCCAACTTGGGGTCTTCCATTTGGTCGGCGATCGCCACCTTGAGCCCGGCGGCGACCAGTCGAGGCAGATAGGACTCCAAGGCGTGATAGGGAAATCCGCACATCGGGTAGCCCTGCCGCTTGGTCAAGACCAGTTCCAACACCCGGCTGACCGTTTCGGCGTCTTCAAAGAATTCCTCGTAAAAATCCCCCAGCCGAAAAAGCAACACCGCGTCGGGCGGGATCTGCGCTTTCGCCTCGCGGTATTGCTGCATCATCGGGGTAAGTTTTTCCGCCGCCGCCATCGCCGTTATCTCCCATACTTCCGGGTGACCGCCACCCCGGAGCCGTAGCGCGAGCCGGAGGCTTTGAAGATCCGGATCTGGCAACCGCAAATGCGCGGATCGCGCATCACTTCTTTTCCGAGCGCCCCGTTGAGGGCTTCCAAAAGCTGAAATTGCGAATTTTCCGCCACGGCGACGACCCGGCGCTCGATTTCCGAGTAATCCACCGTGTCGGCGAGGTCATCACTGCGCGACGCCGCGTCGAGATCGAGGTAAAGCTCGACGTCGATCCGCAATTCCTGACGGTGCTCGCGCTCCGCCGGCAAAGTGCCGATGATCGCCCGGCACCGGAGTTCATTTAGAGTTATAGTATCCATACGTATTTATAAGGTAGCATCAGGCGGGATTTTTGCAAATCGCCGCCGCAAAAAAATGATTGGATTTTTTTCAAAAATCTAATTGCTTTATCCCGATGCCGTGATTATATTATTCTGCGGTAAAGCAAAAACCGCACCGCCACTTCCCGTCGGTGCCAGAGGGGTAATAAATCATGATCAAAATCGGCTTCGACAAGGACAAGTATCTGCAGGAACAATCGGCGGCGATACTCGAACGCGCCAGCAAATTCGACGACAAACTTTATCTGGAATTCGGCGGCAAACTGCTCTGCGACTACCACGCCGCCCGCGTCCTGCCCGGTTTCGACCCCAACGCCAAGATCAAACTGCTCCAGCGCCTAAAGGATAAGGTCGACATCATCATCTGCATCCACGCCGGAGCGATCGAGGATCGCAAGATCCGCGCCGATTTCGGCCTTTCCTACGACGTGGACACGTTGCGGACGATCGACGACTTGCGCGACTGGGGGTTGGACGTCCGCGCCGTGGTGGTGACCCGCTACACCAATCAGCCGTCGGTGAAGCCCTTTATCAATCGGCTTTCCCAACGCGGGATCAAAGTTTACACCCACCGTCCGATCGAGGGCTACCCCAACGACGTGGACGTGATCGTCAGCCCCCAGGGCTACGGCGCCAACGAATACATCGAAACCGAGCGGCCGATCGTGGTGGTGACCGGGCCGGGGCCGAACTCCGGCAAGGCGGGCACCTGTATGTCGCAGGTCTATCATGAATTTCAGCGCGGGGTCCGCGCCGGGTACGCCAAGTTTGCGACCTCCCCGGTCTGGACCCTGCCGCCCAACCACCCGGTCAACATCGCCTACGAAGCCGCCACCGCCGATTTGGCGGACGTCAACATGGTCGATCCCTTCCACCTCGAAGCGCGGGGGGAAACGGCGATCAACTACAACCGCGATATCGAAGTGTTTCCGGTGATCCGCCGGATCTGTTCGCGGATCATGCCGCCGGATCAGCTCTACGCTTCCCCGACGGAAATGGGGGTCAACCGGGTCGGTTTCGCCATTTCCGACGACACGGCGGTACGCGAAGCCGCCACGCAGGAGATCATCCGGCGCTACTTCCGGGCGCTCGCCGACTGCGCCAACGGCCGCGGCGAAAAGGCCGCCGTCGACCGAATCAAGATGCTTATGGAGGCCGTGGGCGTGAGCGACATCGACCGCAAGGTCGTGCCCGCGGCGCGCGAAGCGGCGCGCGAAGCCGGCGGTCAACCGGGCAAAGGCAACGACAATATTTTCTGCGGGGCGGCGATCGAACTGCACGACGGCACGATCATCACCGGCAAAAACTCGCCGTTGCTCCATGCCGCTTCCAGTTGCATCCTCAACGCGATCAAACATCTGGCGGGCTTGCCGGATCAGTTGTTGCTGATCTCCCCCGACATCATCGACTCGGTGGGCAAACTCAAGCACGACATCATGCACAACAAGCAGTTGAGTTTGACCTTGGTGGAAACGCTCACCGCCTTGAGCGTCAGCGTGCCCTCCAACCCCGCCGCCAGTATGGCGATGGCGCAGTTGAAAAACCTTTCCGGGTGTGAAATGCACATCAGCCACCTGCCCACCCCGGGCGACGAAGCGGGTCTGCGGAAACTCGGCATCAACCTCACCAGCGAGCCGGTATTCGCCAGCCGGAACCTCTTTATGGAGTAAATTTCCGGCTTTTTGCCGCAAAAAATTTGCATTTGCCGAAAAGTTTGCTATATTAACTGCACTTTGTTTTTTACAGGGAGTACGGCAATCCAAATGAAAACGATTTCTGCATCCATGATGCTCGCGGCGGGGCTCGGTGATTATCAACTCACCGATCGCACCCGTTTGCTGGCTCCTGGCGGCGAAGTGTCGTTGATCCGGATCGTGTAGTTTTTGGTTTCCGACGTCGGGCAAAAATACCCGACGTCGGTTTTTTCAGCCTTTTTTAACAACAAATAAAACAAAAAGAACAGGAAAACAAAAGGTGAACACTCTGGCTATCCTTGCCGAAGCGGCGAATCCCGCGCTGCTGAACGAAAAAACGCAAATTCTGCTCTGGATCGGCATCGCCATCTACATGGGCGGGCTGCTCCTCATCGGTCTGTGGACCAGCCGACGGATCAACGACATGAAGGACTTCCTGGTCGCCGGGCGGCGGTTGCCGCTGTGGATGGCGACCGCCACACTGTTGGCGACGTGGTTCGGCGCCGGCTCCAGTATGGGCGTGGCGGCGACCGTTTACAAGTCCGGGATCCGGAGCGTGATCGCCGACCCGATCGGCGCCTCGATAAGTCTGCTTTTGGCGGGCGTATTCATCGTCGGCTTGTTGCGTAAATACAAATATCTCACCGTCACCGACATCATTTCGAGCCGCTTCGGGCACGCCGCCGGGGTTTACGCCTCGGTGTGGATGCTCCCGGTCTATATCGGCTGGATCGCCGCGCAGTTGCTCGGCATGGGCACGATCCTGCACGTCATCACCGGCGTCGCCACTTGGAAAGGCACGCTGATCGGCGTCGTGGTCGTACTGCTCTATACCGTGGGCGGCGGCATGTGGGCGGTGACGCTCACCGACGTATTGCAAGTTACCTTGCTCATTCTCGGTCTGCTCGTCATCATGCCCTATGCCATCGGCGAAGCCGGCGGCATGGAGCACATCATGGCGAATCTTCGCCCCGACGATCTTTCGCTTTTGCCGGAAAAGATCACCTGCGCCAACGACGTGACTTACTACATCGGCACGTGGATCATCATGGGGCTTGGCTGTATGGTGGGGCAAGACCTCATCCAGCGTTCGCTTGCCAGCAAGAGCGCCAAGGTGGCGATCTCCAGCTCAACGATCTCCGGCTTTCTCTATCTGATGATCGGCATCGTGCCGATCATGGTCGGCTTCACCGCCCGCTTCATCCTCGCCAAGTACGGCATCACCGACGAGGCGATGGGGGAAAACTTGGAAAATCAGGTCATGCCGCGCATGGCGATCATCATCCTCGGCAATCTGCATCCCCTGCTGATGACGATTTTCCTTTCCGCATTGATCTCGGCGATCATGAGCAGTGCCGACAGTTCGCTGTTGGCGGGCTCCTCGCTTCTGGTGCGCAATATCCTCGGCGACCTGATGCCGACCGACGATGAAGCGATCATGCTCCGCCGCACCCGGATCGTCACGGTAGTACTGCTGATCATTTCCATGGTGTTGGCGCTCTTTGCCGACAGCATTTATTCGCTGATGGTCAACTGCTGGACGAGCCAGTTGGTGGTGGTCTTTTTGCCGGTCATCATCGGCTTGTACTTCCCCAAGGCGAGCCGTTCGACGGTTTGGGCGGTGATGTCGGTTTCGACGATCGTCTGGCTGATGTACACCTTCATCGGTTGCTGCGGTACCGGCATGAGCTTCGGCGATCTGATGAATAGCGACATTTTCGATCGCGCCCAGACCTGCGGAGCGGTTTACGGCTTCCTGTCGGGGATCATCTGCTTCATCCTCTGCTACGGCGGCGAACGGCTGACCAAGCGTTTCGCTCCGGAAGCTCTGGAAGAGGATGAGGAGGAGTAATCCTCCCCTGCTCCGGGCAAAAAAAATCGCGGTGGAGTTTTTCCACCGCGTTTTTTTGTATCGTTACTTAACGATTTCCACCTCGGTAACGACCGGGCAGTGATCGGAAGCGATTTTTTCGTCGATCACTTTCGTGCTCAGCACTTTGATCTTGGCGGCATCGCTTTTGCGCGTGGCAAAGTAGTCCAACTCGCGCGCCGGATTATCCGCCGGCCAAGTCTTGTTGTGCCCGGCGAGTTGCCAATCTTTTTCCAACAAGTTGATCGGCGCCGAACCGTAATTGCTATTGAGGTCGCCGATCAAAATGACCGGGGCGTCGGAAGCGTATTTTTCCACCAACTCGAAAATCCGCTTGAGCGCCGCGAGCCGAATTTCCTCGGTTTCCGGATTTTGCTGAAAACTCAAGTGGGTCACCGCCACATAAAAGGGTTCCGGAGCCAAAATCCGGCAAATCGTACAGCCGCGCATTTCCTCAATGGTATGGGGGATCCGCCACGAACCGATCAGCTGGATCGGATAGCGCGCCAGGATCGCGTTGCCGAAAAGTCCTTCGGGCGGGATCGCCCGACAGCCGCCGAACTGACTGTACATTCCGCACAAAACGGCGAGATTTCGGGTCTGATCCTGATAATTGGTGCGTTCGCAATTTTTGTCGACCTCGTTGAGGGCGACGACATCGGGCGATTGCTCCAAAATCACTTCCGCCTGCCGCCGAAGATTGTAGCGCCCGTTCATGTCGATACCGATGTGCAGATTCCACTGCATTACCCGGTAATTACCGGCAAACGCCGCCCCGGCGAGCCCCAAGCCGAATAAAATCACCCACCATTTTTTCATTTGCTCAACTCCTTTTTAATCAAAGAGGTTTCGATTCAATATCCGCAACGCCATCGCCCACGCGATCGGGGCGTTGGTCCACCCGGTGTAAATGCTCCCGGCGCCGCCCTCGTAGGCGTTGCCGCCGCCCCAAGCGCCCTGCTCCAAATCGTACATCCCCCGCCAACAACCGGCGAGATGCACTTCCGACGAGTTGTCCTGAATTTTCGCCAACAGCGCGAGCAACTTTTCCGTTGCCTCCACTTCCGGGGTCGATTGCAACGCCAAAGTCGCCCAGTTGACGGTGTAGATCGTATCGACCAGGTGCTCCCCGCAGGGCGCCTCGTAGTGCTCGGCGGGCAAATTGCCGTAGCGCGCCAGTTTCGCCGTCAACTTTTCGCTCAATGCCGCCGACAATTTTCGCGCTTCGGGCATGCCTAAATAATGCGCCGCCGCCTTGACGCCGAGCAAGGCGTAACTGCTTTCGCTGGCATTGAGCAGCGGCAACTGCTTTTGCAAATACTGCAAATAACGCCCGATGTAGTTACGATAGCGCGGATCGGCATTTTCTTTGGCGGCGCGAGCGAGCGCCATGACCACCAATGCTCCCCAGTGGGGCAGCGCGAGATTGCCGAGCCACACTTCGGCGGGATCGCCCCACCAAGTCTTGCCGTCATACTGCAAATTTTCCGGCAACGTCGTAATGGCAACTTCTGCCAGAGCATCGCTCAAAATCAACGCGTGGTGCCGCAGATCGTAGCGCTCATTAAGCTTGGGATATTTTGCCGCGATCTGCAACGCCAAAAACACGCACCACGACTCGTCGTCAAACCAGACGCGGGATTCCCGCAAAATGGTCGACCAGTTCCAACTGGCGGGGGGATACTTTTCCTTGCCCCGATTGAGCAGACCGCTTCGGAAATAGAGGAAATCCAAAATATTGACGGCAATTTCCCGGTAGGCGGAGTCGGCGAACACTTCGGCGGCGAGCAAAAACAAATAGGCGCACTCAAAATTGCAGTCGGCGCGCCGCTGTTCGATGATGTAGCCGCCGTCGATCCGGCTATAGGCGGGAAATTCGGCGAGGGTTTTATCCAGCGCGGAGTTATCCGCCGCCAGCGCCACCCGTTCGGCGACGCCCCAAATGCCGGAAGCCGGATTCATCACTCCGGAGCGGATGAACCACTCCAGCGACCGCTTCAAACTGTGACGGTAAATATCCATAGTTGTGATTCCTTAAGCTGCACTTAATATAGCAGTACGGAATTTTTTTTGCAACCGCCCCGGCGGACGATTCTTGACAAACCGGAAAATCGGGATAAATTAAGGCTTTTGAAATCACCTGAACTTTTTTACGGAGAAAATCATGAAAAAAATTCATCTCGGCGCCGTTGCCGGCTTGGCGGCGGCGACCTTGTTGGGAAGCGAAAACTTCAACCCGGCGGATCACCGCGATCTCTTTCCGGCGGAGTATTGGAAAGTCTGGACCCCGGAAATCCAGCAGAAAATCGACGCCGACATCATCCAAAACCGGCAGAGCGACGGAGTTTTCGCGCTGGGCGCCAAACCCGGCTCGCCGGTAGAAGTCAAACAACTCAACCACGCCTTTGAATTCGGCGCCCAAAGTTTTTCCTTTGATCAATTCCCCACGGCGGAGCAAAATGCCCGCTACCGGGCGCTCTGGGGGCAGCTTTTCAACTCCGCGACCATTCCGTTTTACTGGCGGGAAATGGAGCCGGTACCGGGCGAACTCCACACCGACACCACCGCCGACGATTGCCCGGAATTCTGGGCGAAGACCCCGAATCGCACCACCGAGCGCTTCTGGCGGCGCCCTGCCCCGCTGCCCATCATCCGCTTCTGCGATGAACACCACATCCGCAAGCACGGCCACCCGATCTTTTGGGCGAAAATGAGCCGCAACATCCCCGACTGGGTCATCGCCCTCTACCCGGCGGAACTGCGCACCAAAGATGCCGACGGCAAGGAGCAGTGGGTCACCGATCTGACGGCGGATCAGTTGGCGGCGCGTTATCCGGAATTCACCGCCAAACTCAATGCCTTATTCCAAAAACACGTCATCGAACTCGCCAAAAAATTCGACGGCAAATTGGATTCCTGGGACGTCGTCAACGAGGCGACCGAGGAAATGCGCCCCACCCCCGACGGCACGCCCCGACTCATCCCCGGGGCGGCGCTCTGCCCGAGCAAATACGGCCCCCCGATGCCGGGCGACTACGTGGCGCGGACCTTTGCGCTGGCGGCGGAAAACTTCCAAAACCGCCCCCAGTTTCACGTCAACGACTGGGCGATGTGCGAACCGGATCTGCACTACCTCTACGCCAATTTGATCCGGGAATTGCGGCAACGCGGTTGCCAAGTCGATGCGATCGGCTGTCAGATGCACATTTTGTGGCGCTCGCAAATGGAAAAGGTGATCGCCGCGCAACTGCCCTTTGTTACTCCGCAGGGCAACTACCAGATCGTGGAATCCCTGCGTGAATTCGATCTCCCGATACGGATCAGCGAGATCACTATTCCCGCGTTGAGCAACTCGCCCGAAGACGAGGCAATCCAGGCGGTGGTCGCCTACAACCTCTACCGGTTGTGGTTCAGCCTGAAGCCGGTTTCCGGCATCGTCTGGTGGAACCTCGTCGATTTCCAAGGGGCGAGCAAGGAGCAACTCGCTTCCGGGATCCTGCGGCGGGATATGAGCGAAAAACCGGTTTACCGCGTGCTCGATCAACTGATCAATCATGAGTGGAAGACCAATCTCACCCTCACCGCCGACGCCGCGGGCAAAATCGCCTTTCGCGGTTTCCGCGGGCAGTACGAGATCACTTACACCAATGCCGACGGCAAGCGCGCGCGCCAAATCGTCGAGTTGAAGTAAGTTTACTTTTCCACTCGCAGTCGCGGCGAAGCCAGCAGACCGAAGGGCACCAAGTTCCGCCCGGCGTGGTCGTAGGCAAAGAAGTTGCTGTAGGCGTACAACTCCGGCACGGCATCTTTGCAGTAAAATGGCCCCAAGGAGTTGCGCCGACTGCCCAGCAGCGTGATTTTCAACTGATTCTTTCCCGATTTCAAATCGTCGGTCAAATCCACCTCAAAGGGCGCCCACGCGAGGAACTTTTCCGCCCCGCCGTTGAGCGAGATCATCATGCCGATCCCCTGCCACGCCGGAATTTCCAGTTTCACCCGCTTTCCCGGCTCTTTTTCGCACTCGAAAATCGTTTCGTAGTCGATATTGCCGGAATAGTTGGCGAAGCCGAATTTGCCCAAATCTCCGGCGGGAACTTCTTGCGGCAACTTCGCCGCCGAGATCCGATCTTTTTCCGTGGCAAAAGTGCCCAAAAGATAAATCGCCTCCAACCCCAGATCCCAACCGTAATCGGCGTGTAGCGTCAAGAGGTTGCCCCCCACCCGCAACTGGGCAGGAGATATTTCCGTCAACCGCAAAGAGCGATCGCACCAAAATCCGGCGTCGGCAAATTCCACCGACGCGCCGTTGAGCGTGATCCGCCACTTTTCCGGTTGCTCCAGCGCGAGAAAGAGCGGCCCTTCCGGCAGCTCATCGACCGCAAATTCATACTCCAAATCCAAGGGATGCGAGATTTTCGGGTAATTCTGCAACCGGGCATACCACGGCTGCACCATGTTGCGCCCCCGGCGCGGCATTCCCAGACGCGCCCGCAGTTTGAGGTCGATCGCCAAGATGTAATCCGGATCGGCAAATTCCTCGTCGTCGATCCGGTAGCGGGCGATATCCAACACCAGCGGATTCAATTCCGACGGCGTGATATGCCACGGAGCAGTCAACTCCTGCACCGCCACCACCTGCCCCGCCGGGCGTGGCGCGATCGCCGGAAGTTCTCCTTGCCCGATGAGGAAAAGACGACTGCCGAGCCACTCCAAAGCGGTGGAAAAGTGCAAATTTCCCGCTTCATCGCGCGTAAAATCGACCGTGGTCAGCGTATTAGTCGCCGGTTCGAGTTCCCAAACCCGGGTGCCGGGTGCCACGTTTCTTACGGTAACCTTCGCATCAGGAAAGACTTGCAATCTCTCGCGCAACCCCGGATAATGAATATCGTTGTACTTGAAATCCACCCCGGTGTTGCAGATAAACAAGACGAATTCATCCCCGCTTTGCTTCAAGAGCGACAACGCCGGTTCGATCTCCTTGCCCGCCGGATCGGTGATCGAAATCCGCCGCCCCGACTGCGCCGCCATAGGCAATTCCCGAAGCGTCGTTTTCCGGAATCGGGCGAAAACTTCCGCCGGGAAAGCGCTACTTTCACCGTCGAGCCGCGGTGGAACTTCATCGAGGTAGATCACCTCGCCGCCCGCGGCGGCAAACTCCGACAGCAAGTTGAGCGTACTGGAACGGATCGTCCGCAATTTCGGCACGACGACGACTTTATAGCGCGCCTGCCCCACCCGCAACTTCGGCTCATCGGAATTTTCCACCGCGGCGAGGCGCGACATCATTTCCTCATCGCCGTAATCATAGTCCAAGTTGGCGCCCAGCAAGGTGTTGCGCAACTTGACCAGCGCTTCATCCTCGGCATCGCTCCTTTCCGGCGTGAACTCTTTGGGAATGAATACTCCCCAAGTCGATTCCAAGGGGTGAATGACCAAAATATCCCGCACTTCCTCGCCGGGGGCGAGCGCCGCCCCGATCCGGGCGAAGTAATTTTCCAAATGATGATGATACTTCCACCACGGCACCTGATAGGAAATGCACCCCGGATAGTCGCGTTTGGATTCGCCCTGCATCGAGTACCACGCCAAGTGCTGACACCGGAAATTGATGCCGAGGGCGTACTGCCAATCGCCGATCGCCTTGTGGCCGAAAAAGGGAAAATCCCACCCGGTGCAACCATAGGTCTCGCTCATCCGCCGCGGCCGCCCCAACTGGTGCGCGACACTGGTGCACTGTTTGGCGGTGTCAAAAATATTCCAGTGTTCGGTCAGTACGTCAATGCCGGGGATGTGCTCGAATTCATAGCCGCGCATCGCCGCGCCGCAGTGCATGGTCTGCACCGTGACACTGTCTTCGCCCAACAGATGCCCGGTAAACTGCAAATGATGCGCGTCGCACCACCGGTAAATCTGCTCCATAAACGCGTGAATAAAACACGCGGTGATCGTGTTGAAATAGCGCAACCGCACCGCCGAAAATTCCGCGCCGCCGATGGGGTGGAATAATTCCGGCAGTTGATCGACGAGCGAATCGGAGTTTTTTTCGGCATAATACTCCGGCAACTTGTCCGTCCACGGCAGGCAACGGTTGCGCGAATAAGTCGGCTCATCGCTGAAAATGCCGGGGATCACCCCGCCGAAATCCGCTCCGAATTCCCGATAATAGGCTTCGTGAGTGATACGGATAAATTCCGCCACCGCCTCGGGGTTGAACGTATCCAAATAAGTCTGGTCATTGTACCACGGCTCCGGAGTGTAAAGCTTGCGATAGTAGCGGAAGCGTCTTTCCCCCGGCAACAACGCCTCGTCGGCGGAAATCCGGCGATAAGAAGCCACCGTTTCCCCGGAAAACTGAAGCGCGAAATAGGCAACGGTCAGTTCGTCGTCGGCATCGACTTCGGTGCCGTCACTCTCATTTTCGGCCAGATAGCGCCCCCGCCACCGCGGGTCGCGGGTCACCAAACCGCCCGCCGCGCCCGACGGCCAGCGATCTTCGTCATAAAGCCACGCGGCAATGCCCAATTTGCGGCACTCCTCCACCCCGGCGCGAATGCAGTCCATGTACTCCTTGCCGAGATAGAGATTGTCCAAGCCGATGCGCGAGTGAAAGAAACATCCGCCCAACCCCATTTGGGCAAACACCCGCATGTGGCGGCGCATTTCCTCCGGCTCCAAACGGGCATTGAGCCCGAAAAACGGGGCACTCCGAAATTCGATCCCGGGGTTCTCCAACGAAGCGATAAGCTTATCCAGCATTTTATTGATCCCTAAAGAGTTACGCCGCTTTTAAAAATCGCGATCTCCTGATAGCCATACTGCTCGTTGCGGGCTTCTGCTCCACTGGCGCAGTCGATCACCTGGTCCAACAACTCCAATCCGAGATCGTCAAGGGATTCGCCGGTCAGCGCCCGCCCGGCGTTGAAATCGATCCAGTTGGATTTGTTTTGCGCCAACTCGTTGTTGGTGGCGATTTTAAGCGTTGGCACCACCGTGCCGAACGGCGTACCGCGCCCGGTGGAAAAGAGAATGATCTGACACCCCGCCGCCGCCAACGCGGTCGCCGCCACCGGGTCGTTGCCCGGTCCGGAAAGGAGCGACAAGCCCGGGCGGCTCAATTTCCCGCCGTAAGGCAAAACGTCGACCACCGCTCCGGCGCCGCCTTTTTGGACACAGCCAAGCGACTTATCCTCAAGCGTGGTGATCCCGCCCTGCTTGTTGCCGGGCGAGGGATTTTCGTAGCAGGGTTGACCGTGTTCGGCGTAATAATGCTTAAAGTCGTTGATCATCTTGACGCATTTGTCGAAAACTTCACGGTTGACGCACCGCCCCATGAGGAGCGTTTCGGCGCCGAACATTTCCGGTACTTCGGTGAGCACCGTACTGCCCCCCAACGCCGCCAAAAGATCGGAAAATCGCCCGATCAGCGGATTGGCGGTCACCCCGGAAAAACCGTCGGAACCGCCGCACTTGAGCCCCACCCGCAACACCGAAGCCGGGAGCGTTTCGCGCTGGAAACTCTGCGCTTTTTTCAACAGTTTGCGCAATTTTTCCAAACCGTCGGAAAATTCATCCCCCGCCTGTTGAGCGACCATGAAGTCGATATTGTAGCAGGAATAATCCCCCAGCCGTTTCCGGAACGATTCGAGCGTGTTGTTTTCGCAACCGAGCGACACCACGAGCACTCCGCCGGCGTTGGGGTGGCGGCAAAACGACGCCAACAACTCCGCAGTGCATTCGTGATCCGCCCCCAACTGCGAACAGCCGTAGGGGTGAGTCAACGCCAGCGCCCGCATCCCGGCGGGCAGTTCCGGAGTGATCGCCTTGACCAGATTATTCGCCAAACCGTTGACGCAGGCGACCAGCGGGATGATCCACAAATCGTTGCGCACGCCGAACTGACCGTCGGCGCGGCGAAACCCCTCAAAGGTGCGCGGCTCGACCTGCGGCAACGCCGGGATCGGCGTCGGTTTATAGGTGTACTCCAACTCGCCGGAAAGCGCGGTTTCGAGGTTGTGGCTGTGGACATGTTCGCCGGGGGCGATATCCACTTTGGCGATGCCGATCGGCATACCGTATTTCACTACCGGCTCACCGGCGCGGATCGCCCGGCGGGCAAACTTGTGCCCGGGGAACTCGCCGTCGAGCGCGACTTCGACGTTGTCGGTGGCGTGGATGAGCAAGGTTTTCACTTGAGCACCTCGCGCACCGCCTGCCGCACGCCCTGCTGCCGGATAAGTTGCAGATTTGCCGCCGTCCGTTCGGTCAATCCCGGCACGGTATTGAGATCCATGCCCCAATAGTCCACTTTGCTCAACGCCCGGCGGGCGAGTTCCGGCAGATCATTGCCGCAACACTTCCACAATTCGGCAAAGGCGGCGACCTTTTCCGGATCGTCCTTGACCTCGAAGCGATCGACGCGATTGACGCCGACGCCCGCCACGTTTTCTTCAAAGAGGAGCAACGCCGCCAGCGAAAAACTCAACGCGGCGGGAAGTTTGCCGGTGATTTTGACATAATCCAGCAACGAGGGCAGACAACGAACTTTCCACTTGGAAATCGAGTTGAGCGAGATCGACAGCAACCGGTGGAAGGCGAAGGGATTGGCGAAACGCTCCAAAACCGCCTCGGCGAACGCCTGCTTTTCCGCATCCGGCAACTGGATGGTCGGAAAAATTTCCGCAAAGAGCAGTTGCCGCAAGTAGCGGTTGAAAAGCGGATCGCCCACCATTTCATCCACGTAGTCAAAGCCCGCCATAAACGCCGCCAGCACGCTTGCGGTGTGGGCGCCGTTGAGGAAACGGACCTTGCGGGTGCGGTAAGGCGTCTGATCGTCCACGACGATGACGTTCAAGCCGATTTTCGCCAGCGGCAGTTCCTCCTCGATAAACTTCGGCCCCTCGATGACGAAAAAGTGGAAAGGTTCGCCGCAATCGAGCAGTTTATCCTCGTAACCGAGTTCGGCGCAGAGCTTTTCCGCCTCGGCGCGGGGATAACCGGCGACGATGCGGTCGACCAGCGTACTGCAGAAGGTGTTTTCCTGCTCGACGTAACGCCGGAAATCTTCCCCCAGCTTCCAGTCTTGGATATACTGCAACATGCATTCTCTCAACTTGCCGCCGTTGCGCTCGATGAGTTCACAGGGCAAAAAGATCAAGCCGGGCAAGTTCTTTTGGAAGCGCCGGTAAAGCAACGCGGTCAATTTCGCGGGAAAAGTTTTCGGCGTCGCGCCCAAAATCAACTCCTCGGGGCGATACTCGATGCCCGCCTCGGTGGCGTTGGAAAGGCAGAACCGCAAACTCGGCAACTCGAAAACTTCGGCGACGCTTTCCCACTCGCGGTAAGGATTGAGGCAACCGCGCACACAACTGATCTGCCGCCGAGTTTCATTGACCTTGCCGTCGCAAACGCCGCGCAACAAAAGGGTATAAAGCCCGCCCTGCTCGTTGATCAACTCGCCCATGCCCTGCTCCAAGGGCTGGACGATCTGCACCGCGCCGTTGAAAGCGGCTTTTTCGTTGAGTTGATCGATCATCCAATCGATGAATGCCCGCAGAAAATTGCCCTCGCCGAACTGCACCACCTTGATCGGGGCATCAAAAGCGACTTTACGTTGGAGACGTTCCATTTTTACCTCACATATTGAAAAATTTCTTGGGAGAATCATAACAGATCTTGCCGGCGAGCTTTTCCGCCACGCTTTCGGGCATCTGGCCGTTTTCCACCATGCGCCCGAGCACGTCGGCGAGCACCCGGCGGAACATCTCAAAGCGCGAACCGTAACTGAGCAGTTTGCGCGAATCCGAAACCATACCGGCAAAATTGCTCAACAGATCGACACTGCCGATGTATTCCAACTGGCGCTTCATGCCGATCGGGGTGTCGCAGAGCCACCACGCCGAGCCGAGCCGCACCTTGCTGCTGAACGCCCGACTGAGCGTCGCCAAGGTCGGTTGCTGACCGGGGTCGAGGCAATACAGCACGGTCTTGAGCTTGCCGTCGAAGCGGTTGAGGAACTTCACCAACGGCGGCAGTTGATCCTGAAATCCGTTGGAAACGTCCCCGCCCGCATCCGGGCCGAGCGTGGCAAATATCGACCGGCGGATATCCCGCACCGCGCCGATATGCAGTTGGGTGACCCAGTCGGTCTCGCTATTCCACTGGCCGAATTCCCCCATGAGGAAGTCAACGTAATTTTTCACCTCGTCGGCATTGGGCGTGCTGCCGGCAAGGAAGGCGGCAAACGTCTGTTGCGCCCGGGCGCGGTCGCCGCACCCCGACGAGGCGATCTCGATGCCGTGGTCGCTCGCCCGACAGCCGCGCTCGGCAAAGAAATCGTGCGAATGGCGGAGCGCGTAGAGCAAATCATCCAAATCCTGGATCGGGTGGTTATAACGCGTCCCCAGTTTTTCCAGATACTCCCGGAATCCGGGCGCGGTAAGTTTGATCGACTTATCCGGCCGCCAAGTCGGCAACACCCGGCACTTGCCGCCGAGCGCGGGATTGACGCGCTCGTGATCTTCGAGCTTATCCGCCGGGTCGTCGGTCGAGCACATCACTTCGACATTGAGGCGCTTGAGGATCTCCAAAGGGCGGAATTCCGGCTGGGCAAGAATGCGCCTGCCCTGCTCCCAGATCGCCGGAGCGCTGGCAGCGTTGAGCGTGGCGTCGATGCCGAGGAAACGCAGATCGAGGTGGATCCACTCATAGACCGGGTTGCCCGCGACGTCGTCAAAAACTTCCCCGAGTTTCAAAAACTTTTCTTCCGGGGTGGCAGAGCCGGTGATGAACTTTTCCTCCACCCCCGCCTTGCGCATAACTTCCCAGACATAGTGGTCGGTCGCGGCAAAAAGTTGCCACAAGTCGGTGTAGTTTTCGTTGCGCGCCAACGCCGCCACGTCGGCGTGATTGTGCGCGTCGATGATCGGTAAACCCTTGATCCGATCAAAGATCCGCATCCCGGTAGCGTTGCCGATCAGGTAATTTTCCGCCAGAAACATAAATAATTCCTCCCTGTATTTCAAGCAATACTGCGTTTGAATCGGCTCCACGAGTAGGCGAAAAAGACCGCCCCGATCGCCAGAAGCGACACCAACTCTTTCCACACGACGTCGATCCCGGCGCCCCGGTAGAGCAACGCCTGACTGAAACTGACGAACTGGGTGGTCGGCGACAGCAACATGATTTTTTGCAAGAGTTTCGGCATGCTCTCCAACGGCGTCATGCCGCCGGAAAGCATCTGCATCGGCAACAATACCAAAATGAGCAATATCCCCAACTGCGGCATATTTTGCGCCACGCAGGCGAGGAAGATCCCCAGCGAAGTCACCGCAAAGAGATAGATCGCCATACCGAAAACAAAGAGTAGCCGCGATCCCGTGACCGGGACCCCCAACCAATACTCGATCACCAGCACCAGCGAAAGCGTCGACGCCACCAACACCACCAACGCCATCGACCAGATCTTGGACAACATGATCTCAAACGAGTTGATCGGCAGTACCAAAAGATGCTCCAGCGTGCCGGATTCGCGTTCCCGCAGGAGCGCCGCGCCGGTCAGGATGATCGCCAGCATCGAGATATTGTTGACCAACTGCACCGCCGCGCTGAACCACGTCGTGGTGAGGTTGGGATTGAAGCGGTTGCGCTTTTCCAAAGTGGCCAGTGTGGTTCCCTGACCGTGCTTGATATATTTGCTCACCTCGTCGGAAATGATCTGCTGAATGTAACCGCCGCCGGTGAACGCCTGCGACATCCGGGTGGCGTCCACGTTGAGCTGCACGGTCGGGCGATCTCCCCGGTCGACCCGCTTCTGGAAGCTCGCGGGATAGACGACGGCAAAGGTGTACTTGCCGTTATCCATCCCGGTGTCGATCTCCGCCTGGCTGATCTGCTCCGGCGGCAGAAACATCGGCGGCAAAAAGGCGTCGGTGATCCGCTCGGATAGTTGCGAATGATCCTCGTCCACGATCGCGATCGTGGCGTTGGTGAGCGAATCCGGTTGCGCCTTGGCGCCGACGTAAACACTGATGCTGAACGAGTACAAGATCAACACCAGCATCAGGGGGTCGCGCCACAAGCCCAAAAGCTCCTTGAGCCCGAGCTGAAACGTGTTGCGAAAACTCTGCCGTATCGTGATCATTTGGCGGTATCCTGTTTTTTCTGCAATATCGTGCCGATGAAAACGCCGATCGGGATGATGCACACCATGTACCAGAACGGCCGGTACAATTCGGCAAATCCGAGCGCCTTATTGAAAACGCCCCGGCTGATGAGCAGCATGTGGGTGGTGGGGTAGAGTTCCCCGATCACCCGCGCCAGTCCGGTCTGGGTTTTCACCGGGTTGATCAATCCGCACAACTGCGTGGCGGGCAGTATCGTCGCCAACATAGTAAGGAAAATAACCGCGATCTGACTGCGGGTGACCGACGAAGCGATCATGCCGAACCCGGTGGAAATGATACAGTACAGCGCCAGCGAGGTAAAGAGCAACAACGCACTGCCCTTGATCGGCACGTCGAAAACCGTGACCGCCATCGCCACCATAAAGAGCGCACTCAACATTGAAAACAACACATACGGCAACTGCTTGCCCAACAGGAATTCCAATCGGGTGAGCGGCGTAACGTACAAATTGATGATCGACCCCATTTCCTTTTCCCGGACTACGGCGAGCGCCGCCAGGATCGCCGGGATCATCATCAGCAAAATCGGGATGACCGCCGGCACCATGGCGGGCAAACTCAACACATTGGGGTTGTAGCGGTAACGGATCTCAATGTCGATATCCTTGACTTTGGAGGTATCCACGCCCATTCGTTGATACTGTTGGGCGATCCACTCGTTGTGCATCGCTTGGATATATCCGCTGACGGTCTCGGCGCGAGTGGGCATCGCACCATCGATCCACACACCGACCGCCGGGGAGTTGCCCTGCTGAAGCTGTTTGCCGAATTGCGGCGGCAACTCGATGACCATGCTCAATTCCCCGTTTTTCATCCGACGATCGAGGTCTTCGTAATCGGTCACGGGGGGGTGTTCGATGAAATAGCGGCTGCCCGACACGTTGAGGGCGTAATTGGCGCTCAACTCGGTGCCGTCCCGATCCAGCACGGCAAAGGATAGGTCTTCCACATCCATGCTTATGCCCAGCCCCATAACCACCATAAGTATCAGTGCGCCGAAGAGCGCGAGGGTGATCCGGATCGGATCGCGGATCAACTCCAGGTCTTCCCGCCAGAAGCAACTGTAAAAACGCTGAAAACTGAAGTGGCGGCTCAGCCATTTTCTCCACGCGGGAAGTTCTCGAACGGGGGGCGGCGGAGCCGACTCCGCTTTTACCGATTCCCCGCTGCCGGCTTCCAGCGTGTCGGCGCCGGCGGCTTCCAGACAATTGATGAAAGCCTCCTCCAAATTTTCACAACGACGTTCGCGAATGATGTTTTCCGGAGTGTCGCAACAGAGCGACTTGCCCGCGTGCATCAACGAGATGCGGTCGCACCGCATCGCTTCATTCATAAAGTGAGTGGTGATAAAGATCGTCACGCCGTCGCGCCGGGAAAGCTCGATGATCAATTCCCAAAAGTTGTCGCGCGCCACCGGGTCGACGCCGGAAGTCGGTTCGTCCAAGATCAATATCTGCGGATGGTGGATCACCGCCGCGGCGAGGCTCATCCGCTGTTTTATCCCCAAGGGCAGACCGCTGGGCAATTTATCCGCCACTTCGGCAAGTCCGAAGCGGTCGATCATCGCATTGACGCGATTTTCCACCTCGTCTTCGGCGATGCCGTAAAGCCGGGCGTAGAGGCGGAGATTCTGCCGCACGCTCAATTCGTTGTAGAGCGAAAACAGCTGGGTCATGTAGCCGAGGTGCTTGCGGGTTTCGAGATTGTTCCCCGAAATCGGGCGGCCGAAAAGCTCCGCCGTCCCGGCGGTGGCGGGCAACAAGCCGGTCAACATCCGCATGGTGGTCGTCTTGCCGCAACCGTTGGAACCGAGGAAGCCGAAAATTTCCCCGCGCCGGATGCGGAAACTCACCCCGTCGACCGCCGTAAAATCGCCGAAACGCTTGGTCAATCCCCGCGCTTCGATGGCGATGTCGTCGTCGGAAGTTTTCAGCGGCGAAAGCTGAATTTCCCGGTGCCCGGCGCGCTGATCTTCCGGCAATAGCTGGATAAAGGCGGCATCGAGATCGCTTTTGCCGGTGCGCGCCAAAATTTCCGGCGGCGTGCCGGTGGTGAGGATCTTGCCGTCATTCATGGCGATCAGCCACTCGAAGCGTTGGGCTTCATCCATGTAGGCGGTGGCGACGATCACGCTCATTTCGGGCTGATCGTGCCGGATGTCGTCGATGAGATCCCAAAACTGTCGCCGCGCCAGCGGGTCGACGCCGGTGGTCGGCTCATCCAGAACCAAAAGCTCCGGGTCGTGGATCAAGGCGCAACACAGCCCGAGCTTCTGCTTCATGCCGCCCGAAAGTTTCCCGGCGGGTCGATGCAAAAACGGATACAACCCGGTACTGCGGGTCAAGCGGTCGATCCGGCGGCGGCGCTCGGCGGCATCATGCCCGAAAAGCCGGGCGAAAAACTGCAGATTTTCCTCCACCGTGAGGGTGAAGTACAAATTTTTGCCCAACCCCTGCGGCATATAGGCGATTTTGGGGCAGACCTGATCGCGGTGCTTGGCGTCCGCCATACTGCCGCCCAACACCGTCAACTCGCCGGACTGCAACGCCCGGGCGCCGGTGATCAGCGACAACAAAGTGGACTTGCCCACCCCGTCGGGGCCGATCATACCGACCATTACGCCCTTGGGGATATCGATGTCGATGTCGTTTAGCGCGACGGTTTTGCCGAAGCGGCAAGTGAGTTTACGCGCGGAAACGACCGATGGCAAATCGGCAAAGTTCATCGTTCGCTTTTGAGTTTGAGGAAATCCGGCCAGGGCTTGGAATCATCCAACCGCACCCACGCCACGCCGGGCAACCCGGTTTTGACGTATTCGATGTATTTGCTCAAGAGGACCGGATCGACGTGCGCCTTGATGCGGAACATCAACTTCTGCCGTTCGACCTGCGTTTCCACCGTCTTGGGGGTAAACTGGGCGACGCTGGCGACAAAGGTGACTTTCGCCGGGACCGGCACGTCGGGGATCGCATCGAGCACGATCCGGACATCCGCACCGATCTTGACCTTGCCGGCAATAATTTCCGGCAGGAAGAAAGTCATGTAAACGTCAGTCAGATCCACCAGATTAAGCACCTTGCCGCCGGCGGCGAGAACTTCGCCCGGCTCGGCGATCCGATACTGGATCCGCCCCGCCAGCGGGGCGAGCAACTGGCTGTCGTCGATATCCGCCTGGATTCGGTCGACGTCCGCCTGCGTGGCGTGGATATTGGCTTCCGCTCCGGCAAGTTCCGCCTCCGCTCCGGCGAGCGAGGCTTCGGCGGTACCGACTTTGGCGCGGGAGGCGACCAACTCGCTCTTGGTGCTCAAATAGTAAGTTTCGTCGTTTTCATATTGCTGCTCGCTCATGGCGTTGTTTTTGCGGAGTTTTTTAGCGCGTTCATAGCGTTTTTCCGCCCCCTCGAAGTTGCTCTCCTGCCGCTCCAAGTCGGCACGGGCGGCCTCCAACTCACTCTTGCGCAACTGGATGGTCGCTTCGGCGACGAGTTTAGAGGCTTTCGCCTGTTCGTAATGAGCTTTCGCCTGCGCCAACTGGGCTTTCAGGACATTGGTCTGCATCCGGGCGAGCAACTGCCCTTTTTGGACGAGCTCGCCTTCCTCAACGTCCACCGCTTCCACCCGTTCGGAAAGTTTGGTGGCGATGTTGACTTCCGTCGCTTCCAGTCGACCGTTGCCGTGGGCGAATGCCGGATCGTTGTAGATGCGGTTTTCGAAATAGGAATAAACCAGATAACCGGCGATCGCCGCGATGGCGACAAAGGCGCAAATGATAATAAATTTTTTCATTTTCATCGTCAAAAAATTCTCCCGAAAAACGATTTTATTGGTAGTGGATAATATAGCTTTTTTTCAGCTTATTTTCAAGGGATCTTCCGCTAATATCCGGCGGATCAGAGCAATTTCCTGCGCCGCCAAATCTCGCTCGCCAAGATCGACCCATTCGCCCAGCCAGCCGAGCCGGGTGGCGACGACCAATTCCGGCAAATGCTCCCAAGCGATTTCCGGCAGATAATCGGCTTCCCGAAGCCGGTGGATCAAACTCCGCACCGTAACTCCGGTCAGCCACGCGGGATCATCCATGCCCAGACAGCCGATCAGCAACGCCAAATCGTAACCGGCGCTTTTCCGACCGAGGAACTCCCAGTCGATCACCGCCGAAATCTCGCCGTGCGCCAGCAACAGATTGCCGGGGTGAAAATCGCCGTGCGCCAGCATCGCCGGATAATCGAATTCCAAGCGCAGAAAAGGATGCAGCTGCTCGCAGATCTCCGCCAAATCGGCTTGAAACTCCGGCAGCTTGCGCCCGACGAAATCCCGCAAAGTCGGGATGTACCCGGCAAAGAAAAAGCGATCGTTGGGCAACTCGGGCACCGCCGGGTCTTCCCCTACTCGCTTGAGCGCCAAGAGGAAATCGCCCCAAATGCGGGCGAAGTCCGCCTCAACCCCCAACTGCTCCCGCGGCAACGGGTCGCAATCGACGTAGGGGCGCAACTGCCAAAAGAGCTTTTCATCCGCCACTCCGGGCGCGCCGTCGGGCGTTCGCAAAAAGGGGTGGATGCCCGGCAATCCCCGCGCCTGAAAAAACTCCAGCGCCGCCAGTTGGCGCGCTTGCTTAACTTGCTTGCTCGCGGCAAAACCCTCGGCGATGAACCGCCGCCCGGCGGCTTCCAGCGCGAAGCGGGTGACCGTACGATTGGGGCTGCCGTTGAGCGCCACATTGTCGCACTTCACCGCATCGGCCAAGCCGAAGCGCTCGCCAAGTTCCGGGGCGCCGATCATTTTTTCAATTCGCCGTCGCGGTAATCGTGAAACGCCTTTTTGACCACGTCGTAGGCGAGTTTCGGGCGGCGATATTCATCCAGCACGCCCTTGTTGTTGAACGCCCGCGGCCGCTTCACCGCCCGGCTGGTGGTGTAACTGCGGAAATCGCAGAAGACCCACAAGGAAAAACCGGCGACGTGGGGATCGTCCAACAGCAGTTGACAGGATTTTTCCAAGTAATCCGCCTGATATTCCTCGCTCCAATGGGCGCGGAAGCGGTCGCGCCAGTTGTAGATGCCGCCCGCCCCGGTCTCGCTGATGACAAAGGGCTTGTCGCCCAAACCGCTTTCGCGGCAGAAATCCTGAAACAATCGCAAGGTCGGCTCGATATCGTCCAACGGCCGATAGTGTTCCGGCTGTCGTTCGGTCGGGTACCAACCGGCGTAGTTGTTGAAACTCACCACGTCCAAGAGATCCAGATTGAGGTCGCCGGTGCCGCACTTGGTGGCGTAAGTCACCAGCCGCGACGGATCGGCGCGGTGCAGGAAATTGACCATTTCCTCGTAAAGCGGGCGACTTTCCGGCGTAGAAGTCTGCCCCTCGTTGAGCAAGCCCCACAAAATAACGCAGGGGTGATTGAAACTCGCCTTGACCATAAGTTTCTGCTGGGCTTTCTGCAGGGCGGCAAAGTGCGCATCCTGCTGGATGTCCACCGTATCGCCCCACCCGATCGTCTCTTCCCAGATCAGGATGCCGTATTCGTCGCAGAGGTCGAGGAAACGCTGATCCTGCGGGTAGTGACTGCCGCGCACGAAATTGGCGCCGAGGTCTTTCAAAAGTTCCAAATCCTCGATGATGATGCTCAAGGGTAGCGCGGCGCCGAATTCCGGGTGCGACTCCTGCCGGTTGAAGCCGTAGAGTTTGATCGGTTTGCCGTTGAGCAGGATCCGCCCTTTTTCCGCCTTGACCACCCGCAAGCCGAAGCGCTCGACCAATTCGTCGCTGCCTAATTTGATCGTCACGGTGTGAAGTTGCGGAGCATCGCAACTCCACGGCCGTTTATCCTGCAAAACGCCGCTGAATTCCGCCGCGCCGTCGGAAACGGTCAACTCGATCTCCCGGGGGGCTTCGGTGTCAAAGCAATAGGAGATCCGGATTTTTTCACCCTCGCCGACGCCGCGGCAAAGCAATTTCACCCGCACCTCGCCCTTCGCCAAGTCAGTGACCGAAACCTGCGCCCGGTCGAGGAAAATTTCCGGCAATTCGTGCAACTCCACGGTGCGGTAGATACCGCCGTAGCAGTAGAAATCGAAAAGTTCGCGCACCAGCGGCTGGCGGGCAAAATCAAAGCGATTGTCGATGACGATGAGCAACTCGTGCTCCGCGTTCGCCCCCGCCGGAAACTGAAATTCCATCGGGGCGTAAGGCGAGTCGTCGATGCCGATCATCTGCCGATCCCAAAAGATCGCTCCCCAAGTGCCCAAGCCGTGCAGTTTGAGCAGAAGCCGGGCGTTGGGAGTCGTCCGCACGCGAGTGCGATAGTAGGCGGTGCCGCGCAAACCGGCATACTGCGGCAACACGTCAAAACAGCCGGGAACGGCGAGTTTTTCCGTAAACGTCAAATTTTCCGGCAGTTGGGCGGGATCGTCGGCTCCGGGCGTGAAGCAGAAGTCCCAGATCCCGGAAAGTTCCTGGATCCGCCGGGCGGGATATTGCGGAAAAAAATTGACCATTTTTCATCCTTTCTTGCAATTTTGTCGTTGCTTTGGGAAAACATATCATAGTATTGAAGTTTTGACAATGGTAAAATTGTCATTTCGATAGGTAATTTTGTAATTTCGCGCAAATACCGGGCGAAAACCGATACCCCTCTTGACTTTGTCGGCAAAATATAGTACATTAACAGTATTATGAAAGTGTCGGCAAATTTTCTCTTGGCAAAGGACCAGATCTCAGTACTGGTCGCCAAAAATTTCAAGGTCAAATACAACGCTTCACTGCTGGGATTTGCCTGGTGCATCGTCGTGCCGGTGGTGATGAGTCTGGTTTACTTTTTCTCGTTTCGGCTGATGATGCGCGGCGGCAGAATGCCGAACTATCTGCTCTACCTGATCAGCGGCAACTTTTTGTGGCACTTTTTCGCCGGAGTGGTCGGCATAAGCGGCCGTATTCTGATCGGCAACGCCACACTGCTCAAAAAGACCAACTTCAACCGGGAACTGCTGATCTGGAGTTCTTTCTTCACCGAGGGAATGCACTTTTTGCTGACGATCCCGATTTTGATCGTGATCATGCTCTGCTATCGGGTGACGCCGCAGTTTTGGAGCATTTTGCCCAATTTGGCGGTGTCGCTCGTGTCGCTGACCTTGCTCGCCACCGGGATCGCTTTCTTTGTTTCGGCGACCAATCTTTTGTTGCGGGATGTGGAGCGATTTATGGCGATCTTGCTGACGGCGTGGCTGTTTCTATCCCCGGTATTCATCCCGGCGGGACTGATCATCCGCCGCTATCCGCTGCTGTGCCAACTCAACCCGATGACCGGAATTTTGATCGCCTGGCGCAACATTTTTTATTCGCCGGGATTTGAGCCCCGGTATTACCTTGCCCCGTTGGTGATCAGTACCTTGGTTTTCGTGATCGGCCGCTGGACCTTCCGCCGCAACGACGCCAAATTTGCCGAGATGCTTTGATATGAACTGCTCCGAAAACATCGTTGAAGTTGCGCATTTGACCAAAACCTTTCAAATGCGCGTCCGGTATTACGGGATCAAAAGCATCCTGCTCCACCTGCCGCGCTACCTGCGCGACCTGCGCCGCCGGCGTACTTTTAAGGCGCTGGACGACGTGAGCTTTACGGTCAAGCGCGGCGAACGCATCGGCATTGTCGGTCCCAACGGCAGCGGCAAGACCACCTTGCTGTCGGTGATCGGCGGAGTCTATCGCAACTACTCCGGAGTCTGCAATGTCGGCGGCAAAGTTTCGATGATGCTGGCGCTGGGGGCGGGTTTCTCGCCGGAACTTTCCGGTCGGGAAAACATTATCCTCAATGGAGTTCTGCAGGGCAAGACCAAAAAAGAGATGTTGGCGTTGCAGGATGAGATCATCGACTTCGCGGATCTGGGCGAATACATTGATTCGCCGCTCTACCAGTACTCCAGCGGGATGAAAGCGCGACTGGGCTTCGGGGTGGCGACGGCGATCAAGCCGGAGATACTGTTAGTGGACGAAGTCATGGCGGTCGGCGACGCGGATTTCCAAAAGAAATGCGAAAAGCGCATCAACAAACTCTTTGAAAACGGCTGTACGCTGTTTTTGGTTTCTCACTCTCCGCAGGTGATCGAGAAATACTGCGACCGGGTGCTGACCTTTGCCAAAGGCAAACTCGTCGCCGACTCCCCGGTAACTCCGACGATTTCCGACGCCGAAGACACCCCGCCGGCTTTGTGATCAAGCCGAAACCTATCGGCAACGCGCCACCTCTCTCAATATCTTCCCGGATTCCACAACGTGGTGATTTTGCCTAAAAGTCGTTACAAAAACGTGGTGATGGTGCTCAAAAGTCCTGTTTGAGGCGGGATTTTTCGTAGAGCGAGAGGACTGGGCGGTGGTCGCAGAGCGACACCACGAGGGTAGCGATCAGGATGTGCGCCCATCAAAAAATTAAGCATTTGCTTAATTTTTGTACTTAAAACGCTCGGGGTCAAAATCAAGTCGCCGGTCACCACCCAAGTTGCAAGTGCTCGTCGGGGCGGAGTCGGGAGCGTAGGTCATTTTTTTACCGGATAATATCCGTCGTTGACTGCGCCAAGACGGAAGCAATAATTAAGTATTTACTTAATTTTTGTGCTTAAAACTCCCCGAGGGGATGGATCGTCTTAATCCTGTTTTTGGCGGGATTTTTCGTAGAGCGACAGGACTTGCTCGCTCGGGCGGTGGTCGCAGAGCGACACCACGAGGGCGGCGATCAGGCCGGCGGCGAAGCCGGGCAGGATCTCATACACTCCGGTAAAACCCATGAAGTTGTACCAGAGCAGATCCACGACGAAGCCGCAGATGATCCCCGCCAGCGCTCCGAAATAAGTCATGCGCTTCCAAAAGAGCGCCAGGATCATCACCGGTCCAAACGCCGCGCCAAAGGCGCCCCACGCGCAGGAAACCAACTTCATCAGTCCTTGGCACTCCGGTCGGCTGGCGATGACAAATGCCGCCACGGCGATGATCAGCACCACCAGACGCCCAGCCCACAGCATTTCCCGGTCGGAAGCGTTGCGGCGGAAAAGCGGCTTGTAAAGATCGGTCGCGAACGCCGAAGCCGACGCCAGAAGCTGCGAATCCGCCGTGCTCATCGCCGCCGCCAAAATCGCCGACAGCAGCACTCCGGCGAGGAACATCGCCACTGCCATAAGTCCGATATTGCCGCCGATCCACTGAAAAATTTCGCGCACCATATTGATGAAGACCAGCGTGTTTTCATCCTTGCCGGAAGCGAGCGAATCGCCGAGGAAGCGGCGACCGACCAGACCCGTCACCGAAGTCGCGATCAAAATCAGCAAAAACCAAGTACAGCCGATGATCTGCGACTTGCGCATTTCCTTTTCGCTCTTGACCGAAAAGTAGCGGATCAGAATGTGCGGCATACCAAAGTAGCCCAAGCCCCACCCCAGTCCGGAAAGGATATCGGCGAAGCTCTGCCAGTTGGCGCTCCCGCTGGAAAGCACGTTGTAGTAGTGGGGCGGCAACTGCATTTCCGGCGCGGTAAAGGCGCTCGTTTGCATCATCGCCACCGCGAGGATCGGCACGAGCATCAGCGCCCCGAGCATCAGCAATCCTTGAAAAAAGTCCGTCCAGCAGACCGCGTTGAAGCCGCCGAGAAAGGTGTAGCTCACGATGACGATCCCGGCGATGATCATTGCCTTGCGGGAATCCATGCCCAAAATGGTGTTGAAAAGCGTACCGCAGGCGTATAAACTGGATGCAGCGTAGATGCAGTAGGTCACGACAAAGACGATCGCGCTTATCACCATAATTCCTTTGTGATCAGTGCAGAATCTCCGGGTGAGAAACTGCGGAATGGTGATCGCGTCGCCCGCCACGATCGAGTAGCGGCGCAAAGTCGGCGCCACAGTGAGCCAAGCGGTAACCGTGCCGATGAGCAATCCGACCGCGATCCAGACCTGACCGATGCCGAGCAAGTAGATCGATCCGGGCAGCCCCATAAGCACCCAGGCGCTCATATCCGACGCCCCGGCGCTGAGCGCGGAAACCCAACCGCTCATCTGGCGGTTGCCGAGGAAGTATGCCTTTTCGGAACTGCCGCTTTTTTTATCCCGCCAGAAAAAGTAGATCCCGATCGACAAAACCAACAAGAAGTAGCACAACAGCGCCAAAAGTTCCGGCATTTTCATAATTTTTCCCCACGATGAACAGTTTTTTACCCGTTAATGATTAGGAAAATATAGCACAATTTGCCGCCTATTTCAACCATTTTGCCGCTTTTCGACCCGCGGTTTAGCAAATCGGCTTGACTTTTCCCCCGCCCGGGGATACCTTACCCGCGACAGATCATCAGGAGGAAATTATGATTCTTTTTGAAAAATTCATCAACTTTTTCGTACTGTTGACGCCGTTTTTTGTGCTGTCCGTCTTTTTGGATGTCTGCGCCGATCGCAGTCTGGCGGAAAAGCGGCGGATCGCCACCAAGACTTCGTTTTGGGTATTTGTCATTTCCCTCGTGGTCTTCTTTTTCGGTCCGGCGATCTTTGAAGTGTTGGGGATAACCATTCACGCCTTTCAGATCGGCGGCGGACTCGTCCTGTTGCTCTCGGGTATCGAAATGATCCGTTCGCACAAAAGCGGTCGCTTTATCGACAACGACAGCGACCCGTCGCTGATACCCTTGGCGTTGCCGATCACCGTCGGTCCGGGTACCGTGAGTGCGCTCTTTGTGCTCGGTGCGATGCCGGGGATGACCGCGCAGGATCGGGTGGTCAACGTCGTGGCGCTGGCGTTGGTGGTGCTGGCGATCTGGGTGATCCTCTTTTTCTCCGACTGGGCGATCAAGATCCTGCACAAGCACGGCTTGGAGCTGTTGAACAAGTTGACCGGTCTGTTTCTGGTCACCTTGGCGGTGCAGTCCATTTTGAACGGCATTTCCACCTTTATTGCCGGCCTGCGCTGATTTCCGGCTTGCCGAAAGAGTAGATCAACTTTTCCGGCGAGATTCGCCAAGTGCGCAAAAACGCGGCGATCTCCCGCCAATCATCCGGGGCAAGTTGCGGACTTCGCGCCAGCACCCAGACGTAGTCCAAGTCGCTCCCGACGACCACGGCGTAGCGGTAGTCAACTGCGAGCTTGACGATGCGGTAGGCGCTGAAAAAGGGGCCGAAAAAGGATACTTTCAGCTCGCCGACATCGGTTTTCCCGGCAAAGCGGGCGCGCCCGGTGATCGATTTGATCTTGCCGTTTTCCGCCACCCCGGAGTTGACCACCTTGACCTCGCCGCCCTCATCGCGGGAATACTCCGCCGTCACCCGCGACAATCCCCGCTCGAAATAGTTGGGGGTACGGGCGATTTCGTACCATTTGCCCAAATATCGCGCCAACTCGAAATTCTCGACCGCGGGGATCGTTTCCGACACCCCGCACCCGGCGAGCCACGTCGCCAACAGCATGAAAAAACCGATTTTTCGCATTACTTGCTCCTTATTGACCAATATAATGCATGGGAAGACAAAAACCAAGTCGGCTTGAATTTTCTCGACAAAGGTGGTATGTTAGGAGTCGGCCACCCATCAATGAAAGTGTAAAGTTATGGAATTACGCTGGGATCCCCGAAACACGCCGCCGGAGTTGTTCCCCCTGCTCAACACTCTCGGCGAAGAATATCCGATCTACCCGACCGACCAACCGAATGTTTTCTGGGAAAAGTCCGCCGATCCCGCCGTCTTGCAGGTAAATAAACACGCCGACGGCTACACCGTAACCTACGGCGATATCCGCTTTGCCGGACGCGGCGTCGGCTTGGTGCTCGCCGAGTGCGAAAGTTGCGAAAAACGCTTTTTCACCACCCACGGCATCCTGCTCGACTGTTCCCGTACCGGAGTGGTCAGGGTGGATTACTTCAAACGGTGGCTTCGCCGCATGGCGCTTTTCGGCTTCAATGTGGCGATGCTCTACACCAAAGACGCCTATCAGCTGCCCGACGAGCCCTACTTCGGCTATCTGCGCGGCGCCTACACCCAGGCGGAGATCCGGGAAATCGATGAGTACGCCCAACAGCTCAATATTGAAGTGGTCGCCTCGATCCAAGCGCTCGGCCACCTTGAGCCGGTTCTGCGCTGGAATCATTACCGCGACATCAAGGACACCGAAAACGTCCTGCTGGTCGATGAGGAAAAAAGCTATCGACTGCTCGAAAAAATGGTGGATTTCTGGAACAACGCATTGAGTTCGCGCCGCATCCACCTTGGAATGGATGAAACTCACGATCTCGGGCGGGGGCAATTCCTCGACAAACACGGTTATGAACACGGTTTTTCTCTCTACAACCGCCACCTGCGCCGCCTTTGCGACCTCTGCCGCGATCGGCAACTTCAGCCGATCATCTGGAATGATATGTACTTCAAGTTTTCCAGTCCGGATCACACCTATTATAACCCCGATACCGTCGTGCCGCCGGAAGTTAAGGTCGGCATTCCCGCCGAGGTACAGACCGCCTATTGGGATTATTACCACTGGGATGTTGACTTCTATTGCTCCATGTTGGAAAAATCCCGTCGGCTCAACGGTCGCTCTCCGCTGGTCGCCAGCGGCATCTGGACTTGGGGGGAATTGTGGTGCGACTACAAGGTTACCGACCTGATCACCCGCCCATGTACCGATGCCTGCCGACGGACCGATATCCGCGAGATCGTCTATGCGCTGTGGGGCGACGACGGCGGTTACTGCGAATTTGAATCCGCTTTCGCCGCCATGGCGCGAGTCGCCGATTATAATTTCAACGCCGAATTTTCCGAGGAGCGGACAGAAAAACTTTTCGCCGCGGTCTGCCACGCCGATTACCAACTTCAAATCGCCCTCGGCGATATTCAAATGCCGATCGACGACACGAATATACCCGCCAAGGTCTCCGCCCCCGCCCTGCTCTGGGATGATCCGTTGATGAATATTTACTGCCGGGAAAATCCGGCGATCGACTGGGAGCGAATACTCAACGGCTATAGAAAACTGCAGAAAAAGACCGCCGATCATCTCGACGAATGTACCGCCGGGATGATCCGCCACGCCGACAATATCCTGAGGGTGCTGATCGGCAAAATCGAGATTCGGCGCAAACTGCTCACCGCCTACGCTTCGCGCGACCTCGCCGCGCTGCAGACGCTCATCAACGACGCCATACCTCAACTGATCCGCGATCTCGAACTGCTGGCTAACTCATTCCGCACCCAATACCTGCGCGGCAATAAACCTTTCGGGTTGGAAATTCTGCAGATCCGCTTGGCCGGACTGGCAGCACGCTTCGGCGAACTGCAAACCCGACTGACCGATCTGATTTCCGGCAAAGCGGAATCACTGCCTGAACTCGATCTGCCACCGACTCCGGGCGAGGGAATAAATCCCTACTACCGGCTGATCGCCACTGCCGGTTACTGCGTATGATAAATTACCAAAGTTACTTTCCCGGCACGCCCCTTACCCCGGCGGCGAACGCGCTGGATCAGGTGATTTCCGCTGAATTCCCGGAGCAATCCTACAGTCAAATGATCCGCTTCCGGCTGAGCGGCAAAGCGGGCGCCGAGTGCCGCGACGCCTACTTCATCGCCACCGAAAACGAGCGGTGCGTTTCCCGGCTCTGGTACGGCTGGGGCAAGCACGCCGACGCCGTCGGTAACTTCGGTAATTTCCGCACCGACGAGCGCTATCAACATCGGGGCATCGGCAAGAAATTGCTCCAAATGTGGCAGGAAGATCTGCAAAACGCCGCCGCGCCACCGCTGGCGCTTTTTTGCAGTGCCGGAAAAAATCTGGTTCCGGTCTATGCGAAATTCGGTTTCCGTTTGGCGCTGGAAAATACCGATCACGGTCCGCTCTATCTGCCGTTGGGCGACTCCCCGGCGACCTTCCGGGAATTCTGCCGTTTCTACTACTCCCAGACCTCAAAATTGCACTTTCTGCCGGGGACGGTCGGCTACCGCCACGAGATCGATTTACTGCTACGCTTTGCCCTGCTCCAAGAATACGGCGAACTCCCGGAGCTTCCCTACCCCAGCTTTGAGGCGGCGATCCTCGCCTTGGATCGCACCCCCCAATGCGGCAAATTGGAGCTGATCGCCACTGCGGAAAACCGCACCGTCGGCTGGGCATTCACCCCGGCGGGCGGCAAGCGACGGGCGCTCATTCACCCCGCTTACCGCACTCTACTTGCCGAACAAGTCGATTTCGACGGTTGATTTTGCGCTCTGACGGAGTATATTATGACAAACCCAAGGGGGGGAAGCTATGTATAAAAATCGCCCGATCATCGGCGTTACGCCGCTTTACGACACCGACAAACGGTGCTTTTGGGTGGCGGGCTATATGACGAGTTTGGAAAAAGCGGGGGCGATCCCGCTGCTTTTGCCGCTTTCCGCCGACCCCAAGATATTGGAATATTTTGCCGAAAGTTGCGACGGTTTCATCATTTCCGGGAGCAACTCCGACATTGATCCCGCGCACTACGGCGAAGCCCCGCGCTACGACAACTGCCGTCCCTCGGTGGAGCGCGACGCCATGGATTTCTATTTTATCCACGAAGCGGCAAAGCGCCAAAAACCGTTGTTGGGCATCTGCCGGGGCGAACAGTGTTTAAACGTCGCTTTCGGCGGCTCGCTCTATCAGAATATCGATCTGGAGTTCCCCGGCGTGCTCAACCACGCCCGCGACGAAGTCTGCCGCGAGTGCGTCCACGAGATCAGTTGCACTCCGGATTCACCCTTGGCGAAGATCGTCGGCAAGACGCGCTTTGCCGTCAACAGTTGTCATCATCAGGCGGTAAAACGTCTCGCGCCCCAGTTGCGCTGTGCCGCGCAAGCCCCCGACGGCGTGATCGAGGCGATCTATCACCCGGAGCACCCGTTTATGCTCGGCGTGCAGTATCACCCCGAGTTGCTCTACGACAGTTGCGCGGAGACCCGGCAACTTTTTGCGGCATTTTTGGCCGCCTGCGGGAAGTGAAGTTATGGCGATATCGGTATTGACCCGGCGGCGGGTGATCTTTTTTGCCGCGCTCGTCACCTACTTTTTTACCTGTATGAATAAGGTTTTGGTGCCGGGAAGTCTCTACACCGAGATCCGCTCCGGCTTGGCGCTCAACGCCACTCAGCTGGCGCTGTTGGGGTCGGGATTTATGATCTCCTACGCTTTGAGCAACTTTCTGCTCGGCATTTTTTCCGACCGCTACGGCGGCGGGCGACTGCTGGTGGCGGGCAGTTTCATTTTCACCGTCGGCGCGGTGACCTCGGTGCTTGCCGGCAGTTTCACCACTTTCTTTTGCGCCCGACTTCTGGTGGGCTTCGGCGCCGGAGTGTGCTACATCGGGCTATCCAAACTTACGGCGGAACTTTTCGAGCGGAATTTCCTCTGGATGCTGACGCTGGTGCTCATGACGGGATGCGCCGGGGTGTTCGTCGGCGGTGCGCCCATGCTCATTGTGGCACAGCACACCTCGTGGCGATGGGCGATCGCCCTGCCCGCCGGGGTCGGCGTGGTGACGACGGTATTGATAATTATTTTCGCCCGAGGAGCATTGTTCCCGGTGGGCAATGGCAATCAATGGAGCGCGCTTAAGGAGTTTTTCCGCTCCGCCAATAACTTGAAACTCATGTTTTCTTTGGGGACGATCTACGGCTCCTACTTCGCCTTGATGGCGCTGATCGGCAAGAAGTGTCTGGATGACGACGGCAGTTTTTCCCCGGCGGCGATCGGGGTGATTTTCAGCGTGTTCATCGCGGTAAACATTCTCTTCAATCCGCTGGGCAATATCCTGCTCAAGTGGAGTGGCGACCGCCGCATCCGCTTCGTCATCACCCTGCTGTTGACGACGACCGTTGGCTCGGCATTGGGGGCGCTCCGCTTCGGCCTCGGCGCTCCGGCGGCATTTCTGGTCGTGGGGATGATGCTGATCGCCGCCCCCTCGGGGTGCAACGCGGTCTTCTTTTCGGCGATCAAGGACTTCAACTCTCCTCAAGTGACCGGGCTGGCGATCTCTATGCTCAATTTCCTGCTCTTTGTTTTCATCGCAGTTGAGCAGCAGATCGTCGGATTCATTTTGCACTGCTACGAAAAAAGCGCGGTAAACGGAGTCTATCCCCCCGAAGCCTACATGGTGATCTTCCTCGTTCTCGGGGCGATAACGCTGCTGGGCACACTCGTCGCCACCCGACTCCCGGAACCGAAATCGCCGGACTTTTCCGCATAAAAATCGCGTTTCTTCCTTGCCAAATCCGCTTTACTGAACTATCTTACTCTTAAGCAATATTGACCGGAGGATCTCTTATGTTGTATGTTGACATCCACGCGCACGCCTATCGGCGCCCCCTGCCCTTCGTCACCCGCTTTTGCACCGCCGAGGAATTGATTTCCCGCTACGACCGCTACGGCATCGAGTTGGGATTTGTGCTCCCGGTGGTCAACTCTGAAGTCTATCTGCCGCAAGCCAACGAGGATATTTTGGAAATGGTTTCCGCGCACCCGAAGCGCTTGGCGGCGTTTTGCAATCTCGATCCGCGGGCGCTCATCAACCGCGCCGACGCCCACTTGGAGGAAGTCCTCGCCTACTACCGCGACCGCGGCTGTCTCGGCGTGGGGGAAATCATGCCCAATCTGCGTTTCGACGATGCCCGGGTGCAGAACCTCTTTGCCTGTGCCGAAAAAGTCGGTTTGCCGGTCACTACCGACGGTTCGGCACAGTGCGGCGGCGACTTCGGGCTGATCGACGATGAGGGATTGCCCGCCTTGGAGCAGACCCTGCGGCGTTTCCCCAACTTGAAATTCATCGCCCACGGGCCGCTTTTCTGGGCAGGCTATTCCGCCGACACCAAAATTGCCACGTTCAAGCCGGTTTTCGAGTCCGACGGCAAGCAGTACGGTCCGCCCTGCCCGACCGGGAAGATCCCCGGCGAGGGGGTGGCGCAACAATTCTTGCGCACTTTCCCCAATTTGTACGGGGAACTTTCCGACTCCCTGCCGCAACTGCGGCGCGACGAGGAATTCGCGGTGAACTTCCTCACCGAATTTCAGGATCGGCTCTTTTTCGGCACCGACTGCTGCAACGCCGACTGCGAGGCTAATTTCGAGATCAAAAAGTGGTTTGACTACATCCACGATTGCGGCAAACTGCCCGACGCGGTCTGGAAAAAGATCTGCCGCAACAATGCGATCGACTATTTCAACTTGAATCTGGAGCGTGCGTAATATGGCGGAACTATCTTGCTATCAGGTACTTGACAACGGCGATTGGCAACGCTTCGGCTCCAACGAACGCTTCAACCGGGTGCTTTACGGCGGACACGGCAAGGATGTCGAGCCGGGGCGCTTTTTCACCTTTGCCGGCGACGTGCCGCTCTTTATGGGCGCGATGAGCGACTATCGGAAAAACTCCTGGTGCTATCAGGCGAAACTCGGCATTCTGCAAAGCGGGCTCGCCCTCACCCCCGGAGTCACCCAGTTGAGCAACGATTTGGGGTCGCACGACAACTTTTCCCGCTTCTTCCACGACGCCACCGACATCGTCAGCACCTGGAAGCACGGGGCGATGCACTACGACTTCACCCGCAACTCGCCGTGGTTCCCGGAGACCAAGACCCACGTCGAGATCTACCCGCTGCAGGATGACGACGGCTACGTCGTGCATTACAATCTCATCGCCGACGGTGAGATCATTTTCGTCGCGTTGCTGGGCGGCATCACCGATTTTATCGGTCGCTTCGACTCCCCGGAAAGCGCCAAGCGACAGATCAGCGAAAGCGACTTCGCCGATACCGCCGCCGAAGTTTGCGGCGATCACGGCAGGATCACCGAGAAATCCGGCGGCAAATATCTCTTGGCGGGCAACGACTTCGGTGCTGAAGTTTCCGCCGACGCTTCCGGGGCGGCGTTGGAACTTTACCCCTCGTTGAGTTTGTTGCCGCACGACGGCGATAAAACCGTGCTCAAATTCGTCCGCCGCCTCGCCCCCGGCGAAAGATTGTGCGGCAATATCGTGGTGCTCGCCAATGGCGACGAAGCCGCGTTGAAACGTTACCTCGCCGCTGATCCCCGCCCCCAAATCATCCGGCAGATCGCCGCCAAAAGTGCGGGCATCGGCTTTTCGACCCCCGATCTCCGCCTCAACGGCGTGGTCAAGGACTTGCAGATCGCCCTCGATGCTTCCTACCACGCGCCGGGATTTTTCCACGGCGCGGTCGGCTACCACGCGCCGTTTTTAGGGTGGCGCAACTACTACGCGCCCAGCCTCGCCGGGCAGTTCGACCGGGTGCGCGGAGCGATCAAGGCGCATATTGCTACGCAACTTCACGATGCCGAAGCGGAAAAGGTCTGGTACGACGGCGCCGACCGCCCCGATCTCGACCACGAGGGCACGCAATACCACCACCTCGCCCACCCGCAGGGGAAACTCACCGCCTTGCTCCACGCCGACGACATCTACAATATGCAGGAAGTCGCCACCGATATGATCTTTTACTACTTGGAGCGCTCCGCCGATTTCCAACTCGGCGCGGAAATTTTTGACGCTCTGGGGGAAATGCTCGACTTTGAGGAGCGCATTTTCGATCCCGACGGCGACGGACTCTACCAAAACTTCCTCAACACGTGGATATCCGACGGCCACTCCTACAATGGCGGCGGTTGCGCCCAAGCGACCTTTTACAACTACGCCGCCAACGTGGAAATGGCGCGGCTCGGGCGGCGGCTCGGGCGCGACACCACGCGCTTTTCCGCGCGGGCGGAGCGCATCCGGCAGGCGATCCAAAGTCGACTTTATCTGCCCAAGGCGGGAGTTTTTGCCGAGTACATCGACACCGTCGGCAAAAAACTCACCCACCCCAGCCCGGAATTGTCGACGATCTACCTCTCTGCCGAGTGCGATGCCGCCACGGCGGAGCAGCTGGTGAAAAATCTGGAATTTACCGAAAACCATATCCGCAACGTCATCACCGCCAACCGCCACGGCCGATTGGCCTACTCCGCCAACTGGTTGCCGAAAAAGTATTCGACCTGCGGGATTTTCCCGGCGGAAAACGCGGCGCTGGCGCTGGCGTACTTCCGCGCGTTTCGGGGCGTTGAAGCGCGGCGGCTGATCGACGGACTGCTGGATGCCTTTGCCTTGAGCCATTCGCCGGGAGCGATCGCCCACGTGCTCACTGCCAGCGGTTCCAACGACGACGGCGACTGGGATTTTTCCGACGCCACCGGCACGATTCTGCGGGTGCTGGTCGAGGGGCTGTGGGGGGTGCGTTTCCGCAAACTGAGCAACGAGTTGGAACTCGCCCCGCAACTTCCGCCCCAGTGGCATGAGGCACAACTGCGCTTGCCGGATCTATCGCTCTTTTGCCGCCGCGACGGCGAGTCGCAAATTTGGCAGATCGCGGTCAAAGGGGTCGAAAAAGTCCGGCTTTATCTGCCGGGAGCCGCGCAAAATATCACCGTCAACGGTCAAGTTGCGGAAAGCGCGGAAGTCGATTTTTCCGGCGTGGCGGTGCGGGAATTGACGCTATCGGGAGCCAGCGATTTTGAAGTGGTTTTCGTCGGGGAATTTGCGGAAGTTGCTCCGGCGCAACTGCTTACCGGCATTCCGGAGCCAAAAATTCCGGTGGGGCGCCCGGCGGGCAAGTGGAAAAATCTTGACTGCCAAAGCATTTTCAACGTCGAACTCGCCAAACTTTTCGACCGGGAATATCGCGCTCCCCGGCCGGACGGCTACTCGATCGGCATGCGGCGCAACGGGCGCTACGCGTGGGAGTGGAACCACTTCGGCCACAACGCGGTGCACCTCGACGACGCACCGTTGCGCCAAGCCCCCGGCGGCATATATCAGCTCAAATCGGGGTGGAGCTTCCCGACTCCCGCGGTCGGCAACAACGCGGCGGTGGTGTCGATCTGGGAAAACTTCCCGACCGAACTGGAACTTCCCTTATCGGGCAGCGGCGAAGAGTTGGCGCTCTTTATTTTCGGGGCGACCAACGCGATGCAAAGCGGCGTAGTCAACGCGCAAATTGCGGTCAATTACGCCGAGGGCAAGCCGGAAGTGGTGAAATTGCTTCATCCCCAAAACTTTGACGATCTCCTCGTACCGGCGTTGCAGATGAAGTGGGAAAGTTTCTACTGGAGCGAGGGCAATCACGGCATGATCGTGCGGATCAAGCTTGATCCCAAGCGCAAATTAGCCTCGTTGAAACTTACTTCCCTCGCCAACGAAGTCCTCTTGGGGCTCCTCGGCGCCGCCATTCGATAACAAAAAAAACCGGGAGGATCGCTCCTCCCGGTCGATTTGTTTTTGACTTCAGGCGATCGTCGTCACCTTCAAACTCGCGGTGTAACCGTCGGTCTCGCAGTAGAGTTTGTAGCTGTCGCTCACATACATCTGCGCCGCGCGATTCCACACCGCATTTTCGCCGCCGATAATCACGCCGCCGGTCAACGCTCCATTCCAGCCGGTGACCGCCGTCGCCGAGCCGGAAAGGATCGTCCACTCCGAATCCAGCGTGCCGCCGCCGAGATCCAAATTGAGCGAGTCGCC